>NZ_JBOHHW010000044.1:0-41273 GCF_050725575.1 Sphingomonas sp. | reverse complement strand
CAGGAAGGTCGCAAGACCGATCGGAGAGTCCGCCAAAGCGGCCGATGATTGCGGTCGATCCCCCATCCAGATGGCGTAGGAAACATGCTTGTAGAGGAAGACCAGCCGTTCATAGGCGACCCTCTCCTCCTCTGACAAACCGGCCGGTGCAGGCGCGCCGGAGGCCGATGCCGAGTCGATCTCCGGTGGAATTGCGCCGGGCATGTTCGTGTGAATGCCAAGCAGTTCGGACGGCGCCTGAACCCCAATGAAATCGGTGACCACAGCGCCCCAGTCGCCGCCCTGTGCCACGAACTTCTTGTAGCCGAGGCGCCGCATCAATGTGGTCCAGGCACCGGCGATCCGCTCCGGACCCCAGCCCGTCGACGTCGGCTTGCCCGAGAAACCATAGCCGGGCATCGACGGGATCACGACGTGGAACGCGTCCTCAGCCTTGCCGCCATGGGCCGTCGGGTTGATCAACGGATCGATGATCTTCAACTGCTCGAGGATCGAGCCGGGCCATCCGTGCGTCACGATCACCGGCAGGGCGTTTTCGTGCTTGGACCGCACATGGATGAAGTGAATGTCCAGCCCGTCGATCTCGGTGATGAACTGTGGATAGCTGTTCAGCCGGCTTTCGACTTTCCGCCAGTCATAGCGATCCCGCCAATAGGCAAGAACCTGCTCGATGGTCTTGAGCGGCACACCCTGACTGAAGTCGGCGACGGTTTCCTTTTCGGGAAGCCGTGCGTTCGCCAGGCGTTGCCGCAGGTCGGCAAGTTCGGATTCGGGCACATCGACTCGAAAAGGACGAACGGCGACGCCGTCGTTGCTGAAGGGAGCAGAAATTTCTTGCGAAATATTGTTGGAAGATTGCGAAATCATGGCAGTTCTCCTTTGCGCCTTGGCGCTGGTCAGCGAGTTGTTCGACTGACGAGGAGCATCTTCCGTTAAATAATGTCCGAAAAAAATGGTACCAAAGGGTGCTGCACACCTAAGTATACTGTCCTCTTTGAGAAAATCGCAGCGAGTATACCAAGGGACCATAAACAGATTGCAAGTTTCGTCCGCTCCGCCCTCCACGATCGCCTTGAGGATAAAATGTAAGTCAGTGCTCCGGGGCTCGCACAGCAATTCTGTGCGTCCGCGCGAGCATCCATCGGAGGTGCAAGCGCCGCGTCATTCGGCGAGGGATACCTATGGACCATCGACGGAAGCCGCTCGACGATTGCATTGTGTCACGCTGAAGCCACCACGAGGACCGGAATGGAGATTCAACCCAGCCGTCAATCGGACGACACAGACCTTCGGCGCGCTTACGTCCATTTGTCCGAAGCGCAGCGGCTGAGCCAGACCGGCAGCTTCACCTGGGATTTCGACAGGGGCGAGCTTCTCTGGTCCGAGGAACTCTGTCGTATCTTCGAGTTGGACCCGGCAACCACCATCACCACGGATTTGGTGGCACAGTTCGTCCATCCGGCGGACTTGCCAGCGTTCGCGGCCACGCTTGAGGGTGCCGCAGCCGGGGTGGACGTCGATCTGCCCTATCGGATCGTGACGGCCAGCGGTGTGCTGAAGCATCTGCATGCTGTGGGACACCGCATCGAGCACGCCGCCGAGCGACCCGTGATCATTGGCGCCGTTCAGGACGTGACGGAGCGCAAGGTCGCCGAGGAAGCGTTGAACAAGGCGCGCGCCGAACTTGCTCATGTGGCGCGTGTCGCGACCTTGAGCGCGTTGACCGCGTCGATCGCCCACGAGGTCAATCAGCCGCTTACCTCCCTCGTCACCAACGCCAGCACCTGCCTGCGCATGCTGGCGTCCGATCCCCCGAACCTGGACCTTGCCCAAACCACGGCACAGCGCACCATTCGCGACGCCAATCGCGCGTCCGAGGTGATTTCTCGACTCAGGGCCATGTTCGTCCGGAAGGAACCGGCGGCTGAAGCGGTGGATCTGAATGAGGCGGCAGCAGAAGTTCTCGCCCTATCTTCAAGCGAGCTGCGGAGCGCCCGGGTCGATGTACAAGCCGATTTCGCTCACGCTCTGCCGAGCGTTCGCGGTGATCGTATCCAGCTCCAGCAGGTCATTCTGAATCTGGTCCTCAATGCCAGGGACGCAATGCTCACGGTCGACGGCAGGCCGCGGACTCTCCGGATTAAGACGGCCCCAGGCGAGTCAGGTCAGATCCGTCTCTCGGTTCGGGACGCGGGCAGCGGGATCGCACCTGAGAATTTCGATCGACTGTTCGACACTTTCTACACCACCAAAAGCGAGGGCATGGGCGTCGGGCTCTCGATCAGCCAGTCGATCATTCAAAGCCATGGGGGACGGCTCTGGGCAGCGTCCAATGCGGATGGACCCGGTGCGACATTTTCGTGCTCGATTCCCTGCGACGTCGCGGGCGCCGAAGCAGTCTCGAAGGATGCATGATGGCAAAGCGTAAACTTGTGTCGGTCGTGGATGATGATGAATTCGTCCGCGAGGCCTTGCCCGATTTGCTGAGATCGTTCGGTCTGGAGGCCCAGCCCTTCTCCTCGGCCGCCGAGTTTCTCGCGTCGGAAAGCCTCGATCGCACCGGATGCCTGGTGCTCGACGTGACCATGCCCGGCATGACTGGCCCCGAACTGCAGCTGGAGCTTGCTACGCGCCACCTCGACATCCCCATCGTCTTCATCACCGCCGATTCCGACGAGGCCCTGGGGTCGAAATTATTGCGGCGAGGCGCCGTGGCTTTTTTGAAGAAGCCTTTCACCGAGACCGCGATGATCGAAGCGGTCCATGATGCGCTTGCTTCCGGCAAGGATGTGCTATGCAATTGACCTCCGTCGCAGATCGCCAACAATGGCCCCTTATCATGGCAACAAAATCAGTCCTGCCAGATGACACGCCGACCGTGTTCGTGGTCGATGACGACGAATTCGTGCGCGAGGCGCTCGAGACCTTGATCGAGGTGGCCGGCTGGCGTGCGCGCACGTTCGAATCGGCCGATCTATTTCTGGCATGCCCGCCGGCGACCGGCGCAAACTGTCTCGTCCTCGACGTCAACCTGCCGGGCCTTAACGGCCTCGATCTTCAGATGGCTATCGCTGGCGAGCGGGGCGACATGCCGATCATCTTCATCACCGGCTTCGGCGATATACCGATGTCCGTGCGGGCGATGAAAGCCGGTGCGGTGGAGTTTCTGACCAAACCTTTCGGCGAGCAGGTTATGCTGGATGCCATTAGCGCGGCGCTGGAGCGTAGCCGGGCGGCTGTCGGTGATCAGGCGGCCTTGCAAGCGCTCCGCAACTGCTATGCGGATCTCAGTCCCCGCGAGCGCCAGGTCATGGCCGGAGTTGTCTCGGGCCGTATGAACAAACAGGTGGGCGGCGACCTTGGCATCACCGAGATTACCGTGAAGAAACACCGCGGCCGGGTGATGGAAAAGATGCACGCACGATCATTGGCCGAACTTGTCAACATGAGCGCCAGTCTTGGGCTTTCCTCCTCGGTGAAGGGATAGGCGTCAGGAAATCGCCGGTCGTCCGCTTTCGCGTCGTTTCGCACCTTGCCCCCTCAACCCCACACAGGCACTCTCCCCAAAAAAGGGGGACCCGCCATGAACCGCCGCACCGCGCTGCAACTGATCGCCGCAAGCCCGCTCGCCCTCACACCGTCGATCGCCTTCGCCGCCGGCTATCCCGAAGAGGCATGGCGCAAGGCGATCGTCATCGATGGGCTGGGCGGGCCGTCGGATCCCGATTCCGTCGAGGGGCAGACGCGCTTTTCCGCGCGGGGCCGGGTCGAGCTGCTACGCTCCGGCACCACCGCGTTCAACGTGACGGTCAGTGATCCCGGCAACCTTCCCGATGCGTTCGAAAAGGCCGTGGCCGGCATCGCCGACAATGATCAGCTGATCGCCGACAATGCCGAGTTGCTGGTCAAGGCGACGCGCGCTGCCGACATCGTCGCTGCCAAGCGCGACGGCAAGGTCGCCCTGGTGTTCGGCTTTCAGGACACCAGTGCGATCGGCACGCAGCTTGACCGCATCACGCTGTTCAAGAACCTGGGCGTGCGCATCATCCAGCTGACCTATAACCGCCGCAACCTGTCCGGCGACGGGGCGCTCGAACGCGGCAATGGCGGCATCTCGGCGCTGGGCCGCGAGACCATCGCCGAGGCGATCGCCGCGTCGACGCGGCCGATGACGATCAGCCATACCGGCTGCCGCGACCTGCATGACAATCCGCGCAACGTCTATGATGCGGAAATGAAGGCGGCGGCCGACAAGGGCGGGGTGGTCGGCATCTACTACATGCCGTTCCTGGTGCCCTCGGGCAAACCGACGCGCGACGACCTGATCCGCCATTTCGAGCATGCCGTGAATGTCTGCGGCGAGGATCATGTCTCGATCGGCACCGATGGCGGCTCCAGCGCGCTGGTGATCGACGACAAGGCACGCGCCGAGCAGCGCAAATTCTACGAACAACGCACCGCCCAGGGCATCGCCGCGCCCGGCGAAGGGCCGGACGTGTTCAACTATGTCGCGGATTACAACAGCCCGATGCGCTTCCGCATGCTCGCCGACGATCTCGCGGCGCGCGGCTGGAAAGCGGCGCGGATCGAGAAGCTGCTCGGGGCGAATCTGATGCGGCTGTGGGGCGAGAGCTGGGGCGGGTAGGGTCGGATCGGCAATCGTTTTTGTGGGGGCTCGTCGCCCGCCATGCCGTCACTCCGGACGATGTTCGGTGCTTATCCCCCGCGAGCAAAGATAAGATGGCGCAGGCCGGGGCCCAGTCGGGAAACAGGCGGTAACTGCTGCCGCGCTTCGGTACTTCGACCTTTCCAACTGGGCCCCGGACTGCGCCGGGAAAGCAATAAAGGGTGGTATGTCCGACGGGATAAGCATGACCCGCTCTGAGACTGAATATAAGATTAACTATCTGATATATAACGAATTATATGGGAATCGTGCCAGGCGTCCGCGGGACAAGATATGGCACATCCGGTGTCCCATATCTCCCGCAGCCCGCGGCCTGCTCTCCTCGGCCACGGCGCCGGCAACGATTCAACCATCGCACAGGATCGGGCATATCATTCCTTGCCGGACTGCAACCGGCGCGCTCTTTCTGATTGTCGAAAACAGCATTGCTGCGGCGCTGCCGTAAGCCGCGGCATCGGGCGCGGTGCAGGTCGACATTATCGACAGGGTCGGCAGGTACGGGCGTCTCGTTGCTCCCCATGCGTCTAAGCCCGATCGGCGTTTCGAAAGACTCGCTCCAGAAAGTCTTCGGTCAGCTCGACCGCCTCGACCAGGTTCGTCTCCAGCAGCCAGTGCCCGCCATCCAGCATGTGCAGCTCCGCCTCGGGCAGGTCGCGCAGATACGCGCGACCCGACGCCTCCGGCATATAGCCGTCCTGGGGTCCCCACAGGATTAGCGCCGGCGGCCGGTGCTCGCGCAGATAGGCCTGATAGCGCGCAAACCACGCCACATTGTCCTTCAGGTCGTAGATGATGCGCGCCGCAATCTCGCGCCGCTGCGCCGTCATCAGCGGCCAGTGCAATTCCCACAGATCGGGCGGGATGCGCGTGGCCAGTTCGGGCCGCACATCGTTGAGGAATTCGTCGCGGAAATGCTCGGCGGTAATCGTTTCGAGCAACTTCGCCACACCCGCTTCACGGTCCAGCGTCCAGATCTGTTTCAAACCGGCATATTTGGGGCCGAGCACATCCTCGTAAATGTCGCCATTCTGGATGATCAGCGCGGCGATCCGCGCCGGATCGCGCAACGCCAGCCTCAGCCCGATCTGCGATCCGAAATCGTGCAGATACAGCGCGAAGCGTCCCACCCCCAGCGCATCGGCAAACTGGCCGAGAAAGGTCGCGAACCCGTCAAAATCATAGGCGAAGCTGTCCGGCGTCGCGCTGTACCCGGCGCCCGGAAAATCCGGCGCGAGCAAGCGCCAGCGATCGCCCAGCTGCGCCATGTAGTTGCGGAACTCGAACGACGAACAGGGATAGCCATGCGGGAGCAGCACGACCGGCGCATCGGCGGGGCCGGCCTCGCGATAGAAGATGTCCACGCCGCCGACGGTCGTCCGGCGATGCTGCACGGGAACGGTCATCCTGCTCTCCTCTTCATGGCATATGGCCGGATCGATGTGGCGCGCATCCCGCACCGGGCTCACCGCAACCCCTGCCGATCCTCCAGGATGCGCAGAATCTCGATCCGCTCGGGCAGCTCGATCAGGAACTCCTTGTCGCGGTCCAGATGATGCACCTTGGTCGGATCGCCCTTGGTAAAGGCGGTCATTGCCTGCATGTCCGCCCAATAGGAGATGGTCACGAACCAGGTTTCGTCCTCGCGATCCTCACGGAACAGCTGGACGCCAAGCGCGGTCTTCTCCAGCGGCGGGATGCCCTCGGCGCGCAGATAGGGCTCGTACCGGTCGGCAACGTCGCGCCGGGTGCGCCCGGGCCAGATTCGCGCGATGGTCGGCTTGGTCGGCATGGCAAGCTCCTTCTTGCAGGCGGAGAGGAGGACGAGGCCCGCCAGGGCGATCCCGCCGCGGGCGATCGCGACGCGCCGGTCGATCGTCCTGAAATCATCGCCGCACCGCTCGTCCGGCGGCGGCTCTTGCGGGTCGCGGTCGGTGAGCATTGTCCTGCTCCTGCTCGATTGCGTCCCCACTTCGACGCATGGGCCGGGCGGGGGTTCCGCTGATTCAACCGCCCTGCCGTTCCTGTCATGCTTTCCGACGAAATTAGAGTCGCGCAGCACCGAAAGACGAGCAGATCATGGCACCCCGGACATTTCCCGATTTTCCCGCAGAGCCTCCGCAAAATTCCCGTTCGGCTCCATCAAAATTCCCGCAGGAATTCCCGCAGATTCCCGCAGAACGCCCAAAAAAGCATTTTCCCGCAGCACGTCCCGCAGCTGCGGGAAATCCTGCGGGAAAATGCCGCTCTGTTGGGCGCATCCGGCGCCCGATTCAAAAGGCGCCCGGCGCGTGAGACGCGGCGGGCCTGCCCGGCCTCAGCGGCCCTTGCTGCCGCCCGCCTTCACCGCGGCGGCCGCCGCGACATCGGCCTTGTCCCATCCGCCGCCAAGCGAGCGGAACAGGTCGATCTGCGCGCTGGCGATGCGCGCGCTCGACGCCGCGAGATCCGCCTGGGTGTCGGCAAAGGTGCGCTCGGAATCGAGCACATCGAGAAAGTCGATCTGCCCGGCGCGCTGGCGGGCGCGGGTGATGCGCATTGCCGCTTCGGCGCCGTCGCGCGCCGATCGCAAGGCTGCGTTGCGCTCGATCTCGCGGGCATAGCTCGACAGGGCGTTCTCGGTTTCCTCAAGCGAGCGCAGCACCGTGCCGTCGAACTCGGCCAGCGCCCCGCGGCTGTCCGCTTCGCTCGCCGCGATGCGGGCGCGTGCGGCTTCCTGGTTGGGGAAGGACCAGCTGATCAGCGGGCCGAGCAACCAGCGCAGCGCCCCGCCGGTGAACATGTCGCCGATGCTCGTCGCGGTCGACCCGATCGATCCGCCAAGCGAGATCTGCGGATAGAGTTCCGCCGTGGCGACGCCGATCCGCGCGGTCGAGGCGGCGAGCCGGCGCTCCGCTGCACGGATGTCGGGACGCCGCGCGAGCAGGGCCGCGCCGTCACCGACCGGGATCGCCTGGTCGAGCGTCGGGGTGGTGGTGCGCTCGGCCGCGGCCGCCGGCAGGTCCTGCGGCGTGCGTCCGGTCAGCGTGGCAAGGCGGAACAGGGCAGCCTGCCGGTCGGCCTCGATCGACGGGACAAGGGCGGCGCGCTGGTCGCGCAAGGTGGTGATGCGCACCAGGTCGAGCTTGGCCGCACGGCCCGCCTCGACTCGCTTGCCGGTCAGGCCGGCCGACTTGTCGAGCAGTTCGACGATGCGCTTCGCCACCGCGAGCCGTTCGGCCGAGGAGGCGGCGTCGACATAGGCGCGGGTGGTGGCGGAGACGACCGAGACGCGCACCGCGTCGGCATCGGCGTCGGCCGCCGCGACATCGCCGCGCGCCGCTTCGATGTTGCGCTTGACCCGGCCCGACAGGTCGAGCTCGTACGAAACGCTCAGGCCGACATCGAACGCGCTGTCTTCAGCGGCACTGCCGGGCAGGCGCTGAGTCTCGGGCGACCGGCCATAAGTGCCGCTCGCGCCGATGCTGGTCTGGGGCAGCCGGTCCGACCGGACGCCGCGCAGCGAGGCGCGCGCCTTGTCGAGCCGCGCCACCGCGACGCGGATGTCGGTATTGGCCGCCAGTGCGTCGGCGACCAGGCCGTCAAGCACCGGGTCGCGGTACAGCCGCCACCAGTGATCGTCGGCGGCCGCCGTGGTGAAGGCGGGGTTGGTCGCGCCGATGAACGGGGCCGCCGCCTTGGGAGCGGGGATCGGCGCGACATAGTTGGGGCCGGCGGCGCAGGCGGCAAGTGCCAGCGATGACAGCGTTGCGAAGAGTATCTGTTTCATATCTGCCGCTCCTATTCGGCGGGCTGAAGTGTGGGTGCCGAGCCTTCGGAGGACTGATTTCCCGAGGCCAAACCGTTCCGGCGCTTGCGGCCAAGCCGCAAGGCCAGTGCCCGGCAAACCACATAGAAGGTCGGCGTGAAGAGCAGGCCGAAGCCAGTCACCCCGATCATGCCGAAGAACACCGCGGTGCCCAGCGCCTGGCGGAGCTCGGCGCCCGCGCCGCTTGCCGTCACCAGCGGCACCGTGCCGAGGATGAAGGCAAAGCTGGTCATCAGGATCGGCCGCAACCGGTCCTTGGCCGCACGCACTGCCGCTTCGATCGGCGACAGTCCGTCCTGGTCCTCGGCCTGCTTGGCGAACTCGACCACCAGGATCGCGTTCTTCGCAGCCAGCGCAATCAGCACCACCAGGCCGATCTGGGTCAGGACGTTATTGTCCATCCCGCGCAGGTTCACCCCGGCCATTGCCGCGAGCAGACACATCGGCACGATCAAGACGATCGCCAGCGGCAAAGTGATGCTCTCATACTGCGCCGCGAGGACGAGGAAGACGAACACCACGGCCATCAGGAAGACCAGGCCAGCGGTGCTGCCCGCCGCCTTTTGCTGATAGGCGATGCCGGTCCATTCATGGCTGTAACCGCTGGACAAGGTGGAGTCGGCGAGCTTCTCCATCGCGACCAGCGACTGGCCCGAAGAATAGCCCGGCGCGGTGTCGCCATCGACCTCGACCGCGGGGGCCAGGTTGTACCGCACCACGCGGTACGGCCCGGTCTTGTCCTTGAAGGTCGAGACCGACCCGATCGGCACCATCTGGCCCGAATTGGACCGCGTCTTCAGATTGGCGATATCGGCGGTCGTGTTGCGGAACGGTGCATCGGCCTGTGCGGTGACGCGATAGGTGCGGCCGAGCAGGTTGAAGTCGTTGACGAACGCGGAACCGAGATAGACCTGCAGCGCCTCGAACACCCGCTCCGGCGGCACGCCGAGCATATTGGCCTTGGTCCGGTCGACATCGGCGAACACGCGCGGGGTGGCGGTTTCGAAGAAGGTATAGACCTGGTTCAGCCCCTTGGTGGTGTTGGCCTTGCCGATCAGGTCAGTCGATGTCTTGGCCAGCTGATCATAGCCGCGCCCTTCCTGGTCCTTGACCATCAGGCGATAGCCGCCGGCCGAACCGATGCCCTGGATCAGGGGCGGCGGCACGATCATCAGCCGCGCTTCGGTGATGTCCGCGGTCGCCTTTTGCGCCTGGGCCATGATCTCGGGGAAGCTGACGCCAAGCTTCTTGCGCTCCTCGAAGCTCTTGAGCGGGAAGTATGCGGCGGCGGCATTCGGCGCGAGCGTCTGCGACGGCCCGTCGAACCCAGCGAGCATCACCGCGCCCTTGATGCCGGCACCGGGCAGGATGCGCGCGGCAACCTTGCGCATCACCGCGTCGGTGCGTTCGACCGAGGAACCGGGCGGCAGCTGGATGACGGTCAGGAAGTAACCCTGATCCTGTGCCGGGATGAAGCCGGTCGGCGTCGCCCAGAACACGCCTGCCGTGATCGCGATCAGCGCGGCATAGGCGGTCATCATCTTCTTCGGCGCCGACACCAGCCGCCGGGTGAGGGCGGCATAGCCAATGCTCAGCCGCTCGAACCCGCGGTTGAAGGCGTTGGCGGCGCGACGCAGCAGCCGCGTGAAGCGGTTGCCCTCGCCCTGCTGCGCATTGGGCTTGAGCAGGATTGCGGCAAGCGCCGGGGACAAAGTGAGCGAGAGGATCAGCGAGATCACCGTCGCGGTAGAGATGGTCACCGCGAACTGGCGGTAGAACGCGCCCGACAGGCCGGTGAGGAACACGGTCGGGATGAACACCGCGATCAGCACCAGCACGATCGCGACCAGTGCGCCGGACACTTCGTCCATCGACTTGCGCGCCGCCTCCAGTGGCGACAGGCCATGCTCCAGGTTGCGCTCGACATTCTCGACCACGACGATCGCGTCATCGACCACCACGCCGATCGCCAGCACCAGGCCGAACAGCGACAGGTTGTTGAGCGAATAGCCCATCGCGGCCAGCACCGCGAAGGTGCCGATCAGCGAGACCGGGATCGCGACCACCGGGATGATCGCCGCACGCCATTTCTGCAGGAAGACCAGGATGACGAGCACGACCAGCAGGATTGCCTCAAACAACGTGTCCTTCACTGCGTCGATCGACTGCGAGATGAACTCGGTCGGGTTGTAGATGACGCTATAGGCAAGGCCCTTGGGGAAACGGGCCGACATGTCCTTCATCGCCGCGTTGACGCCTTCGGCCGCGGCCAGCGCGTTCGATCCGGGGCGCTGGAACACGGCGACGATCACGGTCGGCTTGCCGCTGAGATAGGTGTTGGAGCCATAATCCTGCGCGCCGAGTTCGACCCGGGCGACGTCCGATACCTTGACCTGGCGGCCATCGGCGTCGGTGCGGATCACCACATCGGCGAACTGCTTGGGATCAGTCAGGCGGCCTTGCGTCTCGACATTGAGCTGGAACGCATTGCCGGTGGCATAGGGCGGCTGCCCCAGCGTGCCGGCGGCGACCTGGACGTTCTGCGCGCGCAGTGCGGCAACGATCTCGCCCGCGGTCAGGTCGAGCGCGGCGGCACGGCCGGGGTCGATCCACACGCGCATCGAATAGTCGCGGCTGCCGAACAGCTGCACGTCGCCGACGCCGTCGATGCGGCTCAACCGGTCGCGCACCTGAGTCAGCGCATAGTTGGAGATATAGCCGCGATCGAGCGAATCGTCGGGCGAGACCAGATTGACCACCATCAGGAAGTCGGGCGAGGTCTTGCGCGTGACGACGCCGAGGCGCTGTACATCCTCGGGCAGGCGCGGCACGGCGACCGCGACGCGGTTCTGCACCAGCACCTGAGCGGCATCCAGGTCGGTGCCGATCTTGAAGGTGACGGTGATGACCAGCTTGCCGTCACCGGTCGATTGCGACGACTGGTACAGCATGTTGTCGACGCCGTTGATTTCCTGCTCGATTGGCGCGGCGACGGTTTCCGCGACCGTCTCGGCGCTCGCGCCGGGATAGACCGCGCTGACCGTTACGGTCGGCGGGACGATGTCGGGATATTGCGACACCGGCAGGCTGAGATAGGCGATCGCCCCGACCAGGGTGATGACGACCGCAATCACCGCGGCGAAGATCGGCCGCGTGATGAAGAAGCGCGAGAGGCGCATAAGGACTGTCCTTGATGAAGGAATTTGGTTTTCGGGCCGTCAGCGGGTCTCGCCCGCGCCGGGCGTGTCGAGGGGGTGGTTCGACAGGCGCGGCGCGGACGAAGGGCTATCGATCCTTAGCGCGCGCCGAGCGTCGCCTCGCCCGCCACCGGCAACGATACCTGTGGCGCGGGGGCCGACGCTTCACCGGTGATCTTGCCGGCGCGCGGCTGGACCTTGGTTCCGGGCATGGCCATCTGGATCCCGGCGATCACCACCCGGTCGCTGGGCGCAAGGCCCGAGCGGATGATGCGCAGGCCATCCACGACAGGGCCGAGCGTCACCGGCTTGGCGACGACCTGGTCCTTGGCGTCGACGGTCATCACGACCTTGCGCACCTGATCGGTCTGGATCGCGGCGTCCGGCACCAGCAGCGCCTTGGCGCTGCCCGCGGCGGCGAGGCGCATATTGCCGAACATCCCCGGGGTCAGGAAATAGTTCGGATTGCTCAGCACCGCACGGCCACGGATCGTGCCCGAGCGCTGGTCGAGGCCATTGTCGGTAAAGTCGAGCTTGCCCTTCCAGCGATGCTCGCTCTCATCCTGCAACTGGATCTCGACCGCGGCCGGCTCGGCACCCGGTTGACGCGCACGCTGCGTCTTCAGGTACAAAGCTTCCGATCCGTCGAAGCTGAAATAGATCGGGTCGAGCGCGTTGATCGTGGTCAGCACCGTGCCGCCGGTGCCTTCGCCGCCGGCCACTTGGTTGCCGGCATCGACGCGGCGATCGGAGATCCGGCCGGCGATCGGTGCGCGCACCTGAGTGAATTCGACGTCGAGCGACCGGGCCCGGACCCGCGCATTGGCGGCGGCAAGCGCGGCGGTCGCCGCCTGGACGCGCGCGCGCAGCGAATCGATCTCGCCGGCCGAAATGGCCTCGTCATCGATCAGCTTGGTCGCGCGGCCGAGATCGGTCCGTGCGAGAACAAGAGCGCTCGAGGCGCTGGCGGCATTGGCGCGCGCCTCGGCCAGCGCGGCCGCGAACGGACGCGCATCGATGGAGAAGAGCAGCTGGCCCTTCTGCACGATCTCGCCGTCGCGGAAATGGATGCCGGTGACTTCACCCGCGACGCGCGGCCGGATCTCGACCGTGCGGCTGGGCGCGAAGCGGCCGACATAATCGTCCCATTCGCTGACGTCCCGCACCAATGGAGCCGCGACAGTGACGGCGGCGAGGGGGGGAGCCGCCGCCACTGCCGGGGATTGATCGACGAGCCTGGCGCCGGCCGCGCCGATCAAGGCGAGAGGGAGAATGATCAGTGCCCCGCGCTGCCACCGTGGCAGGCGGGAAAAGCCGTCACGCAGCGGACGGACCGGCGTGCTGTTTTCGGTATCGATCGGGGTGACCATATTCATGCGGCAATCCTCCAGGCGAGCTGACCGACTTGTCCGCCGGTGACGCTCGCAACCAATGTCTCGGCCTGGCCCATGGTGAAGCCGGCCTTCAGGAACAGCGCGACCTCGGACGCCGGGAGCGCATAGCCGCGCTTCCAGGCATGAACCGCGAGGCGGCGCAGCGTTTCGAGCCGGGGCTCGGCGAGATGCGATGTTGTGCCCAGCCCGAACAGGCTGCCGAACGCGCGCGACAGGCGGCTCGGCTCGGACAGGCTGCTGATCTTGTCGCGCTTGGCCAGCGCGATCACGCTCCATTCGATCGGCGAGAAGCTGGCCGGTGCGGTTGCCGGGCGGCGCTCAGCGGCGCGACCCATGACCGGGGCGGCCGAGACGTTATTGATGTCCAGATAAGCCATTGGAAATCCCCTTGAATTAGATCGCACAGCACCATCCGCAGAAGAGCTGTCCTCTGCGCCGCACTGGCCATCAGGCAATGATACGCCGCTCGCGAAAGCACCCATCGGTGCCCACGATCGCCGTCTGAAATCGGTGAAGTGCGACAGGCCGAGACCCGCCGCGCTGGAATTAGTTGTTCGTCATCAGGGGTTCTCCCTAGCCGACCGTCGGGCTCACGGGAGAGTCCAACTTCAATACCAAACGGTATATAACTTTATGCCGCAGTGCGTCAAGCACTTTGTGTACCGCTAGGTATGTTTATTTTTAGCGGGTCGGCCAGATCGATAGGCTGGTGTCGACCAGCTGCTGCAACTGAGCGCATGTCGCGCCCGATCCGGCCTGAACCGACAGCCCCTGGAGCAGGGCATAGAGATAGCGGGCGAGCGCATCGGGCTCGAGCGTCTCGGGCAGATCGCCCTCTTGCTTGGCGCGTTCGAAGCGGGCGATCAGCGCTGCCTCGGACGAGACACGGCGCGCGGCGACATCCGCCTTGATCGATTCAGCACCGCCGCACGACACTGAGCTGATCACGCCCATGCACCCTTTCGGGTCGCATGTGCTCATCTGCATCTCGAGCGCCCCGTTCATGAAGCGCTCGGCCACGCCGCGCGCGGTCGGGGCTTCGAGAGCGGCGACGGTATAGGCAAGCTTTTCACGCTCGTAGAGGTCGAGCGCCTTGTGAAACAGGGCTTCCTTATTGCCGAATGCAGCGTAGAGACTGGGCTTGGTAATGCCCATCTCGGCGGTCAGTTCGGCCATCGAGGCGCACTCGTAACCATTGCGCCAGAACACGCGCAGGGCAGCGGCAAGCGCTTCCTCCGTGCAGAATTCCCGGGGCCGCCCTTTGACCGGCGGAGGGGCTAGAGTCTGTTCCATACCGATCGGTATATAGTAACTCCGCAGCGCACGTCCAGTATCTTTTCGATACCGGGAATGGTTGGAGCCTGCCTTCACGGCTATCAGCCGGCGTACAACCGGTGAGGAAGCCGCCCATGATTACCTGCCATGTCCGCTATGTCGTCGATCAGGACAAACTCGCCGAGTTCGAGATCTATTCGCGCATGTGGCTGGCGCTGGTGCCGAAATTTGGCGGGGTGCATCACGGCTATTTCCTGCCCGCGGAAGGGGCGAGCGACGAGGCGTTCTGCCTGTTCAGCTTCGACAGCCTGGCGGCCTATGAGCAGTATCGCATCGCCAGCGCGAGCGATCCCGAGGTGGCGAAGGCACTCGCCTATGCGAAGGAAACGCGCTGCTTCCTGCGCCACGACCGATCCTTCCATCGGCCGCTCCTGCCCTGAAAACGGGCCGGCACGGGAAACCCATACCGGCCCTGCCGTCATCGAATGATTGGCATCACGGCACGTTGCTGAGCACGCTCTGCCAGTTGGCGGTTTCAGTGAAGATCTCGCCGCCTGAGGCCTTGAACGCCTGCTGGCCGTCGGTCGCGCCTTGCAACTGCCACATCATCCATGCGGTCGGATAGCCGAGATAGCCATGCGCGCCATTGGTGCAGAAGCCGAGGCCCGAGGGGCAGTTCGGCGTGCCCTGGATGTCGTTGTGATTGGGTCCTTTCAGGATCGCCTTGACCTTGTTCAGCGCGGCCGGGGTCGCGTTGTAATAAGCGGTGTTGGAATTGAGCTGCGACCCGAACCATTGCGTATCGGGTGAGATCAGACCGTCATTGGATCCGGAGATATAGAAGATCGAGCCGCTGGTCGCGCCGGTCAGGGTCGCGGTCAGCAGGCAGTTGGTGGCCGGATTGCAAAAGGCCTGTTGCGGGGTTTCTATGGCAATCGCGGTGCGGATGAGATTGGTCGTTTTCAGCATGCCGTTGATCGCACCGCCGGCACCCTGCGAATGGCCCATTGCGCCGATCTTGGTCGTGTCGAGCTGATTATAGAAGATGCTGCCCGAATCGGCATTGCGCGCCTTGATGTAATTCGCGCTGTCGATCACCGTCTGGCCTTCGCCGGTGGTGCCGTCGCGCGTCGCGATGACGACAAAGCCCCATGAGGCGAAATGGCGCAGGAAAAAGGCATAGGTGGCGGGCGCGATCGGCGATGCGCCTGATCCATTGGCCCAGACGATGATCGGATGCTTGAATCCGCCCGCGCCGAGATTGGTCGGGTAATAAATGTCGCAGACGCTGCCCTTGGAATCGCAATTGGCGGCGGTCACGGTCTGCGACACGGCCCAGGTCCCATCGGCATAATATTTCTGCTCGATCGGCTTGGTCGGGAGGTTGGGAGCGGCGAGCCCCGCGGATGGAGCGACCATGACCAGAGTCGTGGCAATAATAGCGGCAAACGCCTTCCTCATCTCTCTCTCCTCATTTTGCGTGACGGTCGCGCCTGACGGCGCCGACGGTTGCCCGCCGCCCGAGTTTTCCGCCCGCATTTTTGTGTGGACTCGATAAAAATTGGTCATAAATATAAAAAAAAATCGAATCAAGGAGAAAGAGCCGTGGTTATATCCGTCGAAGACCGGATCAGCACAGGCGCTGTGGATGCACGAAGCGCGGGCTTTTCATGGCAGAATGTCGCCGCCGACCGGCCACTGCGCCGGCTGACTCCGGCCGAGGCCGACGCGTTTGACCGCGACGGTTTCGTGCTGATCAGTGACGCCTTCACGCCGGAGGAAATCGCTGAGGTCACCGCGGCGATCGACCCGATCGAGGAAGCCTATGAGCGCTTCGTCGCGGAGCAGCAGGGCGGTGAATTCCGTCTGACTTCGGCCGGGACGATCACCTTCGCCGCGCATCTCGTCGCGCGCTCTGAGGTACTGCGTGATTTCGCTGCGCATCCGGTGATCCAGGACCTGTGTCACGATCTCTCGGGCGAGCGGGTGCGGCTCTATTGGGACCAGTCGGTGTACAAGAAGACCGGCAAGAAGCAGGAATTCCCCTGGCATCAGGACAATGGCTATACCTTTATCGAGCCGCAGCAATATCTGACCTTCTGGATCCCGCTGGTCGATGTCGATGAGGAAAATGGCTGCCCCTGGATCGCGCCGGGCCAGCACAAGCGCGGCACGCTTGAGCATTGGCCGACCTCGATCGGGCTGAAATGCCTGGAGAAGGTGGAGGATGCGGTGTGCGTTCCGGCGCGTGCGGGCGACATCATCCTGTTCTCCTCGCTCGCGCCGCACCGCACCGGCCCCAATCTGAAGGATGGGACGGTGCGCAAGGCCTATATCCTGCAATATGCGCCCGACGGTGCGCGGACCCTGACGGCGGAGGGCAAGGAAATCCTGCAGGACGACCCCGACCGCCAGTTCCTCATTCTCGGGAACTGAGCGTGATGCGCGTCGGTCTCGAACTCGGGCGCCTGAAAAGCGATTATGCGCGCGACGGCTTCGTTGCCGTGCCGGGCCTGATCAAGCCCGATGAACTGGCCGGCTATGCCGCCGCCGTCGACCAGGCGGTGGCGGTCCGGAAAGCGCGCGACACGCGCTCGCTGCAGGAAAAGTCACGCTACGAACAAAGCTTCCTGCAATGCCAGTATATCTGGGAGGATTTCCCCGCGGTCCGGCCGCTGACCTTCCATCCCGCGGTGTGCGCGGTGGCGGCGCTGCTGGTCGGGTCCGACCGGCTGAGATTGTGGCACGATCAGGCGCTGTACAAGGAACCGGGCGGTGCGCCGACCCAGGCGCATCAGGATCATCCCTATTGGCCGATTGCGGAATATCGCACGGTCACGGCCTGGATTCCATTCGTCGAGGCGAACAACAGCACCGGCGGTATGGGCTATGTGCCGGGATCGCACCGGCAGGATGCGCGCTTCGTCGACATATTTTCCGGGGAAGACGGCGTTGAGGATCTCGCCGCGGATGCGCGTTTCGTGCCGGCCAGCCCGGGCGATGTGATCTTCCATCATGGGCTGACCATGCACATGGCAATGGGCAATGCCTCGGCAGCAATGCGGCGCGTCTATACTGCGATCTACTTCGCTGATGGTTGCACGCGCAGCACGGACGGCAAGCACCATCCCTCGGTCGACCGGAGCGGTATCCTGCCGGGCAGGGTCATCGATGGCGGTGCGACGCCACTCGCCTGGCCGCTGGCGACCGGTGCCTATCCCGATCCCGTGCCCTGGCCGCAGATCGACGACGCGCGGGCACGGCGGGTTGCCGATCTCGGGATCATCCCGGCGCCGCGGGGCTGATCACGGGCGGTTAGCTCGGCCTTTTGCCGGGTAAAGTCCGCTGTGCGTTTCGGGCTGGATTGATCCAACCCGCTCGCCCTGAGCTTGTCGAACGGCATGGGCAGCGCTTTGGCTTCGACAAGCTCAGCCCGAATGGAAGTCAGGGTATTCCGGTTCGCCCGATGACGTTCCAGCCGCGCTTGTCATCGGAGATCGCACCTCTCGTTTCTGATTTTGACGAACGTGCGCGGCTGCATAATTAGATTGAATCGTTGACATCAATTCAAAATTGATAAATTTATTCGACCCAACAACAAAAAAGATTGGGGAGGATAAACATGTCAAAGATCGGATTCTATCGCCTATGCCTGCTGTCCGGCCTGTCGATCGCTGTGCTGGGGATGCCCGTCACCGCCTCGGCGCAGGATGCGCCGGCGCCGAAGCCGAGCGCGCAGGAGGACGGCAACGACATCATCGTCACCGCGCAGCGTCGTGACGAAAATCTGCAGGATGTGCCGCTATCGGTCGCCGTGGTCGGCAATGCGCAGCTGTCCGCGCTCAAGTTCAACGAGACCAGCGACCTGCAATATCTGGTGCCCAGCGTGACCCTGATCAGTGCTGCAGGCCCGCGCAATTTCGGCTTCTTCATTCGCGGCATCGGTACCAGCACTTTCTCGTCCGAGGCGATCGAGGGCAGCACCGCCTATGTGCTCGACGGCGTGGTGCTCGGTCAGTCGGGCGCCTCGGTTACCGATCTGCCGGATGTCGAGCGGATCGAGGTGCTGCGCGGTCCGCAGGGCACCTTGTTCGGCAAGAACGCTTCAGCCGGCGTGGTCAATGTCGTGACCAAACGCCCGTCAAAGGAATTTGAGGGGCGGGCAAGCGTCAGTTGGGCCTGGCCCGACAATGACCGCCGCTTCACTGCCTATGTCTCGGGGCCGATCACTGACACGCTGCGCTTCTCGCTGTCGGGGCGACGCAATGTGCGCGACGGCTATATCCGCAACATCTATGACGGCCGCAAGCTCAACAACCGCGATGAGTTCGGCTTTCGCGGCAAGCTCGAATATGAGCCCTCGTCCGACCTGACCATCACGGCGATCGGCGACTATTTCAAGCGTACCTCGGATTGCTGCATCTGGACCCTGGCCGAGGTGGCAGGGACGCCCTTGGCTATCTCACCCGAGGGGAAAGCACTTGCCGCGGGGATCGTGCCGGGCCGCGGTAATCTCGAACAGAATGTCGATGGCGACGTCTTCTCGAACGCACGCAGCAAGGGTTTCTCGCTGCAGGGCGATTACCGTTTCGGCGATGGCTATACGCTGACCTCGATCACTGCCTGGCGCGCCTGGCAATCGCATGACGGGCTCGATTCCGATTCCTCGCCGGACAATCTGCTCAACGTGAATTTCACCGATTTCAACCAGCACCAGTTCAGCCAGGAACTGCGCCTGGCATCGCCGACCGGCGGCACGATCGACTATGTGCTGGGCGCCTATTATTTCGATTCAGACGTGATCTCGCGCTCGACCCAGGTCTTCACCAGCGTGCCCTTCAACTTCTTCAGTCGCCGGGTGCGGATCGCTGCCGAGACGCGCAACATGGCAGTGTTCGGCCAGGCCAATATCAACCTAGCCGAACGCTTCAAGCTGATCGCCGGCGCGCGCGTGGTCAATGAACGCGTCCATGTCGACAAGGACCGGTTCGACCCGCGCAACAATGTCCGCGACGCCGCCAGCGCCGACAAGGAAACCACCGCACTGGTGTGGCGTGCGGGCGCGCAATATGATTTCAACAAGGACGCCAATGTCTTCGCCACGGTCACGCGCGGCTTCAAAGGCGGCGGCTTCGACACCAATATCGGCAATGGCATATTGCGCGAGGTCGCACCCGAACGGCCGACCAATTACGAACTTGGCCTGCGAACCTATTGGCCCGAACAGCGGCTGACGCTCAACGCCACTTTCTTCTACACCAGGGTCAGCAATTATCAGACCGCTGGCCGCGATCCGATTGCGCAGACCTATCCGATCGTCAGCAGCCAGGCGAAAACCCGCGGTGTCGAGTTCGATGTGGCGTGGCGGCCGCTCGACCCGACCGATCTGACGCTGACCCTGGGCGGCGCCTATGTCGATGCCGAATGGGGCAGATTCCGCAACGCGCCGTGCTTCGGCGGCCAGACGGTCGGTGAAGGATGCGAACTCCTGCCCGGTGCTCCGCCTGGCTCGGCCGGCATACAGCAGGATTTGACCGGAAAGCCGCTGCCCTTCTCCCCGCACTGGCAATTCAATCTCGGTGGGTCCTACGGCGTGGCGTTGTCGGACGATCTGAAGCTGCACTTCGATCTCGGCGCAAGCTATCGTTCTGAGCAGCTGATTGCCTTCCCCAATAATCCGCGCGCACGGCAGGAGGGCTATACCCTGGTCAACGCGGCGATCGCGCTGGCCGGCAAGGACGACCATTGGAAGCTGTCGGTCTACGCCAAGAACCTGCTCGACAAGGACTATGTGGTCGCGATGTTCTCGACCCCGTTCGGCGCTGCGCGCAGCCTCAGCCAGTTCCGCCCCTATGAATCGCGGCGCAGCATCGGATTGTCGCTCGATGTCGGTTTCTGAACCGCCCGGCATCGACACTGGCACCCGCGACGGGACGACGGCAGCGCCGCGTCTCGCCGCCGGTATGAGTTTCATCACCATCGCCGATTTGCCGGACTGGTCGGCGGGACCGAAGGGCGACACGGCGGCGATCTATACGCGGCTGAAACAGGCCGGATATGAAACCATCCAGACGCTCGATCCGGCGGCGGCGCATGTCGCCGGATTGATCCCGACCGGCATTGCCCGCGTCTTTCACGATCCCGCGGAACTGCGCGGCGTCGCGGCGCGCTGGCGCGACGCCGGTTGCGACTGCACCACGGTGCAGCTCGGCACCGGGGTGGAGGATGACGATCAGATGGCGCGGCTCGCCGAGGCATTGCTCGAAGCGGCGGCGCATGAGGGCCATCCGCTGTTCCTCGAAACTCACCGCGCGACGATGACTCAGGATATCCGCCGCACGCTCGACCTGGTCTCACGCTTTCCCGAGTTGCGCTTCAACGGCGATTTCGCGCATTGGTATATCGGCCATGAGCTGACCTATGGCGACATGGAAATGAAGTTCGACGTGATGCGCCCGGTGTTTGCGCGCACCCGCTTCCTGCATCTGCGCGTGTGCTCGAACGCGATGGGTCAGCTCAGCGCGAGCGACCCGGCGGCCGCGAAGCATCTCGATTTCTTCAAACGCATGTGGACCGAAAGCTTTCGCGGCTTCCTCGCCGCTGCACCCCCAGGAGGCTATTTTACCGTCATGCCCGAACTGCTCCCGCCGCGCTCCTTCTATCCCCGTATGGTCACCGGCCCCGACGGCCAGCCGCGTGAGGAGAGCGACCGCTGGGCTGATGCTGCATTCCTGATCGACACGGCGCACGCCTGCTTCGACGCGGCACGGGAAATGGCCGGTGCTTGATGTCCGGGGGACCCGCTTCGTCGATCGGTCGGGCCGCCATGTGCTGCTGCGCGGGGTCAATCTCGGCGGCGACTGCAAACTGCCGGCGTCGGTATCCGGCACGCATCTGCGCGACGATTTCGCCGATCACCGTACCGTCAGCTTTATCGGTCGGCCGTTCCCGCTCGCAGAGGCGGATGCGCATCTTGCCCGGCTGGCGCGCTGGGGGTTCAACGCGCTGCGCCTGCTCACCACCTGGGAAGCAGTGGCGCATGCCGGGCCGGGGATGCGCGACGAGGCGTATCTCGATTATCTCCGCGCTGTCTGCCTGAAGGCGGCGGCCTGCGGCTTTGCCATATTCATCGATTTCCACCAGGACGTGTGGTCGCGCATGACCGGCGGCGACGGCGCGCCCGGCTGGATATTCGAGGCGGTCGGGCTCGACTTCACCCGTTTCGGCGACGCCGATGCCGCGCATCTGATGCAGCAGCGTTACGACGCCGCGCTTGGCGGGCGCCAGGCGGCTTATCCGCAAATGAGCTGGGGCAGCAATTACCGCCTGCCCGCCAATGCGATCATGTGGACCCTGTTCTTCGGCGGCACGCGTTTCCTGCCCGGTTTCAAGCCCGGCGGCATACCGGTGCAGGACCTGCTGCAGGGCGAGTATCTCGCCGCGATGACTGCCGTTGCCGAACGCGTCGCGGACATTCCCGAGGTGATCGGCTTCGACACGCTCAACGAACCCGATACCGGCCTGATCGGCCGGCCGCTGACCTATCGTCACTGCGAGCGCAGCGCCGAGCAGCCCGAGCCGGTACGGCCGGGGCTGGCGATGAGCCCGCTCGATATGCTGCTGATCGCCGATGGTCGGCCATGCGACATTCCACTGGTGGTGCGGACCGGGCAGGGGTTCGATGTCGCGCCGGCCGGATCTCGCATTGCCAATCCGGCTGGCGTGCGGATCTGGCGTGACGGTGTTGCCTGCCCGTTCGCCGAAGCCGGCATTTATGACGGCGAAACTGCGCTGCGCCCGGATCATTTCGACCGCCCCGATGGCGTGGTGGTCGACCCGGAACGTGACCATGTCCTGCCCTTCTTCCACGCCATGGCGACGGCGGTACGGCGGGTGCGACCCGACTGGCTGGTCTTTGCCGAGGTCAATCCGTTCAAGGCGTTCACCGGCATGGGCTTTCCGGGCGACATGCCCGATCGCTGCGTCAATGCCAGCCACTGGTATGATTTCGCGACGCTGGTGACCAAGCAGGTCGAGCCGCGCCGCGCAACCAGCTATGCCGCGCAGCTTGGTGTGATCAAGCGCCTCGGCGATGCGCTGGGCGAGGGCGGCGCACCGACGCTGATCGGTGAGTTCGGCCTGCCCTTCGATCTCGATAAGGGCGCTGCCTATGCGGCGTGGCGGGCAGGCGATACCGCGCCCTGGCGTGACCATGTCTCGGCACTTGGCGCGATGTACGATGCGCTCGATACGCATCTGATGAGCGGGACGCTGTGGAACTATACCGCGTCCAACCGCAACGATGCGGCGCTGGGCGATGGCTGGAACCAGGAGGATCTGTCGATCTTCAGCCTCGACCAGGCGACGCATGACGGCGATCCCGACAGCGGCGGGCGTGCGGTGCAGGGCTTTGCGCGGCCCTATGCCCGCGCGGTGCAGGGCGTGCTGACCGAACAGAATTTCGACGCAGCGAGCGGCGTGTTCAGGATCGCCTTCGATGCCGATCCGGCGATCGCTGTGCCGACCGAGATCGTGCTGCCGGTGGCGCATTTTCCCGGGGGCGCGGCGATCGAGGCCATGGGGTGTGAACGGCTCGCCGATCCGGCGCCGGGCGTGATTGCCGTGCGTGCGCTGGCGGGCGGCCCGTTGCTGGTTGTCGCGACCGCCCTGTAACCCATGGCTGGCGTGTCACAGGAACATCCGGTTCTGCGGCAAAGGGCGCGTGCGTCGGTTGCAAGGCCGCACAGCCTGTTTACTATGATGCGGGTGCCGACAGATCTTCCCTCAGTAGCCACATTCACCGCGCCCGCGCTCAGCGGGTTCGTCGATGTAGAGCGCAACCCCACCCAGGCGGTCCATTACTGGCTCCGCCGCGACATCGTGCGCGGCGTGTTCAGGCCGATGGAACGGCTCAAGATCGCCGAACTGGTCGATTTCTACAAGGTAGGGCACAGCCCGGTGCGCGAGGCGATCCTGCTCCTCACCACCGGCGGCCTGGTGGTGCATGAACATCAAAAGGGCCACCGCGTCGCGCCGGTCTCGCTCGCCGATTATGCCGATCTGGTCGGAGTTTATCGCCGCATCTACCGGCTGATGCTGAAAATGGCGCTCGACCATGGCGATGACGCCTGGGAAGAGGCCGTGGTGGTGCAGCTCCACCGCTCGCTCAAGGTGCCGAAACTGTTTGACAGCCCGGAGCATCGTGAGACCTGGCAGCTCGCTTATGGCGGATTGCATCATACCCTGCTCTCGGGCTGCGGCTCACCGCTGCTGATGCGGATCTGGACTGATCTCGGCAACCGGATCGAGCGCTATATCAACCTGTTCGCCGATTATGAGGTTGACTTGGCGCTCGACCATCACAGCAAGCATCGCGAGATCGTCGATGCGCTGGTCAAGCGCGATGCGCCGCGGCTCGAGACGCTGGTGCGGGATTTCTTCGAGATGGGAACCTCGTTCCACCAGACCGTCACCAACACGCTTGCCGGGGTTGAGCAGGAGGATGTCGAGGATGCCGATGAGGCGGTCGCTTCTGCCCCGAAGCGCGGGCGGCCGCGCAAGAAATAGCCCGAGGCTGCACGGTCGGCGCGGATATTCTCAAGATTCGATATTTTATTTGGATAATTCGCGATAATTTATCTAGTCTCGCAGAAAATGCGGGAGAGAGACATTGGCGGATTCGGTTGCACCCCGGCTGGGCGTGAAGGGCCTGCTTGGCTTCACGGTCGGCGATTTCGCCTTCAATCTCTACTGGCAGAGCATCTCGCTCTTCCTGCTGTTCTTCTACACCGATGTGGTCGGGCTGAGCGCCGCGGTCGCCGGACTGATCTATATGATTGCCTCGATCTTCGACGCCGCGATCGATCCGGTGATGGGCGCGATCGCGGATCGCACGCGCACGCGCTGGGGCCGGTATCGGCCCTATATCCTGTTCGGCACGCCGTTCGTCGGCATCGCCTTCGTGCTGCTCTATTACCAGCCGCCCATTACCGGGCCCGGGCTGGCCGCCTGGATGCTCGCGACGCACATCCTGTTCCGCATCGCCTATACCGTGGTGTCGATCCCCTACACATCGATGACCGCGCGCATCACCTCAAGCTCGGCGGAGCGCGGCACCATCGCCGGCGGGCGGATCATCTTCGCCACGCTCGCCGGGATCGTCATCGCCGTCTCGACTCAGCCGCTCGCCGCAAAGTTCGGTGCGGGCAATCTGTCGCACGGCTTCCTGCTCGCCGCGGCGATCTTCGCGGTCGTCGCCACGTTGGTGCTGCCGATCGTGTTCTTCTCCACGCGCGAACCGGAAGAGAGCGGTGAGGCCGAGCCGCCGCTGCTGGCCGGCGATTACTGGCGCGCGCTGCGCGACAATCGCGCACTCTGGTCGATCCTGCTGGCGATCTGCGCCGGCGTGGTCTGCTCGACCGCGATCGGCAAATCGATCCTCTATTATTTCAAATATTACCTCGCGGACGAGGCCGGCGGCCGCACCACCCTGACCCTCGTCGCTGTATCGGGCCTGATCGTCGTGCCGATCTGGGTGGCGATCTCGCGTGCGATCGGCAAGCGCAACGCCTGGTTCGCGGCGATCGTCTGGGGGCTGGCCGGGCTCATCTGGTTCGCGCTCAACGATGTCCGCACCCCGGCCGTGGCGACGGGCTTCTTCTTGTGGATGCAGGTCACTGGCCTTGGCCTGGCGCTCGGCTTCTGGTCGATGCTGCCCGACACGGTGGAATTCGGCGAATGGCGCACCGGGCGCCGGACGGAATCGCTGATCTTCGGGCTCGGGCAATTCTTCCTCAAGGTCGCGCTTGGCCTGGGTGCCGGCCTGTTCGGCTGGCTGCTCGACCGGATCGGCTATCATGCCAATGCCGCACAGACCCCGGAGACGCTGGCCAATATGAAACTGCTGATCATCGTCCTGCCGTCGATCGGGCTGGTGCTCGCCGGACTGGCGATGCTGCTCTACCCGCTGCACGGCCGCCGCCACGACGAGATTGTCGAGGAACTGGCGGCGCGGCGGGGTCAAGGTTGATGATATCTATATAAGCAGTTGATATATTTAGATATTGATGGAAATTAGCCCGGGCGGCGACGGAAAAGATATGGCACAACCGGTGTCCCATATCTCCCGCGGCTCATACTTCGAAGCTTGTGCCCAGCCTCATGGCAGCAGCTTGAAGCGCACCGCCGCGCCGCCGCCCGGCGCCATGTCCAGCGCCAGGCTGTCCTTGCTGGTGACGGTCCGCCGCTCGACCACCAGCGCGCCCGGGTTGGTGCGGTAATCCGCACCCGGGCCGTCGCGGTAGATCTGCGCTTCGTACCGCTTGCCCGGCGCCAGGAACGACAGCGGCTGGTCGAGCTTGCGCGCGGTTTCATTGGTCAGTGCGCCCATGAACCAATCCTGCCCGCCGCGCGGCTGGCGCGCGACGATGATATAGTCGCCGATCTCACCGGCCAATGTGCGCGAGGTTTCCCAATCGGTCGGCACGTCGCGGATGAACTGGAACGCGTCGGGCCGCGCCTCGTAATTTTCCGGCAGGTCGGCCGCCATCTGCACTGGCGAATAAAGCACGACATATTCGGCCAGCTGCGTCGCCAGCGTCGATTGCACGCGGTGCGTGAGCTCAGTGCCGCTGCGCGCGATGTCGAAAATGCCCGGCGTGAAGTCCATCGGTCCGCCCAGCATCCGCGTGAAAGGCAGGATCACGACATGCTCGGGCGGGTTGGTCGGCCGGCCCCAGGCGTTGAACTCCTGCCCGCGCGCGCCCTCGCGGCTGATCATGTTGGGCCAGGTGCGGCGCAGCCCGGTATCCTTGACCGGCTCATGCGCGTCGATCGCGATATGATGCGCCGCGGCAACCTGCGCGACATGGAGGTTGTGACGGACCATATATTGCCCCGCGAACCATTGCTTGGTGCCATCGGCGGCGATGATGTCGCCGCTGTGGCGGACATAGCCGGTCTTGACCTCCGACACGCCGACCGACTGATAGAGCTTCATTGCGGCGTCGAGCTGCGCTTCGTAATTGACCACTGCGCCGCCGGTCTCGTTATGGCCGATCAGCTTGACGCCCTTGGCCTTGCCGTACGCGGTAACTGCCTGAAGATCGAAATCGGGATAGCTTTTGGTGAAACTGAACTTGTCGCCATTGGCGATCCAGTCGCCGTCCCAGCCCTGGTTCCAGCCTTCGACCAGCACGCCGTCAAAGCCATATTTGGCCGCGAAATCCATATAGGCCTTCACATTGGCGGTTGTCGCGCCGTGCCGCCGCCCGCTGCCCCAGGTGGTCTTGTCGAGATGCATTTCCCACCACACGCCGACATATTTGCCTGGCTTGAACCACGAGATGTCGGCGAGCTTGCTCGGTTCGTTGAGATTGAGCTCGATCCGGCTGTCGGCGAGCGCCCCCGCGCTGGTGCCGACCAGCACCGTGCGCCACGGCGTGGTGAAGGGGCCGGTCTTGTACGCCAGCGTACCGTCCGGCCAGGGCATCAGCCGCGCGGTCAGCGTGCCCGCCCCATTGCCGGCCAGCAGCATGCTGGGAAAATCGACCAGCGCGGCTTCATGAAAGGAAAGATACAGGCCGTTATCGCCCTTCAGCGTCAGCGGTGTCTCGGCCAAGGTGATACGGCGCGCATCGGTCCTGGTGTAGAGATATTCGTCGCGCTCCTGGCCGAGCGCGTCGTACCACCAGGCCTGATAGGCGCCGACGGTATGGAACTCGGTGCGGTCGGCGGTGACCGACACGGCCTTGCCAGCGGGGATCGCGCCATAGCCATAGCGAAAGCCGATTCCGTCATCGAACAGGCGGAAAGTGACATCGAACGACGCGTTCAGCGGCGTGTCGCCGGTCAGCGATACGGTCAGCTCGCTATGATTGTCGCGGATGACGCGCTGCTCGCCCCAGGGCTGTTCCCAGGTCGTGTCCGACGCGCTGCGCCGCGCCGCGGTGATTGCGGTATAGCGCGCGTCGGGCTCGCCGGCGAAGCTCAGGCCGAGCGCGGAGGGGGCGAGCACCGGCTTGCCCTCCCGGCTCACCGTATAGAGCGCGCGGCCGCCCTCGACCGTGACGCAGACCTCGATCACCTTTGCCGGAGACTGGGCGCATTCGCGCGTTGCGGCCGAAGCAGCGGCCGGTACGCCGAGTGCGGCAAGGACGAGGGCAGGGCGAAGGATCATGGGGAGGAGTCTTTCGTGATACGCGACTGGAAATAGGGTCATGACGATTTGAGAAAGGCCATTTTGAGCTGCTGCTTCAGCGCCGCGCGGACCGCGGGGCGCATCGCCCGAGCGCGCCGCGCTGGTCGACCGGGATATGGTCGACCGCGCCGTCGCTGCCGAAGACATGCAGGTCGAACATCGCCTTCCAGTAAGCGCGCTCCGATGGCGGCAAGTCGCGCAACGCGAGCAACGCGGTCAGGAACACGTCATTGGCGCGCTCCAGCCCGGTGGCGGTGTCGCCCCACCAGTAATTGACCATCGCATTGTACGGATCGCGCGAGGTGACATGATGCCACCAATATTTCGGCATGAGGAGCGCATCGCCCGGCGCGAGATGCGCCACGCGCGCGGCGGCGATCGCCTCGGCATAGCGTGGAAAGCGCGCCAGGTCGGGCGCCTCCGGATCGACCAGCGACAGTGGCGGGGGATTGTCGAGCGGCCCGACATAGAGATTGCCGACTTGCTCGGGCGGGAACAGCACGAAGCGGCGATGCCCGGCGATCACACAGGCGAGATTATGGTCGCGGTCATTATGCGTCTGGGTCCGCACCGGCCCGCCGAGCCACAGGCGCGGACCAACCGTCGGCAGCAACGGCATCGCATTGTCGCGCACGAAATCGGGCAAATGGCTGGCGAGCGGCAGCATCTGGATCGCGACGAACGGGGCGTCAGCGGTGCCAAGCAGGCGTTCGATCCGGTCGAGCGCTTCGGGGATCGACCGCTGGCGCTTGGAAAAGCTGAACTCGCGCAGGTCGGCGGCATAGCCGAAACGCCCGCCGCTGCTCGCCGGCGCTTCCATCACCGGGCCGGCCATGCCGCGATCCATCGCCTTCAGATAGGCGTTGAGCCGCGCCGGCGACTGGCGGCCGGCGGCAAGCGCGGGCCAGGCATCGAACAGGCCGGTCAGCACCACCGGCACGCCGTCGGCGATCAGTGCATCGAGGTCGACCGACGATGCCGCCCGCACCTCGACCGGCGGTAGCTGGTCCAGCGGGTCGCCGTCGGTCCGTCGTTGTACCGCACCGGCGCTCATGCTGCCTCGCTCCGGCAGAAACTGTCGAGATACAGCTCATGCGTCGGCTGCTTCAGCACCTGCTCTCCGACGAAGGCGAGGATGCGACGGAATTCCTGCTTCATCCGCTCGGGCGGGGTGCGGTCGATCGCCGGCGGCCAGCTTTCGGGCATTAGGCCAAGCCCGACGAACAGCGCCCGCCAGCTGTCGAACGAGAAGCTCTCATCTTCCATCGGCGCGATATCGCCGCGCGCCTGAAAGGTTGCGATCTTGTGCGCGAGCGCCTCCGGCAGGGCGGCCTCCCGCGCCTGGGTCCAGAACGGGGAGTCGCCATAGCGGTTGAGAGCATACCAGGCCGACTGGAAGTCGCGGATACGCTCCAGCGAGGACTGCATCAGGCGGTTATATTCGGCGCGCTCGGCGGCGAAGTCCGTGGCTACTGGGAAAAGCTGCAGCAAATGCACCAGGCCGAGCTGGATTGCGTGGAGATCGACACCATGGACCGGGTCGAGCGTGCAGGCGGCCTCGCCGATCGCAACGCAATTGCCTTGCCAGGCGAGATGCCGTCGGCCCGGATCGATCGCGCTAAGGGTGGCGTCCGACACGTTCAGCCCGGACACGGCCGCCATCGCGCGCAGGGCGTCGTCGTCGCTGCTACAGGCGCTGGAATAATGCTGCACGACATGCGTCGCGACCTGACTGGGAAACAGGCCGAGCCAGCCGTCACGCCAGGCGCGGATCTCGCCGTAAGCCGGGACCGACAGGAAGCGCGATGCCTGCGCGCTCAGCCGGCGGTCGATGCCGAACTGCGGCCGCCACTCGTCGCGCCCGACGCCCAGCACCTCGCCAATCAGCAACGCCTCGGGCCCCGTGGCATCGATGAACAGGGTGCCGCCGATCCGGCGCCCGTCGTCGAGCGTGATCGCGTGGATACCGCGTTCGTCATGCTCGGCCGCCACCGTCGCGCTATGGTGAATGACCACGCCGAGGCGCGCCGCCAAGGTCTTCAACATGGCGACATAGGGCAGGGCGGGCAGGTGATAGCCATAGTCGGTGCGGCCGAAAATCTCGGTCGTCTCATCGGGCAGCATCATCCGCCCCTGTTTCGCGGCCGCGGCGGTCAGGCAGAAATCCTCAAGCGCGACGTCGAGCCCGAAGCCGCGCGCCTTGACTCAATAGGGAAAGAAATCATTGCCATCGATCGGCGCGCCATAAGCGCCGCTGGCGTGCATGAAGGACGGTGTCGCGCCGGAAGAGTCGACGAAATTCTGCCCGAACGAAAAACTGCCGCCGGTCGTTCTGAGCAAGGCGGCCTCGTCGAGCCGCAGCTGGTTGTGCAGCGCCTCGATCGCAGGTTGCGTGACGATGACCTCGCCAGGCCGCAGCCGTGTCGGCAGCTCGATCGCCTCGACCGTAACCCCGGCCGGGCCAAGCGCGCGCTGGATCACGCTTGCCGACAACCACAGCGCGGCATCGCGGCCGGCGATCACCACGCGATCGGGGCGCGTGTCGCTCATGACGGGATCCCCGCCCGATCGGCGCCGGCGCAATAGCTTCCCACGAAGTCGCTGTGCGACGGCATCGCCGCCGTGCTGGTCGCGATCCTTCCGGCGAGGTCGGCCAGCCGGGTGTCGAGCGTGTCGAGGTCGAGCGCATCGGCGAGCCGGTTATAGCCGGTCGGCATGATGCGCTGCCCGATCAGCACCGACAGCCAGCTCTCGCGCGAAAACAGGCCATATTGATAATTGGGCGCGGTCGCGCGCGAGCGGAACAGGTCGATCTTGTGCGCCAGGCTATCGGGCAGCGCCATCGCCCGGACATAATCCCAGAGCGGCTCGCCCACGCGCTCATTGGCGACATAGTGCAGCACCAGAAAGTCGCGCACGCGCTCATATTGGAGCTCGGACAGGCGATTGAACTCGCGCGCCAGCCGCGGGTCGATGTTGCCGCGCGCGGTGGCGGGCGGCATCACGTTGATCAGGTCGATGACCGCTGCCTGGACCAGGAAGATGCTGGTCGATTCCAGCGGCTCGAGGAACCCGCTCGCCAGACCTATTGCGATGCAATTGCCCGCCCAGGTGCGCACCCGGCGACCCGGTGAGAAGCGCAGCAGTCGTGGCTCGGCCTGCGCTGCGCCGTCGAGCTGCGCGAGCAACGTCTCGCGCGCGTCATCGACCTCGATGAAGCGGCTCGAAAAGACATAGCCATTGCCAGTGCGATGCTGCAGCGGGATGCGCCAGATCCAGCCGGCCTGCTGCGCGGTGGACCTGGTATAGGGCGTGAAATCACCCGCCCGGTCGCATGGCACCGCAAGCGCGCGGTCGCATGGCAGCCAGTGCGTCCAGTCCTCCCATTCGACCTCGAAAATGCCGCCGAGCAGCAGCGAGCGGAACCCGGTGCAGTCAATGAACAGGTCGCCCTCGATCCGCTCGCCCGATTTGAGCGTAAGCGCGGTGATATCGCCCGACTGCGCATCGCGCGCGATGTGGTTGACCATGCCTTCGATACGGTGCGCGCCGCGCGCCACCGTCCAGCGGCGCAGGAATTGGGCGTAGAGGCTCGCGTCGAAGTGATAGGCATAGGCATAGGTCGAGCGGATCGATTTCGGGTCCTCATTGGGAAATTCGAACGCGTTCCGCTGTGCCGCCGTGACCGCGTAGGAATAGGCATTGAGCGGCGCGACGTCGCGGCCGGCCTGGCGAGCGCGAACCCAGTGATGCTGGAAATCGACCCCGCCCCAGGGCTCGCCGAACACCCCGAACGGATGGATGTAGGAATCGCCCGGCCGGTGCCAGTTGCGGAACTGAATGCCGAGTTTGAAGGTCGCCTGGGTCTCGCGCATGAATTCGGCTTCGTCGATGCCGAGCATGTCGTTGAAGGTCTTGATGTGCGGCAGCGTCGCCTCGCCCACACCGACCGTGCCGATCTCGTCGGACTCGATCAGCGTCACTGCATAATCCGCCAGGTCGAGCCGCCCGATCAGGCCCGCGGCGCACATCCAGCCCGCCGTGCCGCCGCCGACGATGACGATCTTGAACGGGGGCGGGGGCATGATTGCGTCTCCCTGCATGCGCGTGTGTTACCCGACCCTATCGACAAGGAGGCGCCGCCGCCGGGTGCGGCGACGCCTGGGAAAGGTCAGAATTTGAACCGCGCGCCGAACTGGAAGCGCCGGTCGACACGGCCCCAGTTCGAGTCGAGATAGACTGGCTTGGCGCCCGGTGTCTTCACCGTGTCGCCGAAGATCTGCTGCTGGTACACGGTGGTCGTGTTGAGCAGGTTCGATCCCTCGACCGACAATTCGACATATTTGTTGACCGAGAAACGGATCGATCCGTCGAGGAAGCCGGCCGCTTTCTGGAACACCGGCAGGCCGATGCAGCAGTCGAGATTGTTGGTCAGGAACCGCGACCGCCAGTTATAGGCAAGGCGCACGCCGACCGGGCCATATTCGTACAGGCCGACCACGTTGAATGTGTGATCGGAGATACCCGCCAGCCGGTGCGAGTCGATCACCGGACCGCGGCCGCCGCTCACATCGAGCCCGGCGCCCTGGCCGCCGGTGCCGCCGGCATCAAGCGCGCCCACCGCGATCAGGTTCGAGTTGTTGATCCCCGATTGTTTGACCAGAGTGTAGTTAACCTGAGCGCCCAGGCCCTTGAGCGCGCCGGGCAGGAAGTCGAAAAAGGTCTGGTACGCAACCTCGAAGCCATAGAGCTTGCCGCCGCCCTTTTCGTTGCGAGGGCCGCGCAACAATATTGTCTGGGTCGAACCATTGTTGGTGAGTTCGCGCTGGAAGTCACCATAGGCGATGCTGTTGCGGAGCTTCTTGAAAAACGCGCCAAAGGTGAATGAGCTGCTCCTGCCCATATAGCGTTCATAGGTGAGGTCGAACTGATCGGCGAGCACTGGCTTCAGTCCGGCAAACCCCGATTCCGCGCGGAACACGAAATTATATCCGGTGATATTCCCGCCAGCGTCGCGCACGATATAGGGGGAAGTTGCTGTGCCGTCGTACACCGGTGCCTGAATGGCCACGAAATTGCGCAACAGGCCGAAATCCGGACGAGACATGGCGCGTGATGCGGCGAACCGGATGAACTGCTTGCTGTCGAGGCCGAGCCGCACATTCAAGGTCGGCAGGACATTGGTGTAGTCCGTCTTGTAGTTGTTGGGGTCGCTTCCGCCGTTTGCAAAGGCTTGGACCGTGGGTGTCAGAAAGCAGCTCGGATTCATGACCCAATTGACAGGCTTGGGTCCCGAACAGGGCGTCACATTGTTGAAAGTATTCGAATCCGGGAAGCCGATACGGCCTTCGCTGTCGATGCTGGTTCTGATCACGCGGACGCCGATATTGCCCTGGACGCCAATGCCGCCGAAGATCGTCTTGTCGTCCCCGCCGAAGCGCAGCATCGCATAGGCTGCTTTAGTCTTTTCCTTAACCCGCATCACTTCCTGCGGCAGGAAACAGCTATCCGCGATCAGGCCGCTCCGGTCGCAGATCGGCGACCAGCCGGGTGACAGTGGTGAGTTGGTGTTCGGGCCGCTCAGCGACGAGACGAGCTTGTCGAAATTCCTGAGCGTCGGGCGGTTCAGATAAACCAGGTCGCCATTGTCATAGACATCGCCGTTGTAGAAGCCGCTGCCCAGGCTGGTCGATTCCCAGATGCCCGCGCCATAGCCTTTGAAATCGGCATGTGGCTGCGCGCAGGCGGGATAAGCGGCCGGCGTGGTGTTGTCGATGTTGAAGCCCGGGCCGTTGCAGTTCCAGGGGGCGGCGATCGGCGACCAGTTGAAGGTCGAATAGCGCACCGTCTGGTTGCGATCGGCATAGCGCACACCGACCTTGAGTGAATTGAGCCAGCCACCGTCGCCGAATTCATATTCGACATCGCCGCGCAGCGCGAATTCGTCCGCGTCATTGTCTTCCACATGGCCCTGGATGAACGGCAGCCAGTAATTGTGCGGATTGGCGAGACCGCCGGCCGCATAATTGACGTTGGAGCCCGGCAGCAGCTTGACCGTCGGCGTGCCGTCGCGGTTCACACTATAGTCCATGTTCGCCATCGAACCGGTGGCGACCAGGATGTCGTTGTTGTTGGTATGCGCCCAGATCTTCTGCACATCGAGATTGAGGTGTAGCCGGTCATTCACATCCCATTTGATGTTGCCCGAAAGATCCTGGGTCCGCTCGCTGTGGTCGAAGTTGCGGGCCTCGTTCTGGAAATAGAGGCCGTCGCGCAGCGAGGTGCAGGATGAGCCTGCGCCGCAGAAATTAACGAACGGCATACCGGGAACGGCCGAACCGGTGTCGATCGCCGCCTGGACACTGTCGAAACTGCCGCGCCAGCTGCCATGGCCTTGGGTCAGCGTGCCGGACTGCAGCATGCCGTTCGGCCCGAAGACCAGGGCGGGTGTACCGGGCGCCGGGCCGAGGATGGTTGATGCGCGCGGATTGAAGGCGGGCGTGCCGTAATAATTGCCGTCGAAAACCGTGTGCGAGGCGCGTTCGAGCCAGGCGTTGCGATATTTGGAATCATTATATTGAACGCTGGCGCGGAAATCGCCGGTCGGATCCTCATATTGCGCGGCGAGCGCGATACCGCGCCGGGTGCGATCATAATCGACCTGCGAATAGCGGATGCCGTCAGGCGCATAGGCCCAGCCGGTGCCGCCGAACGGATTGGCGGTGCAGCCGATCGTGCCGTCGGCGCTGATGATCGCCTTGCCCTGGGCATCGACTGCGCCGGCCGAGCAATAGGTGTCGATCTTGTCCATGATCACGCTCTCGGTGCGCGTCACGACATGCGAATGGGCATAGTTGGCGAGCAGGCCAAACTTGCCCGCCGCGGTGTCTGCCGAATAGCTCAGGATGCCGGAATATTCATAGTTCCAGTCCTTGGACCGGTCGCCATAGGTCGCCTTGACGTTGCCCGCGACAAGCAGGCCATCGCTGTCGAGCGGCAGGCGGGTGCGCAGATTGACCGTGCCGGCGATGCCGCCCTCGATCATCTCCGCGGTCTGGTTCTTGTACGCGTCGACCCCAGCCATCAGCTCGGGTGAGACGTCGTTGAAGTTGAGCCCGCGCGCCGCGTCGGCCGAGAAGCTGTCGCGACCGTTGAACTCAGTGCGAACCTGCGGCAGGCCGCGGATCAGGACGCCGGCGGGCTCGCCCGAGGGATGAGTGCTGTCGTCGCTCGACTGGAGGCGCGAGACGGTGATGCCGGGCACGCGCTGCAGCGCGGCGGCCACGGACTTGTCCGGAAAGGCGCCGATATCGGTTGCCGAGATCGAGTCGACCACCGTGTCGGCATTCTTCTTGGTGCTTTGCGCGGAAGCAAGTGCCTCACGTACGCCGACCACGACGATGTCGTCGCTCCGGTCCTCGGCTGCGGCATCCGCGACCGGCGCGCTGCCCGATGAGGATTGCGTCTGGGCGGGCGTGTCGGCCACCGCATTGGCGGTCTGGGCCTGAGCGGTGCCCGTCGCCCCCATCATTGCCAGGGCCAGCAACGATACGCCGCCGTGCAGCACAATGCCGCGGGCATGGCCCGAAAACGCGTTCTTCATGACATACTCCCCTGTAGTCCCGCCCCTGTCGGCGCTGTTCGATCAGTCGATAGTGCGTGCGGTTGCGGCCATGGGCTCGATGCGAGCCGCCGGGTTTCGGCGCAGCCGGACGTCAAGGATCCAGGGCGCACCGGCCCGCCCGCGACATGGCGCGACGGCGTGTTCCGGCCATTCGATTGTGCGCGATTTTGCATGCGCTTTCATCATCCCCCTGTCGGATGCGGCGCTTCAGTGGAGCCGTCATCGTCGATTTGCGTAAATTTGCGTAATTTGCGAAGGGATGCAAGCGATTTTTTCGGACGCATCATTTGTTAGAAAATGACTGAAGTCTGGGATTTTTAGTTCAAAATTGCGGAACATCGGTGATTGGCGTCAATTGAGAGAGGCCTGCAAATTTTGCTGTAAAGCGAGTCTATGCAAAAATTTGCATAGATTTTCGAGCGGCTTTTGGATCTCGCGCACGCTGGGTCAGGCTACGAGTCGCCGATCGCCTTCGATGTCGGGGATGGTCACCGCAATGGCCGCACCGATGACCAGCGCGACCGCCGCCAGGCCAAGCGCGAAGATCGATTGCCCGCCGAAAACCTGTTCGACCAGCAGGCCCAGTATCGCTGAGGCGACGAGTTGCGGCAGGACGAGGAAGATGTTGTGAATGCCCATATAGACGCCCATCTTGTCGGCGGGCACGGCACTGGCGACCATGGCATAGGGGGCCGACAGGATCGACGCCCAGGCGCAGCCGATGCCGAGGATCGGGATCCACAGCAGCGAAGGATCGTCGATCAGCAGGAAGCCGGCCAGCCCGACGGCGCCGAGCGTCAGGCACAGGGCATGGCTGTTGCGCCGGCCGATCAGGCGCTCGAGCCGCGGCAAAGTGAGCGCGACCACCGCCGCCACGCCGTTATAGCCGGCAAAGAGAATGCCGACGAGATCGGCGCTCTCGCCATAAGCGGCCGAGCCGACATCGTTGGTGTCGAAATGATGCGCCGCGACGGCCGGAATCGCGTAGACCCACATCGCGAACATGCCGAACCAGGTGAAGAACTGGACGATCGCGAGCCGCCGCAGCACGCCGGGCATCAGCACGATATCGTCGACGATCTGCAGCAGGCCCTGCGGCGCACGTCCCTGTCGCCGCAACCAGGCCGCGGCGAGCTGTGCCAGGCCGAACAAGGCTGCGATGGCGGCGAGCAGGAATACCTCGCGCCGATATCCCTCGATCGCGGTGACCAAGCCGATCACCGATCCGCCAAGCGTCCAGCCGGCGCCCCGCCACGCCATCGCGCCGCCACTGGCCATGGGTATCGTGCTCCGCGACGGCCGGCGCGCCATGTCTGCCATCAGGCTTGCCGGCGGGCGTTCGGAGGTGGTGAAGACAGTCCAGGTCACGGCCGCGATCAGCGTGATGGCGCCGATATAGAAAGCGAAGCGGACCGAGGGTGGGAGGACGCCCGGCGGCGCGTGTCCGGCGACGCCGAACCAGTGCGTCAACATCCAGGGCAAGGCGGAGGCAAACACGGCACCCACGCCGATGAAGAACACCTGCATGGCGAAACCCGCATCGCGCTGTTCCTCGGGCAGCGTGTCGGCGACGAAGGAGCGGAACGGCTCCATCGCTATATTGACCGATGCGGTCAGCACCCACAGCATCACGCTGGCCGACCACAGGGTGGTCGCGTTGGGCATGGCGAACAGTGCCAGCGCGGTGAGCAGGGCGCCGCCGAACAGATAGGGACGCCGCCGCCCGAGCGGGCCCCAGGTGCGGTCGCTCAAATGCCCGACGATCGGCTGCACCAGCAGGCCGGTAATGGGGGCGGCGATCCACAGGATCGGCAGCTGGTCGACATCCGCGCCGAGCGTCTGGAAGATGCGGCTGGTGTTGACGTTCTGCAGGCCCCAGACGATCTGCACGCCGAACAGGCCGAAGCACATGTTCCAGATCTGAAAAAGCGAAAGATGCGGCCTTCCGGCCGGTCTGGCGGGCGCCGCGCCGCTTACCGGTACTGGGTCAGTCGCTTGCAAAGACCCTCTTTCAATGCATTAAGGCGGCGGGAATGCCCCCTCGAATTCCGGTGCGATGGCCAGCGATAGCAACAAAATAACCACCCTGGAAGATTTGGCCAAGCTCGCCGGAGTCTCGGTATCCACGGTGTCGCGCGCGCTGAACGATCAGCCCTTGATCAGCACGCGCACCAAGCAGCGTATCTGGGCGCTGGCGCGCGAGCACCAATATCCGTTCCGGCGATCGATGCCGGCCGGGCCGATCGGTGCGGAAGGATCGATCGCGATCGTGACGCCGCATATGCGCGGCCGGGCGCTGCCGCTGTCGCACCCCTTCTTCCTCGAACTGCTCGCCAATATCGGCGAAGCGGCACGCGCCCGTGACTGCGACTTCACCGTCAGCCATACCGCGCCGGCCAGCTATGACGACCTCGTCCTGACCACAACGACCAGCCGGGCGAGTGGCGTGATCTTTCTCGGCCAGAGCATGTTGCACGAAGCGTTCAACCAGCTGGTCGATACGCCCGCGCGCTTCGTGGTGTGGGGCGCGCAATTGCCGGGCCAGAAATACCGCTCGATCGGGTCGGATAATCTGCTCGGCGGCAGACGGGCGACGCTCCATCTCGCACGGCTCGGTCGGCGCTCGATCGTGTTCCTTGGCGGCAGCGATCCCGAGGCGCTGCAGCGCCGCCGCGGCTATCACGAAGCGCTGAAGGAAGGCGGGATCGAGGCCGATCCGGCGCTGGTGATCCAGGTTGAGTTCGAGCTCGAATCCGCCGATGCGGCGATCAGCCGGTTCCTGCAGCGCGGCATCAAGTTCGATGGCATCGTTGCGTCGAGCGACCTGATCGCGCTGGGTGCGATCCGCGCCCTGCGCCGCGTTGGCCTGTCGGTGCCGCAGGATGTGTCGGTGGTCGGCTATGACGATATGCTGCTCAGCCGGCTGAGCACGCCGACGCTCAGCACGATCCGCCAGGACACGCAGGAAGCGGGACGGCTGCTGGTGTCGAGCATCCTCGACGACAGCCCGAGCCATCATTCGGAGCGATTGCCGACCGACCTGATCGTGCGCGAATCCTGCGGCGGCTGATCAGGGCGCTTCTTCCAGGTCGCGCAAGTCGCCGCCACGCGTTTCGCGCCCGAAGCGCACGATCAGCAGCAATCCGGCCATCGCCGGCACGGTGATCGCCGCGGCGACCGTCGCCATGCTCGGCACCAGCGCATTGATGCTCAACAACTGTGCGAGCAGGCCGCCGCCCTTGGTGCAGGCGGCGACCAGGCCAGTGGTCCGCCCGCGCATGCGCAAGGGAAAGGATTCCGCGGCATAAGGCAGCAGGATCGCGATGATCCCGTTCGATCCGATGATCAGCAATGCGACCGGCAGGACCGGGCTCCCGCTGCCGACCGATTCCAGATGGAACACACCGATCAGACCCGCCACCGTGACAAGGATCATCGCGACCAGTGCCCATTTCGTGCTCCACTGGCTGTACAGGAAAGCGGCGACGCCGATCGTTGGAAACGCGATCAGCGCCGATTGGGCAAGCAGCCCGCTCGACACGCCGACCGAATAGCCCCTGGCGACGAAATCGGCGGGCAGCCACAGCAGCAGCCCGAAATTGACCAGGCCCCAGGCGATCGCGACGATGCACAGCGCCCATAATTTCCCCGCCATCTTGAGTTTGATCGCAGGACGTGGCGCGGCGGTCGGTTCACTGGTCGTGGTCATCACTGCGCCGAAGCGCCGCATCACCTGCTCGGCCTCCGCTCGCCGACCGCGCGCGATGAGGAATTTGGCCGATTCCGGGATCATTCGGCCGAGCAGCAACAGGATCAGCCCGGTCGGCAAGTTCGCCAGCCAGAGAATGCGCCAGCCGAAGATCGGCTGAAGCAGTGCCGACAGGCCGCTTGCCGCGAAATAACCGCCCGCAGCACCAAGCCCGCCGACCAGCACCAGGCTCCAGCCGCGATGGCGGTTGGGCATCATCTCGGCGAGCAGCGCATAGGTCACTGGAAGCATGCCGCCGGCCGCTGCGCCCATCATGAAGCACATGCCGATATTCCAGGCGAGCGACGGCATTGCACCGCAGATCGAGGTGCCGACGAACATCACGGCGGACAGCAGGATCGAGGCCTTGCGGCCATAGATATCGGCGATGATCCCCCACAGCACCGACCCGACCACGGTCCCCATCAAGGCGAAGAATGGGACCAGCGACACGGTTGCTTTGGGCACGCCATATTCGGCAACCATTCCCGGGACGGTGAAGCCGAGCGAGGCGGGTTTCATCACATCGATCACCAGCGCCACGACCAGCACTGCCATCAGCCGCCAATGCGCGGCACTCAGTGGCGCATCCTCCGGCGCGGCGATTTCGATATGCGCGCTGGCCGCGCGCTGCGCGACGAGATTGCGCGGCAACAGGCCATAGGCCGCGACCACCACGCCGATGACGATCAGCACCATGCCGCCGATCATCGTCATGTCCATCGGCATGCCCGACAGGCGATAGCCCATCGACCGTCCCATCAGGAACATTGGCAGATGCAGGACGACGCCGATGGTCACCGCACAGCAACCGAGCATGAATGCCCACACCGCCTGCCGATCGGACAATGTGCTGCCCATGATTGATGTCGCCCCCGCTACCCTGGGCCATCTCGTATCAGAGCGCGATGCTTTGGGATATCGCTGGCACCAGATGTGATCAGGTCACCGGATAGGGGGTGAGCGCGCTGCGATTCTGGTCGATCGCCAGGGCATGGCCGATCGGCGGGAAGGCGCGTTGTGCGCAGGCGGGGCGTTCGCACACCTTGCACCCCGCGCCGATCGGGGTTGCCGCATCCGGATCAGACAGGTCGAGCCCCTTGCCATAGACCAGCCGGCCGGCATGGCGGACGTCGCAGCCCAGGCCGATGGCAAAGGTCTTGCCCGGAATGCCGAAACCGCCATTGCCGCGCCCGACCGTGCGCGCGATCCACAAATAGGTGCGCCCGTCCGGCATACGCGCCAGCTGAGTGAGTACCTGGCCCGGCCGGGCGAACGCCTCATAGACATTCCATAACGGGCACGAGCCACCGACGCGGGAGAAATGGAAATCGGTGGCGGATTGCCGCTTCGAGATATTCCCCGCGCGGTCGACCCGGATGAAGAAGAAGGGCACGCCGCGCGCATCGGGGCGCTGCAGGGTCGACAGGCGGTGGCAGACTGTCTCGAACCCGACGCCGAAATGCCGGCTCAGTCGCTCGATATCGTAGCGCGCCTCCTCCGCCGCGCGGAGGAAATCTCCGTACGGCAGCATCAGCGCGCCGGCGAAATAATTGGCCAGCCCGATCCGCGCCAATGTGCGGGCTTCTTCTCCTCGCAGCGCGGGATCGTCGGTCAGTCGGTCGATCAGGTCGCCCAGTTCGAGCAAGGCAAGTTGAGTCGCCATCTGGAATGCCTGCTGGCCCTGTTTGAGATCGGGCGAGAGATGCAGCGTGCGGCTCACCGGGTCGAAGCGGCGCTGCGCCTGATCGCCATCGTCGAACACCAGTCGCACGTCATGGCGCGTCGTCAGCCAGGCGGACAGGCCGGCATGGACGGTACGCGGGGCCAGGCCGGCATCGGCATAGAGCTGCTCCGCCGCGTCATCGAGCGCGGGGATGTGATTGTGGCGCGCGTAGAAGAAATCGCGGACCTGCTCGAACGGCATGCGCGCCGGCGCATCGCCGATCCACTCATCGCCCAGCCGCGCGGCCATCGCTTCGTTACGCTCGACGCCGTCTCGGTGCCGACGGTGCAGCGACACGAGCGTGCGCGCGACCGCCGGCATGCTCGTCGCCAGCTCGCGCATCTCGGCAATCGACACCGTCTCGGTCTGCGCGCCGTCCGACAATGCCTCGCGCAGATCGGTGACGAGCCGGGCTTCGTCATCGTCCGAGAAGATCTGCACATCGACCCCGAACGAGGCGTTGAGCCGCAGCAGCACCGGCACGGTGAGCGGACGCTGATTTTGTTCGAGTTGGCTCAGATAACTGGTCGAGATATCGAGCGTCTGGGCAAGCGCCGCCTGAGTCAGCTTGCGTTCCTCGCGCAGCCGCCGCAGCCGCACGCCCATAAAGGCCTTGCTC
>NZ_JBOHHW010000043.1:0-43373 GCF_050725575.1 Sphingomonas sp. | reverse complement strand
GCTGTGGTTCGCGCGCGGCGGATATGGCTCGAACCGCATCCTTGCCGATGTCATCCCCAATCTCGGCCCCGCCGCCGCGACCAAAAGCTATGCCGGCTTTTCCGACATGGGCTTCATCCTCGGCGCGCTCTATGCGCGGCGTATCGGCAAGCCGGTCCATGCGCCGATGGTCTCAAGCATCAACAACAGCCATGGCGGCGACGCTGTGATCGCGCGGACGCTCAGCTGGCTGGTCGACAAGGATCGCCGCTGGCTCGAGCCAAGCCTGGGCAAACAGCCGACCGTTGCGTTCAACCTGTCGATCCTCAACAATCTGCTCGGTACGCAGTGGATGCCCGACCTGACCGATCATGTGCTGATGATCGAGGAAGTGTCGGAGGCGCTTTACCGCGTCGACCGTATGCTGTTCCAGATGGCCAATGCGACTCAGTTGAAGGGCATTGCCGGGGTCCGGCTCGGCGCGATCAGCGACGTGACCCCCAACACCCCGGAATTCGCCGAAACCCCGCAGCAGATGATCGAACGCTGGTGCAAGGATATGAAGGTGCCGTTCCTCGGGCCCGCCGATATCGGACATGTGCGGACTAACAAGGTGGTGCCGTTCGGGCTGGTGTAGGGGAGCGATGATGCGGGTCATGTCATTCGGAATCGGAGCCGCCGGCCTGTTAATGCTTGCCGTTCCAGGTGTCGCGGCCGAACCGGTTTTGCCCAGGGGCGCGTTCATTTTGCCGGGGTCAGCCGTTTCGGGAATGCTGCAGCAATGCTCGCGCGACGTACCGAAGGCCGGGCAGGGCAGCTGGCAGCCCCGGCCTGCCGATATCCTTGCCCTGGAGGCTGCGCTTCCCGAAATGTTGCGCCGGCAAAGCCCCAGAGATCCCCTATTCTGGAAGAATGTGCCGCACGATTGGCGGCGGCAATATGTCGGCATCGTTCGCGGAGGGCACCGTTACATTTACGGCAACTTTGCGAAGGACAACTCGGACAGCAACGGCGTCAATTGGCGGCGAGAGCCGATGCAAGTCTGCGACGGCGGCCGCAACTATTTCGGGGTCGAATATGACGTGGCGGGCCGTCGCTTCACGCATGTCGCGTTCAACGGGCCCTATTAGGGCCGGGCGATCGAATATCGGCAAGTCTTTGCTCGCCGCCGCGGTCGTCGCACGCTAGGTACGCAGCCGGGACCATTCGGGGGCAACCAGATGCGAACACCATTTAATCCGCTTCAGGCGGCAATCCTGAAGGCGTTGACCGAGGCGCTGTTCCACGGCGTCGATATGCGCATCACGTCGCGTCAGGTCGTGGCCAATCTGCAGCACCAGTTCGGCATGTTCGAGGGCAATAAGCCGCAAGAGATCGGGCTCAGCCTCTATCTGGTCTGCTTCGTGCTGGGTGGCCCGTTCTTCCTGCTGTTCAGCCCCGCATGGCGTGCGCGTCGCGTGGAAAAACGACTCGCGCGGTCGCAGAACAATCTGATGCAGGATCTCGCCCGCATCCGGGGCGTCATCTATGCCGGCTATTACGGCCATTGGATCGGCGCGGTCGAAGAGGATAATGACGACAATCCGGTGCTGAACGCGATCGGCTTCGAATTGCCGCATCAGCGCATCCGCGGGACTGGCGAAGTGCCGATCACGCTCTTTTCCGGGCGCGATCTCGCCCATGACGACGTGCTCGCGCCGGATGAGGCACCCGATACGGTCGGGGTCATCGTGATCGGTTCAGGCGCGGGCGGTGCGGTCGCCGCGGCCAATCTCGCACAGCATCATGACGTGCTGGTGATCGAGGCGGGCGCGCATTACCCCTCGGCCGCAATCACCCATGAGGAGCGCCGCATGACCGCGCGGCTGTTCGTCGATGGCGGGCTGCAGACCAGCCGCGACCATGACATCGTCATCTTCCAGGGGCATTGCGTGGGCGGCTCGACCGTCATCAACAACGGCATTGCCTTGCGCGTGAAGCAGGCAGGGATGACGCATCCGCAGGCCAATGACGTGTTCGCCAGCTGGGCTGCGCTCGGCGCCCCGGTCGATGTGGCGCGCTTCGAGGCTGCCTATCACACGGTCGAGACGCGGCTCGGCATCGAGCCGATCGATCAGAAAAGCGGCCGCAACAACGGCACGCATCTGCTCAACGGCTGGGCGGCGCATGCCGCAGCCAGCAGCGACCCGATGGACGGCGAATCACCGGCGCTGTGGTTCAGCAAGAATTACGGGCCGCGAGATATCCATGCCGACTGCGCCTATTGCGGCTATTGCAACACCGGCTGCCCCTATGGCCGCAAGCAAGGCATGGCGCAGTCCTTCCTGCTCGACGCGCGGGCGGCGGGCGCGCGCATCCTGATGCAGACGACGGTCGAGAAGATCGTCTGGGGTGAGCCCGATCTCGACGGGCGGCGCGTCGCGACTGGCGTAGAGGTGCTGCGGCCCGATGGCAGCCGCCGCATTATCAAGGCGACCAAGGGCGTCGTCGTCGCGGCGGGCACGATGGCGTCGAGCCGGATCCTCGACAAGAGCGGCATCGAGGGCACGGGCGAGGGCATCTCGCTCAACATCGCCTGTCCTGTGGTCGCGCTGATGCCCGGTACGATGCGCGCCTGGGACGAGGACCAGATGGCGACCTATGTCGATCGCGGCGATTTCCTGCTCGAATCGCATTTCCAGCCGCCGATGAGCATGTCGACCCTGATGCCGGGCTGGTTCACCGACCATGCCGGGCGGATGCTCAATTACAGCCGGCTGGCGTCGGCCGGCATCCTCTTTCCGGCCGACCGGCAGGGCCGGCTGATCGGCGGCAAGCTCCATTTCAAGCTGCGCGACGATGTCGAGCTGCCGCTGCTGCGCCGCGCGCTGGCCACGCTCACCCGAGTGCATTTCGCCGCCGGCGCCGAGGAAGTTTATCCGGCGCTGACCCGTGGGCCGATCCTGCGCAAAGGTGACAATATCGACCAGTTCTACGAACAGGGCATTCGCGAGGCGGACGACGTCACGCTGTCGAGCTCGCACCCGCAGGGCGGCAATGGCCGCAATGCCGATCCCGAAAAGGGCGTGATCGACCTCGATTGCCGCGTCCATGGCACCACCAATGTACTGGTCGCCGACGCCAGCACCTTTACCAGCTGCATCCGCGTCAATGCCCAGCTGACCACCATGGCGATGTCGCATTATGCCACGGCGGGAAATCCGTTCGCCTAGCATGCGTTGATGGCGCTGCGGCGCTGGGTTCTTCAACAATCAGAAAGAGCGTGCCGGACTCAGGGTATTGATCCTGAGTCCGGCACGCGATGTCATGCCCGATCCCGGGCGATGGTTGAATTGTCGCCGACGACAGCGCTGCGGGGAAGGCGGTGAGAGATATGGGACACCCTATGTGCCATATCCCGGCGTGAGGCGGGCCATGCAGGCTGTCGATCGCACAGGCCGCATGATTATCGTGGTTCAGCAATATGTTACCGGATTTTTCGCGATTCCTGGTATCCACCAATATCGATAAATTCCCATTCAGCTATCCATGAAATTGATAGCTGGGCCATCCGACGTGCCGAATCCGCACTAGATCACGCGTTGGGCTTCCAGTTCCCATGCCGCATCGGGCACGCGTCCATGGCGCGTGCGCAGTCGCGCTTCGGCCATGGCGAGGCGATCGACCGCCAGGTCGAGTTCGTCCTCGGTCAAGGTGAAGGGCAGGCGGACAAAGCGTTCGAACGCGCCATTGACCCCGAAGCGCGGGCCCGGCGCGATGCGCAGCGACAGGCTTTGCGTCATGGCGGCCAGCGCCGATGCCTCGGGGCGCGGCATCTCCGCCCATAGCGTGAAGCCGCCGGCCGGTACCGGTACGCGCCAGTGCGGCAATGCGTCATGCAACCGCACGATCAGATGGTCGCGGCGCGCGCGAATATCCGCCCGGTCGCCGTCCGCCCGGATGCTGCCGTCAAGCAAAGCGGCGACCGCCAGCTGGTCCATCACCGGCGTTGCCAGGTCGAGCGTCGAGCGGATGCGGCCCAGCGCGACGATCGTCTGCGCATCGGCACGCAGCCAGCCGATCCGCAGGCCGCCCCAGAAGCGTTTGCTCGCCGATCCGATGCTGATCACCGTGTCGCCATGCGGGTCGTGTGCCGCGACCGGCGGCGGCGCCGGCTTGTCGAGCGTGACCGCCGCCATCGTCTCGTCGATCACCAGCGGCGTATGGGTTGCCCGCGCCGCCCGCACCAGTGCGGCGCGCGTGTCCGGGTCCATGACGCGGCCGGTGGGGTTGTGGAAATCGGCGATGATATAGGCAAAGCGCGGTCCGGTCTGGCGCAATGCCGCGTGAATCGTGTCGATATCCCAACCGGTCGCGGGAAGCCCGACCGGTACCGCGACGCAATTCTGCTTGAGGATCGCGGCGATGGCGTTGTGATAGGTCGGATGGTCGACAATGATGCGGTCGCCCGGTCCGGCGAACAGTCGCAGCAACAGCGCGAGACCATGTTGCGCGCCGCTGGTGACAAGGATCTGATCGGTCGTGGTCGGGCAACCGCGCGCGGTATAATCTGCGGCGATCGCCCGGCGCAGGCGCGCAATGCCGAACACTTCATAGCCAAGACCGGACAGGAAAGCGGGCATCTGGCTCAATGCCTGTTCATAGGCGTACCAGATGGTTTGCGGCGCGGGCAGCGCGGCGTTGGTCCAGTCGATCACACCCGGCGCCTGTTCCTCCGTCAGCGCATCCGGATCGGGCGTGGCGCCGTGCCCAACGCCGGGAAGCCGCGTGACGCTGCCCGATCCCTGCCGGCTGAGCAGATAGCCGTCGTCGCGGAGCAGTTCGAAGGCCGCGGCGATCGTGGTGCGGCTGATACCGAGCGCGCGTGCCAGGTCGCGCTCGCCACCGATCCGCACGCCAAGGCCGATGCGGCCATCGAGGATCAACAGGCGCAGCGCGCGGGCGAGCTGGCGATAGGCGGGGCCGCCGCCCGCGTCGCTGCGCCACATGCCGAGTTGTCGCGCGAGCGAGATTGGGCTGAGCGAATTAACGTCCATAAGGGCCAATATCTTTGAATTGGCCCTCAAAAACAATGCCTATCCGGATTATTGGCTTGGTTCATGATGAAACAGCGCCTTTTCCAACTCCTCTGGGGTCTTTCGCTTTACGGCTTCTCTATGGCGCTGATGCTGCGCGCCACGCTCGGGCTCGATCCCTGGGACGTGCTGCACCAGGGGCTGGCGCCGCGTATCGGATTAAGCTTCGGCATGACGGTCAATGCGATCGGGCTGCTCGTGCTGCTATTGTGGATTCCGCTGCGGCAACGGCCCGGGATCGGCACGGTGCTTAATATCCTGATCATCGGCACGGTGGTCGATCTGTCGCTGATGATCCTGCCGACGCCGGAGGGCTATGCCGTCCGTTTCGTCTTCCTGATCGCCGGGATCGTGCTGAACGGTATCGCCGGCGGCGCTTATATCGGTGCTGGCCTCGGCGCCGGACCGCGCGACGGCCTGATGACCGGCATCGCCAGCCGGACCGGCTGGCCGATCAAGATCGTCAGGACCGCGATCGAACTGGGCGTCCTGGCGGCCGGCTGGATGATGGGCGGCACAGTCGGCCTTGGCACCGTGCTGTACGCCATCACCATTGGCTGGGTGGTGCATTACGCAATTCCGTTCTTCACCCTGGTTGGCAAGGAGCCGGTTCCGGAATTGGCCATCCCCGCGGAGCAATAGCGCAGCGCCACTGCCGATCTGCCCCGATCGTGCAACCTGCTGCCGCAAAGGCGGCCGATCGGACGGCATCGCGGCTTCCAACCGGCCGCCATGACCGTCATGCGGCAGGCACAGGGATTTTGGGGGCGAGATGAAGACGACCTTGATGGCCGCCTTGCTTGCGGCGGCGTTATTGCCCGGCTGTACCGGGCCGGTCGCAGCCGAGACCGCCGACAGGGCCGAGGGGCTGCCTTATGAACTGAAGGACACACAGGTCTGGACGGTGCCCGATCCCGCCACGGGCCGATCCTATCAGCTGTTCGTGAGCCTGCCGGCCAGCTATGCCGCCGATCCGTCGCGGCGCTATCCGGTGATGTATGTCGCCGATGCCGATTATGGCTTTCCGCTGATCCGCTCGATCAGCCGGCGGATCAATCTTGAGGGCCCCGCGATCGAGGAATTCATCCTGATCGGTCTGTCTTACGCCAAGGGCGAAAATGGCATGACCAGCCGTCGCCGCGACTATACCCCGACCGCCAATGCGCCCGCCAGCGTGCCCAAGGACCAGGTTCATGGCCAGGCATGGGCCTATCAATATTATCTGAAGAAGAGCGTCCTGCCCTTCGTGGACACGCGATTCCGGACTGACCCGGCACGCCGGATCTTCATGGGCCATTCCTATGGCGCGCTGCTGGGAACGGGCATCCTGTTCAGCGATCCGACCCTGTTCCACGACTATATCCTGGGCAGCCCCTCCTTATGGTATGACGATCGGTACATGCTGCGCATGGAGGAGGATTATGCCCGCACGCACAAGGATCTGCCGGCCAATATCTTCATGTATGTCGGCGCCTTCGAAGCCGTCCGTCCGGGCGATCCGCGCTACAACCGCAAGGATGACATGGTGGCGGACATGACGGCGTTCGAGACGCAACTGAAGTCGCGCCACTATCCCGGCCTCACCATCGCCTCGCGGGTCTTGCCGGAGGAAAATCACCTGACGGTCTTTCCGCCGGGCTTCACCCGCGCGCTCCAGCAAGTCCTGCCGGTCCGCTGACCTGGGATCCACTCCTGATCCTCGCTGCAAAGGGAGCCCTTGCGGGGTGTGAAGCTGATTCCAGGCATGATGTGAGTCGATCGGGAGTGAGTTCGCAGCCCGCAAATCCAGACGCGGCGCCGGTGAATTCGGTACCTTTTGATAGAGATGGCACGAGCTGAATGTCTTACGACAGTGCTTCTAAACCAATCGTGATACTCCGAAGGAAGGTTGTCAGGTGAAATACGTGCAGCCAATAAAGATAACATCTAAAGAAATATTGGACACTCTCAAAAGGAGGGACGTAGCGCCGGCTGATAGAATCAGTACAGTTTTATCGGCTGTTTACTACGGAGAGAGTGTAGAATTTTCTGGAGACGTGCTAATAAAGGAATTTTCGGGGGCTGATTATAATGAAAAGATATATCTCAAAAACATCTTTGAGACATTTCATCAAATGTACCAAACTACCTATAGGATAGATGAAAGTATCTCTCTTCTTGAGGAATATAAACGGAAGTCTCCAGAAAATACTCTGGAAATAGAAGATACGATCGATTCATTAATTGAGTATAAAGTGATTTTCAGAAAATCTTGAATTTGTTGCCTAAGAGGGCAGTATATCCGCCTATCGTGGTGAATTGCTCGGCCAGCCGATCCGAACCAGCACGCCGTCGGGATCGCTGAGCGCGAATTCGTACATGCCCCATGGCTTGTCGCTCGGGCCCTCCATCTCGATGATGTCGCCAGCAAAGCGTGCCGCGACGGCATCGACATCGGGCGTATAGAGATAGAGGCCGAACGGATTGCGCCCCGGCACAACCCAGCCCTCGACTGCCTTGTTCAGGTGCAGGGTGCCGCCCTTGCCGTCGGCGAGGATGCGGTAATCGTCATGCTCGTGCGGTTCCGGCGTCGTGAAACCGAGCCGCGCGTAAAAGGCTTCGGAAATGTCGAGATCGTTGCAGGGCACGATTGCGGTAAGACCCGGTGTCGGCATGGCGGACTCCCTTGAGACTCGCTGATCTGCCCAGCGGCCCCGACCTGCAGGTCTAGCGTCCCTGACCCAGGCTCGCTATATCATCCTCATGCAGCGCGCGATCATCTCTCGCATGACTACCACCACCCCGGTTTTCCGGGGGGATCTCGGCTTGCGCGTCACCTGAATCGACGCCCACGCCGAAGGTCTCGCCCGGGAACGGGTGAGCCGGCGTCTCTCTTCCGTTCCTGAAACTCGACTCTCGGCGCTTTTCCAAAGCTTCGCGGGTGTGCATAAGCCCGCCAAATCGACAGGAACTATTTCGATGAACGACATGCTTTCGATCACGCTGCCCGATGGCTCGGTCCGTGCGGTGCCGCTTGGCACCACGCCGGCGGATATCGCCGCGGCGATCGGACCTGGCCTGGCCAAGGCGGCGATCGCGGCGCGGGTCGATGGCGAGCTGCGCGACATCACGCGCCCGTTCGAGCGCGATGCCAATCTGGCGCTGGTCACGTCGCGCGATGAGGCCGATGCGCTTGAGCTCGCGCGCCATGATTATGCGCATGTGCTGGCCGAGGCAGTGCAGGCGCTGTTTCCGGGGACGCAGATCACTTTCGGTCCCTCGACCGAGGACGGCTTCTATTACGACTTCGCGCCCAAGGACCGGCAATTCACCGATGAAGATTTGCCGGCGATCGAGGCGGAGATGCGCAAGATCATCGCGCGCGACGAGCCGCTGATCCGCGAAGTGTGGAGCCGCGCCGACCTGATCGCGCGCTGGCAGAAGCAGGGCGAGAGCTTCAAGGCCGAATGGGCGGCCGAATTGCCCGAGGGCGAGGAACTGACGGTGTACCGCGCCGGCAAGGGCGAGAACGCGTGGCTCGACATGTGCCGCGGGCCGCATCTCGCCTCGACCGGCAAGCTCGACCCCCAGGCGTTCAAGCTGACGCGCGTGTCGGGCGCCTATTGGCGCGGCGACCAGAAGAACGCGATGCTGTCGCGCATCTACGGCACCGGCTGGCTCAACAAGAAGCAGCTCGACGCGCATCTGCTGCGCATCGAGGAAGCGGCCAAGCGCGACCATCGCAAGATCGGTCAGGAAATGGATTTGTTCCATCTCCAGAGCGAAGCGCAAGGGTCGGTTTTCTGGCATCCCAAGGGCTATCTGCTGTGGCGCCAGCTCGAGGCCTATATGCGTCGCCGGCTCGATGCCGCGGGCTATCAGGAAGTGAAGACGCCGCAGTTGATGGACGCGCGACAATGGGAAGCCTCGGGCCATTGGGGCAAGTATCGTGAGAATATGTTCGTCGTGCCCGACGAGGTGCCCAATACCGAGGATGATGGCCCAGTGCTGACCGGCGAAGGCGACCTGATGGCGCTCAAGCCGATGAACTGCCCGGCGCATGTGCTGATCTTCCGCCAGGGCATCAAGTCGTACCGCGACCTGCCGCTGCGTCTTGCCGAGTTCGGCTGCTGCCACCGCAACGAGCCGCATGGCGCGTTGCACGGCATCATGCGCGTGCGTCAGTTCACGCAGGACGATGCGCACATCTTCTGCCGCGAGGACCAGATCGTCGATGAGGTGCGGCTGTTCTGCGACCTGCTTGACCTGATCTACAAGGATCTCGGCTTCGCGACTTATGCGATCAAGCTCGCGCTGCGCCCCGAAAAGCGTTTCGGGACGGAGGAGATGTGGGACAAGGCCGAGGCGAACCTGCGCGACGCGGTCGCCCAGGCCGGCCGTGCGGGGCCGGAATATGGCTGGGAGGAATTGCCGGGCGAGGGCGCCTTTTATTCGCCCAAGCTCGAATTCCATTTGACCGACGCGATCGGCCGGACCTGGCAGTGCGGCACGATCCAGCTCGACTATGTCCTGCCCGAGCGACTCGATGCGTCCTATGTCGGTGCGGACGGCGAGCGGCATCGGCCGGTGATGCTGCACCGCGCGATCCTCGGTACGTTCGAACGGTTCCTTGGCATCTTGATCGAGCATCATGCCGGGCGCTTCCCGATGTGGCTCGCGCCGGTCCAGGCAGTGGTCGCGACGATCGTGTCCGATGCGGACGATTATGCGCATGAGGTCGCGGCGGCGCTGTCGGCGGCGGGACTGCGGGTCGAGACCGACCTGCGCAACGAAAAGATAAACTATAAGGTGCGCGAACACAGTCTCGCCAAGGTCCCCAATCTGCTCGTGCTCGGCAAGCGCGAGGCGGAGGAGGGCACGGTCGCGCTGCGCCAGTTGGGCAGCGAGCGGCAACAGGTCATGCCGCTCGATGCGTTGATCGCCATGCTTGTTGCCCAGGCGAGCCCGCCCGATTTGATTCCGTCAGGCTGAGGTCTTTCAGGCACGCGCGAACAGGCACATGACCGGTGTCTTTCGCGGGGCCAGGAACAGCTGGCGCCGGCGTAGCGCGGCGATCGCCCATGGTTCGGCCCGGGGAAATGCCGCCGCGCGTTTCACCACCGGCCATCCGGTGAGCCCGGCATCGTACCGGGCGGTCGTGCAGTCGTCTTCGCCGATCAGCAACAGCCGATCGGCGATCACCGCCGGCGCATAGACCGGCAGGGCACGGATCGTCGCGTTCAGCGTCAGGAAGCGAGAGGTACGGCCCTCGACCGCGATCTTCCCCCGGTCGGCTGTCACCCAGGATTGGGCAAGCGCCGCCTCGCTGCTGAGATGCGGGCGTTCATAGGCTGCGATCATGCCCTTGGCAGCAATCAGGCTGATCGCGACGGCCACCGGCAGCCGGCTCGATGTCCAGTGCCGCGCCGCGAAAACGCCGAAACAGGTGCAGGCAACCGCGACCAGCGGCAGGAACATTCGCGGTTCCGGGTCGATCGCCAGCCCATAGGTCAGTGCGGCGAAGAACAGCGCCCCGCCGGCGATCAGGAACGGCAATGTCCTCCCGCCGCCGCGGTCGGTGCCGAGCCGCCGCCAGCCGAGCACAACGAACAGCAAGCCGCAGGCGAAGGTCAGCGCGGTCGATGGATGGAGCAGCAGGTTCAGCAGCCCATCCACGGTCCAATGCACCGAGATGCCCGCCGATCGCTCCCAGCCGGCGATATAGGCCGGATTGAACAGCGGACTCTGCGTCAGGTCGACATTCGGCGACAGCGATGAAGACGGGATCCGCGTGTGGGCAAGCGACAATTGCCACGGCCGGAGCGGGGCGCCCATGCCAATCCAGTAACCGATCGCCTCGATCGCATTGGGGATCATGAAACCGGCCATGAACGGGATCGCCCATGCCCGCACCCGGCGCAGCGCCCATAGGCCAAGTATAAAGATCGGCAGCAGCGCCAGCGATGTCGGCCGCGCCTGGACTGCCAGGCCGAGCATCACGCCGCTCGACACGATCCAGCTCCTGGCCCCGATCCCCGCTTCGCTCCCGGCGCTGCAACGCGCCGCTGACTGCAGGCAGACCAACGCCGCCAGCCCGAAGGCCAGTTCCGGAATGTCGATATTGGGGCCGAGCAAGCGGGTGCAGAAGACCGGCGTCGCGACCAGGGCGATTCCAGCGAGCACTGCCTCGCCGCGTCCGAACTGGCGCTGGACCAGAGTGACGAACAAGGTGATCGCCGCCAGCCCATAGGCCAATGGCGCGAGCATCAGTGCCGTCGGCGTCTCGCCGAACAGGCGAATGGCCGCACCCAGCGGCACAACCAGGGGGTAGCGGCGCCACCAGTGATCGACCGGCGCGCAGAACCCGTGCTCCGACGCGCACCGCGCGGCCTGCAGATAACGGAACTCGTCGCCGTCGCCGCCGAGATAGCCATGGGGGCTGATCGCGATGAGAACGCACGCGAACGACAGGATCACGGCGAGTGGCACCAAGCCGGCCAATCGTGATCGGTCGATACCGCGCCGCACGTCCTGGCCTTTGTCTGTGACTGAAATGATTGACCTCATCATGCCCGACCATTGATACCGTCAGGCCGCTAAGATTCGGTTTACCATCAGCTATTGGAGCGCATCCGCGGCGGATCTTGTGCCGCGGAATCCCGGCTGTCCGGCATGGCCATGGTGGGCCTTTCGCTGACGCGCGGAAATCTCTATATGGCCTCTCAATAACCACAGGAGCTATACCTATCCGACCTCCAATGACCCGGCAGGCGCCACCGATGAACGGCCCTCGCTTCAACGAATTCATCCAGTCGCCCAAAGTCCGCGTGATCGATCAGGACGGCGAGAATCTCGGCGTGATGTACACCCGGGAAGCGATGGAGCAGGCGCAGAGCGTCGGGCTCGACCTTGTCGAAGTGTCGCCCAACGCCGACCCGCCCGTCGCGAAATTCCTCGATGTCGGCAAGTTCAAGTACGAGGCGCAGAAAAAGGCCAACCTCGCACGCAAGTCGCAGAAGACGCAGGAGATCAAGGAGATCAAGATGCGTCCGAACATCGACGACCATGATTACGACACCAAGATGAAGAAGGTCGCCGAATTCATCAACGAGGGCGACAAGGTGAAAATCACCCTGCGCTTCCGCGGCCGCGAGCTGAGCCATGGCCAGCTCGGCATGGCGCTGCTCCAGCGCGTCCAGGCCGATGTGGTCGAGACCGCCAAGGTCGAGGCCTATCCGCGCATGGAAGGCCGGCAGATGCTGATGGTGCTCGCGCCCAAATAATCTGATGCCGCAGCGCCGGCCAGTGTCGAGACATTGGCCGGCGCTGCTTTTCGAACAGGTGCGAATGATCTGTCAGGCGCGGGATAGCCTTGCGCCGATGAATTCTGCTGTGTTGACAGGCGGAAGTCTTTGCAACGGTCGGCAGAGCGGGCATGAAGCGGAAGATTTCAATCTTCAGGAAGACCTTTGATGACCAGAGATCTGATCTGGAAGGGCGGGCTCGCCGTGCTTGGCTGCCTCGCGGCGGCGTATGTGGGGGACGAAGTCCTTCATGGAGGCGTGCTTGCCTGGGTGTTGGGCGGCCTTATTCTGGGGGCAACCTGTGGCCCTCTTTTCAAGACCTTGATCGACCGGCGGAAAATCTAGGGCATTATCGGAGGCCTGCCTGACGGTTCAAGTCATGCGTGCGAGCTTTTGCGATGGTAGTGCAGCTGCAATGCTGGTTTCGACACTGAGAAAGAGCGTGCCGGTATTAAATCCGGCAAGCGATGACATGCCCGATCCGATGTGATGGTTGAATCGCCGCTGGCGACAAGCCTGGGGCCGGGCGGTGGGAGATATGGGACACCGGTATGTGTCATACTTTCCGCTACCGCCTCTGTGAGAGGGTTGTATATAATTCGTTATATATCAGATACTTAATTCGAAATTCCTGACTTCGGCGCCGCGCTCGACGTCAGGCGGCAAACAAGGGGCGCAGCCGATCGCGAATACGATCGAGCACCGTTGCCCCGTCGAGATCGGGTTCGAACGGCAAGCCGGTGATGGTCTCGAACGCTTCGGCATAGACGGCGGAGGTGCCCAGCACGAGGTCCTGGGGAATCTCGGGAATGGCATCCCGATACGGATCGCAGCGTTCGGCCACCCAGGCGCGGACGAAATCCTTGTCGAAGCTCTCGGGCCGCTCGCCGCTTGCGAAACGCCGCTCATAGCTCGCCTGCTTCCAGTAACGGCTGCTATCCGGGGTATGGATCTCGTCGGCGAGGACGATCCTGCCGTCCGGATCGAGGCCGAATTCATATTTGGTGTCCGCCAGGATCAGGCCGCGATCCTGCGCCAGTTTCTGACCGTGCGCGAACAGCGCGAGCGCGATGGCACTGAGTTCTTCCCACTGCGCCGCGGTGAGCAGCTTGCGCTCGAAAATCTCCGCCGGGCTCAGCGGCTCGTCATGGCCGCCATCGAATTCCTTGCTGGTCGGGGTGATGATCGGACGCGGCAGCCGTTCATTGTCGCGCAATCCATCCGGCAGCGACATGCCGTACATGGCGCGCTGGCCAGTCTTGTAGAGCGTCAGGATCGAGGTGCCCGTCGTCCCCGCCAGATAGCCGCGCACGACGATCTCGACGGGCAGGATGTCGAGCCGGCGGCACAGCAGGACGTTGGGATCCGGATACTCCAGCACATGGTTACGGCAGATATGCGCCGTCTCTTCGAACCAGAAGCGCGCCGTCTGGGTCAGCAGCTGGCCCTTGAAGGGGACAGTGCACAGAATCCGATCGAAGGCGCTGAGACGATCGCTGGCGATGATCACGCGGCGGCCATCGGCAAGGTCGTAATTGTCGCGCACCTTGCCACGATAATGCCGCGGCAGCTCCGCGATCGGGGCGTCGTCCAGCGTCCGGGTCGCATAGGCGGCGAAATCGTGAAATGGCATGCAGGCAAGCTCCGACCGGATCGATCAGTGGTCCCTAGCCCGACTTTGCCGCCCTGTCAGAGCCGAATTTGCGAAACTCATCATGCTGCGGCGAAGCGTGGCGGGCAATCGGCGCCGGGCCGGCGATCTCCCCGGCAATCTCCCCAGAAATCTCCCCAGAAATCTCCCCAGAAATCTCCATCGCTGCGCAACATGAACCATTCGCGCCTGCAAAGATTGCAGGCGTAAATCCGAGACTTGCAAAACCATTCTACCATTGCCGTAGCGTCAAACACCAATCGCGCCTGCATAAACTGCATGTGCGGCCGATGATTGTTCCCGATGCGGCCATAAATGGCGGAAATCCGCCCGTTTCGGACTGGACGCGGGCCGGATAGCGCTTAAGAGCGCCCGTCCAACTAGAAAAAATTTCAGGAGAGTTTCCCGATGCGCAAATCCGCGTTGCTGTTGTCCGTTGCTGCCATCGCCTTTGCCGCCCCTGCCATTGCACAGGAAGCCGCGGCCACCCCGCAGGAAGCGCCCAGCGCAGCGCAGGAAGCGGCACCGGTCGACGACACAGCCGCCGCGGACAATAGCGAGCAGGGCGATATTCTGATCACCGCGACGCGCCGCAGCGAGCGCTTGTCCGACGTGCCGATCGCGGTCTCGGCGGTCAGCCAGGAAGCGCTGCAGAATTCCGGCGCCACCGACATCCGCCAGCTCAGCCAGCTTGCCCCCTCACTGCTCGTCTCCTCAACCGGCAGCGAAGCCAATGCCTCGGCGCGGATCCGCGGCATCGGCACGGTCGGCGACAATCCCGGTCTGGAAAGCTCGGTCGCGGTGTTCATCGACGGCGTCTATCGCAGCCGTACCGGTTCCGGCCTCAACGATCTCGGTGAAGTCGACCGGATCGAAATCCTGCGCGGACCGCAGGGCACGCTGTCGGGCCGCAACGCATCGGCCGGTACGATCAACATCATCACCAAGTCGCCCGACATGAACAAGCTCGGTGGTTATGCCGAGGCGACCTATGGCAATTACAACAATGTCCGCGTCGCCGGCGCCATCACCGGCCCGATCAGCGAGACGCTCGGCTTCCGCATCGACGGCGTCTACAACCGCCGCGACGGCTATTATTACGACGTCACCAACAACACCGATTACAACGACCGCAACCGCTATTTCGTGCGCGGCCAGCTCCTGTTCGAGCCGAGCTCGGACCTGACCGTCCGGCTGCTCGCCGATTACACTCGTCGTAACGAGAAGTGCTGCGGCGCGGTCTATGTCGACCTGCGCCAGAAGACCGATCCGACGCCGGGCGTTCCGGGCGATTATGCGGTTTCGCCGAACAACCCGATCGTCGATATCATGAAGAGCATGGGCGCGGTCTTCCCGAGCGCAGGCGATCCCTATAACCGCCGCATCGCCAATACGCCGGGCCGCGCCTACAGCAACGTGACCAAGGATTATGGCGGCTCGGCGCAGATCGACTATAATCTCGGCGGCGCCTCGCTGACCTCGATCACCGCATACCGGGAATATAAATCGGGCGGTGCATCGGACATCGATTACAGCAATCTCGACATCGGTTATCGCGCCGATGACGGCAATAATTACCGCCAGTTCCACACCTTCACGCAGGAAGTGCGGCTGAACGGCGAAGCACTGGGCGGCAAGCTCAACTGGCTGGTCGGCGGTTATTATTCGCGCGAAGATCTGCAGGTGGTCGACAATTTGCAGTTCGGTTCGCAGTACGGCGCCTTCGCCGCCTGCCGCGCCGTGGCAAGCATCAATCCGTCGGCCGCGCTGCGCAACCCGACCGCTCCAGGTTGCCTCAGCCCGATCGGCATCGGCGCCGTCAACGCGACTCTCGGTGCCGCCGCGCCGGTCGTGATCGGTGCCCTCAACCGCCTGAGCACGCTCAACAATCTGGGCAGCACGCGCGATGTGTATAATCAGAACAGCGAGAATTACGCCTTCTTCACGCACAACATCTTCAAGATAACCGACCGGCTGAGCTTCACCGCCGGCTTGCGTTACACGCATGAGCGGAAGAATTTCGACGCGACCTTCAACAACAACAACACGGTCTGCGCCGCACAGCAGGCTGCGCTGGCGCCGTATCTGACCAATGTACAGCTCGCCAGCACCGCTGCAGCGCTGCTGACGCTGACTTGCACCGGCAATTCCAGCTCGACGCTCAACGGCAAGACGATCAAGGACCGGCTGAGCGAAGGTGAATTCACCGGCACCGCCGTCATCTCGTACAAGCCGATCGACGACCTGCTGCTCTATGGGTCCTATTCGCGCGGCTACAAGGCGGGCGGCTACAACCTCGATCGCTCGGATCTGGGCCTTGCCTATCTGCCGAGCACCACGGCGTCGCCGAATGCCGCGCAGCTGCGCTTCGATCCGGAAACGGTCAATGCGTTCGAAATCGGCTTCAAGTACAAGTCGCGCCAGTTCACCCTGAACGTCGCCGGGTTCCGTCAGGAATTCAGCAACTTCCAGCTCAACACCTTCAATGGCACCAACTATGTCGTGCAGAATATCGGCTCGTGCAGCAAGACTCTGAACGGCGCCGATCGTGACGCCAGCGCCACCACCGGCGCGTGCACCGGCAAGGTGAAGCACGGCGTCGTGTCGCAGGGTGTCGAAGTCGAGGCGGGCCTCTATCCGGCGCGCAACTTCGCGGTGAATTTGGGCTATACCTTCACCGACACCAAATATCAGAAGAAACTGGTCGGCAGCGAGGCGGGCGAGGCACTCGACCCCGCCCTGTTCCTGCTGTCGGGCCAGCAGCTGTCGAACGCACCACGCCATGTCGTGACCGCGTCGGCGAGCTGGACCCCGGATATCGGCGACACCGGCCTGAGCGCGCTCTTCTATGTCGATGGCCGCATGACCAGCGACTATAACACCGGGTCGGACCTGTTCGTCGAAAAGGAGCAGGATGGCTTCTTCCTGCTCAACGCCCGGATCGGCCTGCGCGGCGACAACAAGAGCTGGAGCATCGAGGCCTGGGCGCAGAACCTGCTTGATACCCAGTACACCCAGGTCGCGTTCAACGCGCCGTTCCAGGGCGCCGGTTCGATCGGCCAGGTGCAGGCCTTTGGCGGTGTCGGCAATCAGGTCTTCTCGGCCTTCCTCGCCGAGCCGCGCACCTATGGCCTGACGCTGCGCACGCGCTTCTGATCGCCTGATCCCGTTACGCTGCGGCCCGTTCCCCTGCTGGGGAGCGGGCCGTTGTCGTTTTCGGAGCCGGCACAGTCCGGCGGGGGTGATCAGAGGCCGATTTTATCAATCCCCGGGATTGCGTTGCCGGACTTAAACAGCAAGAAATGCGGCGTTTTTCGAGAATCAAAGGGAATTCTTCGTGATCGTCAGGTTCCTTGCGCTTGCCCTTGCCGCCGGCGTCGTTCCCGCTTCTGCCGCACTGGCCGCACAGGAAACTCCCGGTCGCGACAAGGCGCCGGCCGGCTCCCCGACCGCCTCCAACGCAGACAAGATGAAGAGTGAAGCAGAGGCGGCCTGGGCCAATGCGCCGATCGCCGAAACCGAGACAACTCACCGCGACGCGGTGACCATCGATGGCCGCCGTTATGGCTATACCGCTTCGGCCGGCACGCTGACGATCCGCGATATAGAGGGCAAGCCGACCGCGTCGATGTTCTACACCGCCTATACGCTTGACGGCGTGAAGCCGGGGACGAAACGGCCGATCACCTTCCTCTATAATGGTGGACCGGGCAGCCCGTCCTTCTGGCTGCGGATGGGATCGTTTGCGCCGATCCGGCTGCGCACCACCAATCCCGAATTCATCCGGCCCGCACCCTATGACGTCGGGCCGAATCCGGATTCGCTGCTCGATAAGACCGACCTCGTTTTTCTCGATGCGATCGGCACCGGCTATTCGCGCCCGCTCGGCGATATGAAGCCCGCGCAGTTTTACGGCGTCGATGAGGATGTCGATGCCTTTGCCAAGGGCATCCTGCGCTATGTCACCAAATATGGCCGCTGGATGAGCCCGAAATTCCTGCTCGGCGAAAGCTATGGGACGCTGCGGTCCGGCGCGCTGGCCTATCAGCTGCAGGATCGCGGCATGGCGCTCAACGGTGTGGTGCTGCTCTCATCGATCATGAATTACGGCTATCGCCAGCCCGGGCTCGATCAGGTCTATCTGAATTATTTGCCCAGCTATGCGGCGACGGCCTGGTACCATAACCGGCTGCAGAACCGGCCGGCCGATGTCGCCACGATCGTCGCCGAGGCGCGGGAGTTCGCCAACGGGCCCTATATGTCCGCCCTCGCCAAGGGACAGTCGATTTCGGACGCGGAGCGCGACCAGGTGGCCAACCGGATGAGCCAGCTGATCGGCCTGTCGCCCGAATTCATCAAACGCGCCAATTTGCGCATCGATCTGCCGCGGTTCCAGAAGGAATTGCTGCGCAGCGACGCGCGCACCGTCGGCCGGTTCGATTCACGCTATACCGGCATCGACACCGATGCGGCGGGCGAGCGGCCGGAAACGGACGCCTCATCCGATGCGATCTCGGGCGCGTATATCGCCTCGTTCAATGATTATCTGTCGACCATACTCGGCTACAAGACCGATCTGCCGTACCGGCTGTCCGCGCGCGACGCGGCGGGTTTCACCTGGAACTGGAAGCACGAAGCGCCCGGGCGCGGTCAGGGGCAGAGCCAGAATAATCCCAACACCGCGATCGATCTGGCGGCGGCGATGCGCGCCAACCCCTATCTGAAAGTGCTTTCGATGAACGGCTATTACGACATGGCGACGCCGTTCTTCGGGACCGAGAATGATCTGGGCCACATGATGCTGGAACGGGCGCAGCAGTCAAACCTGCAATTCACCTATTATCCGGCGGGCCATATGACCTATCTCAATCCGGAGGCACTGCGCCGGATGAAGGCCGATCTGGCGCACTGGTATGACGACGCGCTCAGCGATGCGCGTTCGGCGACCCCACCCGTTCCGCCATCGGGAGGTGCGCCGGCGCCGGCCAACTAAACGATCTCAGTCCGCGGCGATCGGACCCTTTGGCGCGGACGGCCGGCGGGTCAGCCATACGGTGCCGATCAGCGCCACGCACAGCCAGGCGGAGACCCGGAACAGGTCGGTCGAGGCAAGCAGATAGGCCTGACCGATCATCTGGCGAGTGATCGCCGCCGTCGCCTGCAGATCGGTCAGGCCAAGCCGTTCCAGTGTAGCGTGCGCCATCTGAAAGGGTGATGCGCTGCCCACGGCATCGGACAAATGGCTCTGATGCATCGCTTCGCGCCGGTCCCACATGGTGGTGGTGATCGAGGCGGCGAAGCTGCCCGCGGTGATGCGCGCGAAATTGACGATGCCGGTGGCCGACGGCATCCGCTCCGGCGGGATACCATCGAGCGAGATGGTCACCATCGACAGGAAGAAGGTGCTCATCGCCACGCCCTGGACCAGCATCGGCAGCACCAGATCCCAGGTGCTCGCGCTCGTGTTCAGATTGGAGCGCATGAAATAGGACAGGGCAAAGGCAATGAAGGAAATCGTCGCCAGAATCCGCGCATCGACCTTGCCCGATGCCCGCGCGACAAAGGGTGTCAGGATCACCGCGACCACGCCGCTGGGCGCCGCGACCAGGCCGGCCCAGGTCGCCGTGTAGCTGAGTTGAGTCTGCAGCCATAGCGGCAGGATCAGCGTGTTGGCGAAGAACACCGCATAGCCAAGGCAGAACGCGACCGAGCCGAACGCGAAGTTGCGATATTTGAACAGCGACAGATCGACGGTCGGGTTGGCGTCGGTCATTTCCCAGATCACCCAGGCGATGAAGCCGATCACCGCCACCACGGTCATCACGATGATCCGGGTCGAATTGAACCAGTCGTCATTCTTGCCCAGGTCGAGCATCATCTGCAGCGCGCCGACCCACAGCACGAGCAGGACCAGGCCGACCTGGTCGATCGGAAGCTTGCGCGTCGCCGTCTCGCGCGAGCGCAGGCCGCGCCAGCAGATCAGCGCGCAGAAAATACCCACCGGCACATTGATCAGGAAGATCCAGCTCCAGTGATAATTGTCGGAGATATAGCCGCCGAGGATCGGCCCCATGATCGGCCCGACCAATGTGGTGATCGACCAGACGCCAAGCGCGGTGGAGCGTTTGTCCGACGGGAAGATCGAGATCAGCAGCGCCTGGCTGCCCGGGATCATCGGTCCCGAGACCGCGCCCTGCAGAATGCGGAAACCGATCAGCGAGGGCAGGTCCCAGGCGATGCCGCACAGCAGCGACGCGATGGTGAACAGCACGACCGAGGTACAGAATGTCTTCACCACCCCAAACCGGCCCATCAGCCAGCCGGTCAGCGGTACCGCCACGCCATTGGCGACGGCGAAGGCCGTGACCACCCAGGTCGAATTGTCACTGCTGACGCCGAGATTGCCGGCGATGGTCGGCAGGGAGACATTGGCGATGGTCGAATCCAGCACCTGCATGAAGGTGCCGAGCGCCAGCGCGAATGCGGTGAGGGCCAGCGCGCCGCCCCTGAGCGGCGCCGGGGCGGCGGCGGACATCAGCGATTGGCCGCGATGATCTGCGCGATCCGCGCTTCCACCTTGGGGTCGGCCGCATCGGTTTCGATGCCCTGATAGGCCTGGCGTGCCGGCGCACCGATGCGCGTGCCCGATGTGTCGCTCGTGTCGATCGTCGCGTTGACCGACAGGCCGACACGCAGCGGGTTGGCGCGCAACTCCGCGCTGTTGAGTGCGATGCGCACCGGCAGGCGCTGAACGATCTTGATCCAGTTGCCACTGGCGTTCTGCGGTGGCAGCAGCGCAAAGGCATTGCCGCTACCGGCGGCCAGGCCGATGACATGACCGTGATAGACGGTGTTGCCGCCATACATGTCGGCGGTCACCGTCACCTTCTGGCCCAGACGGATATCCTGCAGCTGGGTTTCGCGGAAATTGGCGTCGACCCAGACCCGGTCGAGCGGCACCACCGCCATCAACGGCGTACCCGCCGCGACCTGCTGGCCAAGCTGGACGGTGCGCTGTGCGATCACGCCGTCGATCGGTGCCACGATATGCATATGGCCGCGCGTGATCGCGGCACGGCGATAGGCGGCAATGGCGGCGAGCACCGCCGGGTTGTTCGAGACGGTCGTGCCCTGCACCCCGGTGCGCGACTGCGCCTCCTGGCTGCGCGCCAGCGCGAGCGTGGCGGTCGCGACCTTTACCGCGTCGGCGGCGTGGCTCAATTCCTCGCCCGACACGGCGCCTTCGGCCGCCGCACCGCGGCGGCGGGCGAGGTCGTTGCGCGCGCGTGCCAGTTCGGCCTCGGCCTGGACGACGGCGGCGCCAGTCTCGTTGAGTTTCGAAAAGTCCGACCGGGTCGAGCGCACGGCGCGCGCCAGATCGGCCGCGGCGGAGGCCAGCCCGACATCGGCGGTGGCCGGGTCGAGGTCGAGCAACGGCTCACCGGCGCGCACTGTTTGCGTATTGTCGGCGCGGATCGCCAGAATCATGCCCGGATCGCGCGCGGTGATCGAGACCACGTCGCCCGCGACATAGGCGTCGTCGGTTTCCTCCGACGGCTTGGCGAGCAGGAAATGGAACACGCCCCACACGATCGCGGCAATGGCGATCAGCGCGCCCAGGGCGGTCAGCGCGCGGCGCCGCAGCCTGGGGTTACCGCGCACAGGAACAGCGGGCGTCTCTGCAGCCTCGGGTGCTTCGACCTTTTCGATAAAGCTCATTTCATGTCCTTCGGATCGAAGCCGCCGCCCAGCGCCAGGACCAGCGCGACGCGCTGGCTGGCGGCGTCGGCCACGAGATTGGCATCGGCTTGCTGCGCGTCGAGCAGCCGCACATCATTGTCGACCAGGCCCAGCCGGGATTCGAGTCCGCTCGACACGCGGATCGTGTTGAGGCGTCCGGTCTCGGCAAAGCCGCGCACCACCTGAGTCTGGCGCGCGCGGTCGGCGGCGAGGCTCTGCACCCGTGTCAGCGCATCGGCAGTCTCGCGCACCGCACCGACCACTTTCTCATTGTAATCGGCAATGGCGAGATCGACCCCGGCGGTTGCGCCGGCAAGGCCCGCCTTCAGCCGGCCATTGTCGAAGATCGGCAAATGGATCGCAGCGCCGGCGCCCGCCGTGCCGGCATCGGAGGTAAAGAAATTGCCGATGCCGATCGCTTGCAGCCCGACCAGCGCGGACAAGTTGATGTCGGGATAAAAGGCGCGCCGTGCGGCGAGCCTTCCCTGTCCCGCTGCGTCAATCCGCGCCAGTGCCGCAGCGACATCCGCCCGGCGCGCGAGCAGATCGGCCGGGATGGTCGCAGGCAAGGGCAGGGCGGTGTCGAGGTTCAGCGCGGTTGGGGCGATCGTCGCGGGATAATCCGCGCCGCGCCCGGCCAGTGCGGACAGCGCATTGGCGGCCAGCGCCCGCTGTGCGGTCGCCCGCACCAGTGCTTGCTGCGCCTGGGCCAGCAATGTTTCCGCCGCCTGGGAATCGAGGTCGCTCGCCAGCTTGTTGCGGATACGAACCTGGACCAGGCGCAGCGATCCCTGGCGCGTGACGATCGTGCGCTGTGCAATCGCCGCCAGCTGCTCGGCACGGGCCAGTTCGATATAGGTCTGCACCACTGATCCGGCGAGCGCGAGCCGCGCCGCGGTCGCGTCCAGCAATGCGGCACGGGTCGAGGCGCGCGCACCGGCGATCACCGCCTTTTGCCGGCCGAACAGATCGAGGTTCCAGTTCAGCCCGGCCTGTGCCTGGCCGAGAAAGCGCGTGGTGCCGGCAAAGGGCGGCGGGATTTCATACTGGCCACTGAGCCGCGAATATTGCGCCGAGGCGTCAAAGGCAGCGTTGGGGCCATTGTCCGCGCGGCTGCTCGCCAGGATCGCGCTTGCTTGGCGGACGCGAGCCAGCGCGGCTTCGAGCGAGGGATTGCCGGCCTGCGCGTCCGTGACGAGACGGTCGAGCTGCGGATCGCCGAAGGAGCGCCACCAGTCATCCGCGATCACCGGAGCCTGGGCAGCGCCGGGGGCGGAAAGCCCAAGCGATGCATCGGTGATCGGTGACAGTTCGGGCCGGGACGCGGGGATCGCACATCCGGCGAGCAATGCGGCGCTTGCCAGAGCGAAGCCGGTCAGGCGCATGATTCGTCTCCCACCGCGGTTTCGAGCGACATGCGCAGCCGCTGCAGATAACCGATCAGCCGGGTCGCATCTTCCGGCGACCAGTCCGAGAGCCAGCCATTCCACAGCGTCAGCACGCGCATCATGCAGCGGTGCGCAATCTCTTCGGCCTGATCCGTCACGCGCAGATTGATGACGCGGCGATCCTCGGCATCACGGTCACGAACGACAAGGCCGCGCTCTTCCAGCGTGTCGATCAGGCGTGTCGTGGCGCCCTTGTCATATCCCAGGTCATGCGCCAGCGCGCGGCAAGTGGAGCCCCGGCCATACAGGATGGAAACCAGCGCACTCCATTGGAGATAGGAAACATCTTCCCCGACAAAGGCCGGCTCAAGTCCCTTCAGCGTGAGCTGGTAAACCTGCTTCGCCAGATAGCCGACCGAGATGTCCGGAGAGTAGTTTTCAGCGGTGTAAAAGGACACGTTGTTGCCTCAGCAATGGTTGCCGGGGCAATCAATATGAACGGCAACAGCCTTGTTCAAGGGCAGCGGTCGTAAAAAAGCTGGTCCGGATGCAACGCGGACTCATGCCCTCCGCTCGAGACGAACGGAGAGGGTAGATTAACTCAGCTCGAAAACGCCTCGAGCGTTTGAAGAAGTCCCGCCCTGGTTGCCGAGCATCAGCGAGGCGTCGAGCACGCCCTGTTTTCCCCTATCGTCCGGGAAGTGCCTCCGGCTTCGCGACAGGTCCCGGCCTGAATGCCAGATCGATCGGGCGCATGACGCCGTCCGGCCTGATCCTGACCCGCAACAGCCCTTGCTGTGCCGGGTCGGCCAATTGCCGGGACAGGGCGATCGCGCGGGCTTGCGACGTGTATAATATGCCGCTGTCCAGGCCGCGGACTTCGCGCCGTGTGCCAAGTGCTGCGCGGACAATGATGGCGCACCTCTGATCCGATGGCTGGCCGGACCGGCGCGCAGCATGGTCGACGGCGCGCACGCCGGTGATGTTCGGTGCGACACCTTCGATGCACAGCTCGCTCGGAGTATAGTCCTCGAATAATGTCGCGTCTCCCGACTGGTTCGTGGGCGCGGCCACTGGCCAGGCATATTGGTAGCGGATGAAATGCCCGCGCAGCAGGTCGCGTGGATCATAGCCCCGGATCGGGATGAGCCATTCCTGCCCCTGTTGCGCCAGCCGATAGGTGCTGGCCCAGCTATAGGCCAGCACGGCCAACGGCAGCAGCAGCGCGACCGCCAGGCAAAAGCGGTATGACATCGGCTTGATCATGCCTCGGCCTCCCGCGATGGGGCGTAACGCCGGGAAATCCTGACGCTTACCCATGCGACGAATATCGCGAAGAGGCCCGAAGCGATGAGGCTTGCGCCGCTGCCCAGCAAATCGTCGCTGAGTTCGAACGAGAGAATGATAACTCGCACGGCAATCAGCCCGATGGCGCACTGAAACACCCAGCGCCAGCCGGCATAGAGCGCGCCGCCGGCCACGGCACCCCAGAGCGCCATGAACAAGAATGCCGGAATCCATGGGCCATGCGTCGCGCCGCCGAGATCCCGCACCATCGCCAGAGCGAAATGAACGGCTGCCGCGACCCCCAGAATGGCAGCGGTGGCCTCTCCCGATCGGGTGCGTCGGGCAAGATAGATCACACCCGCTGCGCCGGCCAGGAACAGACTTTGAATGACGCTGCTGCCTGTCACATGATCCGATTGGCTGCTCCATCCCCGTGTGATGATGACGATGCTCAGTGCGATCAGAATGGTGACGATGGCCAGTTGCTCGAGCAGACGCCAGAATATCGGCCGCGCGCTGCGACTGCGTGCTGCCGCCGCCAGCGCCGCGATAATCATCGGCGGGCTGGCGATCAGCCCCCAGTACAGAATTGGATAGGATGGTTGTACGCCGCCGAGACGATCGAGGAACCAGCCGCCGCCATATTCATTGGCATGCGCCCATGCGGTGCCCAGCACGCCCGCCATCCACAGCGCGGCCACCGGCCAGCCCCGCCCGAACAGCAATAATAATGGCGAGAAGATCACGATCCACACGAGCAAGGGCTGCCACAGGGGAGAACTGGTCTGATAGACTTGGCCGACATGCGCGAAGAATGTCAGTCCCAGTACGGCGGCGACGAACAACATGGCGTCGCCAAAATAGTCGCTTTCTCCTGCCGTCGTCTTGGGCAAGCGCCACCACAGCAGCACGCCCATCGCGATCAGCAGCGCGAGGTGAATCCCCAGCCGAATTTCCCCGGGAATCGCATCCCAGTTGGACGCCACGACAGAGACGATCCCTAGGCCGATCGCCAGCGCACCGAGCCCGACCATCGCCCATATCCCGAGCGGGCGCGTATGTTCGCTCTCCCAGGCCTGGATCCGCGCGACGGTATCGGCGTCGATCAGGCCCGCCTGCTGCCACGCCTTGAGTTTCCGCTCCGACATAGCCCCCCTGGAAAAATATCCCGGGTGCAGACTAACGCAGGCGGGATGTATGACAATGCAATTGTTTCCTCCGCGAGAATTGCTGCTCCAGGCCCAAAATTGGGGCCGTTTGGGACCTTTCTAGACCGATCGGTATCTTTTTCTGATAGGGAAGCCTTGTTGACCCTTGCAATTCGCTGCTGCGCTGCGACATGGGGGCCCGAGCAGGTCTGACGGCTCCGGGAGTCGCCGCCATTCGTGCCCGTGTCAGGTTCGAGGTATTCCCGTGATCGGTATCGTCAGAGTTGCGCTGTCGCGCCCACTCACCTTCATCGTCATGGCGATCCTGATCGCCATTGTCGGCGTGCTTTCGGCGATCCGCACGCCAGTCGACATCTTTCCCAATATCCGTGTGCCGGTGATCGCCATCGCCTGGAATTATAGCGGCCTGTCGCCCAATGACATGAGCGGGCGGATCATCACGCCGTTCGAACGCGTGCTCACCACCACGGTCAACGATATCGATCATATCGAAAGCCAGTCGATGCCCGGCATCGGCGTGGTGAAGGTCTATTTTCAGCCCGGCGCCGATATCCGCACCGCCACCGCGCAGGTGACCAGCATTTCGCAATCGGTGCTGCGCCAGCTGCCGCCGGGAATCACCCCGCCGCTGATCCTCAATTACAACGCCTCGACCGTGCCGATCCTGCAGCTCGCTTTGTCGGGCAAGGGCCTGTCGGAAGGCAAGATGTTCGATATCGCGCAAAATCAGGTTCGCCCCGGCCTGGTCACGGTGCCGGGCGCGGCGATCCCCTATCCGTCGGGCGGGCGGCAGCGCCAGGTGCAGATCGACCTCGATCCTCAGGCGCTGCAGTCCAAGGGACTGTCGGCGCAGGATGTCGGCAATGCGATTGCCGCGCAGAACCAGATCAATCCGGCCGGTTTCGCCAAGATCGGTAATTTCCAGTATAATATCCGCCTCAACAACGCGCCGGGCTCGATCGACGAGCTCAATGCGCTGCCGGTCAAGGTCGTGAACGGCGCGACCATCTATATGCGCGACGTGGCGCATGTCCGCGACGGCAGCGCGCCGCAGACCAATGTCGTCCATGTCGACGGCTCGCGCTCGGTGCTGATGACCATTCTGAAAAATGGTGCGACCTCGACACTGGCGATCGTGCAGGGGATCAAGGACGCTCTGCCGGCGATCCAGGCGACCTTGCCGCCCGAACTCAAGATCGTGCCGATCGGCGACCAGTCGCTGTTCGTCGAGGCGGCCGTGTCGGGCGTGGTCAAGGAAGGCGCGATCGCCGCCGCCCTGACCAGCCTGATGATTCTGTTGTTCCTCGGGTCATGGCGTTCGACCGTGATCATCGCGATCTCGATCCCGCTCGCTATCCTTGCCGCGATCATCGCCCTGTCGGCGACCGGCCAGACACTGAACGTGATGACGCTTGGCGGGCTGAGCCTCGCGGTCGGTATTCTGGTCGACGACGCGACGGTGACGATCGAGAATATCAACTGGCACCTCGAACAGGGCAAGGGTGTGCGCCAGGCGATCCTCGACGGCGCGGCGCAGATCGTTACGCCGGCGTTCGTCTCGCTGCTGTGTATCTGTATCGTGTTCGTGCCGATGTTCTTCCTGCCGGGCGTTGCCGGGTTCCTGTTCGTGCCGCTGGCGCTGGCGGTGGTGTTCGCGATGATCGCCTCGTTCATCCTGTCGCGTACGCTGGTGCCGACCATGGCGATGTATTTGCTGCGCCCGCATGCCGGTGATGTGCATGCGGCCGGAACGCCGACCTCGCGCAACCCCCTGGTCCGCTTCCAGCGCGGGTTCGAGGCGCGCTTCGAACGCTTCCGCCAGGCCTATGGCCGGCTACTCGAACGCGCGCTGGCGACTGGGCGGCCGTTCCTGCTGGGCTTCCTTGCCGTGGTCGCGCTCTCGTTCCTGCTGGTGCCGTTCCTGGGGCAGAATTTCTTCCCCAGTGTCGACGCCGGGCAGATCACCCTGCACGTCCGCGCGCCGATCGGCAGCCGGATCGAGGACACGTCGGCCGAGTTCGACCGGATTGCCGGGCGCATCCGCCAGATCATCCCGGCTGACGAGCTTGTCTCGGTGGTCGACAATATCGGCCTGCCGGTCAGCTCGATCAACACGACCTATAACAACTCCGGTACGATCGGGCCGCAGGACGGCGACATCCTGATCCAGCTGTCGGAAGACCATAAGCCGACCGCCGATTATGTCCGCAAGTTGCGCGAGACGCTGCCGGGCGCATTCCCGGGCACGACCTTCTCGTTCTTGCCCGCCGATATCACCAGCCAGATCCTCAATTTCGGCGCGCCCGCGCCGATCGACATCCAGATCGCGGGCAAGGACCAGGCAGGGAATTACGCCTATGCACGGACCATCCTGCGCAGGATCGCGGCAATCCCCGGCGTGGCCGATGCGCGGATCCAGCAATCGGCGCGCTATCCCGAACTGAGCGTGGATATCGACCGCAGCCGGATCGGCGGGCTTGGCCTGACCGAGCGCGACGTGACCAACAGCGTTGCCTCCTCGCTCGCGGGGACATCGCAGACATCGCCGGTCTTCTACCTCAACCCGGAAAACGGCGTGTCCTATCCGGTCGTTGCGCAGACCCCGGAATATCATGTCGGATCGATCAGCGACCTGTCCAACATCCCGGTGACCGGCGCCACGGCCGGCGGCGCCGCGCAAGTGCTGGGCGGGATCGGGTCGATCAGCCGCTCGACCTCGCCGGCGGTCGTCTCGCACTATAACATCCAGGGCGCGATCGACATCTATGCGACCCCCAATGGCCGCGATCTCGGCGCGATCGCCGGCGACATCAAGCATGTCCTGGCCGAGCTGAAGGCAAGCGCGCCCAAGGGCACGATCGTCAATTTGCGCGGCCAATATGCGACGATGAACAGCGCCTTTTCCGGCCTGTTCTTCGGCCTGATCGGTGCGATCGTGCTAATCTATCTGCTGATCGTGGTGAACTTCCAGAGCTGGCTCGATCCGTTCGTGATCATCACCGCGCTGCCCGGCGCGATCGCCGGGATCATCTGGATGCTGTTCCTGACCGGCACCACTCTGTCGGTGCCGGCGCTGACCGGCGCGATCATGTGTATGGGCGTGGCGACGGCGAACTCGATCCTGGTGGTCAGTTTCGCACGCGAACGGCTCGCCGAGCTGGGTGACTCGACCAGGGCGGCGCTGGAGGCGGGCATGACTCGCTTCCGCCCGGTGCTGATGACCGCGCTGGCGATGGTCATCGGCATGCTGCCGATGGCGCTGGGCCTTGGCGAGGGCGGCGAGCAGAACGCGCCGCTCGGCCGCGCCGTGATTGGTGGGCTGATCGTCGCGACGATCGCGACGCTGATGTTCGTGCCGGTGATCTTCAGCATCGTTCACCGCAAGCATGCCGGGAAACCCGCCGCGACCGCGGGTTCGGCGCCTCAGGATTTGGAGGAAGTACATGTCTGAACCCGCTTCCGGTTCGTTGAAGAAAGTCGGGATCGCTGCGGCGGTTGTCGCGGTCGGATTGGCTGGCGCCGGCATCTTCGCCCGTAGCCATTCCGATGCGCAGCTCGCGCACTGGACCACCGCGCAGGCAACGCCGATCGTGACCGTGATCCAGGCCAAGGGCGCGGGCGCGAGCGACGCGCTGACGTTGCCGGGCAATGTCCAGGCGTTCAACAGCGCGCCGATCTATGCCCGCACCAATGGTTATGTCCGGCGCTGGTTCGTCGATATCGGCGATTCCGTCCGCGCGGGGCAGACGCTCGCCATCCTCGACGCGCCCGAGGTCGACCAGCAGGTCGAGGCGGCGCGGGCCGACCTGCAGACCGCACGCGCCAACCGTGCGCTCGCCGCATCGACCGCGACCCGCTGGCGCGACCTGCTGGGGAAGGACGCAGTGTCGAAGCAGGAAACCGATGAGAAGCTCGGCGACCTTGCCGCCAAATCGGCGATCGCCAGCGCGGCCTCGGCCAATGTCCGCCGCCTCGGTGCGCTGCAGGGTTTCAACCGGCTCACTGCGCCTTTCTCGGGCACGGTGACGAGCCGTTCGACCCAGGTCGGTGCGCTGGTCACCTCCGGCACCGCGGCGTCGACACCGCTGTTCACGGTCGCCGATGTCAGCCGGATGCGCATCTATGTTCGCGTGCCTCAGGCCTTTTCGGGCCAGATCCAGCAGGGCATGCATGCGAGCCTGACAGTGCCGGAATATCCCGGCCGCACCTTCGACGTGACCCTGACGCGCAGCGCCGGGGCGGTCGATCCGCAATCGGGCACGGTGCTGGTCGAACTGCAGACCGCCAATGCCGACCGCGCGCTGAAGCCGGGCGCCTATGCCCAGGTCAAGTTCCCGGTCGGCGGCGGCAGCAACGCCGGCCTGCGCCTGCCGTCCAGCGCGCTGGTGATCGGCGCGAAGGGTACGCAGGTCGCGGTGGTCGGCGCCGATGGCAAGGCGCAGCTCAAGACCATCACGATCGGCCGCGACGATGGCGACAGCGTCGAGATCAGCGCCGGCCTGTCCGCCACCGACCGCGTGATCGATAGCCCGCCGGACTCGCTCCAGAGCGGCGATCCGGTGCGGATCAGCACGACCGCCAGGCCTGGTGCGGGAGCGGCACGTGCTCCGCGCTAGGACTGCGCTGACGGCGGTCGTCGCGGCCGCGCTCGCCGGCTGCTCGCTGGCACCGCCCTATAGCGTGCCGGCGGCGCCGACTGCGCCCGCTTACAAGGAGCTCGGCAAGTGGCAGCCGGCCGAGGTCGGCGTTGCACCGGGTCCGTGGTGGAGCGCATTCGGCGACACCGTGCTCGACGGGCTTGAGGCGCGGATCGAAAGCGGCAGTCCCGACCTCGCGGTAGCGATCGCGCGCTATGACCAGGCGCGCGGCCAGCTGCGCGAGAGCCAGGCGGCACAGCTGCCCAGCCTCGATGCCGGCGCCGGCGCTGAGCGGGCCCGGGTCTCGGCCGGGCGTCCGCTCGGCAGCAGCGCGGCGCGCTATACCGATCTGCGGCTCGGCGGGTCGCTGGCCTATGAGATCGACCTGTTCGGTCGGGTCCGCAATTCAGTCCGCGCCAATGCCGCCGATGCGCAGGCGAGCGAGCAGGACGTCGCCGCGGTGCGGCTCGGACTGCAGGCGACGCTGGCCGACTATTACTTCCAGATGCGCGGACTCGATGCGCGCGCGGAGCTGCTGCGCCAGACGGTCGCGGCGTTCGAGCGTGCGTTCGAGCTGACCGACACGCGGCACAGCGGCGGGATCGCCTCGGGCATCGACGTCAGCCGCTCGGCCGCCCTGCTGTCGAGCGCGCGCGCCGAGCTGTCGGCAGTGGCGGGCGACCGTGCCGCGTTCGAACATGCCATCGCCGCGCTGGTCGGGGAGTCGCCGTCGAGCTTCTCGATTGCCGTCGCCGAGACGCAGCGCCAGCCGCCGGCGATCCCGGTCGGGGTGCCCTCGACCCTGTTGCAGCGCCGCCCCGACGTGGTTGCCGCGGAACGCCGCGTCGCCGCCGCCAATGCCCGGATCGGAGTCGCACGCGCCGCCCTGTTCCCCTCGCTGACGCTTGGCGCGTCCGGCGGGTTCGAGGCGGGCAATAGCGACATCCTCAGCGCCTCGAACGGCTTCTGGGCGCTTGGACCGCTGTCGGCCGCGCTGTCGATCTTCGATGGCGGCGCGCGGCGTGCGCGAGTGCGGATCAGTCGTGCACAGTATGACGAGGCCGCCGCCGGCTATCGCTCGACCGTGCTCGCTGCGTTCCGCGAGGTCGAGGACGACCTGGCCCGAGCGCATAGCCTTGCCGCGCAGGAGCAGGACCAGCAGGCCGCGACCCGCGCCGCCGAGCGTACCCGCGACCTCGCGCTGATCCGCTACCGCGACGGCGCGTCGGACTATCTCGAAGTGGTCACCGCGCAGACCGCCGCGCTCGATGCGCAGCGGTCCTTGCTTGAGATACAGAGCCGCCGGCTGCAGATCGCGGTCGACACCGTTCGCGCGATTGGCGGCACGGCGGCAGGGTAGCGTCGCTCAAGCGACGGGCAGGCGGTGCATCGCGCACAGCTTGTTGCCCGCGGGGTCGCGTAGATAGGCGAGGTAAAGCTGGCCAAAGCTGCCTTGGCGAATGCCGGGCGGGTCTTCGCACGAGGCACCGCCGGCCGCGACGCCGGCGTCATGCCAGGCATCAGCTTCTTCGGGTGACTTGGCGGCAAAGCCGATCGTGCCGCCATTGGCGAAACAGGCAGGTTCGCCATTGATCGGCCTGGAGATCGAGAAGATGCCGGTCGGCGTGACGTAGAAGACGCGGCCCTTTTCATCGACCCGGCCCGGGGGAATGCCGAGCGTTGCGAGCGTTGTGTCGTAGAAGCTCTTCGACTCTTCGATATCGTTCGCGCCGACCATGATATGACTGAACATTGGGTACTTCTCCCTGATTTATCCCTGCATGAAGCGCATGCAGGAGACCAAAGCCGCTGTCGATCGCCTGTCAGCGAGCCGGTGGGGCCGGCGGTTCCCATAGTTCGATCGCATTGCCGTCGGGATCGTGGATCCGCGCGAACTGACCGATCGACGGGTCGTTCCATTCGGGTTTGGTGATGATGTCGATGCCCGCCGCGTTGAGTTGCTCGAGCAGCGAATCCAGGTCGCGCACGCGCAAATTGAGCATGAACTGCTTGTCGGCGGCGAAATAGTCGGTCTCCTGCTTGAACGGCGCGAACACCACCGGGCCGCCTTCGGCCTGCCATGACCATTCGTCTGGCGTCGCGCCCTCGGTCGCGACGCAGCCCGCGCCAATGCCGAGATGCTCGCGGTACCAGGCGGACAATGCGTCCGGGTCCTTTGCGCGAAAGAACAGCCCACCAATTCCCAATACCGGCATCGTCTCTCTCCTCTCGTTATTCCGCCTCGACCATCTCCCGTCCCGCCGCCGCGTCGAGCAGGCGGCGTTCGATCGTCTTCAGGCGCGGCCCGCCGGCGATCTTGTCGCCGAGCAGGTCGGTCAGATAGAAAGTGTCGACCGCGCGCTCACCATAGGTCGCGACATGCGACGAGTGAATCGTCACTTTCGATTGGAACAATGTGTAGGCAAGCTGGTGGAGCAGCGCCGGGCGGTCGCGGGCATTGACCTCGACCACAGTGAAGCGGTTCGATGCCTTGTTGTCGATCAGCACATTGGGCACGATCTCGAACGCCTCGGCGCGGGTGCGGGGCAGGGGCTTGGCCAGCAGCCGGTCAAGCATCTTGCCGCGATTGGCCAGCGCATCTTCGATCGCGGTGCGCAGCCGGCCGAGCTGCCCGGCATCGTCGAACGGCCGGCCGAACGGATCCTGGACGAGGAAATTGTCCAGCGCCATGCCGTCGCGCGTGGTGTGGATGCGCGCATCGATAATGTTGCCGCCCGCGACATGGATCGCGCCGGCAATGCGGTAGAACAGGCCGGGATGATCGGCGGCATAGACGGTGACGAGCGTCGCACCGCGTTCGGGATAGACCTGCGCCGCGATCGACAGCTGCGCGCTTCCCGCCGCCTCGATCAGCCGCGCGTTGCGCACCAGCACATCCTCGGGCTCGGCGACCCAATAGGGTTCGGGCAGGCGCTTGACCAGCCGGGCGAAGGCCACATCGTCCCAGCCAAGGGCTGCCTGCAGCGCTTCCTGCTTGGCAGCGATGCGCTCGCCGCGGCCTTTCTGCTTGTGACCGAGGCGCAGCACTTCCTCGGCGGATTCATACAGAGTGGAGAGCAATTGCCGTTTCCACCCATTCCACACACCGGGTCCGACCGCGCGGATATCGACCACGGTCAAGGTGAGCAGCAGGCGCAGTCGCTCCGGGCTCTGCACGGCTTCAGCAAAGTCGAGGATCGTCTTGAAATCCGACAGGTCGCGCTTGAACGCAGTCGCCGACATCAGCAGATGCGCACGGACCAGCCAGGCGACCGTCTCGGTCTCCGCCGGCGACAGGCCGAAGCGCGGGCAGAGCCGGTTCGCGACCTCCGCGCCGAGCACCGAATGGTCGCCGCCGCGTCCCTTGGCGATGTCGTGCAGCAGCACCGCGACATAGAGCACGCGGCGCGATACGATCTGCTTCATGATCGCGGTGGAGAGCGGGTGATCCTCGTTGAGCTCGCCATGCTCGATCTTCGACAACAGGCCGATCGCGCGGATCGTGTGCTCGTCGACGGTATAATGATGATACATGTCGAACTGCATCTGCGCCACGACGCGGCCGAAATCGGGCACGAAGCGTCCGAACACACCCGCCTCGTTCATCCAGCGCAATACCGTTTCCGGATCGCGCGGCGAGGTCAGCACGTCGAGGAAATAGGCGTTGGCGTCGGGATCATTGCGGATATCGTCGGCGAGCTTCGCGTCGCGCGCGGCGGCGCGCATCGCCAGCGGGTGGATCTCAAGCCCATGCTTGTCGGCAAGCGCGAACATCTCAATCAGCCGCACCGGTTTTTTCGCCAGAAAATCGTCCGAGGGCAGCGTGATCCGCCCACGTTCGAGCCGGAAGCCGTTGAGCTTGCTCGGATGGCGTCGGAGAATCGGCAGGCCGAAGCGGCGGCCCCGCGCCGCAAACTTCTCATCGAGATGCGCGAGGAAGACACCGGTCAAATTGCCGACAGTCTTCGCCTGCAGGAAGTAATATTGCATGAAGCGCTCGACGCTCGACTTGCCGGGGCGGTCGGCGAAGCGCAACCGCTCGGCGATCTCGCGCTGCAGGTCGAAGGTCAGCCGGTCCTCGGCGCGGCCGGCGATGCTGTGTAGCTGGCAGCGTACTGCCCAGAGGAAATTCTCCGCTCGGTGGAACTGGCGATATTCGTCCGCGGTCAGCAGCCCGGCGCCGACCAGTTCGGCCGAGCTCTGCACATTGTACGCATATTTGCCGATCCAGAAGAGCGTGTGGAGGTCGCGCAGTCCGCCCTTGCCTTCCTTCACATTGGGCTCGACGACATAGCGCGTATCGCCCATCTTCTTGTGCCGCACATCGCGCTCGGCGAGCTTGTCGGCGATGAAGGCGCGCGCGGTATCGGCCTGGACCTCGACCTTGAAGCGCCGCGCGGCCTCTTCGTACAAATCGGTGTCGCCCCACACATAGCGTGCCTCGAGCAGGGCGGTGCGGATGGTGATGTCGCTCTTCGCCTGGCGCACCATCTCGTCGAGCGAGCGGCTGCTATGGCCGACCTTGAGGCCGAGATCCCACAGCGCATAGAGCATCGTCTCGATCACCTGCTCGCTCCACCCGGTCTGTTTCCAGGGGGTGAGGAAGCCGATGTCGATGTCCGAATGCGGCGCCATCTCGCCGCGGCCATAACCGCCGACCGCGATCAGGGTGATGCGTTCCGAAGCGGTCGCATTGTTGACCGGATAGAGCCGCGTGACGGTGAAGTCGTAGAGCAGGCGCAGCAGCTGATCGGTCAGGAACGCCTGGGCGGCGGCGGCCTCAAGCCCGCGCGACGGATGCTCGACCAGCCGACGGGCGATCTCGGCGCGCCCGGCGTCGAGCGCGGCCTTGAGCTGAACCGCGGCGGCGCGGCGCAGCGCGACCTTGTCGTCGCCTTCCAGCGCGGCAAGCGTATCGGCAAGCACGCGGCGATCGATGATCGCGCGGCGCTGGGGCAGGGAGTCGAAGCGGCCGGACATAGGGCTCAGATACCGGGTTCGGTGTGTGGCGTCACGGGGACAGCGGCAGCATTTGCTTTGGCGGCAGAAACCGGGATGACCGCGGCGCGATCCCGTGCTTGAAGCAAGTCATGACGACAGCAATCCATCCGCTCGACCGCCCGGTGTGGCACAGCCTGACCAGCCGCCAGGCGCATCTCGCGCTCGGCGATGCCCGCGCGCTGCGCTTCGTGCCCGAGGTCAATCTGTTCGGTGCGGCAGCCGAAGACACACCCGAAAACCTTGCCGCGCTCGCCGCGCTGCTGCCGGCGGACGGCACGCTTGGCCTGGTCGAAGCAAGCGATGTCGCGCTGCCGCCCGGCGCGGTGGTGCGGTCGCGCGCAATCATCAACCAGATGGTGCTGACCAGCCTGACCAAGGCGGGCGCGCCGGTCGAGTTCGTACCGCTGTCCGACGCGGACGCGCCCGAGATGCTTGCGCTCGCGACACTGACCGCGCCGGGGCCGTTCTTCTCCCAGACCAACCGGCTGGGCGATTTCATTGGCGTGAAGCAGGATGGAAAGCTGGTCGCGATGGCCGGCGAGCGGATGAAGCCGATCGGCTTCACCGAGGTCAGCGCGGTGTGCACCCATCCCGACCATCGCGGCCATGGCTATGCCCGCGCGCTGATGCAGGTGGTGATCGAGCGCATCCTTGCACGGGGCGATGCGGCGTTCCTGCATGTCTATCCGGACAACACCGGTGCGATCGGTCTGTACGAGGCGCTGGGTTTCAGGCTGCGGCATGCGATGACCTATACGGTGCTGGAGCGCGGGTGACGGACAGGAGAGATTCCGCATCGATCTCAATCGCTCCCGTCACGGGCCAGCGCCTTTAGCCGATACAGCACCTCCAGCGCTTCGCGTGGCGTCAGCGCATCGACATCAATTGTCTCGACTTCGGCGCGGATCGCGTCGCACTCCTGTTCCACGGCTTCGGCGGCGGCCGCGAACAGCGGCAGATCGTCGAGCCCGGCCGCGAGCCCGCCGGTCTTGGCGCGACCGGCTTCGAGTTTCGCCAGCACGGCTTTCGCGCGCGCGATCGTCACCGGCGGCAACCCGGCCAGCCGCGCGACCGCCAGGCCGTAGCTGCGGTCGGCCGGCCCTTCCGACACTTCGTGCAGCAGCACCAGCTCGCCCTTCCATTCGCGCGCGCGGACATGGTGAAGGGTGAGCGCGTCGCAGCGTTCGGCCAGGCGAGTCAGTTCATGATAATGCGTCGCGAACAGGCAGCGGCAGCGATTATCCTCATGGATCGCCTCGACCACCGCCCAGGCGATGGCGAGACCGTCATAAGTACTGGTGCCGCGCCCGACTTCATCGAGGATGACGAAGCTGCGCGGTGTCGCCTGCGCCAGGATCGCGGCGGTCTCGACCATTTCGACCATGAAGGTCGATCGGCCGCGCGCGAGATTGTCCGACGCGCCGACCCGGCTGAACAGGCGATCGACCAGGCCAAGCGTCGCTGAGGTCGCGGGGACATAGCTGCCGGCCTGGGCCAGTACCGCGATCAAGGCGTTCTGGCGCAGGAAGGTCGATTTACCACCCATGTTCGGACCGGTCACCAGCCAGAGGCGCGAGTCTTCCGACAAGCGGCAATCATTGGCGACGAAGCGTTCGCCGCGTTTGGCCAGCGCATCCTCGACCACCGGATGGCGGCCGCCCTCGATCTCGAAACAGGCATGATCGGCGAGCGTGGGGCGAGTCCAGCCGCCTTCGCCGGCGCGTTCGGCGAGGCCCGCGGCGACGTCGAAGCGGGCAAGCGCATCGGCGGTCGCGGCGATTGCCTCGCGCTTGTCGAGCGCGGCTTGAGTCAGATCTTCGAGATGTGCCGCTTCCGCTGCCAGTGCATGCGCGCCGGCCTGAGTCACTTTCAGCGCGACCTCATGCAGGTCGGGGGCGTTGAACCGCACCGCGCCGGCCATGGTCTGGCGGTGAGTGAAGCCGCTGTCGGGTTTCATCAGCGCATCGGCGATGCGCGCCGGCACTTCGATATGATAGCCAAGCACGCCGTTATGCCGGATCTTCAATTGCGCAATGCCGGTGCGGTCGCGGTAATCGGCCTCAAGCGCAGCGATGGCGCGGCGACCGCCGGCACCGGCATCACGCAGATCGTCGAGTGCGGCATCATAGCCGGGCGCGATATAGCCGCCATCCGAGGCGTCGATCGGTGGCATGGGCACCAGCGCGCGGGTCAGCAAGTCGATCAGCGCGCCATGCCCGCGCAATTGCGGTGCGAGCGCAGCGAGCAGGGCAGGGGGCTCGGCGATACGGTCGAGCCGCCCACTCAGATTCTGGGCACCATCAAGGCCGTCGCGAAGCTGGCCGAGATCGCGTGGCGAACCGCGCCCCGCCGCGAGCCGGCCGATCGCGCGGCCGATATCGGGCAGGCTGCGCAATGTAGCGCGAAGCTGTTCGCGCAAGCCGCTATCGTCGCACAGCAATTGTACCAGGTTGAGCCGCGCCTCGATCCCACCCCGGTCCATCAGCGGCGCACCGATGTCCGCGGCGAGCAGGCGCGCACCGGCGCCGGTGACGGTGCGGTCGACCGCGTCGAGCAGGCTGCCCTCGCGCGTGCCAGTCGCGGTCTGAGTCAGTTCCAGGCTTTCGCGCGTCGCGGCATCGATCGCCATTTGCTGCGCGGCGCGTTGCAGGCGCGGCGGGCGCAGGAACGGCAGTGATCCCTTGGCGGTATGGTCGAGATAGGCGATCAGCCCTCCTGCCGCGGCGAGCCCCGCGCGGCTGAACTGGCCGAAGCCGTCAAGCGTTGCGACGCCGAACAATTCCTTCAGCCGCGCTTCGCCGCGCGCACTGTCGAAGTCGCTTTTCGGGCGCAGCATGGTCGCGGCTTCGTCGAACGCGGTGATCTCCGAAGCGATGGTTTCGGCCGGTGCAAGGCGGGCAAGTTCGGCACCAAGGCCGGCCATATCGGTTTCGATCAGTTCGAACCGCCCGGTCGAGACATCGGCGGCGGCGATGGCGACGCTGCCTGATCCCGAACCACCCGCCTCACCGATCGCGACGCACCAGTTTGCGGTACGCGCGTCGAGCAGCGCTTCCTCGGTCAGCGTGCCGGCGGTGACGACACGGACGATGGCGCGGCCGACCAAAGTCTTGCCGCCGCGCTTCTTGGCCTCGGCCGGGCTTTCGGTCTGTTCGGCGATGGCGACGCGGTGGCCGGCCTTGATCAGCCGCGCGAGATAGCCTTCCGCCGAATGCGCCGGCACGCCGCACATCGGGATGGCGACGCCATCATGCTCGCCGCGCGCGGTGAGAGCGATGTCGAGACAGGCGGCCGCGATCTTCGCATCGTCGAAGAACATCTCGAAGAAATCGCCCATGCGATAGAAGAGCAGGCAATCCTGCGCATCGGCCTTGAGCGCGAGATATTGCGCCATCATTGGGGTCGGGGCGGACGAAGTCTGGGTAGCGGCCATGGCCATGCGGTTAGCGGGAAATTCCGGCGTCGTCATGCCGGAGTTGGCGGGTTTTGCGACACATGATTGCAAGCCCGGGCGTGGCCCGTGGCATGCTGTTCCGTGCTGATATCCGGCATTTATTTTCCCGCTGCTGTTAAGTTGGATTTCGGGTCGAAAATTCCGAAGCGCATTCAATGAGTTGGGTGGCCGATATGCTGTTATCCAATAACAGCATGGAACAGCATCGATAACAGCATGGTGGCGGGCAGGAACAGCACCGGATCGATTCAACTCGCCATGAAAAGCTGCTCGAGGGGTGGTTGGACGACTCATGACCGTGGTGATGACATGACGCAGCAACATGTAGAATCGGGCGAAGATTATCAGGCTGACGATGATGGCCCGACCCGACGGATTGTCGGCAAGCCCTTTACCAAGGGCCAGTCGGGCAATCCGGCGGGCCGGCCGCGCTTTCGCGGCGCGAGCGGGCGCAAGGGTGACCGGCTGCCCGGATCGGACCTGCCGACGCGGGCGATGATCCTGGAGGAAGCCTATCGTCGGATCACCGTGCGCGACGGTGACGCGGAGATCGAGCTGCCGGCCCATCGGGCGGTGTTTCGCGCAATGACGATGGCGGCGGTCGCGGGCAGCCGCCTGGCGCAGCGGCAATGGACTCAGCTGGTTCAACTGGCGGAGGAAGCGCAGAAACGCGAGCAGGTCGCGCTGTTCGCGACGCTGGAGCGGGACGGAGCCGAGACCCGCTATTCGGGGGTCCGGCGCGAGTATGTCCCGATCGGCGATTTCGATGACGAGATCCTCACCGGCCTGCAGCAGGGCGTATCGATCGTGCGGGCGCTGCACAGTGGCGATGACGACTGAGGCGCGGTGCGTACAGAGGGACGGAGAGACGCTGGATGGTCCGGTGGTGCGATGCTATGCCGAGCGTTCAACCGGAGTGTTCCAGCCGCCATGGCGAGTATCGCCGTCCTTTCCTCTGCGCCGTCCTATTCGCTCGCCGATCCGGCCGGGTCCGACCCGCTGGTCGCGGCGGTCGGCTGGTTGCAGGGGACATTGCTCGGCACCGTCGCGACAACCATCGCGATCATCGCGGTCGCAGTGATCGGCATGATGATGCTCAACGGGCGGATCAACTGGCGCAGCGGCGCAACGGTGATCACCGGCTGCTTCATCCTGTTCGGCGCAGGAATTATCGCGGCCGGGATAAGGTCCGCGGCGAGCGGCGGGTATGAGCGGGATTATGAGCCGCCGGCGCCTTATGTCGCGCCGCCGCCGCCCGTGGTGATGCCGTCACCGGCACCGACGCGGCCGGCCGATTTCGATCCCTATGCGGGGGCGGCGCCGCGGAATTTTTGACGGCGCGTTTGCGCAGTTGCCAAGGCAAGCGCAGACCAGCCCGAAGAAAGCAGGGTTTAGGTAATCCGCCGCCCAAATAAACCAGCTTGGTAACGCGAAACATAAACTGCGTCCTCAAATCCTATCTGATCACTAGGATATTGCTGACGGCCGGAGGAAGCCGCTCGTCCGCATAAGGGGGGTCTTCATGGCCGGAATTCGTTTATCGCTGATCCATCTGCTGTCCGTTTCCGTCCTTGGGCTGTTCCCGGCCGCGGGCGCCGTCGCCCAGACGACCACGGCCGAGACCGCCGACACTGGCGACACTGGCGATACCGGCGACCTTGGCGAGATCATCGTGACGGCGCGCCGGCGCGAGGAGAATCTGCTCACCACGCCGGTTTCCGCGACGGTGCTGTCAAGCGCGGACCTGACGCAGCAGAACATCCGCAGCTTCCCGGACTTGCGCGGCGCGGTCTCCAATCTTGAGCTGACGCCCTTGTTATCGGGCGGCACCAGCTTCACCATTCGCGGGATCGGCCAGACCTTCAACCAGGTCAATTCGGACACCAAGGCCGGCTTCTATGTCGACGAGATGTATGTCAGCCGACTGGAGGGCAATGATCTCTATTTCTATGACATCGCCTCGCTTCAGGTGCTGAAGGGGCCGCAGGGCACATTGTTCGGCAAGAATACGACGGCCGGCGCGGTACTGCTGACGACGCAGCGGCCGACCGACCGTTTCGAGGGCTATGTCCAGTTGCGCCTCGGCTCCTATAACCGGGTCGATACCGAGGGTGCGATCAACCTTCCGCTGGCGGACGGGATCAGCAGCCGGCTGAGTTTCCGCACTCAGGATGCCGATGGCAATATCAAGCATCTGCTCGACGACGGCCGCAGCGGCAACGTCAAGAATCGCTCCGGCCGCCTCCAGCTTCGCGCCGACAAAGGGCCGCTGACGGTCGATCTGCTCGGCGAATATAACTGGTCGCGGACCGATGGCGGGGCGACCATCCCGGTCGGCTGCCTGTCAAGCGCGGCCTATATCCAGAATTACGATGCGCTGCACAGCCTGCCCTATTGCACTGCCTATCCGGTGCTGGGGAAGGACGATCTGGTTTATGGCGGCGCGACGCTGACCGCGCCGACCAGTGCGCTGATCACCGACATCGCATCCGGCGGCGATGCGCGCCGGGGCATTGCCCGCTATGTCGGCCGCGGGCCGTTCAACCACACCGATGCGACGACGCTCAACGGGCGGATCAATTATCAGCTGAGCGATGATATCGCGCTGCATTCGGTGACGGCGTATCGCCGGTCCCAGGCGACCTTCTACACGCCGGTCAATAACAGCCCGAACGACATTTATGCCGAATATGACGATACCCGCACCACGCAGGTCACGCAGGAATTGACGCTGGGCGGCACCGCGTTTGACGAGCGGCTGACCTTCCTTGCCGGCGTTTATTATTTCAATCAGAAAACCAGCTTCCTTCAGGATACCGGCCCCGACTGGATCGATCCGCTGGGCTATATCTACGACGCCTCGCTGAAATATGAGAGCTATGCCGCCTTTGCCCAGGCGTCGTTCAAGGTCACCGACCGGCTCGAGCTGACCCTTGGCGGCCGCTACACCCATGACAAGAAAACCGGGTCGAGCTACGTCTTTTTCGCGGGCAAGGCGGGGAGTTTTCTCCACAATGGCGTGCTCACCCAATGCGGCTATTTCACCGGCGATTTCCTCGGCGGCCTGGCGAATTGCGCCGGCGATCCCTTCACGGCGCGCGATACGCACAGCTGGCAGGGCTTCGACCCGAAAATCCAGCTCTCCTATCGCTGGACCGACACGCTGTTCACCTATGCCAGCGCCGGCCATGGCTATAATGCCGGCGGCTTCAACCAGCAGATCGGCTCGCAACCGGCCAATGGCCGCTTTCCGTCCTTCTATGATCCGGAAAAGCTCTGGTCCTATGAGGCGGGCATCAAGGCCGAATTGTTCGACCGGCGCGCGATCATCAACCTGTCGGGTTTCTACCAGAAATATACCGATATCCAGTCGGGGGTGAACGTGCTGATCGGCACGATCTCGACCCGGCAGGTGCAAAGTGCGGCGTCGGCGCATGAGGCCGGTTTCGAGGGCGAGTTCGTGCTGCGCCCGACGCGCGACCTGACGCTGCGCGGTAATCTCGCCTATCTCAGCCAGGCTTATGACAGCATCCGGCCCAATGCCGTGACGCTGACGCTCGACACCCCGGTCAGCTCCGCGCCGAAATATACCTATAGCGCGGCGCTGTCCTATGACTTGCATGTCGGCGCGACCGGGACCCTGACGCCCAGCGTGGACGTGCGCGGCGTGGGCTCGAAGCCCGCTTGCCAGGAGGGCGCAGACTATATTTGCAAGCTGCCTGCCTATGCCCTGCTCGGCTTCCGGCTCGATTTCGTGCCCGGGGGTGAGAAGGGCTGGCGGATCGGCGTCTATGGCACCAATGTCCTCGACAAGACGGTTCAGCTTGCCCGCACCGGCTATTTTGGCGGCTTCGGCATTGACCGTTTCACGCCGGGGCGGCCGCAGGAATTCGGTGTGGAAGCGGCGGTGAAATTCTGACGGCGAGGGGCTGTAGCCGCATCTCGCACAAACAGTCTGCCCATCACATCCGCAAAGGGTGATTATACCGGCTGGATTGTGCCCATCGCCATAGCCCAGAGCCAGCGCCTGCCAGGCGCAGACTTACACCAAGGAGATTGCGAGTTAGCAAACCGCCACCGAAAATATATAAATCATCCGAGAATCATCTTGTGGTGAAGGCTTAGGGAATTTGAATGCCTCTTCTGCTTTACACTTTTTGCGTCAATTTTAGATCAGGCACTTATCTATCGCAGAATGAAGCGAAAACCCCAGAACTTGCTTTAAGGGCCTGGGTTGATGATCCCGATGAGGAGATGATTGCCGCCTTGGATCTTCGTGATGGTGTAGAATCATGGGGCGAAAGCCTGAAAGATAAGCTAGAATTATGGAATATAAGCGATGTTATAGTCCCAATTAGGGGGCTTAAAAATTGCTGGTCAGTACATTTTTTGCAGGAAGATGAAGGTGTCTTTGTCGATATAATACAGACGGATGCACGATCGTAGATATTTCAAATTCATGCAGATGGCACGCTTGCTCCGACCTCTGTTCGGATTCCGTATCGAATGATGCGGCTCGGAAATCGGCGAACCGATCTTAGCCGAACGAGACAATCTCGCACCCTGTCTCGATCGGCTTCGGCGGGACTGTCAGGAATTTTGTGCGTGAGGTCATATAGATGGAAGAGAAAGGACCATCGATATGGCAATCGACAAGGACGTTTTGGACCAGCTTCTGGCTGGTCGTGACCCGCAGGAACTGTTTGCCA
>NZ_JBOHHW010000042.1:0-44836 GCF_050725575.1 Sphingomonas sp. | reverse complement strand
GGGAGCGCCCCCTCCACCATTCGCTGAAGAAGCGAATGGTCCCCCTCCCCGTGCCGGGGAGGATTAAGCGGGAACCTCCACCCCGCCCCGCGCATTCCCTTCGCCATGTCCAGGATCATCTATTGCGACGACAGCGAACCCGGCATCACGCGCAGGAAGATGCGCCACGGCTGGGGCTATTTCGACGCCGACAGCGCGCGCATCACGGATCGCGACGAGATCGACCGGCTCAATGCGGTCGGCCTGCCGCCCGCGTACCGCGATGCCTGGTACTGCCCCAAGGCCAATGGCCATATCCAGGCGATCGGCTGGGACGAGAAAGGTCGCAAGCAATATCGCTATCATCCCGAGTTCCGCGAAGCTCAGGAATCCGCCAAATATGATCTGTGCGCGCCGTTCGGCCGCGACTTGCCCAAGCTGCGCGCGCGGGTCGAAAAGGATTTGAAACGCCGCGGTATCGGCAAAGAGACGGCGGTCGCGGCGATCGTGCGGCTGCTCGATCTCGGCCATGTCCGCATCGGCAACGAAGATTATGTGAAGGCCAACAAGAGCTTCGGCGCGACCACCCTGCGCAAGCGCCACGCCCGGCTCAGCGGCCAGACACTGAAGCTGCAGTACAAGGCCAAGTCGGGCAAGCTGCGCGTCCTCACCATCACCGACGGGTCGCTCAGCCGCTTCGTCAGGAAATGCTCCGACCTGCCCGGCCAGCATCTGTTCCGCTGGCTCGATCCCGACGGCGAGGCACGGCCGGTCACCTCATCCGACGTCAATGACTATATCCGCGAGGCAATGGGCGAGGATTACACCGCCAAGCATTTCCGCACCTGGAGCGCGAGCGTACTCGCGTTCGAAGCGCTCGCCTGCGCCGATCACGATATCAGCCTGGCAACGATGCTCGAACCGGTGACCGAGGCGCTCGGCAATACGCCCGCGATCGCCCGAAAATCCTATGTCCATCCCGCACTGATTGCGCTGGTCAAGGAAGGGCAGACGTTGTTCCGCGAAGGCTGCACCCTGCCTCGCCGTACGCAATATCTCTCGCGCGCCGAACGCGGCCTGATCGACTTCCTCGATTCCGGAAGCCTTGGCCCCAGCGCCAAGGCCGCCTAGGTCTTCCGACATGACGACCAACAACACCGCAGCCGCCGCGCCAACGCCGACGCCGACATCGACGTCGAAGATCGATCCCGCCAATATCGACCAGCAGGCGCAGAGCTTCATCAATGCCAGCACCCTCTGGATCCAGACGCACTGGCTGCAAATCATCATTGCCGTCGCGGTGGCCACGGCGATCGTCCTGGCGCTGTATTTCGCGCGCAGCCTGGGCAATAAATTATGCGAGCGCAGCCCGGGCACCGCCGGCTGGGGCAAGGTGTTCGGCCGCGCGATCGTCAAGACCGGCAATTTCTTCATCATCATGGTCGCGGCCAAACTGGTCAGCGGTTACGCCAACGCGCCGCCCGAAATCACCACGACGATCAATTTCCTCTTCACCCTGGCCGCGGTGTTCCAGGCGGCGATCTGGGCGCGCGAAATCATCCTCGGCGCGATCGAACACCGCACTCAGTCCGAACATTATTCGGGCGAAGCACTGGGCAGCGCGATGGGCATCATTCGCCTGCTCGTGACCTTTGCGCTGTTCGCGATCGCGCTGATCGTGGTGCTCGACAATCTCGGGGTCAATGTGACCGGCCTGGTCGCGGGTCTGGGCGTCGGCGGCATCGCCATCGGCCTGGCGGCGCAAGGCATTTTTGCCGATCTGTTCGCGGCGCTGGCGATCATTTTCGACCGCCCATTCCGGCGCGGCGATGCGATCACCTATGACCAGTCCTCGGGCACGGTCGAGGCGATCGGGCTGAAATCGACCCGAATCCGTGCCGCCACCGGCGAAGAGCGGATCATCGCCAACAAGAATCTGCTCGACAAGGAAATCCTCAACAACTCGCAGCGCGAGTATCGCCGGATCAAATTCACCCTCGGGCTGGTACAATGGACGCCGATCGATGTGATGGACCGCCTGCCGGAGATGCTCAAGGAAGTGGTCGAAGGCTGCGGCTATGCATTTGTGCGTGCCGGCTTCCTGAACTTCAGCGCCAGCAGCTATGATTTCGATCTGGAGTTCGATTCCGAGACCGCAGCGTATGAGGATTTCTTCAACGCCCGCAACGCCGTGGGGCTGGCGATCATCCGCCGCTTCAACAACGAGAATATCGAATTCGCCTATCCGACCCAGACCGCCTTCACCGCCGCACCGCAGGGCGGGATGATCTATCCCTATCCCGGCGAGGAAGAACCGGCCGAACCAAGAGTGAAGGCAGCACCGCCAGAACCAAGAGGAGCGCCCGTGCCGTCAGCGGACCGGTCGGCGGTCGATCAGGACGGACATCAGCCATGACCGGGCAGGACAGCCACGAAGCGATCGTGCGCGCGCAATATGAGGCGTTCCGCGACCGCCGCCGCGCCGATAGCGAGGCGTTGCTGGCCGACGACTTCACCTTCACCAGCCCCTATGACGATGCAATCGACCGCGACACTTTCTTTGAGCGGTGCTGGCCGGGTGGCGATCGTTTCACCGATTTCGCCATCGAGCGGTTGACGACCGACGCCGATGGCGCGTTCGTGACCTATTTCGTCACCACCGATAATGGGGCGCAGTTCCGCAACACCGAGTATCTGACCGTGCGCGACGGCCAGATCCGCAGCGTCGATGTGTATTTCGGGGCGAGCTACGAAGGCGGCAAATTCGTTGCCCAAAAGCCCGATTCGGACGCCGATAGAAAAAATTAGAAAGTCCGGTTCGCTTTTCGGTCGGTGAAAGATCACGCATTTACGTGGCTTCGACGCTACGGCACCCCCGGCATTCACGTTCGCGGCACGTTTCTGCTCGGCAGCCACTTGCCGAGCGCACCCGACGACGCCTATCTGGCCCGCATCAGCGAACTGACGCGAAGGGAAATGCGATGACGACGATCAGCGTGCAGGAAATGGCCGGCCGGATCGGTACTGAATCCGTTTCCGACTGGGTCGAAGTGAGCCAGGAGATGATCAACAAGTTCGCCGATGCCACCGGCGACCATCAATTCATCCATGTAAACCCGGAAATGGCCAAGCTGACGCCGTTCGGCGGTACCGTGGCGCACGGCTTCCTGACGCTGTCGCTGATGCCGCTTTTGTCCTCCAAGATCATCGATCCGGTGTCGATCGAGGGCGTGAAGATGGGCGTGAATTATGGCGGCAACAAAGTCCGCTTCCTCACCCCCGTCCGCTCCGGCAAGCGGATTCGCGGCCGTTTCAAGCTGATCGAGTTCGCCGAAAAGCGTCCCGGCCAATGGCAGCAGACCAATGAACTCACGGTGGAAATCGAGGGCGAGAACAAGCCCGCGATGATTGCCGAATGGATCAGCCAGATTTTCGTTTGAACTCAATACCCTTCCCGCAAAGCGAGAGGGGCAAGCAAAAGGATCAACACTCATGCGTTCCGCCGTCATCGTTTCCACCGCCCGTACCGCCATCGGCCGCGCCTATCGCGGCGGGTTCAACAACACCCCGGCCCCGACGCTTGCCAGCCACTCGATCAAGGCCGCGGTCGAGCGCGCCGGGATCGACGGCGCCGAAGTCGATGACGTGGTGTTCGGCTGCGCGCTGCAGCAGGGCCATCAGGCCGGCAATATCGCGCGCACCTCGCTGCTCCGTGCCGGCCTCCCGGTCTCGGTCGCCGGCATGTCGGTCGACCGCCAGTGCGCCTCGGGCCTGATGGCGATCGCCACTGCCGCGAAGCAGATCATCACTGACAATATGGACATCACCATCGGCGGCGGCGTGGAAAGCATTTCGCTCGTCCAGACCCCGCAGATGCGCGTCGCGCCCGACCCCGAACTGATCGCGATGCACAAAGACGTGTACATGCCGATGCTCGGCACCGCCGAAGTCGTCGCCAAGCGCTACGGCATCAGCCGCGACGCGATGGACGAATATGCGCTCCAGTCGCAGCAGCGCACTGCCGCCGCTCAGGCGGCCGGCTATTACGACAAGGAAATCGTGCCGGTCACCGCCAACATGGCGATCGTCAATAAGGAGACCAAGGAGGTCACCTACAAGGAAGTGACGATCGCCAAGGACGAAGGCAACCGCGCCGACACGACGATCGAAGGCTTGCGCGCGCTGCAGCCCGTGATGGGTCCGGGCATGACGATCACCGCCGGCAATGCCAGCCAGCTGTCCGACGGTTCATCGGCAAGTGTGCTGATGGAGGAAGCAATCGCATCGAAGCGCGGCCTGACCCCGCTCGGCCGTTATGTCGGCATGGCGGTCGGCGGCACCGAGCCCGACGAGATGGGCATCGGCCCCGTCGTCGCGATCCCCAAACTGCTGCAGCGCTTCAACCTGAAGATGGACGATATCGGCCTATGGGAACTGAACGAGGCGTTCGCGGTGCAGGTGCTGTATTGCCGCGACAAGCTCGGCATTCCGGATGAGCTGCTCAATGTCAGCGGCGGCGCGATCTCGATCGGCCACCCTTACGGCATGACCGGCGCGCGCGCGACCGGCCATGCGCTGATCGAAGGCAAGCGCCGCGGCGCCAAGTACGTCGTCGTGACGATGTGCATCGGCGGCGGCCAGGGTGCCGCCGGCCTGTTTGAAGTCCTCTAACAGCGGGTTGGCGGATCGGGCGCGTCCCGGTCCGCCGCCTCCATGACTGCCCGGTCGCCCATCACATAACGCGGCCCGGGTCCCTTTGCGGCGGCGCGGTCGCCGGGATTGTACAACGCGCATTTCCTGAGCGACAGGCAACCACACCCGATACAGTCATCGAGCCGGTCGCGGGTCCGCGTCAGCGCCGCGATCCGCTCGTCAAGCAAGGCGCGCATGCCGCCGCTCATCCGCCGCCAGTCGGTCGCATTGGGCGTGCGCTCACCCGGCAATTTCGCCAGCTCCAGCCCAATCGCCTCGATCGACAGACCCAGCTGCTGCGCGATCAGGATGAATGACAACCGGCGAATGTCGGAGCGCAGGAAGCGCCGCTGCCGCCCGGCATTGCGGAACGGGCTGAGCAGGCCCTTCGCCTCATAGAAGCGGATCGCCGATACCGACACGCCGGTGCGCGCCGCGAGATCGCCAATCGAGATGATGTCGCTTGCCTGCATGATCGCTTCTTTTCAAAATCGCTTGACCTCAACTTAGGTTGAGATTGCACAAGCCGTGCGTCAACTCGAATCGGCAAATACGGAGCCCATCATGACGCAGGCGAAACTGGAACATGCCAACATCACGGTCAGCGATCCCGAGCGATCGGCGCAGATGGTCGAGATGCTGTTCGGCTGGGAGGAACGCTGGCGCGGCCCGGCGCGCGACGGCGGCTTCACCGTCCATGCCGGGAGCGAGACCGATTATATCGCCTTCTACACCGGCCCGAACGGCCGGGATCTGACCGCGCGCTATCCCAAGGGCGCGCCGCTCAACCATATCGGCGTGCTGGTCGACGATCTCGACGAGGTCGAAAAGCGCGTGCTCGCGCTGGGGCTCAGGCCCTTTTCGCACGGCAATTACGAACCGGGGCGGCGCTTCTATTTTCTCGATCCGGACGGGATCGAGTTCGAGGTGGTGAGTTACGCCTGAGGACTGGGGCCTTACCCCACCTATCCGCCGTCATTCCCGCGAAAGCGGAATGACGGCAGGGGCTCGAGCGGAAACCCTTTCCTTCCCGTGCGTTATCCCCTTTGAACCGAGGAGAGACGCCATGTCGACCAACGCCGAAATCAAAAAAACATTATGGGACAAATTGTCCGCCAGCCCGTTCCTGATGATCGGCCTGACCGGCTCCGGCGAACATAGCGAGCCGCTGACCGCGCAACTCGATAAGGATCAGGTCGACACGCTCTATTTCTTCGTCGGCAAGGACAATCGCCTGATCAAAGGCGGCGCGGCGATGGCGCAGTTCGTGTCGAAGGGGCATGATTTCTTCGCCTGCCTGTCGGGCAATGTGCGCCAGGACAATGACTTCGCGATGATCGAGAAACTATGGTCGAAGCCGGTCGAATCCTGGTTCCCGGGCGGCAAGGACGACCCCAATCTCGCGCTGATCCGCTTCGACATCGACAGTGCCGAATTGTGGGAAAGCGACCTGTCGCTCGCCGGCAAGGTCAAGATGCTGTTCGGCGGCAAGATCGACCAGAGCGAGGAAGGTCATCACGCCAGGGTGGAGACGACCGCCACCTGAGATGTCGCCGTCCATCCAGCCTAGCCATACCAGCGCTGTATGGATGACGGCGTAACGTGAATTTGATCCCGACCGAAACCGGCCCTAGCCCGCGCGAACAGTGTTTGGGTGGCAGGGCCGGTTTCAGGGGGTCAGATGGACGACAACATTACGCCCGAAGAGAAGGTGCAGTCCGGGGCGAAAAAGCCCTGGGCCACACCAAGCGTCATCGTCGCTGAGCTCTGCGCCAATTCCGATAAGATATCCTCGACGATGGAATTCTATGTGCCGACTTTCCACCGGACGCTTGGTCCATCCTGAAACCGGGAATCAGGAACCTAGAATATTTCGAGGAATTCTTCAGGATCGTCCCATACGGCTTCCAGCGACAGCTGAAGGTAGGTCTGGAAATCCGGCGCCACATAGGTAATTTCGTCAGGATCGTGCGTGAAAGCGATGATCTGCCCCACTGTCCCGCCATCAGCGGGTGAATGATCCTGTATCAACAGCAGCGAGTTGCCGCCAAAGGCCGCAAATGGCAGCCATCCGCTGTGAAACCAGCCGTCACGGATGCGTCGGTCGCGTGGCGTCTCTTCGACATAACCAAGATATTGGGGCGACCTGCGCTCCATCCCGGCCAGGGCTGCTTCAGCTGACGCCAGCGACAGGAAGTCATAGCCGGTCAGGAAGCCCGGCCTGAGAAAAACCCGCACTTCATGCTCGCTACCGTCGGCTATCCGCCATGCCTCGCGCAAGCCGAGATCCAGAGGAAAACCAAGCCGCGCCTCCGCCTCGACCAGCGCGCTTTCCGTATTGGGCCCGTGAAGAGCCAGGCCCGCGTCATGATCGGCATAAACGCTGCGCAGCTCTTCGATATAGTCCGCGAACGTCACCATCATTCCCCGCGATGGTCAGGCGTGCTTGGCCATCCACTCCTCGAGCACCGGCGCGATCTTGTTGCGCCACTTGCTGCCATTGAAGATGCCGTAATGCCCGGCCCCTTCGGCCATCAGATATTTCTTCTTCGCCGCCGGCAGCTTGGTCGCGATGGTCAGTGCCGCCTTGGTCTGGCCCAGCCCTGAAATATCATCGCGTTCGCCCTCGATCGCGAGGATCGCGATATCGGTGATCGCCGCTGGATCCACCGTGCGGCCGCGATGCGTCATGATGCCCTTGGGCAGGGCATGGTCCTGGAACACCACATCGATCGTCTGCAGGTAGAATTCGGCGGTCATGTCGCAGACCGAGCGATATTCCTCGTAGAAATCCTTGGTCGCGTCGGCGCCTTCGTCATCGCCCTGGACGAGATGTTTGAACATCTCCCAATGCGACATCATGTGGTTGCCGAGATTCATCGTCATGAAACCGGCAAGCTGAAGGAAGCCGGGATAGACGCGGCGGCCGGCGCCGGGATAGGTCGCCGGGATCGTCGCGATGACATTCTGTTCGAACCACGCATAGGGCCGCTCGGTCGCCAGCGTGTTGACTGCGGTCGGCGCTTCGCGCGTGTCGATCGGGCCGCCCATCATGGTCAGCGTCTTGGGACGGTTGGGATGCTTGTCCGCGCTCATCAGGCAAGCCGCGGCATAGCAGGGCACGGACGGCTGGCAGACGGCGAGCATATGCGGGCGCTCACCGTCTCCCGAGGTACCGATCACGTCGAGGAATTCGACGATATAATCGATATAATCGTCAAGATCGAACCGGCCATCGGCGAGCGGCACCAGCTTCGCGTCGCGCCAGTCGGTGATGTAGACATCGGCGACCGGCAGCATGCGCTCCACTGTGCCGCGCAACAGCGTGGCATAATGGCCCGACATCGGCGCGACGATCAGCAGCTTGGGGCCGCCCGTCATGCCCTCGCGCGCGAAGCGCTTGAGCTGGCCGAACGGCTTGCGCAGCACGACTTCCTCGACCACCGGCACGGTGCGTCCGTCGATGACGGTGTGATCCAGTCCGAAAGCGGGCTTGCCGCGCGGCGCGGATGCGTGAGCGAAAACCTCGAGCGCGGAGCCCAGAATCGGACCCCCGCCGAAATAGGCGAAGGGATTCGCCGGATTCGACAGCATTCCGGCGCTGAAATCGGCAAAGGCGCTCGCCCCCGCGAGCATCGAACGCTGCATTTCATAGGCATTATAGAGCATGGACGCCCCTATCGGGTGAAATCGGTTACCTTAAACATCTACGCATAGTGGTGCAGTGCAGCACTGGCAATCAATACCCTTGCAAATGCGACAAATCCCCCGCCCCATGGACAGCTTGCCCCGTTGAGAGACGGCCCGCGTCCTGCTAGGCGCTGGAGATGGCCGACTCCGCCCCCCAAATCGCTCCCCCCGACACGCCCGCCAAGCCGCCGGAGAAGCGCCGCCTGGGCGATCTGGCGATGGTGTGGCATCACGCGTCGCGCTATCCGCGCCAGATCGCCATTGCCGGCCTTGCACTGATCACGACATCGGCAGCGACGATTGCCATACCCTATGGTTTCCGGCGGGTCATCGATCACGGCTTTGTGCCCGGCCATGCCGAGGCGGTCGCGTCGTCTTTTCATTATCTGCTGATGATTGTCGTGGTGCTCGCCATCGCCACCGCGGTACGGTTCTACTATGTTTCGTGGCTCGGCGAACGCGTCGTGGCCGATATCCGCGCCGCGGTGCAGAGCCACCTCCTCACCCTGACGCCGCGCTTCTTCGAAGAGAATCGCCCGTCCGAGATCGCATCGCGACTCACATCCGACACCACATTGATCGAGCAGGTGGTCGGCACGACCGTGTCCGTGGCTCTCCGCAACAGCTTCACCGGCGTCGGTGGATTGATCTACCTGTTCGCCATCTCGCCCAAGCTCGCGGGTATGCTGATGCTGGGTATTCCGGCGATCATCCTGCCGATCACACTGCTCGGTCGCCGCATCCGCAATCAATCGCGCACTTCGCAGGATCGCGTCGCCGACGTCGGGTCGATCGCGACCGAGACGCTCGGTGCGATGAAGATCGTGCAGGCGTTCGGGCAGGAACAGCGTGAAGCCACGCGCTTCGCCGATGCGGTCGCGGCGACCTTCGCTGCCGCGCGGCGTCGGATCGCCTTGCGCGCCGTGATGACCGCGATCGTCATCTGCATGATCTTCGGGTCGATCACGCTGGTGCTGTGGGAAGGCGCGATCGACGCTGCCGCCGGGCGGATCAGCGGCGGATCGATCGCTGCATTCGTACTGACCGGCGCGATCGTCGCCGGCGCGTTCGGCGCGCTGACCGAAGTCTATGGCGACCTGCTGCGCGGGGCTGGCGCGGCCGGGCGGCTCGGCGAACTGCTCGCCGAACGGCCGGAGATTGCGGCGCCCGCCAACCCGACGCCCCTGCCCGTGCCGGCACGTGGCGCGATCGAGTTCGATCATGTCCGCTTCCATTATCCCACCCGCCGTGAAGTCTCCGCGCTGGCCGATTTCTCGCTGGCGATCGCGCCGGGCGAAACGGTCGCGGTGGTCGGCCCATCGGGCGCGGGCAAGACGACCCTGTTCCAGCTGATCCAGCGTTTCTACGATCCCGATGGTGGCGAGATCCGCATGGACGGTGTCCCTCTGCCCCAGGCCGACCCGGCCGAAGTCCGCCGCCGCATCGCCATGGTGCCGCAGGAAACAGTGATCTTCGGCGCGTCGGCACGCGACAATTTGCGCTACGGCAAATGGGAAGCGGGCGACGATGAGCTGTGGGCGGCCGCCGAAGCCGCCAATGCTGCCGAATTCCTGCGCAAACTGCCCGAGGGCCTCGACACTTTCATGGGCGAAGGCGGCGCGCGCCTGTCCGGCGGCCAGCGCCAGCGCGTGGCGATCGCGCGCGCGCTGCTGCGCGATGCGCCGATCCTGCTGCTCGACGAAGCGACCAGTGCGCTCGATGCCGAGAGCGAGCGGCTGGTCCAGGACGCGCTTGAACGGCTGATGGAGCAGCGCACCACGTTGGTCATCGCCCACCGCCTTGCCACCGTTCGGGCGGCGAAGCGGATCATCGTGATGAGCGACGGCCAGATCGTCGAGAGCGGCACGCATAGCGGGCTGATCGGGCAGAACGGGCTCTATGCCCGGCTGGCGAGCTTGCAGTTCAGCGAAGCGGCCTAGGACGGATCGGCCGTCGGCGACGCGCCGCTTCTTATTTCAGTATCCCGATTCAAGAGCGGCGCGGAGCATGGCAGCACGAGGCCGGACGAAAGGCTGCAAAGCCCCCGCCCCGCTCTTTCTCATGACTGGAAATATTGAGAGGCTCGGCGCTGGCTGTTCCGACCAGAACAGCCAGCATCCTTGGCTGTTAGCTGGCTGTTATGCTGGCTGTTACCTGGCTGTTACTGGAAAACAGCCAGACCGGGCATAAGCCGTTGATAATGAGCCACAAAGCCGACCCCAGAATCCAACTTAACAGCCAGCAAAATTAGCTTTCCGAAATAACAGCCAGGAACAGCCAGAAATTCGCTCCGCCATTGGCCGCCGCTGGGGGCCCGGGGGTAGTCGCGGGACTGGATGTACTCTGGTCAATACCCTCTCAAAATAAGCTCATGCCGCACTTGTTCCGGCATTCACCGTGCCGCAAGATGCGCCGTCGCCATTCGCGCGACGGGCCCCGGAACCAGTCCGGGGTGACGATTCTGGAGAGAATGACATGGCCCGCGACTTCGATATCATCGTGTACGGTGCCACCGGATTCACCGGCCGCCTGGTGGTCGAATATCTCATCCAGACCAACACCCCGCGCTGGGCGATGGCCGGCCGGTCGCTGACCAAGCTGCAGGAAGTTCGCGACGAGGTTGGAGCGCCGGCCGATACGGTGCTGATCGCCGCCAATTCCGACGATCCCGCGACGCTGAAGGCGATGTGCGAACGGACTCAGGTCGTGCTGACCACCGTCGGCCCGTACCAGCTATACGGCAATGACCTGGTCGCTGCCTGTGCCGAGACCGGCACCGACTATGTCGACCTGTGCGGCGAGCCGGCCTGGATGCGCCATATGATCGACGCGCATCACGAAACCGCCAAGCGCAGTGGTGCCCGGATCGTGCTCAGTTGCGGTTTCGATTCGATCCCGTTCGATCTCGGCGTGCTGACCCTGCAGGAAGCGGCGAAGGCCAAATATGGCAAACCTGCGCCGCGCGTGAAATGCCGGGTGCGCAAGATGCAGGGTGGTGCTTCGGGCGGGACCGTCGCAAGCCTGAAGGCGACGCTGGCCGCGACCGCCCGGGATCCGTCGATCCTCGGCCTGCTGGTCAACCCGTTCGCGCTGACGCCGGGCTTTACTGGTCCGAGCCAGCCCAAGGGTCTGCTGCCCGAATATGACCGCACGATCGAGGCCTGGGTCGCACCGTTCATCATGGCGCCGATCAACACCAAGAATGTCCACCGCACCAATTTCCTGCTTGGCCAGAGCTATGGCGCCGACTTCGTCTATGACGAGATGATGGTGGCGCCGGGCATCGGTGACATGGGCAAGGCGGCGGCCGAAGCGATCGCCCGGATCAATCCGCTGGCCAGCGACAAGGGCCCGAAGCCGGGGGAAGGCCCCTCGAAGGAGGAACGCGAGAACGGCTATTACGACGTGCTGTTTGTCGGCGAAATGCCCGACGGCACGCGGATCGACGCCGTGGTCACCGGCGACCGCGATCCCGGCTATGGCTCGACCAGCAAGATGATCTCGGAAGCCGCTCTGTGCCTGGTTCATGATGTGTCGAGCGGCAGCGATAAGGGCGGCGGCATCTGGACGCCGGGCGCGCTGATGGGCGATGCGCTGCGCAAGCGGCTGATTGAGCGCGCGGGGCTGACCTTTACGGCCGGGTGAGCTGACAAGATCGGCATAACGCAGAACGGCCCTGCCCTCCTTCGCTCATGATAGCCGTCAACTGCGATAGAAAAGCATCGCGATACCCGCAACGGAAAGCGCCAGAACAAGGGAGGTCAACACCATGCGCCGGCTCAGCGCCTCGGCATCCGCGAGTGCTGCGGGAACGTTATACCAGTAACGGTTCGCACCAACCTTACGCACGATACCCTTCGCTTGCAGTTGCGCGAAGGCGCGCCGATCGCGCGGCGCCGGGACATGTTCGATCGCATCGCCGGGCGTGATCGCGTGTCGCGCCAGGAAGATTTCCGCTGTCCTCCCGCGTACACGCACCCCGACGCGGCTGCCATCGCGCGCAATCATCTTTTGCGCCCCTGATGCCGGACATTGGCTGGTCGTCCGCGCCGCTTGATTACCCGCGCAGGTTTCACATCACGCTCCGGCGCCGCACCTTTACCGTCGACCATCTCGAAGCGCAGCGCACCCGACACCGGGTTTGCCTCGGCCAGGCGCAACTGTAGGCGCTGGCCGCTGGCATATTCAGTGCCGCTATGCTCGCCGACCAGCTTGCGAGCGACCTCGTCGAAGCGGAAATATTCGCCGCCGATGTCACGCACCGGCATCAGGCCGTCGCCGCCGATCCCCTCGACGGTTGCGAAGAAGCCGAAATTGGTCACCCCGGTGATGCGCGTCTCGACCACTTGCCCGACGCGCTCGGCTAGGAAGGCCGCGACATAGCGGTCGATCGTGTCGCGCTCAGCTTCCATCGCGCGGCGTTCGGGCGCGGAGATGCCCTCGCCGATCCGCTCCATGCCCGCAGCCTCGCCCTCGGTCAGTCCGCCAGGGCCGAGTTTATAGGCGCTGACCAAAGCGCGGTGGACGATCAGGTCTGCATAGCGACGGATCGGCGAGGTGAAATGCGCATAGCTGCCCAAAGCGAGGCCGAAATGCCCGTGATTGGCCGGCGCATAATAGGCCTGAGTCTGAGTACGCAGCACTTGCTCCATCACTTGCTGGCGGAAATCGACCTCGCCGACCCGATCGAGGATATGATTGAAAGTTGCCGGGCGCACGACCTGGCCAAGTGCGAATTCGACGCCGAAGGTCTTGAGGTAATCCTTGAGCGCGACCAGCTTCTCGCGGCTCGGCTCCTCATGCACACGGTACATGACCGGCGCCTTTTTCGCCTCGAGCGCCTTGGCTGCCGCGACATTGGCGGCAATCATGTAATCCTCGATCAGCTTGTGCGCGTCGAGCCGCTCGCGCGGCGCGACCGACATGATCCGGCCCTTCTCGTCGAGTACCACGCGGCGTTCCGGCAAATCGAGATCGAGCGGGCTGCGCTTTTCCCGCGCCTTATAAAGCGCACGCCAGCACGCCCAAAGCGGCTTGAGCGCGGCTTCGGTCAGCGGATGCTCGATCTCGCCATCGATCGCCGCCTGGGCGTCCTCATAGGCGATATTGGCGGCGATCCGCACCACTGCGCGGGTGAAGCGCCATGATTTCAGCTCGCCCGATTTGCCGATCTGCATATGGCAAACCAGCGCGCCACGATCCGCGCCTTCCTTGAGTGAACACACGTCTGCCGACAACACCTCGGGCAGCATCGGTACGACGCGGTCGGGGAAATAGACCGAATTGCCGCGCCGCCGCGCTTCGCGGTCAAGATCGGATCCGGGGCGGACATAGAAGCTGACATCGGCGATCGCGACGATCGCTTTCCACCCGCCGTCATTCTTCGGATCGTCGTCTTTCGTCGCCCACACCGCGTCGTCATGGTCGCGCGCATCGGCCGGATCGATCGCGACGATCGGGACGTGGCGCAGATCCTCGCGGTCATCGCCGAGTGGCGTTTTAGCGACCTTCTCGGCGCCCTCGATCGTCTCGGGCGAAAAGACCGTGGGGATGCCGAGCTTGTGGATCGCAATCAGCGAGAAGCTACGCGGCGCGAAGGGATCGCCCAGCACTTCGGTGACGCGCGCAGTGATGCGTGGCGGACGGCCGGCCTTCTCCGCCAGCACGAGGTCGCCGGCCTTGCCCTCGCCCGCGTCAGAAACCTGGAATTCGCGACGCTCCTTCTTTTCGACCCCCTGCAGCCAGAGCTTGCTCCCCTCCTGCCGCAGCACGCCGAGGATCAGTTCCTCACCCCGGGCGAGCGTCTTCATCGGATGCGCGATCCAGCCGTTTCCGGCCTCTTCGGTGCGGGCTAGGATACGGTCGCCCACCCCCAGCGCGCCGCGCTTGCGTTCGCGGACGCGCAGCCGCGGTGCCGGTGTCTCGGCGTGCCAATTCTCCGGCACAGCCCAGACATTGCCGCCGTCGTCGGCATCGACGATGCGCAGCACGGTCACCTTGGGCACGCCGCCCATCTTGTGGAAAGCGCGGCCGGGGGCACTGTCGATCAGCCCTTCATCCGCCATGTCCTTGAGCATCGCCTTGAGCGTGATCTTCTGCTGTGCGGTCAGGCCGAACGCCTTGGCGATCTCGCGCTTGCCCGCCGGCGTGCGCGAGGTGGCGATGAAATCGAGGATCTGCTCGCGCGTCGGCAGGCCGGGGGCTGGTTTAGGCATGGCCCAGAGATAGAGGCTGGCGCGCGCTACGCCAGTTTTTCCTGCCCTCGCTTGAGCATCACCCCGGCGCGCCAGTAATGAAAGATCGCCCAGGGCGTCGCGGCGACGGCGGTGATCAGCGCCCAGCGCAGCGATTCTTCCTTGCCGACCAGAGGCGTCAATGCATCGCTCAACACGCCGATCATCGTTGGCCCCAGTCCAAGCCCGACCAGGTTGATGATCAGCAAGGTGATCGCCGCCCACATCGCCCGCATCCGCAAGGGCGCCAATCCTTGCAGCATAGCAAATGTCGGGCCGAGATAGCTATTGGCGAACAGCATGTTGAACACATAAGCAGCAATCGCGACCGCCGGGATATCGGTGGTGAAGAACAATATGGTGAACGGCAGCGCCGCGCATTTAAGCAGACCGATCATCCAGCTTTGCGCATGGATGCCCCAGCGCTTTGCCGCCCAATCGGCGACGCGACCACCACCGACCCCGGACACCGTACCAATGATCGCGGCGATCGGTGCCACGATCAGCGCAACCTGGCCAACGGAGAAGCCGAGCGATCGTTGCAGATAACTTGGCCCCCAATAGGCCGTCGCATAACCGATCAGCGAAGTCAGAGTCACCGCCAGCACCAGATGCCGTGCCGCGGCATTACGCCACATATCGGCAAAGGCCGACCAAATGCTCGGCATCTGGCTGCTGTCCGCAACTCGAGCCGCGTCCGACAGTCCACGTTTGGGCTCGACCACGAACAGGCGAACGAGCACCGCCAGCAGGATGCCGGGAATACCAATCGCGATGATCGCGACGCGCCAGCCATATTGGCTCGCGAGCCAACCACCGATCATCGTTCCGAAACCACCGCCTAGCACAACACCGAGCGAATAGATCGCCATTGCACTGGCGCGCTTCTCGACCGGATAGAGATCGGCAATGATTGAGTGGCTCGGTGGGCTCGACCCTGCCTCGCCAACGCCAACGCCGATCCTCGCAAGCAACAGCTGGAGAAAATTCTGCGCCAGTCCGCACAACGCGGTCATCGCACTCCATAAGGCAAGCGATACGGCGATAATGTTGCGACGATTGGCTCGGTCGGCCAAGCGCGCAACAGGAATGCCGAGGCCTGCGTAAAATAGCGCAAAGGCCAGCCCGCCAAGCATGCCCATCTGCGTATCGGAAAGCTTGAGGTCGGCCTTGATCAACTCAACCAGGATCGCAAGGATCTGCCGGTCCATATAGCTGAAGAAATAGGTCAGGGTGAGCAACGCGAGGGTCAGCGTGCGGCGACGCAGCGCCAATGTGTCGTCGAGCTCGGGGTGGCTCGCGGCGGATATAGGCATGAAGGCTCCGGTACGCTGGAGATCGAAAACAAACCCGCCGCCCGGAGGACCGGACGGCGGGCGGGAGGTTACTCAGCCCATATCGGCACGGGCAAGCCGGGCACGATCAGAACTTGCCGCGCAGCGTCACGCCATAGGTGCGCGGTTCGGCAAGGAACTGCGACAGGAGCTGACGTCCCCCGGGATATTGCGGATCCTGGAAGGCGGCACTGCTCCCGCCCTGCTGGAACGGCGAGTTGAAGGCGACCTGGGCATAATTCTGGTTGAAGATGTTCTGACCCCAGAATTCGACTGCCCAGTGCTCGTTCGGGCCGCGAATGCCGACCCGCGCATTTACCAGCGCGAAGCCGTCCTGCTCCTTTTGCGGGAACAGGTCGGAGCCGGTATTATAGTCGCTCGACATGCGCGTATCGACGTAGAACAGTGCGGAAAGGCCGGTGCTGCCGATGTCCGGCGTCCAGGCCGCCGATCCGGTCACCACCACCTCGGGCGCGTTCGACAGATTGTCGCCGGGCAGCTTGCGGAGCGCCTGGTTGAGCGGCGCACCGGCATTGTTGCCAACCAGATTTTCGCGATACTTGGTCTTGGCATAGGTCAAGCCGGCCGAGACGCGGAAGTTGCGCGCCGGCACCAGCGAGGCCTCCAGTTCGACGCCCTGCGAGACCACGCCATAACCGACATCGTCCGTTGCGCACCGCCCCGTGGTGGTGGCTGCCGCATTATAATTTGGCGCGCTCGGGAACGTGCTCTGATCGCGATCAGCGCCATTCAAGCTGGTGCTGCAGCCATTGATGTTCTGCACGATGAATACCGCACCGTCGAAGGTGTTCAGCTGGAAGCTCTTGAACTCCTGTCGAAAGCCGGCGATCGACAGGCTGAATGGCCGGGTCGAATATTTCGCGCCGATTTCATAGGCCGTGACCTTTTCCGGTTCGAACTGCAGATTGCTGACCAACGCCTGCGCGCCACCGACCGCGGCAAAGGTGGTGGTCGGCAACGGCGAGGTGGCGGTCGGCGCCACGATCGGCGACTTCAGTGCGGAACGATCGAAGTTGAAACCGCCCGCCTTGTAGCCGCGCGAATAACTCGCATAGAGCATCAGATCGTCGATCGGCTTCCATGACAGGATCGCGGTGCCGGTAAACTCATCCTCGTGCCGCTTGTCGCTGATGCTGACGCCATTGAGTTCCGCGGTCGCATTGCCCTGACAACCCAGGCCGATCAGCCCCGCGGCAAGCGCCCGCCTCGTGGCGTCGGGCTGGCCCATATTGGGTCCGCTGGGGATGACGGCGATGAGATCGTCGGTCAGCGTCGATTGCAGCGCGACGCAGCCGGTATTGTCGTTGCCGAAGGTCGCCGAGAAGCGCTTGCGCTCGTCCGTGTAGCGAAGGCCCAGGGTCAGATCGACCTTGTCGGTGACGTGGATGATGTTGTGCGTGAACACTGCGAAACTGCGGCTATTCTGGTTGTAGCGGTCGACGGTCGATCCACGATCGTTGATGCCGTCGAGCGTCATGAAGCCCGCCGCCACATCGGCGCCACCGACCGCGGCAAGCGTCGCCGGACCGACGCCAGGCGCAACGCAGCCCGGGCTGGTCGGCGAATAGAGCCCGGCAAGGCCGCCGCCGGAGATGATGCGACATGTCGCGAAGCGGCCATATTGGCTGCCGAAGCGCAAATTGCTCTTGCCGCGGAACTTCTCGTCCGCAAAAAAGCCGCCGATCAGCCAGTCGAGTTTGTCGTCGAAGGCGCTGCCCTGCAGGCGGATTTCCTGCGTGAAGGTCTTGAACGCGCGGCGGTTGTTGCCGTTGTTGGCGTTGTAGAGGATATCGACCGAACTATAGTCCGTATCGGTCCCCTGCTCGGAGAAATAGTCGCGATAGGCAGTGATCGACGTCAAATTGACGCCGCCCAGATCCCAGTCGAGTTGACCGGAAATGCCCCAATCCTGCGTCGTGCCGTCATAAGTCCGTCCGCGCGACACCGAGATGTTGCGCGAATAGCCCTGATTGTACGCACCGAGATTCTGCCCGAGATCGCGCAGCACGTTGACGATATTGTTGCCGTTGGGAAGACCGGTTGTCAGCGGCGTCGCCGGATTGTTGAGATTGCCGATGAACGGATTGACGCTGCGATCGACATAGGTCGCGCCGCAACATGCCTCGGTGCGGCGGCTGAAATCGCCGATCAGCCGGAAGCTCAGGTCCGACGACGGCTCGAACAGCAATTGGCCGCGGACGAAATAACGGTCGCGGTTGTTGACCCGCGTATCGTTGGTCGCGTCCTTGTAGAACCCGTCGCGCTTGACGAAAACACCGTCGATCCGCGCCGCGATCTGTTCGGAAATCGGACCGGTCACGCCGGCGGCGAGACGGATAAAATCATAATTGCCATAGGTCGCTTCTGCGGTTCCGCCAAAGGTAAAGGACGGTTTCTTGCTGACGATGCTGATCAGGCCGGCAGACGAGTTGCGGCCGCCGAGCGTGCCTTGCGGCCCGCGCAGTACTTCGATCCGCTCGATTTCGCCGAGCTCATTGAGCCCGATGCCGGAACGCGAACGGTACACGCCATCGATAAACACCACGACCGAGCTTTCGAGGCCGGGATTGTCACCGACCGTGCCGATGCCGCGGATACGGGGCGAGCCATTGGCTTCCGAGCCGGTCGAGGAAACGAGCAGCGAGGGCGCCAGCTGGTTCAGCTGGCGAATGTCGTTGGCGCCGGAATTCTGCAGCGATTCCGACGTGACAGCCGAAATCGCGACCGGCACATCGGCCAGCGCCTGGGCACGGCCCTGCGCGGTCACGACGATGTCGTTGCTGGTATCTTCGGCCTGTTGATCCTGCGCGACGGTATCCGCCGCGGCGGGCGCATCCTGCGCCAATGCCGGCGTCGCCAGTCCCAGAGCCAGGACCGCAAAGGCGCACGCCGACATGTATTGCTTCTTGAGCATCTCTATCTCCCGTTAGGCCGAAACGCTGATCGGTTCCGTACCCCACACTCGAATAGATAGAGAGACTTCCGTTACGTCAAGCAGAACCCGCACCGTCACGCCCTCTTGCCAAGGGCTGTTGCCAAAAAGTCATACCGGTAGAAACATCCGGGTCGGCCAGAACGAGTATTCGAATTTATCGAAAACTTGCTAAATCGGGACGGCATCGCCGCCGTCCCGTCCGCGTTCTCAATAGCCGTTGAGCCGCGCGAAGCGTTCGCGGTGATAGGCGGCGTTGCCCCACATCATCTCCAGCACATAAGCGCGCTTGAGGTAGAAGCCGGCGTCATGTTCGTCCGTCATGCCGATCCCGCCATGGAGCTGAACCATCTCGCGGCTGACGAGGTGCAGCGTATCGCTCATGATCGCCTTGGCCAGGCTGACCGCCTGGTCGATATCGGACCGGCCGGCATCGATCGCTTCAAGCGCGCCCTCGACCGCCGAACGCGCCAGTTCGAGCTCAGTGAACATCTTGGCCATGCGATGCTGCAGTGCCTGGAAACTTGCCAGCGGCTGGCCGAACTGGACGCGGACCTTGAGATAGTCATTGGTCACCGCGAATGCCTGCTCCGCCATGCCGAGCATTTCCGCACAGAGCGCGGCGGTCGCGCGATCAATCACCTTGGCGGTCAGTTCGGTACCGCCGAGCTTCTCTGCCGTCGCGCCGTCGAAGCTGACCTGGGCGTGGCTACGCGCATCCGCCATATGCCGCGGCGACCGCGTCACGCCGGCATCGCCCGACACGAGATACAGGCCATCGGCCGCAGACACGACGAACAGCTGCGCGCTGTCCCCTTCCGCGACGAATTGCTTGGTGCCGGCCAGCTTTCCGCCCGAAACGGTGGTGGCGACCTTTGCCGGATCATGCACCGGCCCTTCATCGATCGCCAGCGTCGCAACCACCTCGCCGGCGGCAATCTTCGGCAGCCATTCGGCCTTGACCGCCTCATTGTCGCCAAGCGCAATCGCGGTCGACGCGGCGGCAGTCGCAGCCAGCGGCGATGCGGTCAGATTGCGGCCCAGTTGCTCAAGCACCAGACCAAGCGAGAGATAGCCGAACGCCGACCCGCCATGTTCTTCGGGGACGACCACCCCGGCCCAGCCCATCTGGCCGATTGCGGACCAGGTGCCGGCATCGAAACCGGCGGCCGGCGCGGCGTCGCGCATCTTGCGGAAGGCCGTGACGGGCGCTTCATTGTCCGCCCATTCGCGCGCCATGTCGCGCAGCATCGTCTGTTCGTCGTTGAGTACGGCCATTGTCTTAACTCCCTCTGCCCGGCGGGAAGGGTTGGAGAGAGGGACAGTGTGTCCCACTGCCCTCTCCGCACTGCCCCTCTCCCGGCGTCGCTTCGCTTGCCTGCCCTCTCCCCGGCGGGGAGAGGGCTAGAAACTATTGATGATCCAACATGCCAAGGATGCGCTTGGCGATGACGTTGTTCTGGATCTCGCTCGACCCGCCGTAGATCGACACCGCCTTGCCCCACAGCCAGGTGCGGGTCTGAGTCAGCTCGTCCTCGGTGAAGCCCTCGCCTTCCCAGCCAAGGCCGTTCATGCCCATGATCTCGATCGCCAGCTCGGCCCGGTCCTGCGTGATGCGCGCGCCGACATTCTTCATGATCGATGTCGCCGCCGAGGGCCCTTGGTTCGACTTCGCCTCCAGCGCGGCGCGGCGCAACGTCAGCGAAAAGGCGCGCAGGTCCATTTCGTGCCGCACGATGCGCATGCGCAGGTCGCTGTCGGTGATGCGGCCCTGTTCGTCGGTACCGCGATATTCCTTCGCCAGCGCACTGACCGGCTTGCCAGCGAACATCCGTCCCGCCGCGGAGCCGCCGCCCGACAGATTCTGCCGCTCATGCTGCAACAGGCGCTTGCCGATCGTCCAGCCCTCGCCCTCGCGTCCGACCAGATTTTCCTTCGGCACCTTCACATCGCTGAAGAATGTTTCGCAGAAAGGCGACGAGCCGGAGATCAGCCGGATCGGCTTCACCTCGACGCCCGGGCTGGTCATGTCGATCAGCAGGAAGCTGATCCCTTCATGCTTTTTCGATTTGTCGGTGCGCACCAGCGCGAAGCATTTGTCGGCCCATTGCCCGCCCGAGGTCCAGGTCTTCTGGCCGTTGACGACATAATGGTCGCCCTTGTCCTCAGCGAACATCTGCAGCGAAGCGAGATCCGATCCCGCGCCGGGCTCGGAATAGCCCTGGCACCAGCGCACCTCGCCCTTGGCGATCGCGCGGATATGCTCGTTCTTCTGCGCTTCATTGCCATATTCGAGCAGGGTCGGGCCGAACATCATCACGCCCATGCCGCCGATCGGGTTCCACGCGCCGGCGCGGCCCATTTCCTCCTGCAGCACGCGCGCCTGCGCCCGGTCGAGCCCGCCGCCGCCATATTGCGCCGGCCAGGTGGGTACACCCCAGCCCTTGTCGCCCATCGCCTTTTTCCAGGCGGCTTCCTCTGCCGACGCCTCGCTTGGCGCGTCGATCGCCGAGAGCGGGTTGTCCTTGCCTTTCAGTGTGGGCGGGAAGTTCGCGGCAAGCCACTCGCGCGCCTCGGCACGAAAGGCGTCGAGCGGGTTGACGGAAACGTCGAGTTCGGCGGCACTGGCCATAAATCCCCTCCTTCGGGACCGAATCTGAATATCGGGTATGGTCCGCAGTGTGGCACAGATCGCTGGCGAGTGGAAGGGAGGTTGAGGCGGGAGCGGGTAAAGGGATGACCCAAAATCCCATGGTCACCCCGGACCCGTTCCGGGGTCCACCGCCCCGCATCAGAAGACCTCGCAATTTCTGCGGCACGGTGGACTCCGGAACAGGTCCGGGGTGACGGCAATGGTTTGGCGACCGTCCACGCCATCTCCACCTTTGTGACCACCCCACTCACCCGCTAAAGAGCCGCGCAGGGGAGCTAGTCATGCGATTCGAACACCGCGCCGTACCGATCGTCCTTGCCGCGGTGCTGGTCGATACAATCGGCTTCGGCATTGTCATGCCGGTCTTTCCCGAACTGATCACGCACCTCGGCCATGTCGACCTGGAACAGGCGACGCGGATCGCCGGCTATATGCTGGTGGTGTTCGCGTTCACGCAATTCTTCGCCGGGCCAGTGCTCGGCAATCTCAGCGACCGGTTCGGGCGGCGGGTCGTGCTGATTGCCTCGATGCTCGCCTTCTCTGCCGATTATGCGCTGATGGCGGTCGCGCCAACGCTCGCCTGGCTGTTCCTCGGCCGGGCGATCGCCGGGATCGCCGGCGCCGTCTATGGCCCGGCCAGCTCAGTGCTGGCCGATGTCACCCCGCCCGAAAAGCGCGCCGGCGTGTTCGGGTTCATCGGCGCAGCCTTTGGCGTCGGCTTCATCATCGGTCCGGCGATCGGCGGCCTGCTGGCCGATTTCGGACCGCGCGCGCCGTTCGTTGCCGCCGCCGTGCTCGCGTTGCTCAACGCCGTGGCGATGATCGTCGCCATGCCCGAGACGCTCGCGCCGGAAAATCGCCGTCCGTTCCACTTGCGCGACGCGCATATCGTCGGCGCATTCCGCCCGCTGTTCGCCGCCGGCAACGCCGCGCCGCTGCTGCTCGCCTGGTTCTTCTGGCAACTCGCGCACATGGTCTATCCCGCGACCTGGGCGTTCTGGGCGGCGATCCGCTTCCACTGGAGCCCGGCCGAGATCGGCTGGAGCCTGGCCTTTGTCGGACTGATCAGCGTGATCTTCCAGGCCGGCCTGTCGGGCCGGATCATCGCGCGCATCGGCGAGCGGCGCGCGCTCGTGATCGGGCTGGGCAGCGGCGGGCTGACCTTCCTCATCTTCGCCTTCATCACCGCCAGCTGGCAGGCCTATGCCCTGTTCCTGCTCAGCGCCTTTTCGGGGCTGGTCTTCCCGGCGATGAACGGCCTGCTCTCGCGCATGGTCGATGCGACGCGCCAGGGCGCGCTACAGGGCGGGATCGGCAGCATGGGCAGCGTGTCGCAGATCCTCGGGCCGCTGCTGCTCACTCAGGCGCTGGCGACCGGGGTCGATCGGGGTTTTCCCGGCGCCGCGTTCCTGGTCGCGAGCGTGCTGGCGTTGACGGCGCTCGGCACGATCATGTGGAAAGTGCTCGACCGCGTGCCGCCGCCGGAGCCGGTTGCGTAGGGTCTAAGCCGTTCTATAAAGTTCCTATGGTGTCTACCGCATCCCCCGACCCCTTCTACGTCGAGGCAGAATGCTGCCTACTTTGCGGCGTTCCAGAACACATCGCCCCCGAGCTGTTCCATACAGGCGAGCATCATTGCTCCTTTATCCGTCAGCCTCACACGTCCAGCGAGATCGATAAAACTGTTGAAGCGATGGCATCGAGCGAAGTCGATTGCATCCGATATCGAGGGGATAACGACGTCATATTGAGGCGGCTCGGCGAAGCCGGACTAGCTGACCTCGTTGATGGCGCGAAAGCGGCCGGCTATTCCGAGTTGCGACGTGATCGGGTGCGTTTTCGTCCGCCCGGATTGTCTGCCGACGGCATGAGCGCGAAAAGTCTGGCATCGGCCTTTCGCCAATATCTTCGCGGTCAATCGGATTTCTCTGGCGTCAACCGCTATAAGGTCATGCCAGCCACATTATGGCCACGCACCGTCACTCTTTCGTGGTTCGAATGGAATTTCCATTCGGTCATTTTTGAAGCCTCGCTCATCAATGAATTAAGAGTGATTTCTCTGAAGCCTGCTTTTCCTGACGCGCTCAAGGGCCTTGCGCGAATCTTGGACGACTGGCTTCGAGCAGCGCAAAAATATCAGGAGATTGAGTGGCTGACCGCCGCCCAACTTAGTCTCGGTGGGAAAGGCTTCCATTCACCCTATTAACGACAGCGCCGCATCAGCTTAATCCCCCCGCGCGAGTTCACGCCCCCGCCGGATTCTCCGCGCCGACGGGATAAGTACCGTGCCCGCTTCTCACCTTGTCACCATCGAAGATCAGCACTTCGCTGACCGATACGCCCTTCTGGTTGCGATACTGGATGACGATCGTGTCCACCCCGGCAAAGACCTGCTCGACCGTAAAGTGCAGGTCGGGAATGCGCCGTAACCCCTCTGCCCAATAGGCGCGCAGCGCCTCTTTCGCGCGCACTTCACCGCGCGTCTCAGGCAGGATCGCAGCGGCGATCGGCGAAGTGAACACCACATCGTCATGAAAATGACTCAGGACGCGCTCGAGATCATGCGCATTCCAAGCATCGCACCACTCGGCGGCAAAGCGCGAACTATCCCTCACCCTAAGCCTCCTGTCGCTACGAAACCCGAAGTTCTCACTGCGTATAGGCCTTGACCAGCCTGTACAGGAAGGCGCGTCCATCCATCAGCGACTTGACCCTGATCCGCTCGTTAAGGCCGTGCACGCCCTGCCCGTCGGGATCGGAGAACATCCCCGACACGCCGTAGGTCGGGATGCCGGCGGCGTTGGTGAAACGCCCGTCGGTCGCGCCGGTGGCGAGGCGCGGGATCACCGGCACGCCGGGCCACATATCCTTCGAGATCGCCTCGATCGGCCCCATGATCTGCGGCGTCAGCGGTGGCGCGGGCGATCCGGCCTGGGGTGGATCGGCAAAGCTGACCTTCACTTTATCGCCGCCAAGTTCGGCAAGTCTGGCGAGGATCGTGTCGGCACCTTCGCCCGGGATGATGCGGCAATTGACGTTCGCGCTCACCGATTGCGGCTGCGCATTGGTGGCATGGCCGCCCGAGATCATGGTCGGGATGCAGGTGGTGCGCAGCGTCGCATTCCAGCTCGGGTTCGCCGCCGACACCGCGGCATAATCCGCCTCGCTTGCCTTGCCCGTGCCGATTGCCGCCATTGCCTGAGTCTGGGCGGGATAGAGCGGCGCCGACGCACCGAAATAGGCCTTGGCGGCCGGGGTCAGGTTGACCGGGAAATCATAGGCGTTCACCCGGGCGAGCGCCTCCGCCATCCAGCCGATCGCATTGAAATGTGGTGCCTGGCGCGAGCTGTGCCCGCCCGGCGCGGTCGCGGCGAAGGTGAAGTCCTGATAGACTTTCTCACCCGCCTGGACCCCATTGCTGACCGGCTTGCCCGCCTCGTCCAGCGACCCGCCGCCGCCTTCGTTCAGTGCCCATCCCGCGGCCAGCGCCTCGGGCTTGTTCCTGAGCAGATATTCGACGCCGTTCAGCGCCTTTTCGGTCTCCTCACCACAGGTCAGGGCAAGCTTGATCGTGCGCTTGGGCTTATCTCCTTCCTGCCGAAAGCGGACCAACGCATCGGTGAAGGCCGCCGCCATCGCCTTGTCGTCGGAGGTACCGCGCCCATAGAAATAGCCATTCTCCTCGACCATGGTGAACGGATCGCGAGTCCAGTCGGCACGCTTCGCGGCGACCACATCGATATGAGCAAGCAGCAGCAGCGCGGGCAGCTTCGCGTTGCTGCCGCGCAGGATGGCGGAGAGATTGCCTTCCTTCGGATGCGCCGGATCGACGATCACGGTCACATCCCCGGCCGGATAGCCCGCCGCCTTGAGCCGCGCGCCCATCCGCTCGGCCGCCAGGGTGCAGCTGCCGTCGGGCCAGCTCGAATCCGTCTCGACCAGTTCCTTGTACAGCGCGCGAAAGGCCGGCTCGCCGGCACGGGGATCCGACGGCGCGGCCTGGGCCGGCATCGCGCTGGTGGTGAGCAATGCGGCGAGCGTGATCGACGCGAAATGGCTGCGGGCCTTCATGCTGGGACGGTCCTTTCGGGCTGGTGCGCGCTGCCGGGAATTCGAGTCTGTCAGCGCTGTCGCAGTCTGGCGAAGCGAACCGGGGCCGACAAGCTGGATTGCCGTCGATAGCGGCAAATATTCCGCGAGACACCGGTCAGCCCATTGCTTAGTTATATAAAATAACTAAGATCAAGCCCGTTGTCGCACCGACAATGGGAGAAGATCATGATCATCATCGCCGGCTACACCCGCACCGCCGCTGATGCGCGGGACGACGCCGTGGCGGCTCACGGGCCGATGGTGGCACGGGCGCGAACCCATCATGGCTGCCTGGACATTGCAATCAGCGCGGATGCGATCGATCCGGAGCGGATCAACGTTTTCGAGCGCTGGGAGGATCAGGCCTCGCTCGATGCCTGGCGCAAGATCGCCAATCCGCCAGATATCAGCCGGCGTGAAACCTATGTCAGCCTGTTTCGCACCGACAAGGCGGAAAGCCCGTTCTAATTTCAGAATGCGTTACCACTGACCCCTTCATTGCTTCCCCTGCGCAAGCCGGGGTCCAGGCGGGAAGGCCTTTGTCGCTGAGCGCAAGGGAGCCAGACATCTGCTCCTCGACTGGGCCCCGGCCTTCGCCGGGGAAGACGAGTTGAGATCAGAGCAGTGCGCTCCCGCGGCCATCGACCGACCCTAGATTTCCTTCCCCGGCCGGCGCGACAGGCCGACATCGAGATGCGCACCGGCATCAAGCAACATCGTCTCACCGGTGATCACCCGGCTCGCGGGGTCGAGCAGCATGACGATCGGTCCGGCGATATCATCAGGGCCCGGCGCGATCGCCATTGGCGTCTTCGAGGCGATCTGCGCGTTGAGCGCGGCAAAGCCCACCTCGCCCAGACGCTTCTCGAACCAGCCGGTGCCGACATAGCCCGGCGCGACGGCGTTGACGCGGATCGCTGGAGCGAGCGAACGCGCCAGGCTTTTGGTCATCGTCGTCAGCGCTCCTTTCGACGCGGCATAGGCGACCGAGGATCCGTTGCCGAATACGCCTGCGACCGACGCGACATTGACGACCGCGCTGTGCGGCCCGTCCTTCATCGCGGCGGCACAGGCACGGATCATCTGGAACGGCGCGATCGTGTTGAGTCGGTAGATGTCGATGAAATCCTCGGCCGACAGCGCGTCGAGATCCTCATGGCTGGCGAATTTGGTCCGCCCCGAATTATTGACCAGGAAATCGATCCGCCCAAACGCCTCGAGCGCCGCCGCGGCAAGCGCGCGGCACGCGGCATCCTCGACGATATCGCCCTGCACCGCGATCGCGCCTTCCCCGACTTCGGCCGCGAGCGCCTCGGCGTCGTCGCGGCTCGAAGCATAGTTGATCACGCAGTGGACGCCGCGCTCGGCAAGCCGCCGCACGACCGACGCCCCGATCCCCGTCCCGCCGCCGGTGACGATCGCGACCGAGCCCTTCATCGCGCCGCTCATGCGTCAGCACTCGGGCGCGCGGAGGCGTTGTCGTGCCAGTCGCGAAGCGCTTCCAGCTCGACCGGCATAGAGATCCCGACAAAGCGGGCAAAATCGATCGTCGTCAGTAACACGATATCGGCCATCGAATATCCTTTCCCATCAAGCCAGTCGCGCCCCTGCAGGGCGCGGTCGAATTCCGCCATCGCCGCCAGCACGCGCGGACGCTGGCTTTCACCGAACTCGGTATATTGCGGCTTCACGACACGCGCGGTGAAGGGATGGGTATGCACCCACACCATGGCGAGCGGGACCATCAGCCGCAGCTCGATCCGCCGGGTCCACATATCGACCTCGGCCACGCCCTTCGGCCCCAGCCCGAACATCGGCGGATCGGGATGCATTGCCTCGAAGAAGCGGCAGATCGACACGCTTTCGGTGATCACGCCGCCATCGTCGAGCTTCAGCGCCGGGACTTGGCCAAGCGGATTGACCGCGCGGAACGCCTCACCCTTATGCTCGCCCTTGACGATCGACAGTATCTCGGTGGGAACGCTCAGCCCCTTTTCGGCAAGATAGATGCGTACCCGGCGCGGATTGGGCGCAGGATTGACCGCGTCGTAGAAGAGCATTGTTCCTCACCCCCGGGGTATCGCGTCGACAGATTCGTTTTTCGAACGGTGCGTATGGCATTTTCATTGCCCTTGGCCTAGCGGATCGAACATTGGGAATTCGTAGAGTTTGTGGGAGAGATCATGACCGCCGCCGCCCTGCTCGAGAGTGATTTCGCGACTCTGCCAGACCTGATCCGTGCTCATGCCGCCGAGCGCAGCGACAAGCTCGCACTTGCCGAGGCGGGCGGTGAGCTCGACTATGCCGGGCTCGATGCCTTGATGGACCGCATTGCCGCCGCCCTGCAGCGCGACGGCGTCAAACCGGGGGATTCGGTGGCGATCGTCGCCGCCGCCTCGATAGAATATGCCGCCGTGTTCCTTGGCGCGCTGCGTGCCGGCTGTGTCGCGACGCCGCTCGCCCCCTCGGCGACCGGCGAGGCGATTCTTGCGATGATCACCGATTGCGGGGCGCCGATCACCTTCATCGACGCCGATGCCGCGACGACGCTCGTCGGACAGCGTATTCCGGGCAAGCTGGTGCATCTGAAATCGCTCGGCCCCTGGCTCGCACCCGAGGGCGCGGCGCCTGAGCCGGTGGCGATCGCGGCGGAGGACGGCTTCAACATCATCTATTCCTCGGGCACCACCGGCACGCCCAAGGGCATTGTGCAGAGCCATGCGATGCGCTGGGCGCATATCTCGCGCAACGCGGCGGCCGGGTTCAGCGACGCGGTGACGATGGTCGCGACCCCGCTTTATTCGAACACCACCCTGGTCAGCTTCCTGCCGACGCTTGGCTGTGGCGGGACCGCGGTGCTGTTGAAGAAGTTCGATGCGCGCGGCTATCTGCAGCTCGCTGAACGCCATCGCGCGACGCATACCATGCTTGTGCCGGTGCAGTATCAGCGGCTGATGGCGCTACCCGATTTCGACAGTTTCGACCTGTCGAGCTTCCGCTTCAAGACCTGCACCAGCGCACCCTTCTCGCCCGCGCTCAAGGCCGATGTCATCAAGCGCTGGCCCGGCCTGCTGGTCGAATATTACGGCATGACCGAGGGCGGCGCCTCCACTGCGCTGATCGCGACCATGTTCCCGGAAAAGCTCCACACCGTCGGTCAGCCCATGCCTGGCCATGAGATCCGCCTGATCGACGATGACGGCAATGAGGTCGCACCGGGGGAGATGGGTGAAGTGGTCGGCCGGTCGCCGACCATGATGACCGGCTATCATGGCCGCAAGGAAGCGTCGGCGGCGGCCGAATGGTTCGACGCCGAGGGCAATCGCTATATCCGCCACGGCGATGTCGGGCGCTTCGACGAAGACGGTTTTCTGATCCTGATGGACCGCAAGAAAGACCTGATCATCTCGGGCGGGTTCAACATCTATCCGACCGACCTGGAGGCGGTGCTGTCGCAGCATCCGGCGGTCGCCGATTGCAGCGTGATCGGCGTGCCGTCCGAGACGTGGGGCGAGACGCCGGTCGGCTTCTATGTGCCGCACACCGGCGTCGCGGCGAGTGCCGAGGAGATCCGCGAATGGACCAATGCGCAGCTTGGCAAGACGCAGCGCCTGGCCGAATTGCACGCGATCGACGAACTACCGCGCAGCGCGATCGGCAAGGTGCTGAAGCGCGAGTTGCGCGACCGGCTGGCGGTCAGCGCGGCGTGACAGCGCTGGCCGACATCCTCGCCGGCGTCACGCCGGTCGAGGGCGGATTCCGCGTCACGATCCCGGCCGGCTGGCTGCAGGGGCGCACCACCTATGGCGGCCTGTCGAGCGCGCTCGCGTTGCATGCCGCGCAAGGCTGTGAGCCCGATCTGCCGCCGCTGCGATCGGCGCTGATCGCGTTCATCGGCCCCTTGTCGGGCGAGGTCACCGTCACCGCGACGAAGCTGCGCCGCGGGCGTAACGCGGCATTCATCCAGGCGGACATCATATCCGACGCCGGGCTCGGTTACCGCGCGACCTTCGTATTCATGTCGGACCAGGAGTCGCGCATTGAGCTCGAAGGCGGCCTCACCACCGCATTGCGTCCGCCGGGCCTCGACACGAAGCTCTACACCGGGCCGGAGGAGTTCTTTACCGGCAATTTCAACTTCTTCGACCTGAAAGATGAAGTCACAGGTGAAGCGGAATGGCTGCGCTGGGCCCGGCTGCGCGCGCCTGACGCCCTCGATCCGATGGTGCAGGTGATGGCGCTGGCCGACGCCTTGCCGCCCGCCGCATTCAAGCTGCTCGGTAAGACCCCTGCCCCAATCAGCTCGCTGACCTGGATCATCAACTTGCTGACCCCGATGCCAACCACCACCGATGGCTGGTGGCTGCTGTCGGCCAAGTCGGATCATGCCAGCAATGGCTGCTCCAGCCAGATCATGACGATGTGGAACGCTGAAGGCTTGCCGATCGCACAGGGCGCGCAAAGCGTGGCCATCTTCGCCTAACCGTTAGCGGGAGCTTCCCCGTATCCCATCAGACCTGCGCCAGACGACGTTTCTGATCCACGTTTTAGTCGGAACCGCAACACCATTGACGCGCTTCGGTTTGAACCGCGCATTATGCATCGCGACCCGACAGGTATGATCATCCAGCGACGCGAAGCCGCTTGAGACAATCACCCTGCAGGCGGTTGGCATTCCGGTCGCATCGATATCGAGCTCGACCGACACGCTGCCCTCGGCCTGCTCCTTGCGCGCTTCCTTCGGATAGGAATCCTGCGGAAACTAATACCCTTGGTCGGTGCGCGGTTTCAGTGGGGTAACCACCTCCTCCGCCAACGGCGTGGACTGCACCAACGACATGATGATCATCAATGCAAACATGCTGCCCCCAAGCTAGATTGGTGACAGAATTATCGTATCGCGCCTTGTATTCGAGCCACGAGAAACGCGCTGTCTGCGACAATTTGCGACAATTCTCCGCCCCGCTGACACAGCGTCGCGACACCCCCGATGCATTAGGCTGTTCAGGGCGCGGATGATCCCGTCTGACGTTGCGAGGGAATTGTCATGAAGAAGCTGCTGATCGCCGCCGCACTCGCCAGCACGGCGCTGGCCGGCGTCGCCACCGCCAACCCGCCTGGCCAGACCGGGCGGGGCGCGGGCATGATGCGCGCCGATACCGATGGGGACGGCAGCATCTCGCGCGCCGAATATATGGCTCAGGCCGAGGCACGCTTTGCCCGGATGGATGCCAATGGCGACGGCCAGATCGCCGGTGACGAAATGCGGCGCCCCGGGCGCGAGGCGGCCACGGGTGGCGACGCCGCCGCACCAATGACTAAGGCCGCCTATCTGGCCAAGGCCAGTGAGCGTTTCGCGAAAATGGACGCCAATGGCGACGGCAAGATCTCGGCCGACGAGATGCAGGCGAGGCGCGACGCGAGAGGCGCACGGCGCGGCGCCATGAGCGATCAGCCCGGCACCGCATCGAGTGCAGCGACGGGCGGCCCGCGCGGCGATCATCGCGCGAAGATGCTGCAACGCATCGACACCAATGGCGATGGCCGAATCAGCCGCGACGAAATGCGCGTGCAGGACGACAAGCGCTTCGCAAAACTCGACGCCAATGGCGATGGCTTCATCGATCAGGGCGAGATGGAGGCCGGCCGCGACAAGATGAAGGCGGCGCGTGGCAAATGGCGTGGTGCCGGCGACGCGCCGCCAGCGCCCGGCGCGGATGGATCCAAACCAGATACCGATCAATAATCCCCCCATTGATCGGTTGCCGGGCGGGCGGCCTGTCCTCCTCCGTTGCCCGCCCGGCGCTTTCACTTGGGAATTATCATGCTAAGTCCCGAACCGATGGGAGACACGCCGCACCTGCTGCTCGTCGATGACGAGCGCTCGATCCGCGAACCGCTTGCGCAATATCTGACCAAGCAGGGGTTCCGCGTGACCCAGGCAGGCGACGCCGAGGCCGCACGCACGCGCATGACCGCCTATGCCATCGACCTGGTCATTCTCGACATCATGATGCCCGGCGAGGACGGCCTCAGCCTGTGCCGCCACATTCGCGAGACCAGCGACATTCCGGTCATCCTGCTCACCGCGCGCAGCGAGGAGACCGACCGCATCGTTGGGCTCGAGATGGGCGCCGACGATTATGTCGTGAAGCCCTTCTCACCGCGCGAGCTCTCCGCGCGGGTGAAGGTTATCCTGCGGCGCGCCGCTGCCGGCGGCACACGTCAGCACGCTCCCGACAGCGGATCGTTCGCCTTTGCCGGATGGGTGCTGAAATCGGGCGAACGTGCATTGGTCGACCGCGAGGGCGTGTCGGTGCCGCTGTCGACCGGCGAGTATAACCTGCTGCTCGCGCTGGTGACGCGGCCGCGCCAGGTGCTGACCCGCGATCAGCTGCTCGACCTGACTCAGGGTCGCGAGGCCGCCGCGTTCGACCGCGCAATCGACAATCAGGTCAGCCGGTTGCGCCGCAAGATCGAGCTCGATGCGAAGAATCCTGACCTGATCAAGACGGTCTGGGGCGGCGGCTATACGCTGGCGGCCGAAGTCACGCGATTGTGAAGCGGCTCCGGCTTTGGCCGCACAGCCTGTCGGGACAGATTGCGCTGCTCGTCGCGATCGGATTGTTCGTCGCCCAGGCGATCAATTTCGCCTTGCTGCTCGAAGGACGACGCCAGTTGCAGTTGCAACTGGTCATCGGTCCCGCCGTGACCCGCTTCGTTGATGCGAGCGAGCGCCTCAATGCCGGACCCTTGCGCCCCGATGAGCGGTTGCGCGGCGGGGTCCGGCTGATGGCTCAGCCCCCGTCCCCCTCCACCGGTCCGCCAGTGAGCGATGTCGAAAGCAACATGAAGGAGGCGCTGACCGAGGCCGGCTTTCACTTCCGCAGCCTCACCACCAGCGTCCGGCCAGTCGACCCGAACGATCCGCATCTCGACCGGTTCGGGCCGCGCCGTGCCGGCCGTTTCGCGCGGATGGGCGGCGAACTGATCATTGCGGCGGAGCAGCCGGGCCGCGGCTGGCTGGTGCTCAACACGCCCTGGAAGCGCAGCGAAGCGCCGCTGTTCTGGTCGCTGATCGCCCAGACCCTGATCCTGTACGGCATCGTCCTGTTGCCGGTGCTGTGGATCGGGCGGCGCATCTCGCGCCCGCTGCGCTCGCTGGCGGCGGCGGCACGAACCTTCAAGCCAGGCGAGGCCGATGTGCCGATCGAACCGCGCGGGCCGCAGGATGTGCGCGACGTGATCGCCGCGTTCAACGCGCTCAGGCTGCGCGTTACCGCCATGCTCGATGAGAAAGACCGCATGCTCGGCGCGATCGGGCACGACCTGCGCACGCCGCTCGCCGCCCTGCGCGTGCGGATCGAATCGGTTGAGGACGATACCGATCGCAACAAGATGGCCGATACGATCGAGGAGATGAACCGCACGCTCGACGACATCCTCTCGCTGGCACGGCTCGGTCGTCCGTCGGAGCCGCCGACCGAAGTCGACCTCGCCGCGCTGGTCGATGCGGTGGTCGAGGATTTCCGCGACCTCGACCACGACGTGACCTTCGCGGAGATGCCGCGGCTGCAGATGCGGCTGCGCCCGTCGCTGATGCGCCGCGCGGTACGCAATCTGATCGAGAATGCGGTCAAATACGGTGTTCGCGCCGAGGTCAGTGTGATCAGCAGCGCGCATGAGGTGCGCATCGTCGTAGCCGACAAGGGGCCGGGCATTCCCGAGGATCGGCTGTCCGACGTATTCGATCCGTTCACGCGACTGGAAACATCGCGCAACAAGGAGACCGGCGGGATCGGCCTCGGCCTGGCGCTGGCCTGTGCGATCGTGCGCGATGCCGGCGGCGATATCCGGCTGGAGAACCGGCCCGAGGGCGGGCTCAACGCGATCATCGTGTTGCCGCGCTGATGGTGGCGCTCACCCTTCCCTGGTGGCGCGGTGCAGTGGTCTACCAGGTCTATCCGCGCAGTTTTGCTGACAGCAATGGCGACGGCATCGGCGACCTGCCCGGCATTACCCGGCATCTCGACCATGTCGCGTCGCTCGGTGTGGATGCGGTGTGGCTATCACCCTTCTTCACCTCGCCAATGGCCGATTTCGGTTATGACGTGTCGGACTATTGCGATGTCGACCCGGTGTTCGGGACGCTCGCCGATTTCGATGCGCTTGTCGCCCGGGCGCATGCACTGGGGCTGAAGGTCATCATCGATCAGGTCTATGCGCATAGCTCGAACCGGCATCCCTGGTTTCTCGAAAGCCGCTCCGATCGCAGCAACGCCCGTGCCGACTGGTATGTCTGGGCAGACGCGAAAGCCGACGGATCGCCGCCGAACAACTGGCAATCGGTATTCGGCGGCCCGGCCTGGACCTGGAACGCGCGGCGCGGGCAATATTACATGCATAATTTCCTGAGCGAGCAGCCGCAGCTCAATCAGCATAATCCGGCGGTGCAGGATGCGACGCTGGAGATCGCAAAATTCTGGCTCGATCGCGGCGTTGACGGCTTCCGCATCGATGCGATCAACTTCGCGCTGCACGACCCGGCACTGACCGATAATCCGCCGGCCCCCGACACCGGCCCACGCACGCGCCCGTTCGATTACCAACAGCACCTCCACAATCAGAGCCAGCCGGGCATCCCCCTACTGCTTGAACGGCTCCGCACGCTGATCGACACTTATGACGGCGATCGCTTCACCGTGGCGGAGGTGGCCGGTCCTGCACCCGAGGCGGAGATGCATGCCTTCACGGCGGGTGATCGGCGGTTGAGCAGCGCCTATGGCTTCAACTTCCTCTACGCCCCTGCCCTGACCCCGGCGCTAGTGCGCGATGCGCTCGCCGAATGGCCCGATACGCCTGGCATGGGCTGGCCGAGCTGGGCGTTCGAGAATCATGACGCACCCCGCGCCGTATCGCGCTGGGCACCGCCGGAACATCAGGCGGCATTCGCGCGGATGAAAATCACGCTGCTGCTGTGCCTGCGCGGCAATGTCTTTCTCTATCAGGGTGAGGAGCTCGGCCTGACTCAGGTCGAGACCGCGTTCGAGGATCTGCGCGATCCCGAGGCAATCGCCAACTGGCCGCTGACCCTGTCACGCGACGGCGTACGCACCCCCATGCCGTGGCGCGCGAGCGCACCGCATGCCGGTTTCTCCGACGCAAAACCATGGCTACCGCTCGGCCCCGATCACGAGGCACTGGCGGTCGACCGGCAGGAGAGCGACCCGCTCTCGCTGCTTCACGTCACGCGCAGGCTGATTGCGCTACGTCATGCCCATGCAGCGCTGATGGCGGGCACGCTGACCATCATCGAGGCATCGGACACAGTCCTCGCCTTCGAACGTGCGACGGCGGATCAGCGCCTGCTCTGCCTGTTCAACCTTTCGGCTGACCCGATCGACTGGCGGCCCCCGGCACCGGAGGTGTGGTGCAAGATTGACGGCGTGGGGCAAGCCAAAGGCTGGCGCCTCGGCGGCTTCGCGGCGATGATCGCGGAACGGACCGTGTAAAAGCGGAAGCTATCGGGCGATCGCGCCCGGGCAGGACGGCGGCCATGCTTCTCGCCCATGAATATGCCAGACGAAGAACTCCCCGCTGCGCTGCCCCTTCAGGTCACGCGCGAACATCAGCGAGTTGCCGCTGGGCGAGAACAGCGCCCCGATCTCCGAGCCGGTGGCGTTGATCGCCGCGCCGAGCTTGACCCGCTTCGACCATCCGGTTCGCGTCGCATGGCTGAGATACAAGCCATCGCTCGCCATCAGGATCATCGAGCGGCCATCAGGTGCCGGCAATGCTTCATATTCATCGCCCGGCCCGTTGAGCGCCGGCCCGGCATTCTCCACTATCCAGCGCGCGCCGTTGCGGCGTGCGCGCCAGATATCGGTCTTGCCCAGGCCACCGGAACGATCGGACCCGAAATAGAGCCAGCCGTCCTTGCCGATGCGCGGAAACCATTCATTGCCGGTCGAATTGATCGGCGCCGGCAGGCGCTTGGGCACGCCCCAACGCCCCAACGCCCCAACGCCCTTGCGCATCGCGACCGACACGCCAGACATCAAGGTCCTTGCGACGCACGCCATCAGTCGAGCGGGTCGAGATGAACCATAGCCCGCGCCCGCCACGCTCGAACCAGGGATCGGCCTCGACCCCGTCGCCGACAAAGGGCGCATCGACCGGCGGCCTCCAGCCCATCGGCGAGCAGCGGCTCGTCAGGATGCGCCAGCCGGAGAAATCCGGCGCACTGCGCACGAAGAACAGGGCGCCGGTCACCGGATCGACAGCGGCATGAGATTCGAACAGATCCGATGCGATTCCCATGGGCGTCCACGGCACCACATCATCACGCGAAGCCGCTGGGTGACTGATCAGCACGCCGGCCAGGAGCAAGAAGCGAAACGGACTCACCCCGCCGGTATATGCGCTGTCCGAAAGGCGTGAAAGCCCGCAGCAATGCAGCCCGCCAGCCGCTTCGCGATCGCCCCGGTCGGGTCGAGTTCCGGATCGAAGATCGCGATATCCGCGCCCGCCAGCCTGTCTGATGCGAGCAGCGTCCGGATCAAACTACTGAGCTGATCGAATGTCATACCCGGCCTGCCGGGCGAGTCTACCGCTGGCATAATCGACTGATCGAGCACATCGACATCGACATGCAGCCAGATGCGCCCGGTCGATCTGGCCAGCGCCTGAGCGCTTGCCTCCGCCGGCCCACCGCGCAGGAAAGATTCGATCGTGATCTTATGGATCGGCGAAGTCCGGTAGTCCGGGAAGGAATAATCCGGAACATCGCTCTCGCGCTCTCCGATCTGCACGACCTGCAGGTCATCGACCAGCGGCATCGCCGGCTCCCCCCACCGCGCCAGCAGGGCTTCGCCCCGCCCGGTTGCCAGCGCAAGGTCCATCCCCGCCGCCGACCCGGGCGCTGTTCCGTCATAATTTCCCGGATGATAGAAATCGGCATGGCCATCGACATGGATCAGACCGCACGGTCCGCTCCGCTTCGCCCCGGCAAGACAGCCGAGCAGGATGCTACAATCGCCGCCGATCACCAGCGGGAACAGGCCATCGCCGAGTGTAGCCGCGACGGTATCGCCGATCTGCTCACAATAGGCGCGCAGGCGAGTGCCGTTGCGGATCGTCGATGCCGGATCACGCGTAAACCGATAGATGGGATGTGGCAGGACCACATGCCGCCGCGGCCGCAGCTCTTCGCCGAGCCCGGCCCGCATCAAGACGGCGGGCGCGCGCCAGCAACCGGGTTCGTGCCCCGACGTGAGCGGTCGCAATCCGAGACTGGTCGGCGCCTCGATCAGCGCGATGCCTGCGGGGGTGGGCGAGCGGGCAGGTAATGTCGATCCAGGCATAAGCGCGCTCACCATCATGCCGCTAAGAAGCGAGCGGCGCGTCACACCGGGGTTGAACGGCAAGGATATCATCGCCCGACTCTAACCGGAACGCCCGCGCGTCGATAACGATCAATAGCGACATTCATGATGAGCATGGCTAATGCTAGAGGATGCCGCCCCGCCTCCCGCCGCTTGACTCGCTGCGCGCGCTCGACGCCTGTGTCCGGCATCTGAATTTCACGCGCGCCGCGGCGGAACTCGGCATCACCCAGGGCGCGGTCAGCCTGCGGATCCGCAACCTAGAACGCGAGATCGGCCAGCCGCTGTTCGTGCGCTATGGTCCACAGGTTCGCCCGACCGAAGTTGGCATCAGGCTGGCATCGAACATGGCCGACATTCTCGCGCGCATCCGCATCGCGGTGGATGCGGTGCGCGATCCCGAAAAAAGGCCGCTGCTGGTCAGCACCACCCCGACCTTCGCCAGTTTCCTGACGCCGTTTCTGGCCGGGTATCGCGGACAGGCTGGCGAAAGGCCGATCCGCCTTGACGTGACGCAATCCATGCGGGCAATCGAGCCTGGGCTCTGCGATATCGCAATCCGCAGCGGCCCCGGTGGATGGCCGGGGCTGGCGCAGGAATGCCTGCTCAGGCTGAACCGTACGCCGATGCTCTCCCCTGCACTTGCGCGAAAGATTGGCTGTGACCATCCCACCAATCTGCTCCGGGGTCCGCTGATCACCGATCGCGGCTGGGAAACCTGGTTCCGTGACATAGGTGTAGACCCGGCCGGCATGATGACCGGCACCACCGAATACCCGACTCAGGACCTGCTGGCGCAAGCAGCGGTTGCGGGAGAAGGTGTGGCGCTGCTGACCCCTGCGCTGTTCAAGTCGCTGCTCGCGAGCGGCGCGTTGATCCAGCCCTTTTCTCATATGCTGGACGACGGCATGAGCTATTTCGTCGTTTACCGCGCGGTGGAGGGGCGCCCCGCCTTTATCGACTGGCTGATCGCGCTCTGCGCGCGAACCTGAACCACACCGGCGGCATCGCGGTGTTCCAGATCAGGCGGCGTCAGCGTGGCGGCGCTGAAAAGCCTCGCCCCAATCGCGCAGGCTGAGCAGGATCGGCTCAAGCGTACGGCCCAGCGCAGTCAGTTCATATTCCACCTTGGGCGGGACTTCGGGATAGACGATCCGCCGGATGATGCCATCGGCTTCCAGCTCGCGCAGCTGCAGCGTGATCATGCGCGCGGTTGCGTTCGGAGTCAGCCGGCACAAGGCATTGAAACGCACCTTTCCCGGCAACAAGTGAAAGACCAGCACCGGTTTCCAGATGCCACCCAGCACGCTCATCGTCGCCTCGACCGCGCAGCCGGTACGCCCGGCACGACGGCGCAGATTGGAGGTAGTATCATTCATGATAGTACATGCTCTTTTCGTACGTACTGATGCTATCGACCCTGGCGCACTACGTCCAGCCTCACTTCAACAGCTGAGGATTACCCATGCGCGCTTATCGACTGACCGACACCGACACACCGCTCTTGCTTGTCGAACAACCCGACCCCCTGCCCGGCGCCGGTGAGGTGGTCGTCGATCTCAAGGCAGCGACGCTCAACTATCGTGACACGATCGTACGCCAAGGGCGTTACGGCGGCACGCAACGGGCCGACCTGATCCCGCTATCGGACGGCGCAGGCGTGATTTCGGCGATCGGCGAAGGCGTGACTGACCGCCGCATCGGCGAACGCGTTGCGATCGGTTTCATGCCGAACTGGACCGATGGCGCGTTCACCGCCGCGAAGCAGGCCGGAGCGCTGGGCGGCGGCTTTGTCGATGGCGTACTGGCCGAACGGATCGCGGTTCCCGCCGGTGGCGTGGTGCCCTTCCCCGACACCTGGTCGTTCGAGGAAGCGGCCGCCTATCCTTGCGCCGGCGTCACCGCCTGGGCGTGCCTGTTCGGCGGTGGCGGCATCCGGCCGGGCAGTACTGTGCTCGTTGAAGGAACCGGCGGCGTCTCGACCTTCGCGCTGCAACTGGCCAAGGCGGCCGGCGCACGTGTGATCGCTACCTCCAGCTCGGATGCCAAGCTCGAGCGCGCCCACGCACTTGGAGCCGACGAGTTGATCAACTACCGCACCACGCCTGAATGGGGCATTCGTGCAGCGGAGATCGCCGGTAGCGCGGGTGTGGACTTCGTGCTGGATGTTGGCGGGCCAGGCACACTCGATCAGGCGCTCGCCGCGGTGCGCTATGGCGGCGAGGTAGCGCTGGTCGGCGTGCTGACCGGCTTTGGCGGCTCGGTGAATACCGGCGCGATCCTGATGAAGGCGGTCGCGGTGCGCGGCGTCTACGTCGGTGCCGTCGCCGATCTGCGCGCGGCGATCGCATCGGGCATCCGCCCTGTTATTGATGAGGTGTTTGCGTTCGACCAGGCCGATGCGGCCTTTGCCCATCTGCGCGGCGCGGGTCATCAGGGCAAGATTGCGATTAGGATCGCCTGACGGCCGGGACGGCGGCGTCGACTCCGGGCGCCGCCGATGTCGTCGAGGAAATCGTCTTATGATGTCAGGACCGCCATGAACTGAGGGCGTGTCCCAAAAAGGATGGTGCGGGCGGTCGGAATCGAACCGACACTCCTTTCGGAACCGGATTTTGAGTCCGGCGCGTCTACCAGTTCCACCACGCCCGCAACGCGCGGTTGCCTATACCAGCTTTTCCCGCCCGGCAAGCCGCCGGGCGGGAGCCGCATAAGTTTAGGAGAAAGTTTCGGCAAGTTGCTCGGCGCTGTCGCCCTTCGGATCGTCGCCGAAGCGGTTGGGGCCGTTGGTGCCGTTGGTGCACATCCAGACCAACAGCAGGATCCCGGCAAGAAGACCGAGCAGCATCGCGATGCCGCCAACCAGCAGCAGTGCGCCACCGCCGCCAAAGGCGCCACCAAGCAGCAGCGTAAAGCCGATAAGATACGGCACGAATACCGCCAGGATCCACCAGCCGCTACGATTGACATCGTGCAACCGCCGTACGCTGACAGCAAGGCCGGGAATGAACGTCGCAAGCGTAAAGATGTTGGTGAGAATTCCACCCGAAGTGAAGGCGCTTAAGCCGGCACTCCCGGCGCCAGCCGGCGCCGTCGAGAATGCGCTACGCCCACCAAGGCCTAGCAACGAGTCGAGAATCATCAACACAATGCTAACGATGATGAGGAACAATATCCACATCCAGTATTCCTTGCGCCGCGAACGACCGCTGAACTGGAAATATTTCTTCAGGGGCAGAATCATCCATTCCATGTCGTCTCTCCTCTGTGTGTCTGACTCAATAAGATGATGGAAAGGTCGCGCACTCTTAATCCTGCCCGTGCGGCATGGGTCCGACGCCGACCAAAATGGAGGCCATAAGGCTCAGGTAGAGCAAGAAGAACCTCGGTACGAAGACCCGATCTTCCGAGCGGCGCAAGCGCAACTGAAATCCGCATAATGCTTCGGCGGCAAGAACACTTTACCCATGCAGCCCCCTGCGACTCCCGTACTTCCCGGCACGGAATGGTCAGCGTAACGCATTGCGGGCAGTTCGCAAGACAGCGGTGCAGACGCGGACATCGCCGCAAGTCGATGATCGCCATAGGATGCACTGGTGCGCAGACGAGTAGAAAGATGCCACAAAGTCGCCACACTTGCCGGGAAACCAACGCCGTTTCGCCGGTTGATGGCCGCCATTATTGCAGGTTCGTTTGCGTTCGCGCTGATCCAATTGCTGTTCGGTGTGCTGTGGGCGCCGGTTGGAGTGCGACATTCGCCAGTACCGTAGCACTTGCCGTGGTGGCCGCTGCCGCAGCCGTCTCGACTAACCCCGCCATGGCGATTGTTTACGGCTTTGTCTCTGCCATATGGCTGCTCCTGGGGGCCGTGGCGGTACTGATCGGAGCTCTTGCAGCAGGTCTGGGCTGATCCCAGCAGGGAATGGAAAGTGGTCGCTTCAGCTCCGCGGCGCCTGCCGCCGATAGCTCAGAGCCTCCGCCACATGGATCCGCCCTACCCCCTCGCTCCCGGCCAGATCGGCAATGGTCCGCGCCACGCGCAGGATGCGGGTGTAGCCGCGCGCCGACAGGCGCATCGCCTCAGAGGCCTGCGCAAGCAACTTGCGGCCGGGCTCGTCAGGGGTGGCGACCTGTTCCAGGAGCGTGCCGTCAATCTCGGCATTGGTCCGCGCCGGATGGTCAGCATATCGTACTGCCTGCACCACCCGCGCCGCGGCGACGCGGGTGCGGACCTCGGCCGACCCCTCCGCCGGCGGTGGCAATACAAGGTCGGCGGCGCTGACCGCCTGGACATCGACATGCAGGTCAATGCGGTCGAGCAGTGGCCCGGACACTTTGGCCTGGTAATCCGCCGCGCATCGCGGTGCGCGTGAACAGGCAAGCGCGGCATCGCCAAGATGACCACAACGGCACGGATTCATCGCCGCGACCAGTTGGACCCGCGCTGGAAAAGTGACATGAGCATTGGCACGCGCCACGCTGACCGTGCCGGTTTCCAGCGGCTGCCGCAGCGAATCGAGCACCGCGCGCTGGAATTCCGGCAGTTCGTCGAGGAACAGCACGCCGAGATGCGCCAGGCTGACTTCGCCCGGCTTCACCTTCAGGCCGCCACCGACCAGGGCCGCCATCGATGCCGAATGATGCGGCGCGCGAAACGGGCGAGTGCGGGTCAGCCGACCACCGTTCAGCGTCCCAGCGACCGATCCCACCATCGATACTTCCAGCGCCTCGGCCGGGTCAAGCGGCGGGAGGATGCCGGGCAGACAGGCCGCCATCAGCGACTTGCCCGCGCCAGGTGGCCCGACCATCAGCAGGTTGTGCCCGCCCGCCGCCGCGATCTCCAGCGCGCGTTTGGCGGTCTCCTGCCCTTTCACCTGCGCTAGGTCAGGGCCGTGCACCGCCTCTTCGGCCTCACCCGGTTCGGGCGAAGATAAAAGACCGTGCCCCTTGAAATGATTGAGCAGCGACAGGATGTCGGGCGCCGCAATCACCTGGATCGATCCGGCCCAGGCGGCTTCCGCCCCTTGCGATGCGGGGCAGATCAGGCCCTTGCCGATTTCCGACGCATGCAAAGCCGCGAGCAGCACGCCAGGCGACGGCGCGATCCGCGCGTCGAGCCCGAGTTCGCCGACCACCACATAATCCGCCAGCGTCTCGGCATCGACCACGCCCATTGCGCCGAGCAGGGCCAGCGCGACGGCAAGGTCGAAATGCGAGCCTTCCTTGGGCAGGTCGGCGGGCGATAGATTGGCGACGATTCGCTTGGGCGGTAGCGACAAGCCCATCGCCGCAATCGCACCGCGCACCCGTTCGCGGCTTTCCGCCACCGCCTTGTCGGCGAGCCCGACGATATTGAAGGCGGGGAGGCCCGGAATGAGCTGCACCTGCACCTCGACCGCGCGCGCCTCGAGCCCCAGATACGCCACCGTCGATACGACCGAAACCATTCGCCTCTCCCCGCTGGAATCCCATTGGTAGCCGGTTTATGGCGCAGCGGAATAGGGCATACCGCCTATGCAATTGGGCCGGATACGGGATCCGTCGATCGGTTCCGTCTTCAGTCTTTGATGCCGAGCGTGTGGAGACCAAATGCCGGTACCCGATATGAGAGCAGAGGCCATTCTTTATCGGCTCGACCGGGTCGAGGTCGATGGCACCACCATCTGCCACAACACCGAATTGGCGCGCGGCCCGATCATGATCCTGGCACGCAGCCTGCGCTTTCGCGATGCGGCGGAACGGGGAGCATTGTGGATCAAATGCGCCGGTGAGCGCCTGGGCGTCGAGGATGTCGAAGCGCTGGTCCAGAGCTGGTTCGCGAGCCACCGCATGTCGGTCCTCGATTGAGTATCCCACTCGCGCCCTACTTCCTGTCATAGTTCATTTGAATCCGGCCGACAAAGGTGGGATTGCACCCATACGACTCACACCAGGGCGACCATGATGCGACTTCTTGTCGTCGAGGATGACGAACGCGCGGCAAAGCAGCTCGTCGCCGATCTCGCGGAATTAGGGCACGACACCGTCGTTGCGCCGGACGGGCGCGCCGCGCTGGCCATTGCGACGGACGACAAGGTCGATGCGATCCTGCTCGATGTGATGCTACCCTATGTCGACGGGGTGGCGGTCGCCAGATTGTTGCGCGAACGCCGGCTCGACATGCCGATCATCATGCTGACTGCGCTGGGCGATCTCGACCAGCGACTGGTCGGGCTCGACGCCGGCGCGGACGATTATCTGGTCAAGCCGGCAGCGGCGGTGGAAATCGATGCGCGGTTGCGGGCGATCGCGCGGCGCGCCGCGCGTGCGAATGAATCCGGCATCATGACCGCCGGGGATATCGAGGTAAACGAGGTCAAATATCGCGCCACCCGCGCCGGCCGCGTGCTTAAACTACAGAAGCTGGAATTCCAGGTGCTGTGCGAACTGGTGCGCAACACGAACAGCATCGTCACGCGTCAGATGCTGTACCAGAATGTCTGGAAATATGATTTCGAGCCGACCACCAACATCGCCGAATCCTATATCCGACGGCTGCGCGCACAGATCAATTTGCCCGGCGAGCGCGATCCGATCCAGACCATCCGCGGTGTTGGTTATCGGTTGAGCGATCAGGGCTGAGGTGCGCCGCCCCAGGATCAGGCCCAGATCCCTGCGTGCGATCCTCGCGATTTTTGTTGCGCTGTTCCTGATCGCCCTGACCGCCGTCCGGGCGGCCAGTTACACCGTCGTCCACAATGCGCTGGAATGGGAAGTCGATCGACGTCTGGCAGGCGAGGCGTCGACGATCGCCGGCGCGGGAGACGATATGGCGGCGATGGCCGCGCGCATCATCGCCGCTCAGAGCAACCACGACACCGCCGATCTCTTCTATCTGCTCACCGACAAGGCGGGGCAGCGTCTGGCAGGAACGCTTCGGCCGCACCGGCTCCTGCCGACCGGCTATTCGAACTTCGGCGAAGAAGCGCAGATCGATGGTGTCGCCCATGGCCGCGCGTTGGTCCGGCGCCTGACCAATGGCGGTACGCTGGTGGTGGTCTCGGACAATGACGAGGAGGTCGCATTCGACCGGCTACTCGCCAACACGCTGTTGATCGGGCTGGGCATCACGGCACTGATCGTGCTCGGCGGCGCGGTCGGTATAGCACTGGCGATCGGCGGACGGATGCGTGCGATGCAGCACACCGTCGGCGCGGTAATCGCCGGCGACCTGCGCAGCCGGATCCCGCTCGACGGATCGCGCAGCGAATTCGATCGTCAGGCCGAAGCCTTTAACCGCATGCTCGACCGGATCGACGCGCTGATGGCGAACATCAAGCACGCCGCGCGCGACGTGACGCATGAACTGAAGAGTCCCCTCGCCCGGCTGCGCGGCCAGATCGCGGCAATGGCGCGGCATGCCGACGGCAATCCGCTGCAAGGCGAGATCGACGACGCGCTGGCACAGACCGACCAGCTGCTTGACCTCTTCTCCAGCCTGTTGCGACTGTGGGAGATTGAGGGCGGGCATCGCCGCGAGCGTTTCGCCCCGTTCGACCTCGGCGCGCTGGCGGCGGAAGTGGGTGAATCATTGCAGGTCGTGGCCGAAGACGCCGAGCGCAGCCTGACCATCGGCACTCTCCCAGCGACGATGATCCGAGGCGACATCAACCTGTTGCGTCAGATGCTGGTCAATCTGGTCGAAAATGCCATCCGCCACACGCCGCCGGGGACACGGATCGACCTGGCACTGGAAAGGACCGCTCACGCAGTGCAAGTGATCGTTGCCGATAACGGGCCGGGCATTCCAGCCGACCGGCACGAGGCCGTGATCCGACACTTCGGGC
>NZ_JBOHHW010000041.1:0-47028 GCF_050725575.1 Sphingomonas sp. | reverse complement strand
CGCTTGGCAAGATCGATCGCGAGAATGTGAACGTCAGTCATGTGCTCCTCCTTCTCCAGCGCACTGTCGCGCCGGTCAGGCATCATACGATGCCGGGCGAAGGGGGCATCCACCCCATCAGTTCACACAGAAAATCGATAACAGGTACACCGTCCATCCGATTCACCCACACGGCTGGACAAGAACCCCGCCAAACTGGCAACGGCAATCCAGCGTTTGGAGACTGACATGAGCGGCATGGGCCAATTCGACTGGGCGGACCCCTTTTTCCTCGACGACCAGCTCGAGGATGACGAGCGGATGATCCGCGATACGGCGCGCGCCTATGCGCAGGAAAAGCTCGCGCCGCGCATCATAGACGCATTCCAGAATGAAGTGACCGATGTCGCGATCTTCCGCGAGATGGGCGAGCTTGGCCTGCTCGGGCCGACCGTGCCGGAGCAATATGGCGGCGTCGGCGCCTCCTATGTCGCCTACGGCTTGGTCGCACGCGAGGTCGAGCGAGTCGATTCCGGCTATCGCTCGATGATGAGCGTGCAGTCGAGCCTCGTGATGTATCCGATCTACGCCTATGGCTCGGAGGAGCAGAAGCATAAATATCTGCCCAAGCTGGCGAGCGGCGAATGGATCGGCTGTTTCGGCCTGACCGAGCCCGATGCCGGCTCCGACCCGGGCGGGATGCGCACCAAGGCCGAGAAGATCGACGGTGGCTATCGCCTGTCGGGTGCCAAGACCTGGATCTCCAATTCGCCGATCGCCGATGTCTTCATCGTCTGGGCCAAGTCCGACCATCATGGCGGCGGCATTCGCGGCTTTGTCCTGGAAAAGGGCCTGAAGGGCCTCGAGACGCCCAAGATCGAGGGCAAGCTGTCGCTGCGGACGTCGATCACCGGCATGATCATGCTCGACGGCGTCGAGGTCGGCGAGGATGCCTTGCTTCCCGAGGTGCAGGGCCTGAAGGGGCCGTTCGGTTGCCTCAACCGCGCGCGCTACGGGATCAGCTGGGGCGCGCTCGGCGCGGCCGAATTCTGCATGCACGCCGCGCGGCAATATGGCCTCGACCGGCATCAGTTCGGCAAGCCGCTCGCCGCCAATCAGCTCTATCAGAAGAAGCTCGCCGACATGGAGACCGAGATCGCGCTCGGCCTGCAGGCGTCGCTTCGCGTCGGCCGGCTGATGGATGAAGGCCGTTTCGCGCCGGAGATGGTCTCGATCGTCAAGCGCAACAATGTCGGCAAGGCGCTCGATATCGCGCGCCACGCCCGCGACATGCATGGCGGCAACGGCATTTCGGGCGAATATCAGGTGATGCGCCACCTGATGAACCTCGAGACGGTCAACACCTATGAAGGCGCGCATGACGTCCATGCGCTGATCCTTGGCCGCGCGATCACGGGGATTGCGGCATTCTGATCATGGGTGCGCCGCCCCTCACCGGCCTGAAGGTCGTCGAGCTTGCCCGCATCCTCGCCGGGCCTTGGGCGGGCCAAACGCTGGCCGATCTCGGCGCGGACGTGATCAAGGTCGAGAGCCCCGAGGGTGACGATACGCGCACCTGGGGCCCGCCCTTCATCACCAATCCCGACGGCAGCCGCGACGCGGGCTATTTCCACGCCACCAACCGCGGCAAGAAATCGGTCGTGATCGACTTCCGCACGCCCGAAGGCCAGGCGCAGGTCCACGCGCTGATCGCCGATGCCGATGTCGTGATCGAGAATTTCAAGGTTGGCGCACTGGCCAAATACGGCCTTGATTATGCCAGCCTGAGCGCGCTCAATCCGCGGCTGGTCTATTGCTCGATCACCGGCTTCGGCCAGACCGGGCCCTATGCACATCGTCCCGGTTACGACTTCATCATCCAGGGCATGGGCGGGATCATGGACCTGACCGGCGAGCCCGACGGCGCGCCGCAAAAGACCGGCGTCGCCTTTGCCGACATCTTCACCGGGCTTTATTCGGTGATCGCGATTCAGGCGGCGCTCGCCGCGCGCGAGAAGACCGGGCGCGGGCAGCAGATCGACATGTCGCTGCTCGACACGATGACCGGCGTGCTGGCCAATCAGGCGATGAACTATTTCGTCAGCGGCGTGACGCCGCCACGGGTCGGCAATGCGCATATGAACGTGTCGCCCTATGCCGTCTTCCCGACGCGCGACGGCTGGTTCATCCTCGCGGTCGGCAATGACGGACAGTATCAGCGCTTCTGTGCGGCCCTCGGGCTCACCGCACTGGCCAGCGATCCGCGCTATGCGACCAATGCCGGGCGGCTCGAGCACAAGCCGGCATTATTCGCTGCGATCACTGAAGCGACCTCGCTGCTTGATCGCGACCCGCTGCTCGCCACACTGGAGGGCGTCGGCGTGCCCGCCGGGCCGATCAACACCGTCGCCCAGGCCTTTGCCGATCCGCAGGTGGTGCATCGCGGCATGGCGCTGACACTCGATCGCGACGGCCAGACGCTCCCGGGACTGCGCACGCCGATCACTTTCTCCGAGTCCGGTCTTGCACTTGATCGTGCTGCACCGATGCTGGGGGCGGACAATCCGGAGATCGAGCCATGACCACGCCGCCGCTACACGGCATTCGCATCGTCGAGATCGGCAGCATCGGCCCCGGCCCGTTTTGCGGCATGATGCTTGCCGATCACGGCGCGGAGGTGATCCGTATCGCACGCCCGGGCGGCGCCAAGAGCGTCACAGTGGAGAGCACCGATCCGTTGCTCCGCTCGCGCCGTACGATCACGCTTGACCTCAAAGAGCCAGAGGCAATCGCAGCGGTGCGCCGGATCGCCGCGACCGCCGACGGCCTGTTCGAAGGGTTTCGGCCCGGGGTGATGGAGCGGCTCGGACTCGGCCCGGATGTGCTGATCGGCGACAACCCCAAGCTCGTTTATGGTCGCATGACCGGCTGGGGCCAGACCGGGCCGCTGGCCCAGGCTCCGGGCCACGATATCAACTATATCGCGCTGTCGGGCGCGCTGCACGCCTATGGTCCGGCCGGCGGCAAGCCCGGCTTCCCGATCAACATGGTCGGCGACTTTGGCGGCGGCGGGATGATGCTCGCCTTCGGCATGCTCAGCGCCATTTTGAGCGCGAAAGCGACCGGATGCGGTCAGGTGGTCGATTGCGCTATGACCGAGGGGTCGGCGGTATTGATGAGCATGATCTGGGGCTTTCGCGGGGCTGGTCGGTGGAGCAACGCACGCGGCACCAATTTGCTCGATGGCGGCGCACATTTCTACGACACGTACGAAACCGCTGATGGGAAATGGGTTTCGATCGGTGCGATCGAACCGCAATTCTATGCCGCACTCCGCCAGGTCATGGCACTGAACGGCGACGAATGGGCCTCGCAGTTCGACCCGCGCCGATGGCCATCGCTCAAGGCACGCCTGACCGAAATGTTCAGGACCCGCACCCGCGACCAATGGTGCGCCGCGTTCGAGGGTCATGAAGTGTGCTTCGCGCCGGTGCTCGGCTTCGATGAGGCAGTCGCCGATCCGCACAACGTCGCGCGCGGCGCGTTCGTCGAGGTGGGCGGGATCGTCCAGCCCGCCCCTGCCCCGCGCTATTCGGTCAGCGAGACCGTCATGCCGACGGCACCGAATGGCCCGGAGAGCGCCACGATCCTCGCCGAGTGCGGATTCTCACCTGACGAGATCGCCGCGCTGACCGCTTAGCTTGCAGCGAGTTCCGGCGCCGGACGGCGCGCATACAGGCCATAAGCGAAGATGATCGCGTAGCACGCCGCAGGCAGAATCATCGCGAACTGCAGCGTCGAATGATCGGCGATCAATCCGGTCAGCGGCGGGATGACCGCACCGCCAACGATCGCCATGGCGATGATCCCCGATCCTTCGGCCGCCCGCCGTCCGAGGCCTTCGCTGGCAAGGCTGAAGATGGTCGGGAACATGATCGAGTTCATCAGACCGATCGCCAGCAACGACCAGCCGGCGATAGCGCCCGTCGTATTGGTCGAGACGAGCAGCAGCGCGATGGCGCCGACCGACACGACTGCCAGCACCTTGCCGGGCGAGAAGACACGCAACGCAAAGGCTCCGATGAACCGGCCGACCATCGCACCGCCCCAATAATAGGCGACGTGCTTGCCGGCGGTGACCGCGTCGAAGCCCAGGACATTGGTCTGTTCGAGATAGCTGACGATCAGCGAGCCGATCGCGACTTCGGCGCCGACATAGAGGAAGATGCACATCGCGCCGATACCGAAGCGCGGCCGGACGAGCAGGCCGAATGCCTTCAGCACGCTGCCCGTATCGTCGACGACATTGCCGAGCCGGTTGCGCCGGGTCCATACCACGGCTGCGACAATGACCAGCGCCACTGCCAGCCCGAGATAGGTGCGCACCACCATCTGGGTTTCCGCCGTGCGATAGGCATCGAGTGCAGCGCCGCTCAGGGTCGAGACATCGACCGTCGCCAGCGAGCCCAGGATCAGGATCGAGCCGACAATCGGGAATACCGTGGTGCCGACCGAATTGAAGAACTGCGCGAAGGTCAGGCGGCTATGCGCGGTACGCGGCGGCCCGAGCAATGAGATCAGCGGGTTCGCCACCACCTGCACCGTGGTGATCCCGGCCGCGAGCACGAACAGCGCAAGCAGGAATACCGCAAAGGTGCCCGACTGCGACGCCGGGACGAACAACAGGCAGCCCGCCGTCATGGTCAGCAGGCCGATCGATGCAGCACGCATATAGCCGGCCTTGCGGACGATCGCCGCAGCGGGGATCGAGAAGATGAAATAGGCGGCGAAAAAGGCCGATTGCACCAGCAACGCCTGGGCATAGCTGAGCGTGAAAAGGTCCTTCAGCTTGGGGATGATCACGTCGTTCAACGATGTGATGCCGCCGAAGATGAAGAACAGCGCGAAGACGAACACCTGAAGGTCGGGCGCATCAACGCCCTTGGTCGCGGTTTCATCGACAGGCAATGCGCCTGGTGCCGTGGTGGTCGGATCAACGTGCATTCAGGCGCTCCCTATCTTCCGGCGTCTAAGGTACCGGTGACTCGCAAAGCACCTTGGCGCATTGCCGCACTATCTGGCAATCGGCCTCGCGCATAATCGCTGGGAACGTTCGCAATTCATCTAGCCGAAGCGATATCCCGACACGGCCCAGCCCAGCACATGGTCGCGATAGTCGCGCACCGCAGGACCATCACCGCCGGCTCCGAGCGCGACCATCAGCGGCAGCAGATGCTCCGCCTCGGGATGCGCGAAGCGGGCATGAGGCAATTCCTCCCATCGGATCACGCGCTCGGCCCGTGCCGCCGGATCGGGATCGATCACCGCTTCGGTCAGGGCCGCATCCCATTGATCGGCGACCGACGTGACCTGAGAACCGCGAACGCGCAGATTGTGGAAGCTCATACCCGAGCCGATGATCAGTACACCCTCATCGCGCAGCGGCGCCAGCGCACGGCCGATCGCGATGTGCGCTGCCGGGTCGAGATCCTTGCGCAGCGACATCTGCGCCAGCGGGATGTCCGCGTCGGGCAGCGCGACCATCATGGGGATGAACACGCCGTGATCCCAGCCCCGCGCCGCTTCCTCACGCACCGGGAAACCCGCCGCCGCCAATAGCTCGCCGGCACGGCGCGCGACGTCAGGCGCGCCGGCTGCGGGCCATTGCAGGTGATAGGTATGCGCGGGAAAGCCGAAATAGTCATACATCAGCGGCTGACCGTCGCCGACATGCACGGTGACGTCCTGTTCCTCCCAATGCCCCGAGACAAGCAGGATCGCCCGTGGCCGTTCGGGCAGCGAACCGATCAGGCCGGCGAGATAGGCCTGCATCGGCCGCCACATCGCATCGGGCGGTCCGCCGGCCGGGTCCATGAAGAAGCAGGGACCGCCCCCATGAGGCACGAAAAGAGTTGGCAATGTCATGGTCCGGATATCGGCCGCACCTGGTTCATGGGCAATGCGCCGTTCGGAAACGCCCCGTTTCGCAATGGCCGCCATGTCGCTAAGGTCGGTACATGACCCGTTTCACCGTCAACAATCAGCCGATCCAGTACCGGATGGATCCGTCGACGCCCCTGCTCTGGGCATTGCGCGACGCGTCCAACCTGACCGGCACGAAATATGGCTGCGGCAACGGCCATTGCGGCGCGTGCACGGTCGATATCGATGGTCAGGCGGTACGCTCCTGCCAGACCACCATCGGCTCGATCGAAGGAAGCTTCGTCACCACTATCGAGGGCTTGTCGCGCGAACGGGATCACCCGGCGCAGCTGGCCTTCATTGCCGAGAATGTACCGCAATGCGGCTTCTGCATTCCCGGCATGATCATGGCGACCGCCGTCCTGCTGAAGAAGAACGGCAACCCGACCGAGGACGATATCCGGGAGAATATCACCAATTTGTGCCGCTGCGGCATCTACCCCCGCCTGGTCGAGGCAGTATTACGCGCGGCGCGCGCGCAACGCGGCGATGAAACGATCCCCGCCGGCGTGCCATCCGGGATCGATCCCGCAGATGCAGCAAGACTTGTTCCGGCGCTGCTGCCCACCAAATAGGGAATTGTCCCGAAACCTTTCGCAATGCTGTCATCGTAATTCAGAAACGGCTCATCGGGAATGGCGCATACCCCGTCCATCAACCGGGCCTTTGTGCGCCGGTGCTATGGAAGGGTTCAAAATGCGTGCATCGATATTGGCGGCCTTGATGGCCGCAACAGCCCTGATCCCGTCGATGGCTTCGGCGGGGGACATGAATGGTCAACGTGAGGACCGCGGTCGAGAAATTCGCCAGGGTCGCGGCAATGACGGCGGCCAGCGGCCGGCTCCGCGGGCCGAAAGCCCGCGCCCGGCGCCGCAGATCCAGCAGCCTCAGCCGCAGCCGCGCCCGCAGACTTTCGAAGGTCGCGGCAATGGTTCGGGACGCGGCAATTGGGAAGGTCGCCCCCAGGGCCGGGGATGGGAAGGCCGGCCGCAAGCGCAGCGGCCCGATGTCCAGCAGCCCCAGCCTCAACCCCAGCCGCGGCCCCAGGTACAGCCGGGGCGCGGCGGCAATGACGGTCGTGACAATAATGGCGGCTGGCGCGGCAATCGCGGCGGTAACGACGGTCGCAACAACGGCGACTGGCGTGGCAACCGTGGCGACAATGACGGCCGCGACAATAACGGCGGCTGGCGCGGCAACCGCGGCGGCAATGACGGTCGCGACAATAACGGCGGCTGGCGCGGCAACCGCGGCGGCAATGATGGTCGCGACAACAACGGCGGCTGGCGTGGCAACCGCGGCGGCAATGATGGTCGCGACAACAACGGCGGCTGGCGTGGCAATCGCGGCGGCAACGACGGCCGCAACAACGGCGACTGGCGTGGCAATCGCGGCAATGATCACCGCGCCTGGAACCGCGACTGGCGCCGCGACGGCCGCTACAACTGGAACGACCGGCGCTTGCGCAATCGCAATGCCTATCACCTGCCGCGCTATTACGCGCCCTATGGCTGGAGCTATGGCTATCGTCGCTTCTCGATCGGCTTCACGCTGAGCTCGATCCTGTTCAACCAGAATTACTGGATCGACGATGCGGAAGGCTATGGCCTGCCGGAAGCGTACGGGCCGTATCGCTGGGTGCGCTATTATAATGACGCGCTGCTGGTCGATATCTACACCGGCGAAGTGGTCGACACGGTGTACGGCATCTTCTGGTAAGCCAACCTCGTTTCGTCAGGACAAGCCCGTCGGGGAAACCCGGCGGGCTTTTCTTTGGACGGAGAACGTCGGGCCGTTTGGGCGAGAAGTCCGGCGGGTCTTGCCTTTTGGCGATCGCTCGGCAAATTGCGCGGTCGTGACCCTATTCGCCAAAAAGCCCATCCTGGCCTCGCCCGTTCGCCAGCTTGCCGGAGCAACCACCGCGCGCCGGCTGGAGGCCAATCCCGCGATCAAGCGCGCCAAGATCGACGCCGCGCAGATCTATTACCATTCCGACTTTCTCAACCCGCTGCAGTGCGGCAAGCTGGTCAAGCTGATCGACACCAATCGGCGTCCTTCAACCCTGTTATCCGATCGGGCCGATGACGGTTTCCGCACCAGCGACAGTTGCGATATGGATCGCTGGTCGCCCGATGTGCGCCCGACCGACGAAGCAATCGCCAGTCTGCTCGGCATCGACCCCAGCCATGGCGAGACAATGCAAGGCCAGCGTTATGCGCCCGGCCAGCAATTCCGCGCGCATCACGATTATTTCCACCACGGCGAAAGCTATTGGGCGGCAATGCAGGCGAGCGGTGGGCAACGCACCTGGACCGCGATGATCTATTTGAACGATGTCGAGGAAGGCGGCGCAACCTGGTTCCCGCAGGCCGGTATCCGTGTTGCGCCGAAGCGTGGCCTGCTGCTCGCCTGGAACAATATGAACCCCGATGGCAGCCCCAATGACAAGACACTGCACGAAGGCATGCCAGTGGTGCGCGGGACCAAATATATCGTCACAAAATGGTTCCGCGAAGGGGCCTGGCTGAAAGGCTAGCACCGATGCGGGACGCTGCTACCGTGCGCGGAACGATAGCGGAGGGGCGCGGATGGTTCTGCAATGGATCGGCAATCTGAGCGAACGGGCGGTGAAGATCCTTGCGGCGTCGATTGTCGCTGCGATCTTCCTGCTCCCGGTGGCTGTGGTGCTGTGGATGACCGCGGTACCGGGCATCTCCCACACCGGAACGCTGCCGCCGCTGACCGCAGATCAGGCCGTGATGGCAGCGCGGTTGCGCGCGCATGTCGAGGCGATCGCCAGCACGCCGCATAATATCGAGCATGCCGAGGAACTCGAACAATCCGCCGCCTATATCGAGGGTGTGCTGAGCACGCTCGGTTACAAGGTGGAGCGCCAGCGGTTTCGCGCCGACGGGCAGATTGTGCGCAACATCGAAGTGGTGATCGAACCCATTCTCCCCACCGCCGGGACATTGGTGATCGGCGCGCATTACGACAGTGCCGGCCTGGCGCCGGGCGCGAACGACAATGGATCGGGCACGGCGGGAGTGATCGAGCTGGCGCGGCGGCTCGCCGACCTGCGCGGCACGGCGCGGTATCGCATCAGGCTGGTGCTGTTCGTCAATGAGGAGCCGCCCTATTTCCAGACCCCGCTGATGGGCAGCCTGGTTTACGCCAAACGGCTGAAGCAGTCCGGCGAGCGCGTGATCGGCATGATGTCGCTGGAGACCATGGGTTTCTACAGCGACCGCGCGCGCAGCCAGCACTACCCCGTCCCGCTCGACATGCTCTATCCGGACAGGGGCGATTTCATCGCCTTTGCCGGCACGGTTTCTTCGCGGTCGTTCGTGCGCAAGACGATCGGATCATTCCGGACGCGAACCCCCTTCCCCAGCGTCGGCGGCACGGCGCCAGCCTTTATCCAGGGGATAGACTGGTCGGATCACTGGTCGTTCGGCCAGGTCGGCGTCCCGGCGCTGATGATCACCGACACCGCACCGTTCCGCTATCCGCATTATCACACCGCGGCGGACACGCCGGACAAGGTGGATTATGAGCGGCTGGCGCGAGTCGTGTCGGGGCTGGAGCGCGTGATCCGGGATTGGCGCTAAAATCCACCCCTGTTTTCCGCTGTTATTCGCCTTTAAAAAAAACGCTGCCGTTTCACCCCTGTTATGTTGGATTTTCCTGGAGTATTTACGCCTACATTTCAATAACTTGACACCAACGACCCCTGTTATCGAATAACAGGGGTGGAACAGCGGTCGATTTCTGCCGGAACAGGGGTCGATCGCGATCATAATTTACAACAATGAGAAAGAGCCGGCGGCGCGTGAACACCATGTCCAGCTTCACTTTGGACGAACGGCAGTTCGCATTGAATCGGGCATCGGGCTGTAGCGATATCGGCACCCTGCGATCCGCGTGCAGAACAAATCGTGCCAGCGCGGCGCAAATATGCCAGTGTCGGCCGATGCAGCTTTTCCAGATCATTCCCGTCGCGTTACCCCGATGAGCACTGTCCTCAACATCACCCGCTCTATCCTTGGCCAGCCATGGCGCTGGCGTGCGCTGGAAACCGACACGCGTGATCCGGGATTCGCGCCCGACGATCTGGTCACGCAATTGCTGCTTGCACGTGGCTGTCCGCGCGAGGAGCTGGAGGCGCACCGATCGCCGAGCATTCGCGGTTTCATGCCCGATCCGTCGATCTTCCACGACATGGACAAGGCGTCCGAACGGCTGGCCGATGCGGTGCAGTCGGGCGAGGCAGTGACGATCTTCGGCGATTACGACGTGGATGGCGCCACCTCCGCGGCGCTGATGATCCTGTTGCTGCGCGATCTCGGGCTGGAGGCGAAACCCTATATTCCCGACCGGCTGATGGAGGGTTACGGCCCATCGGGTGCGGCGCTGGTGCGGCTGAAGGCGGAAGGGGCGAGCCTGATCGTCACGGTCGATTGCGGCGCGCAGGCGTTCGACGCGCTCGAGCAGGCGCGCGTCGCGGGCGTCGATGTGATCGTCGTCGACCATCACAAATGCGCGCTTGCCCTGCCCCATGCTCATGCGCTGGTGAACCCTAACCGGCTCGATGAAACCGAGGGCGCGGCACACGGCCATCTCGCCGCGGTCGGCGTCGCCTTCCTGCTCGGCGCGGCGCTGATCCGCACGCTGAAGGCACGCGGCTATTTCGAGCGGCGTGAGCCGCCGCGCCTGCTCGACCTGCTCGATATTGTCGCGCTCGGCACTGTCGCCGATGTCGCGCAGCTGAAAGGCCTCAATCGCGCGTTCGTGTCGCAGGGGCTGAAGGTCATGGCGCAGCGGCGCAATATCGGGCTCAATGCGCTGATCTCCGCCTCCCGCCTGACGCGTGCGCCGACCGCGACCGATCTCGGTTACGCGCTGGGGCCGCGGATCAATGCCGGCGGGCGAGTCGGCAAGTCCGATCTCGGCGTGCGGCTGCTGACCACGCGCGACCCGCAGGAGGCGGCCGATATCGCCGCCGAGCTCGACCGGCTGAACGAGGAACGCCGCGCGATCGAGGCGCTGGTCCAGGAAGGCGCCGAGACGCTGGCGCTGAACAAGAGCAACCAGGCGGTGATCGTCGTCGCCGGCCAGGGCTGGCACCCCGGGGTGATCGGGATCGTCGCGGGCCGTCTGAAGGAGAAATATGGCCGCCCGGCGATTGTCATCGCAGTCGACGAACATGGCATGGGCAAGGGATCGGGCCGCTCGATCTCCGGTGTGGACCTCGGCGCCGCGGTGCTGTCGGCAAAGGATAGCGGCCTGCTGGTCGCGGGCGGCGGCCATGCCATGGCGGCGGGGCTGACGATCGACGCGGGCCAGCTCGACGCGTTCGCCGAATTCCTCGAATCGCGCCTCGCCGATGCAGTTGCGCGGTCGATCGGCGACCGTGCGCTGCTGCTCGACGCGCTGCTCGCGCCGGGCGGCATCACACCGGCCCTGGTCGAGGCAATGGACCTTGGCGGGCCCTACGGCATGGGCTGGCCGCAGCCTCGCGTGGTGGCCGGGCCGGTCCGCATCATCAAGGCGGATATCGTCGGGAATGGCCATGTCCGCGCGGTCGTCGTGGGCGATGACGGACGCACGATCAAGACCGTGGCATTCCGCCAGGCCGATACCGCGCTGGGCCTTGCCTTGCTCGGTGCACCGCCACATCGCAAATTATGGCTCGCTGGGCGTGCACGGATCGATGACTGGGGATCGCGCCCGGCCGCCGAACTTCATCTCGACGACGCGGCGTGGGCGGATTGACGGAACAGGCTGAGGAGAGAGGCGTGTTCAGCCATATCACGCTGGGCAGCAGCGACATCGATCGTTCGCGGGCCTTTTACGAACCGGTGATGGCAGCTCTTGGTATCGGTCAGCCATTCCAGCTTGACGGCGGGCTCGCTTTTGGCGACCTGGCGGGACAGAAGCTGTTCATCGGCACGCCGTTCAATCAGGGTGCACCACATCCCGGCAACGGACCGCATGCCGCCTTCCTTGCGGCCGATCGTGCGGCGGTCGATGCGTTTCATGCCGCCGCGCTGGCAAATGGCGGCAGCGACGAGGGGCGGCCCGGCCTCAGACCGCACTATCATGCCAATTATTACGGTGCCTATGTGCGCGATCCCGACGGAAACAAGCTTCAGGCGGTATGTCATCGCAAATATGACGACACAGCGGCTTGACCCGCGCGTACCATTTCCCTAGGCGCGTCACCTGCTCATCCCGCTCGCGGGTACGGCCCCTTCGTCTAGCGGTTAGGACGCGGCCCTTTCACGGCTGAAGCACGGGTTCGATTCCCGTAGGGGTCACCAAAATCCTCTCCCAGGGGGTTCCAGAATATGCCGTAAGCGGCGGATTTCTGCGGTTTTTTGTGGTATAGGTATCCCATACGGAGCGGTCTTGGACCACCGGATACCAGCATGTTGATGGTATGTCTGATGGTAGCGCGGCCCTCCCCGAAACGGAGATACCATCATGGCGCTCACCGCCGCTGCGATCAAAAACGCCAAGGGCCGGGCAAAGCCCTATAAACTCACCGATAGCGATGGCCTGTTCCTCTATGTGACCCCCAATGGCGGGCGCTACTGGCGGATGAACTACCGCCACTTCGCCAAGCAGAAGACGCTGGCGTTCGGCGTCTATCCCGACACCGGCCTTGCCGACGCCCGCGAGCAGCGCGATGCCGCCCGCAAGGTGCTGGCGCGCGGCGACGACCCCGCCGAGAAGATCAAGCTGGACCGGATTGCTGCCACCGTAGCCGCATCCAACAGCTTCAAGGCCGTCGCCGACGAATGGCTGGTGAAGGTCGAGCGCGAAGGCCGCTCCACCGTCACGATGAAGAAACTGCGCTGGCTGCTGGACTTCATCAATGCGTCGATCGGCAAGCGCCCGGTCACCGCCATCACCGCACAGGAGATTTTGACCATGCTCCGCAAGATGGAGGGCAAGGGCAAGTATGAGACGGCCAAGCGGCTGCGCAGCACATGCAGCCAGATATTCCGCTACGCCATCGCCACGGCGCGCGCCGAGCGCGATGTGGCAGCGGACCTGCGCGGCGCGCTGATCGCTCCCCAGCCCGTCCACAGGGCCGCTATCACGTCATCGGATAAAGCAGGCGGTCTGCTACGCGCGATCGAGGCGTTCGAGGGTTTCGCCAACACCAAGGCGGCGCTGCGATTGTTGCCCCATGTGTTCGTCCGCCCCGGCGAGCTACGCCACGCCGAATGGGCCGACGTGGATTTCGACAAGGCGCTGTGGACGATCCCGCCGCACAAGACGAAGATGCGGCGCGCGCACAGCATCCCCCTCTCCGCCCAGGCGCTCGCCATTCTCGGCACCATCGAGCATGACGCCGACTATAGCCGCTTCCTGTTCCCGTCGCTGCGTTCGACCGATCGGCCCATGTCGGAAAACACGGTCAACGCGGCCTTGCGTCGGATGGGTTTCGCGCAGGACGAAATGACCGGCCACGGCTTCCGGGCGATGGCGGCGACGTTGCTCAACGAGATGGGGCAATGGCATCCGGACGCGATCGAGCGCCAGCTTGCCCATTGCGACAATAACGCCGTGCGGCGCGCCTATACGCGCGGGGAATATTGGGACGAGCGCGTCCGCATGATGCAGCATTGGTCCGACCATCTCGACTTCCTGCGCGATGGCCAGAAGATCGTCACAGGCAAGTTCGGGAAAGCGAAGAGCGACGCCGCCTGATCGGAAACCGTGCCCTCCCCGACAATCGGGGAGGGCACGGCAACGGCGGGCATCAGACGCCCCGCTCCTCCCGGTAGCCCAGCGGATCGGCCATCCACTGATTGACGGCGGACTCGCGCCAGCCGGTGCCGTGGACGCTGATCTTGAGGTTCTTCGGGAAAGTTCCCTCGCCCATCTTGCGATAGAGCGTCGTGCGGGAAAGGCCGGTGCGGTCAAGGACGGTCCTCAAACGAATGATACGATCGTGATTGTTCATGGGGAAGTCTCGTCAATCATGGTGTTGCGCGCCCCTATGGATCAACATCGGGCAGTCTGGTGCGCCGGACAAGAGCCGTTCCGGGGCACCAAGAGCCCTTTGCAGAACAACAGTAGGACGCTGGCGGAGATCAGCGGCGACTGGCGGCGACTGGCGGAAAATGGCGTAGGTCCGCCGAAGTCGCGGCGATCCATTTTTTATCCCACTGTGTCCCGAATAGCGCGCCGGTCAGTGCCCTTCAGGCAGATCGGCTTGCGGCACGGCGCATGGGTCAGGTCGAATCGTTCACGGCAACGCTCCAAAACTTTGGAGGTCTGCCCGCCAGCAATCAGGCTGCGCCAGGTGATCCCGGCCCGCAAGGGGGGAGGCACTGTAGTGCCGCTTTAGCCATTCCTGCGCCTATTCTTACCAATCAGACACCCGAAGCGAATCGAACGCCCTCCAGAGATCGGATTCAGCGGGATTGGTTGGCTTGATCGCCCAGCTTCTCAAGTCGCTCGACTTCGCGTTCAAGCACGCTGCGAATGAACGCCGCGCGCCGCTGGCGGCCCACCAGCTTGTCGATACGACCGCCAAGGCCCTCCGGCAGACGGACGTTGGTTGATTTCACGTTGAGCGGCGGCCTTCCCATACCAGCGTCGTAACCGGGCCCGGCGGGTGTTCAATCGGAAGCAATATAAGCGGTGCCGGTTATTGCATATTTCCTGTCAATCAGGTTATAAGCGGTGCCGCTTAATCGCTCGGAGGTGCAAACACGCTCCCGGATGACCCGATGACGAAGGCAGGCCGATGACCTCACGCGATCTTGCTCCCGGCGATTCGATAGGCGGCACGTCGCGCCGCGCGTTGCTCAGCAGATTGGTCGCCATACCTGTCGCGGTCCCGGCGATTGCCTCGCCCTGGACCGAGGCGCTGGCGGCGCTTCACGAACGTTACGAGGATGCGCCCGCCTTGCTGCGCCGTAGCCGGGAGGGGCGAAGCTTGAGCCGCGACCGCTATCACTGTGCGGAAATCTCGTTCTCCCCGATTGAGGCAGGTTTCTTCTCCGATCTCCGCTATGTCCGCGAAACGCTGCATCAGGCGGGCGGCATCGCCAAGCTGGCGCTGTGCGCGCATCTGCTCGACGTTGGCTTTCCCGATGCGTGGAACGCCGAGCATATCCGGCAGGACATCGCCAAGGCGCTGGCCTACGCCAACACAACCGGGTTCGGGCATGTTTGCCCCGACTTGGCGCGGCTGGCGGTCATTCTCTCGCCCTATTGGAAATGGGGCTATCCGCACCTGATCGGCGACCCGCCGATGGATGATGGCGGGTTCACCCCGGATCAGGTCCGCCCGCTCATCCGCACACTGCTGGACCGCGTTCATGATGTCACCGGGCATCCTCGGCCTGCCGGTCTGCGTCGGGGATGCGGAGGCGCGGCGTGACGGTGCGCGCAGACACGGAAACGCTCGCCCTCTACGAGGAGGCAGTCGATCGGCTCCCGCCGCTCTCGCGCGTCGTGTTCCTGCTGCACCGTGTGGACGACCTTTCCTATGTCGAGATCGCCGATGGGCTATCGATCACAATCCCGGTCGTGGAGGCCTGTATCGTCGAAGCCTTGTCGGTAATTTGCGCGACGGTCGATCGCACGATGTACCGGCCCCGACCGCGCCAACTGATCGCCGAGGCGGAAGCCACGTTGCACCATCGCTATCGCGCTCATTGCCACAGAAGGTTGAATGAAGTCGGCATCGCCGGGTGGACATTGCGCGTCATCCGGCGCGTCACCGGTAAGCGGCCGACATTCGAGCAATGGTTGTTGGGCTTGACGAGGCCGCGCGCGTAGAAGCGTGCGCAGATTGATCCTAACGTGTTGCCGCGATCGAGCGAGAAATTGCGGAAGCGAAAGACCAATACCGGCGGGGATCGATGAGCGTTTTTGATGGCTTCACGAAGCCTCCATGCGCCGAGACGCTTGGGTGGGAACTGCTGGAAGCCGATGAAGGCAACAAGCCTATCGTCTCCGATGTGGAGCGTCTTGTTAGCGGACCTTTTCGAACGCTAGCCAAGTCCATGATACGCCCATCGCTCGATTACCGGCTTGGACGGAGTTGGCATCCTGCCTGCGTATGAGGCGGAACCCACACGCCGATGCCATTTCGACCGTCATGTCGGACGATACTGGAAACACCCTGCGGTTGACAGCGCCGGGGCCATGACGAAGCGACATAATGAGGACTCCGCACGAGGCGGCGACCGTTGCAAGACGAGGCATGGCGATTGCCCGATCTTCGTCGGTAAGGTGTTGCCACACGGCGCATAGAGTCACGAGATCGAAGGTGCCGTAGGGCACCACTGCCCCAAGCTCTGGCAAGCGATCATCTAACCACCTGATATTCGTGGCGGTGTGAACCGCCTGACCAGCCTCGCGAAGTTCTCGCACCGGCTCGATGGCAAGCACGTCGTGTCCTTTGTCCGCAAACCAAGCCGCATCTCGGCCCGTTCCGGCTCCAATATCGACGATCTTGGCATTGCGGCTTGGGAATAGGTCGATAACGTGCTCGTATATGCTTTCTGGCGCGAGTCCGTCATACGCGGCGATGAAGTCCGCTGTGGCGGCGGCGGCGTATCCCTTCAGAACGTCCTGCATCGGTCTTCCAATTCTGCCTCGAATGCGCGCTTACCCTTACGCTTCCACAGCGCAAGCGCACTGTCGCGTTCGTCGCCGCGCAGTCTGTCCGCGACGGTAAGAAACGCGCCGTAGAGTGTGGCACGGTCATCATCGGTCAGATCGACCAGCCCCGCCTTGATGACGATGCCGCCCAATTCGATCAGATGCCGCGTTCGCTCGCGGCGTTTGACAGCCCAATCGCGCATGTCGGTTCGCGCCTTTCGTGCCTCAAGCCGATGCCGCGCCGCCGTTGAGCGGGAGAGCGCCGCTTTGCTGGCCAGCAGGTCCGCCCGCAGGCTTGCGTTCCTTGCTGCGAAAGAACGCCGCGCCCGCCTTGCGCCAGCCCTCCTTGGTCGCGGCGTCCTTCATCGCGGCGGCATGGAGCAGCGCCCCGGCGAACAGATCGGCGTCGAGCGCATCGGCACCCGTCGCCGCGACCAGTTCGCCAAGCTGGCGCACCCGGCGTTCCTTGAGTTGGCGGGCCTTGCCGGCGAGCGCTTTGAGTTCCGAATCGAAGTCGCGAATTTTACGCATCGAAAGTCTCCGTTGAGTGATGATGACGCTATGATAGAAGAATAGCGGCGGTGAAGCAGTAGAGTCGCCGGGACGGTGTGGAACCACCTAGTCCCTTCGGAGAAATTTTCGAGAAGGGCGCGCTTATACGTCGTGCCGACGTGCTGCTTTAAGTGTAATTGGATTGCCGTCATGGCGATCTACCATTTCTCGGCCAAGGTGATTTCCCGCGCCAACGGATCGAGCGCGGTTGCTTCCGCTGCCTATCGTTCGGCCTCCCGGCTGCATGACGAACGGATCGACCGGCATCACGATTTCTCGAATAAGGCTGGAGTCGTCCATTCCGAGGTGATGTTGCCGGAGGGCGCGCCTGCGCATCTGTCCGACCGCGAGCGGCTGTGGAACGAGGTCGAGGCGGGCGAAAAGCGGATCGACGCGCAGCTTGCCCGCGAGATCGAGTTTGCGATTCCGCGTGAACTCGATCAAGCCGAGGGTATCCGGCTCGCACGCGATTTCGTGCAAACAGAGTTTGTTGATCGCGGCATGATAGCCGACCTCAATGTCCATTGGGATGTTGGCGCGGACGGAATGCCCAAACCCCATGCGCATGTCATGCTGACGATGCGCGAGGTGGGCGAGGAGGGATTCGGCCCGAAGGTCCGCGAGTGGAACCGCACTGAACTTTTAGAGAATTGGCGCGAGCGCTGGGGTGAGCACGTCAACCAGCGCCTTGCCGAACTCGATGTCGACGCACGGATCGATCACCGCAGCCTTGACGCGCAGGGCATCGAGTTGGAGCCGCAGAACAAGATCGGCCCCGCCGCATCGCGCATGACGGCGCAAGGGCTGGAATCAGAGCGGCTCGACGAACACCACGACATCGCGCGATCGAACGGCGACAAGATCATCGCCGACCCGCGCATCGCGCTCGACGCGATCACGCGGCAGCAGGCGACGTTCACCAAACGCGATCTGGCGATGTTCGCGCACCGCCACAGCGACGGCAAAGATCAGTTCGATCAGGTAAACGCCGCCGTGCGGGCCTCGCCCGATCTAGTCCAGCTGGGGAAGGATGGCCGAGGCGAGGAACGGTTCACCAGCCGCGACATGATCGAGACCGAACAGCGGCTTGAGCGCGCAACGCAGGCGATGGCCGAGCGGACCGGGCATGGTCTTTCGGCGGCGACGATGGACCAAGCCATTGCCGCCGCCGAAAGTCGCGGCCTCATACTCGGGGGAGAGCAGCAGGCCGCGCTCGCGCATGTAGCTGGGGGCCGCGATCTTGCAATCGTCACCGGCTATGCTGGCACAGGTAAATCGGTCATGCTGGGTATTGCTCGCGACGGATGGGAGAGCGCTGGCTACCGCGTGTATGGCGCGGCGCTCTCCGGCATCGCGGCGGAGAATCTGCAAAGCGGATCGGGCATCGCGTCGCGAACAATTGCGAGCCTTGAGCACCAATGGGCGCAGGACCGCGACCTCCTCAATGCCAATGATGTTCTTGTGATCGACGAGGCCGGGATGATCGGCTCACGTCAGATGGAGCGCGTCGTCAGCGAAGCCGAGAAGCGAGGCGCAAAGGTCGTGCTGGTCGGCGATCCCGAGCAGTTGCAAGCGATCGAGGCGGGTGCGGCGTTCCGCTCGATTGCCGAGCGCCACGGCGGCGTCGAGATCACCGACATTCGCCGCCAGCGCGAGGACTGGCAGCGTGACGCGACGCGCCAGCTTGCCACCGGGCGCACCGGCGAGGCGATCGGCGCCTATGACGAGCGCGGCCATGTTCATGCCGCCGAAACCCGTCAGCAAGCGCGCGCCGACCTTGTCGAGCGTTGGGATCGCGACCGGCAGGCGCGACCCGACGCGAGCCGCATCATTCTCACCCATACCAATGATGAGGTTCGTGACCTTAACCTGGCCGCGCGCGACCGGCTGCGCGCGTCCGGCGCGCTTGGCGAGGACATCACGGTGCGAACAGAGCGCGGTGGACGAGAGTTCGCCACCGGCGACCGGATCATGTTCCTTAAAAATGAGCGCAGCCTTGGCGTGAAGAACGGCACGCTCGGCACGATTCAGAACCTTACCACCACACGGGCAGCGGTGATGCTCGACGATGGCCGATCGGTCGCGTTCGACGTGAAGGAATACAATCAAATCGACCACGGCTACGCCGCGACCGTCCACAAGACGCAGGGCGTGACGGTCGATCAAACACATGTGCTCGCTACGCCGGGCCTTGATCGCCAAGCCGCCTATGTCGCACTGTCGCGCCACCGCGATGATGTCGATCTTCATTATGGCCGCGACGACTTCGCCGACCAGGGCAAGCTGGTCAGGACGCTATCGCGCGACCGGGCGAAGGATATGGCGTCCGACTACACCCGCGACTTTGCCGACCGGCGGGCGATCAACGTGCCATCGCCAGCGAGGGCCGCGAACGAACGAGCGCTCCCGCAAAGCCCACCACCCCAGCGCGGGATGTTCGATGGCCTCAAACTGAGCGCGCAGCCGGTTGTAGCCGCACCCGACCGAACACCCCTCGATCGGGCGGTCGAGCGATTCGCCCGCGCGGCGCAAGCCATCGTGGCGGTGCGCAGCCGAGGTGGCGAAGCGTTGCCGCATCAGGCGACCGCGCTCGAAACCGCAAGCAAGGCGCTTGACGCGATCCGTCCCGGTGCAGCTCGCGACATGCGTGAAGCGATTTCCCGCGATCCTGGCCTGATCGACGACGCGGCCAAAGGCCGCACCGGCCAAGCGATCCGGGCGATGGCGCTCGAAGCCGAGGTGCGCATCAACCCAGTGTCGCGCGCGAACCGCTTCATCGAGGATTGGAACAAGCTCGCCAATCGCGAACAGGCGTTCCGGCGCGACTATGACGACCGCGGCGTCGCGCGCGTTCGTGCCGACATGGGCATGATGGCGAAGAGTCTGGAGCGCGACCCGCAGATCGAGTCGCTGGTCCGTCAGCGCTTGCCGCAGATCGGAATCCGTGTCGATTCCGGCGCATCCTTGTCCCACGACCTCCAGAAATGGCTCAGCCGCTCGCGCGACATTGGCTTGAGCCTGTAGGGTTGCGGCATGGACAGCCAATTCCCGCAACCGGACCCTACCGACGATCCAGCCACAGCCTTCGCGGCACTACGCGGCGAGGTGAGTTTGCTCCGCCGCGCGGTCGAGGGTTTGACGGCCGAGCGACAGGACGCGCCCGACTATACCGCGACCCTCGACGCCACCGCCAATCGGCTCGCCGAGATCGGAACCTTCATGCGGACGATCGCCGATCGTCCGGCGATGAAGTTCACGCCAGACAGCTTTGCCGCCGAAATGGTCCAAGCGAGCGCGAAGGCGCGCGCGGGCGACCGCGACAATCTCGACCGCGCAAGCGCCGCCCTGAAAGGCTCGATCACGAGTATCGACGGTATTGTCGAGAAGGCTTGGACCGCCGACCGCCAAAACCGCTGGCTCGTTGGCGCTGTGTTAGCGGGCGCGATTGCCGGAATCATCTTGTGGTCGGTCCTACCCGGCGAAATCGCGCGCGCGCTTCCCGCCCGTTGGAATGTCCCGGAGAGAATGGCGGCGCGCCTGATGCGACTGGACATGAACGAGGCGGGTCAGCGCTTAATCATGGTCGCGCGTCGCCGCAACGCCGGCGCGCCGGTGGAGGCGCAGCCGCAGACCGTGGAACCTACTTCGCCGGTTCCTGCCAGCCCAGCGCTTCGGCGTCCTTGAACGCCTTTGCGTTCGCAGCCGCGAGCATTTGATAGCGTGGCCGGAGCGCTGCGGGAATCAGGGCAGGGTTCGGATATTTGTCGATGAACTCGACCTGCAACTGCCCTGCGAGCGCGCTACCTTTCTTGACCATCGTATAGGCGTCGCGCGGCACGATACCCAAAATCACATCGGCAACGTCGATCGCTTCCTGATAGCGGCGCTGGTCGAGCAGGTAATCCATGACCGTGGTTGCCATTTCGGCGATCGTCTCGCGCTTGGTCAGGGTGCGCATATAGGCGCCGCTCTCGATCGCCCGATCGGTCATCGGCAGATTCTGACGATACCACTCGGTGCGTGCTTCATGGCCGCCGCTGGTCGTCTCAAGATTATGATCGACCCCGCTCGGATCCGTGTAGCGGATGAAGAGATGCAGCGGCGCTGTCGCGAGGTGGACGTTCAAGCCGATCTTATCGGCAATGATCAGAAACAGCGTCGGCATCGAGACGCAGTTGCCCTTGCGCGTCTGGATGTAAGTCGAGAGCAGGCGATTCTTGATATGCTGCCCGAGCGGATCGTCGAGATCGTAGCTGAATGCGCGATTGTAGTTCCATGTACCGGCGACGTAGATTGCCTGGCGCGTCGCCGAGAGTTTGTAGGAGTCGGTGGGCTTTGGTCCGGCCATCTGTCGAGTGGCATCGACCAGACGAGCAATCGTCGTCTGAGTAGAGGTTGCATCGGTTCTAGGATCAATCAGCCTCTCGAACGCGATAGTCGCCTTCAGATAGTCAAGCTGTGATTCCGGTTGCAGAAGCGTCTGACGAATAATTTGAGCAGGAGAATTGGCCGGTGTGGACGGTGCGGCTAACGCTGCTCCGGATGAAATCATCAGCAGCGTGGCGGCGAGCCAGCGGAGGATTAACGTCATAAACCGCGCTAACCCCGTCTATGTTCTACGCTTACTTTTGAACTTATATAAACAGCCAGAGTCTTTGCAGATGCCCGTTTGTTCAATTTCTCGAACTAAACGCCTGTATTTTTTACAGTCTGCTTGCGCAACCAACAGCAATACCCTCGGATGCGGCTGAAGAGACGCGCTATCATGAAGGTCAGTTAATAGCGCCGGACGATCAATCTTTTTTCCGTCACGGAATATCGATCCTTGTCGGTATTCAATATTCATAATAGGTGAACTAAGTTCCAGCCCACGTTCATCCAGTCGATACCAAGATTTTCCAAATACTTTGCAAGGAGAAGCGTTGGCGGTTAGACAAAATCCAACGGCTATAGGCACAAAGATGGAGAAGCGTATTTTTCTCACCACTATATAGCTATTCATCTGGTGTGTCGTACACGGACACAGAGCCATATGCCTTGTTCACCAGCTTGCCCGTATCCTTCGCATCTCTCTCGTAACGCTGTGTGTCACGCATATAGGAATCCGGAGTCATGCCGTTCCGGTATTGATAAACGTGCCTGCCTTCGTGCACGAAAATTCCGGATCGTTCATCTCGAGGGGAAAGCCGACTAAAATCCTTGCCGAATTTTGCGCCGGGGTAGCCGTCATAGAGCGTTCCGAAATTGTTATTCAGCCGGATATTGATTGTACCCTTCGCGCCTTGCTCCGTATAACCGATATCCGAGCGACCGTTGGTAGCACGTGCAATGGCGTTACTGGACGCAAATCCAACATTAACTCCGTTGGCTTGACCCGGTCTACCTAGGGCGGTCAACGCGCCCTGAAGCTTCGTCCGATCCGCTTTCGACAAATTGTCGCTCTTCAGCGCCGCAGCGGCTCTGTTGTACGAAGCCTCCACGGCACCGCATTGAGACTTGCTGCCGGTACACTCATACAAGCCGGTCGGATCAGTCTTATTGGTCGGATCGTTGTCAACGTAGGTGTAGAGATTGACCTGATCTTTGTAGCCGACTGGATCGACCTGCAAAAAACGCGCACTTGCTACGCTGTTGCCGAAGCACGCTACAATCACAGCAGTGGCTGTTGCGACCAACCAACGACTCTGCACCATCCCCAGGCCCCCATGTTAAGTTGCGAGTTGAACACGCAAAACGAGATGCGTCAATCGACGATAGCGTCGATTTGGTTTGGACCCGGCGCGCGAGTGCGGCTCAATCAATGCGTGGGGCAATATGTGGGACGGTAATCGCCCAAGATACAAAAATTGCCTTCAAACCAAGCCATTAGGGCTTGACGATGGTGACCCCTACGAAACGCCGTTGGATCGGCGGCCCGAAGGCGGTTGCTGAGATGGGCTTGAAGCATTTTGGTAAAACGGGTCAACCTTTTGTTGACACTTATTCGTCAATGCATCATTGACCGATCGTCAAGATATGGTTGACGGAGAGTGTGATGAGAATTGCGGAACAACAGGCTATCAGGAGCAAGACGTCCGCTATAGTTTTGGAATGGGCTGAGGGCCGCGATCCCCCATTTACAGGAGAGGCAGCAGAAGGCTTCGTCGATGCAATTGTCGCTGCCGACCTTGTCGCCAACGAAGCTAAGGTCATTCTGCACCGCTGGATCGGCGCTGCGCGGCGAACAGGGTTGAGCTGGATAGACATCGGCAATGCACTCGGCATCTCGAAGCAGGCGGCGCAGCAGCGTTTTAAGTCAGTGGATACTAACGAGGGAATGCCCTGCCAAGGCGAAGAGGAAATTGTTCGCAGGCGAGTGAGCGCCATCAACGAGATGAGCATTCTTCGCGAGGAGGGAGAAAAAGGACACGAACTCATTCGGACCGAACAGCTTGCCTTAGTATTTCGACCTACCGATCGAATTTGGGAATATCGCAGGCGCATCGCACTGGGTTCGGTCATTACCCAAATGACTAAGAACGGCTGGACATACGTTTCAACTTGGTTTCCCCTTCTCTACTTCAAGCGACTAGCACCATAGAATAAGATAGCTGAGCAGCTTTGCACCCGAAGCATGCCATTGAATGACCTTTACTCCGATCCCGAAAATGGACGCGGCGTCGGGCGCGGGGCTGGCGACCGCCAACAGAGGAAGCCTACCAACTCGTGGTTCTTCAGCAGCCCATGCCAGCAACGCGGCGGGGGTTTGCGTTAAATGTTGTGTGCCAGCTGCGTCGCGAACGAGATAGCGCAGCATGTCGATAGCCTCGATCAAGGATTACTCCTCAAGGCTCTCGGATTTGAGATACCGTGTCTGAAGTTTACCGAGAAAGGTCGACCAGCAATCGTTGCGGAACCAAGAAAAGTGCGCGCCGGGATAGATATCGCCGGTGCTCAGTTCGTTGAGCGTCGGGGTATCGACATGCACGCCGTGGCAACGCATCCGCCCAAGAAGCATCGTTCAGGTCCACACAATCCCGATGGACAGTTGGCACTTATGATGGTACGGAATCCGAGTCGGAGTAAAATACCGACGTTAAATCAATACCTTGCTACGATTGCCGGGTGCCGTAGGGGTCACCAGCATCAAGCCGGAATTGTACATATTCCGCGCTTTTGGTGAGGCGGTGAAAGCGGCGCCCACTCATCGCTTGATTCAGCCGCGACCAGGCGGCTGCCATTCCCCCAGTCAGGAAGCAATCTTGTGGCGCGGTGGAACCGACTTGCGCTCCACCGCGCCACTGATTGATTAAGCGTCGCAGGCGTAGCGATATGAGCCATCGAGTGCGAGCGGCAGGACGAGCGTCCGGATATTGGCTGCCTTGGATGCCTTGCACAGCTTGTCGCGAGCGCCGCCAGTATTGTTGCGGTATTTGGCAGCATATTCAGCGTTGAATACCGGCTTGCTCGCGGAGACGAAGGGACGCAGGGCATCGCATTCGCTATACTGGGCACATTGTTCATTCACGGCGAAGTCGAATGAAGTCACCAACGCGCCGACCTGATCGAGATCATTCTTCAATCCGATTGCCAGGCCGCGCCGATGGGCCTCGGTTGCCAGAAAGCGGTTATATGACAGCTGATCGTTCGCGGTCAGGCTCAAGCCATTCTCATTGGCATAGCCGTCAACATTGTCGGGCTCGACGCCATCACATCCGCGTTGAACGGCGAGGTCGAGCCGCTTCTGCATGATGCTGCGAACATTCTGAGACCTGGTATTCACCCAACGCTCACCTGCCCAGCCATCCAGCGGAGAGCCCAGGTCGCTGGCCGTGAAATTCTTGAAGTCGGCGCGCCAGTTCTCGGAAGAGCCGGCCGAGAAATAGCATATTATTTTGCGGCCCTGTGAATGCAGCAGCGTGAGGGTTGCATCGGGAGCGTCGAACAAATCGATGTCATATACTTTGACATTATAGCTGGTTTTGATCGTGCCGGTGAGTTGCCACTGCCACGTATCGCTTAGCGTGGGCTTCCACCACGTCGAAGCAGCGGCCTGAATCTGGGCCGGGGCGCTATTGGCGCGCTCCGCCGCCGGGGATATCGTACGGGCGACGGCCGCGGCGGGCGAAGATCGGGCTGTCGACGCCGGGCCCGGCACGACCGTGATGGGATCGGGCTTGTGATCTACCGCGGAACGCTGTCCGCCGATCGCGGCGAGCGCCAGGGATCCGATGCTGGCGATACCGGCTGCCAGAATTGCTTTACGCATTTCGCTTCTCCTCAGTTTCAACGTGATTGGATAAATCGTCGGGAACTGAACCTTCGAGGTCGAAGGCCGGCAACGATGCGCAACTTTCTCCTTGCGCACACACGGCAGATAAGTTTCATTACCCATACATATAGATCAATTGGGCAGGTATTACTCCGATATCCGACTCGTTATCTTTCGTTTTATATACATTGATTCTTTGAGACATCAAATAAAAATAAAATGAAAGTTTTTATCACTCCTCAACTCGGTGATTTGATGGAGAAGGCTCGAGGTTGAGCCGATTGCCAGGCGCCACGCTTTCTTTCGATCGCCGTTTCCGCTTTCGAGAGCTCGTGAATCGTTAATAATGACTCGCAACCGATATGCTTCTGGAACGAACCCCTCTCTCGCCGGGTTCAGTCTTCAATCACGGGAGAGATATCATCGCCGACAGACAGAATGCTCCCGGAGACCAGCTGCGAGTCCGGAAGGACGCGCTCGTTGCGACCTGCTGGGCGAGCGGCCTGCCCCGACTGCAGCGCAGGACGTTCGTCGAGGTGACGGTTTGATCCATTGGCAAACCAGCATCATGCTTCATTTTGCGCTGACACCGAATCGGCAAGCCGCATGAGCGATCCGCATTTGAGCGACACGCTGAGCGCGGATCGACGCTACCGGCTGCTTGTCGATGCGATCACCGACTACGCCATCTATATGCTCGACCCTGAGGGACATATCGCCAACTGGAACGCCGGTGCGCAGCGCTTCAAAGGATATACCGCCGAGGAAGTGGTCGGTTCACATTTCAGCCGCTTTTACGTCGAAGAAGATCGTGCTGCGGGTCTGCCCGAACGCGCGCTGCATACAGCGGCGACCGAGGGAAAGTTCGAAGCGGAAGGATGGCGCGTCCGCAAGAATGGCGAGCGTTTCTGGGCGCATGTCGTCATCGATCCGATTCGCGATTCCAGCGGCGAATTGATCGGTTATGCGAAGATCACTCGCGACCTGACCGAACGAAAACAAGCGGAGCAGGAACTACGCTATAGCGAGCGGCAGTTCCGCCTGCTCGTCCAGGGCGTCACCGACTATGCAATCTATATGCTGGATCCGGACGGACGGGTGATTAGCTGGAATGCGGGAGCGGAGCGCATCAAGGGCTATTCCCCCGAAGAGATCATCGGTCAGCATTTTTCGCGCTTTTATCTGCCTGAGGATATCGCGGAAGCAGCACCCGCAAAAGCGCTGGCGATCGCGCGTGCAGAGGGTCGATTTGCCAGCGAAGGCTGGCGCGTCCGCAAGGACGGAACGCGTTTCCGAGCCAGCGTGGTGATCGACGCGATTTATGAAGACGATGGCAGCCTGGCCGGATTTGCCAAGATCACGCGCGACGTGACGGAGCGCGAAGAAGCGCAGCACGCGCTGGAACTGTCACGCGAAGTGCTGCTCCAGTCCCAGAAGATGGAAGCGATCGGCCAGCTGACGGGCGGCGTCGCGCATGACTTCAACAATCTGCTGATGGCTATTCTCGGAAGCCTCGAGCTGCTGCGCAAACGGCTACCGGACAATTCGCAGTCGATCCGATTGCTGGACAATGCAGTGATGGGCGCGGAGCGTGGTGCGGCGCTGACGCAACGCATGCTTGCCTATGCGCGGCGACAGGAACTCAGGCCCGAACGAACCGATATCGTTACCCTGGTGCGCGGGATGACCGACCTGATCGAGCGCTCGCTCGGGCCGGCATGGACGATCGAAACGCGATTTCCACTCAATCTGAGCGCAGTCATCACCGATGCGAACCATCTGGAGATGGCGCTCCTCAATCTCGTAGTGAATTCGCGCGACGCGATGCCCGATGGCGGGCCGATCACCATCGAAGCCCGTAACCACCAACTGGGGCATGATCATCCTTACGGTCTTGCCACCGGCGCCTATGTCTGCCTGAGCGTAAGGGACCAGGGCGGGGGCATGGACGCCGATACGCTCTCGCGCGCCACGGAACCCTTCTTCACGACGAAAGGCGTCGGCAAGGGCACCGGGCTCGGATTGTCGATGATCCATGGCTTCGCGAAGCAACTCGGCGGCACTTTCGTCATCGACAGCACGCTGGGTGAGGGAACTACCGCAATGATCTGGCTTCCCGCCACCAGCTCATGCGTCCCGGCCTCATGCGCGGCGGCGATTTCGACGGCAGATGAGCAGATAGCCCCACTGGAGATCAAGCCCATGATCATTCTCGCGATTGACGACGATGCTCTGGTGCTGATGAACACGGCGGCGTTGCTTGAAGATGCCGGCCATGTCGTGATCGAGGCCAGTTCCGCGGATGAGGCGCTGGAGATTTTCCATCAGCGTCCGGACATAGAACTCATCGTGACGGATCAAGCCATGCCGGGAATGACAGGCATGCAATTGGCCTGGGAGATACGCCGGATCAGGCCGGATTTTCCGATCATTCTTGCCACCGGCTATGGCGAATTGCCGTCAGATGCGGATGAAGCGGTCCTGCGGCTAGGCAAGCCGTTCAACCAGGCCGACCTCACGCGTGCCGTCGCCGATGTCCTTGTCGCGAGATCCGACGTGGTTCCTTCGGTAGTCTGACGGGAAGGACGGAATCGGCACCGGGACGTCGGACAATTGCTGTGGTACGCCTTCAAATAATCGGCAATGAGGTACATGCGCCGGTATTGTCCGCGTCGAAATCGGCAGCACTGCTGTTGCAGGTCCACCCCGCGTACCAGCGATCGGCCGCATCACGCACAGCACCGATATAGCTGGTGGTGTCGAAAAAGCTGCTCAGTGCCCTGACATCGTACGCCGGCACGCCGGTCTCGTTCGCCCCGTTGATGTATCCGCCTGTAAGCGTGGGTGTGAAAGCGTCGCTGTTGTTGTTTGCTCCATTGCCGAACAGCAATGCCACGACCGAGTCAGTCACGCCGCCCGTTCCGATATAATGCGGCGTACCGCATTGCATGACCACCGAGCGGAACAAGGGCGGACCGGCCTCATCAGCTGCGGGGTCAACGGTGGTCGAGGCCGTTTGCACGCCATTGATGCGCAGACACGGATTGGCGCTGCTGACCAGAATGCCGTTTGCCATCGTGTAGTCGGTGCCGCCGCGCAGCAACATCGAGGCACGGTTCGAGGCTGCGTTGGGCGACTGGTCGATCAGCGTGAAGTTCGCGAGCAGCGTGTTTTGTCGCGGCACTTGCGGGAAGGATGTGTCGTCGGTGTCGGCCTCGATCAGACTGTCGCCAAATCCGGGGCGCTGGACCGCAAGCACATACTGTAAATTCGCCTTTACGCCCGAATCCGTGTCGATCGAATCGTCCTCGGCGCCGACCGCGACGAAATATTTCATGTTCACCCGACCGCCGAAGATTTCGACCGCGTCGTCCGAGCTGTTGTACGACATGATATGGTCGAGAACGGTGCCGCTGCCCACGCCTTCGGCGGTCAGTGCCTGAAGCTCCTGATTGGCGGATAGCACGAAGCCCGAATAGCGGATCTGGACATAGCTCAGCCGTCCGCTGCTGTCGGCCGGGGTGCCGCCGCCATAGCGCGCCGGATCGACCGCACCCTCGGTCTGTGCCTGGCATGACGCGGTACCGGGCGTCGCACCGGTTGTTGCGCAGTCGCTGATCGGAGCACGCCCCATCAGGACCACCCCACCCCATTGGCCGGACGAATTGTCGAGGTTGGTGCCAAGCACATTGTCGCGACTGGTGAACACGATCGGCGCCGTCGCGGTACCAATCGCCTGAAGCTTGTTGCCGCGATTGACCGCGAGCCAGGAGGCATCGACGCCGAACACGACCACGCCGGCATCGATCGTCAGCGTGACATTGGTGTCGGATGCGGTTGCCGTCGGACCACCGTCCCGGCCGATGTCGACGCGCCCGGGCAATTCGTACAGCACACCGGCAATCCGGGGCAGCCGCGTGCTGACGGTCACCAGGCTCGGCAGGACGCACACGCGGTAGGTGCCTGTCGGCCCGGTAATCGTCCCCGCGTTGGTTAGCCCCTGCGGGTCGGCGATCGACGGGCAGGATGCCGCCGGGGTTGCCGGCACGCGCGGGCCGCTCGGGGTCGGCGTTGGCGTCGGCGTGGCGGATGTCGGCGTCGGCGTGGGGGTGTTGATCTTCTCGCTGTCGCTATAGCCGCCGCAGCCTGTGATCGCCGCCAGCGCCAGTGCAGCGACGCCTGCCCGGCCCCATTTCGCCAGACTGCGGTTCATCAGAAGTCCACCTGCGCACGCACCGTCGCGGTGTCGACATCGGCATTGGGCGGGAAGCCGCGGTAGAAGAAGTGGTTGTGAACGTAATCGCCGATGAAGCGGACATTGGGCAGCGGCGTCCACACCAATGATCCGCCGATCGATTGCTGGCGACCGGCAAAGATGCTGCTGTTGTCGGTCAAATCGAGATAATCGTAGCGCGCATTGAGCTCAATCGCGCCGATACCGTCGCCGAGCGGATGGGCCGGCACCGTCCGGTCGAACTGTCCGGCGCGATAGCCGCGCGTATCGGGTGTGAGAAATAGCCCGATTTCGGCATAGCCGCCATAATAGGTCGGCCGGATATTGTTCGCGCGCAGCGACTGGAACGCCGAAAACTCACCCACGACATGCGCCCGCCGGCGGATCGCGCCGAATTCGAGCCCGTAATTGCGCTCGTCCTCGATATTGACCGTGTCGGTTTCGATCGGCCGGATCGTGGTGGAGAAGAAATAGGGGCGGCTGCGATACCGCGTCGCGTTCGGTGTGGGGTAATCGAAATAATGCCGGATATGCGCCGAGGCGCCGAGATGCAGCTGAATGTCCTCGAGCTTGGGCATCCACACCGCCCGGGCATCGAACCCGATGCTGCGCGCACCATCGGGCACCACGTCGGCGATGCTGTCGCCGAACACGCCCGCGTTCACCATCCATGTATTACGGGTATAGCCGGCAGCCAAGCCGATGCGACGACGATAGTTGAAAGCACCGGTGAACGCGGCGCGCTCCGTGAAGCTGGGGAACAGATCGGACGACATCTGCTCGATTCCCAGGAACGGATAGATTTGCCCCACGGTAATATTGAGCGGACCGCGGTCATAAGCGAGATAAAGGTCCGCCCATTCCGGCGTTTTTGGCGCCAGGTCGATCTCGGCGCGATAGCTGAACCCGCCGGGAATCGTCCCCTGCGCGCCAATGAAGGCGCGGCGCAGCACCGCTGCATAGCGTGGTCCGTCCACCGCGGAATCGATTGAACGCGCCGCATCGATATACCCCGCGTCGAACTGGATTCGCCCACGCGGCTTAAAGCTCCACCCGTCCGCCGATTTATATTCGGGCGCGCCCTTGAAGGCGACCTGCACCGCTGACGGTGCAGGCTTGGGTACGACGGCGGCGGAGGCAGTTGCGGGAACGGTCTGCGCAACGGGCAAAGCCGGCTGCGGACTGTCCGCAGCAGCCGTCCGCGTCGCAGCAAGCTCGGCGCGCAGGGCCTCGACCTGCTGACGCAGCTCCTCAACTTGCCGCGCCAGCGTCGCCGTATCGGGCGCGTTCTGCGCTACGGCCGGCACAGGTAACAGCGCACATGCGCCCACGGACACCAAGATCAGCTTTCCGCGTGTCATATCAGCCCCCGCGCAGGATCATGGGCTCAATTCTGGCAGGACTTTGTGACAGTCTTGCGCTGCATGGTAATTCCGCGGGTGGTTCAAAGCGGTCTCGAGATCTTCTGACCAGCCTCTTAGGAGGTCCCGTGCGCTTCGCCGGGTCTACCGAACCACCGCGACGCGGCCTCAGCCGCTTCCTCAGAATCAGGAACAGTCTCGCCAACCCAGGCGACGACGCCATCCGGGCGTATGAGCGCGGCACTGATGCCCAGGCGATCCCTGGCGTCGTTTGCGATATAGGCGATCCGATCGCCCCAGCGGCTTGCCAGCACCTGAAGTGGCGGGCGGGCGTCGAAGTCCAGGAACAGGCCCTTTCCCTCCCCGAGATGCTCGCCCAGCCTCGTCCCATCGACCAGCTCGAAATCCGGGACGCTGCGTCCCACCAGCGGGTGGTCGCTGCCCAGATCGTAACGAAGCGAAACACCCCAGACGCGTTCCGCGAAGTATGTTGCGCCGTCGCGCGTGTCGATCAGATCGCGGATGATTGTCTCAAGCGCGCGCGTGCCCGGGCTTGGCCGCATCAGCGCGACCTGCGCGCGCGACCAGTCGAGGATCTGCGCGCCCACCGGATGCCGCTCTCCGGTATAGCTGTCGAGCAGGCCATGCGGTGCATCGCCGCGGATGGTGGAGGCGAGCTTCCACCCCAGATTCATTGCATCGCCAAGGCCTAGATTGAGGCCCTGCCCCCCCAAAGGAGAATGGATATGTGCGGCATCGCCCGCGAGGAGCACTCGCCCCTTGCGGTACTCCGTCGCGTGAAAGGCGCGATCCGTCCAGGTGGTCGCAACGTCGAGGGCGGTCACGGTCACATCAGTGCAGGAGATATGGCGCAGCACCGCCTGAACATGTTCGAGCGTGATCGGCTGGGTCCGGTGGTAAGCGCCGCCGTCGAAATCGACCATCGCGATGATGCCGGGCTTCTGGTAAGTATACATGCCTGTCGGCGTATAATGGCGGCCCGGCTTGAGCTGGTCGGGATCCGTCATTTCGATTTGAACCGAATAGCCGGTGAACTCGGGATCGGTGCCGACAAAGGCAAAGCCGCCAGCCTTGCGCACCGTGCTTCGTCCACCGTCGCAGCCGACCAGCCATTGTCCGCGAAAAATCTCACCGCCGGCGCGAACGGCGACGTCCTGTTCCGACTGGTCGAAACCATCGACGCCGAGGCCGCGCCGGATCTCGACACCTATGGCGAGGGCGCGAGCGGCCAGCACGGCTTCGAAGAGCTCCATCTCGACCGCCATGCTGGTGCCGGCCGGACCTGCCATGCGATACGGCCATTTCAACGTGTCGATATTGTCCAGATAGAATTGGATGCCGGCGAAATGACCGCCCGGGCGGCGCGACTGTCGCATCCAGTGTGCGGTATTCGCGGCGGCGCCGCCGCCACCGTTATCTTTCGCGGGTTGCGGCGCGGCGACGTCCTGCAGCAAACCGCGACGGTAAAGGGCTTCAATGCTCGGCGCGGACAGGCCGCGCATGCCGAACGGAAGCCGCTTGAAGGGAGAGCGCGGGTCATCGGCCTGCTCAAGCACCAGCACCGATAGCCCTGCGAGACGCAGCTCGCAGGCGAGAAACAAACCGACCGGGCCGGCACCGGCAATCACGACATCGTAGATCAAGACAAACTCCTCCAGTGCCCGGCCCGACATGGGGTGTCGGACTTCAAACGGGCTCGACTGGCTTGCGCAACGGGAATAAACGCAGCCGCCTGTGGCGTCATTCAGAACTCCGGACAGAATGTTATTCATTTCCGCCAAAGCGGCGCGGTGAGGCTGAAGTAAGCGATGCCGATTTTAAACGATCCGCCCACCCAGTCCGACCGGTTCGATCCGGATGATGTGCGCCGTCCGATCGTGACGGTCGGCATCGCGATCGCGGAGGTCGGCAAGATCGAAATCGACTTCCACCGCCACAGAAAGGGCCAGTTCCTGCTGGTGCAACAGGGCGCGCTCAGCTGCGAAGTCGAAGAGGGGCTATGGATCGTGCCGCCACGAAGCGCGGTGTGGATCCCCGGGGGCGCGCTGCACGCCGTCAAGGCGAGCGGGGCACTGGAAGGCTATAACGCCTTTGTCGATCCGGATCTCGATGTTCGCCTGCCCAAGATCTGCTGCGCCGTCGCCGCAACACCGTTGCTGCGCGAGCTTCTGATCCGTTCGGCAACACTGCCCGCCCTTTATGAGGAGGGCAGCGCGGAGGCGCGCCTGGTGATGGTGTTGCTCGACGAGATCGCGTCGGCGCGGGCCGAGGATCTCCATTTGCCGATGCCGTCCGACAAGCGCCTCCGCAGGATCGTCGAGCTGATGATCGACGCTCCGGCGGATCGGGCAACGATGGATGTCTGGGCGCGGCGCGCGGGGTTGAGTGAGCGCAGCCTGGCGCGGCTGATCGCCCGTGAGACGGGCATGAGTTTCAGCCGCTGGCGTCAGCAGCTCGGCGTCATGCTCGCGGTCAAATGGCTGGCCGGCGGCGCATCGATCAAGCAGGTGGCGAACGATCTCGGCTATGAAAGCATACCCAGCTTCGTGACAATGTTCCGCAAGGCGACCGGCGTGTCGCCGGGACGCTATATGGCTGAACGGCACGCCGTGCGATAATGGGATAGCCTGACCGAGGACCGGCCAGCTTCACTACAGACTGGCGACCACACCGGGACGCTCATTGTCCCAGATCATGCTGATCACCCGCCACCCATTTTCGTCCTTGTAGAGCTGGATCGAGTTGATGCCGCGCCGATCCAGGTCCTTGGCGTCGATCGAGCGCCGCGCCTCGTAGATGCTCCACACATGGGCGATATTGCCGAAGATATTGATCCGCCGTGCGGTTTCGATTTCGTAGAAATCATTCTCCGCGAAAAAGGGCGTGGTGTCGGCGGCATAGCTTTCGGGGTCCATGATCTTGATCGCCGGCTTGCCGTCGACATCGATCCAGGTGCGCATCTGCCGGCTGTCGTCATGGAAGGTGGTGCGCTGCCGCGACCAGTCACGCGGGCCGGCCGGGCCGGAAACGGTATCGTAAAGCACATCGAGCACCTTGCCGATGTCGATCTCGTCACTGGTCATGTGTGCGCCCTCCTCCTGAACCCCTGAGCGTTAGCGAGTTGCGAAGGGCACTGTCGACCGGAAGCTGCAATTGCTTCAGTCCGCCATGCGGCTTTCGATTGGTGCCCGGCCTGCAAGCCAAAGGGCCAGATTCCGGACATAGTGCCTGATCGACCGCTGCGCTTCCGGCGACCGCGACAGCCCATCACCCGGCCTCTCGCTGACGAAGCTCGGGCAACCGGCCGCCGGATCCCAGTTATAGTCCGCGAAATGGTGGAATGTGGACTGGGCCACGGCCGGACCACCAGCGCCGGACGGCTCGAAGGCGACGGCAATGTTGAATCGCCGGTCAGTCACCTTGCTCGTGCCCGTCGCGATCACCCGGGCGGACGGATCACCAGCGGGTACGCCGACCGCGCCCTCATGGGGATGCGCGGGAAGAAAATGGATGAGCCCGTCATCGGCCGCAGGATCCTGCAGCACGGGGTGCGCCGGGGCGACAACGGCGATCTCCTGGAAATCGCCGTTCGCGCCAGAATGATAGTTCGGCCAGGAAATATAGGTGGTTTCGCGATCGTCGATGACATGCCGCGTCTTATCCGGGTCGATATGTTTGCTGTGGAAAAAATGCGCATTGCCGACGCCGCCGAGCGAGCAGACGGAGCTCCCGAGATCCATATGGTCGCGGGTCACCAGCAGCCCCCCGCCCCGCTCTCGAAAGCGGCCAATCGCCGCACAATCCTCGGGATCGAGACCATCGCCCGTGTCGACCGCAAACAGCCACAGCTGATCGAAGTCCGACCGGTCAAGAGTCGATAGTACAGGATCGGGCGCGCCCGGCATCGTGCGATCGCGCGTCGTCACCGCGCATAGCGGGGCGCCGTCCTGATCGACAAGCCCCGCCAGGTGATCGCGCAACATCGAGAAGCGCCCGATATGCCAATCGTCGGCGATCGACGGGATCGTGGTCTGCAGCAGGATCTGTATCGGTCGCCTCATGATGATTCCTTTCGTGAGCCGCAAAGAGCCGGGCAGGTTGGACACTCGACCGCCATTTCGCAGCCACGGCGAACCGGCGGCTATCTATGCTCGGGAACGACTATTCTCACACCGGCGGCGAGCGGTGGCTCAACTGATTTTCGAGGCGGGCCAGTTTGTTCGGCGTGCTCACCCTATGCTCGGGTATAGTGCACTGCCCCCCTGCCTCCCGCCCGACGGAGATGCTCCGCAACGTCCCGCCTGAGCGGGATTCCCTGGATTTTTCGACGGAAAACCGCGCCTTTCTGTCTTGCGGGTGTCACAGAGCCGGTCTATCGTCTGCGAATAAGTCGCAAAAAGCGAGTCAGGTTAAGGGGAATGTCAAGAAGGCCTCCCCATGCGTGTCGCATCCGCCCCCTCCGCCGTCTGGACCATCATCGAAGGCGCAAGGAGCTGGCGCATCGCGCGCGATACCGGTGAGCCGGTGCAAGTAAGCCTGTACCGGCGTCTCGAATCACTGGGGGCCGGCCTGCTCGCGCCGGTGCTCGACAGCGTGATGATGCTGTTTGAGGCGCGGTTCGGACGACGGTTCCAGGCAGGCGGCCCATCGGACACCGCCTTCACGCGTGACGAGCTGCACCTGCTCGACATGCTGGAGGACGATGATGCGGCACCGCCAGCCGACCAACTCCACCCCGACCTCGCCAGCATGATGCGGATTGCGCTGCGCTCAATGCGGATCATGCTGCTGTCGGTCGCGGGCGAAGCGGCGAATGTCGTCATGCCATTCCCGCCATCGCCCCGTCCGGCGTAGCGGATCGTGCCTCCACGATGGGCAACGGTGTAAAGGCACTGGTTGCGGTGATCTCGCTTTGAACGGCGAAAGCTACTAGGCAAGCTGAAGCTATTGATCGTCATTGTGCCGACGGCGACCACCAGACCATCCAGGAACTCCATATGCCGATCACCATGGCCATAGGGCGCCCGATAATTGCCTGTGCGGCGGCGATGCTCGCCATCGCTCCCGCCGTTGCCATGGCCGAGACACCGCGCGAGCTGCTGTCTGTGGCCGCCTTTCAGACCACTGACAAAGCCAAGGCGCTGGCGCTGATCGGGCGCGCGATCGCTGACTCGGACCGGATATTGGCCGCCCGCCCCGGCGACCATGAAGCGACGCTCCAGCGCGGCGTCGCGATCGGTTACCGCGCCAAGCTCACGCGTAGCCGGTCTGATGCGCGTACGTCGCTGGCGATATTCGAAGCACTGGCGGCGCGCGACCCTCGGGATCCCGAGGCGCAGATGGTCATCGCCGGCTGGCATCTTGACGCGATCGATCAGCTGGGCGGATTCATGGCCCGGACGATGCTGGGCGCCAAGGCACAGGCAGGTGACGTCGCGCTGGCCCGCGCCGTTGCGCTTGGCGGCCAGAGCGCCTTCTATCCCGGGCTGGCGGCGATGATGCGGATCCGATCCGACAGCAGCAACGTCGCGGGCGCGCGCACCCTGGCCGAGGCGGCGGCTCGCGGCACCACGGTCACGCCCCTCGATACCCTGATGAAACGCAGTGCCGTGGCGATCCTGCCGGCCCTGCGCGCCAATAACGGCAAGGCGGCCGCGGCGCTGGCGCGAAAGCTGCTGCCCTTTGGAAGAATGGCGGGCTGAGGCGCGCTCCTGCCTCGCCTCCTCCCTGATCATCCGCTATCCATCGCCGCATGATCAAGACACTCATGGTTGCGGCCCGGGATCGCAATCGCCTCGCGGAGATCGTCGGCATTGCCACGCGCTACGGGCTCGACGTCCTGCTCGTGCGGCTGGGGCTCGAGGGCAAGGCGCGCGAAGTGGATGGTGCGATGGACGCCGACACCCTGCCCCATCGCACCCGGCTCGCGCTGGAAGCATTGGGTCCGACCTTCGTGAAGCTGGGACAGATTCTCGCCACTCGCGCCGACCTGCTGCCACCGCAATGGATCGAGGAGCTGGAGCATCTGCACAGCCGCGCCCCGACCCTGAAGTTCGAGACCCTCCGCGCGGACGTCGAAGCAGCGCTTGGTCAGCCGCCGGAGACCGCTTTTGCCGGCTTCGATGCCGCACCGCTGGCCGCCGCGTCGATGGCGCAGGTGCACCGCGCCACGCTTGCCGATGGCCGCCCGGTGGTGCTCAAGATCCGGCGGTCCGGCATTCGCCCGGTCATGGAAGCCGATCTCCGCCTGATCGCGCAGGTCGCGGCGATCGCCGAGAACGGCAACGCTGAGGCACGCCGCTTCGCCCCCGTCGCGATGGTCAGGCAATTGACGCAGGCAGTGCTGGAAGAACTGGATTTCAGCAATGAGGGCCGCAACGCCGACCGGCTGCGGGATGATTTTGCTGGTAACGACCGGCTGGTTATTCCGGAAATCCACTGGGAATGGACCTCCGAAACGCTGCTCGTCATGGACTATATCGACGGCGTGCCACCCCGCGATGGCGACACGCTGCGCGCCGCCGGGATCGACCCGGCCGAGATCGCGGGCCTGAGCGCCGACGTCGTGCTCGATATGGTGCTGATCAACGGTCGCTTCCATGCCGATCCGCATCCGGGCAATCTCCTCTGCCTGCCCGGCAATCGACTTGCCCTGCTCGACATGGGCATGATCGGCCATGTCAGCCCACGCCGGCGCGAAGAGTTTTTAAGCTTCGTCCAGTCATTGACATCGGGCGATCCGGCCGCGCTGGCCGACACGCTGATGATCTGGTCGAAGGACAGCGGCGCGCCGCGCGAACGCATCCTGGTCGCGGCGGAACAGCTGGTCGCACGGCACGGCGGACAGCGCCTCATCCTCAGCGCGATGGTGGCCGATTTCCTGCCGCTGCTGCGCAAGGAAGGCTTGATCATGCCGCCCGACCTATTGCTGATCTTCAAGGCGCTGGTCACGGTCGACGGCGTACTGACCGGCATCCAGCCCGGCTTCGATCTGTCGGAGGCGATGCGCCGCTCCTATATGCGGATCGTTGCCGCCCGCCTGTCGCCGGGAAGCTGGGGACCGGCGCTTGGCGCGCTGCTGTGGGAACTCGCCCGAATCGGCGACGACGCCCCGCGCCTGCTGCGCGCTGCGGTCCAGAAACTCGAGGGTGGTTCGACGAACACCGATGCGAACCAGCAGGATGTCGCTCAGGCGATTGCCGCGACCGGACGATGGATCGGAAGAGCCATCCTGCTCGCGGGCGCGACGATCGCGTTCGGGCTGATCGCGGCCGCCTGGCTGCGATGAGGGAATAAGTAGGGGATCTGAAGTTAATGTTGCGATCGCTTGTGTTGCTCGGCCTGTCGTTAAGCGCCCTCGACTCCGCCTCTGCGCAGTCGACACCTCCGATCAAGCCCGCCACGCGCGCCGATGCGACTGCGATCATTGCCGAGGCACGCAGGATCGTCGCGCCAGGAGGCATCGAAACACTGGAGAAAGTGCGCATCGGCGGGATCGATCAGTTCGTATCGGTCCGCGGCGTCGATCGCCGCAACCCGGTGCTGCTCTATATCCATGGCGGTCCGGGCTATCCGTCGATCCCGATGAGCTGGTGGACCGCGCAGGGCTGGCCCGAATATTTCACGGTCGTGCAATGGGATCAGCGCTCGACCGGCAAGACGCATCTGTTGACCGACCCAGCCGTCGTCGCGCCGACACTGACCAATGAGCGGATGGTCACCGACGCGGAGGAAATGGCGCAATGGGCGCGCAAGACGTTCGGCAAGCGCAAGATTTTCGTGCTCGGCCATTCCTATGGCAGCTATATCGGCCTTGAACTGGCGCAGCGGCATCCGGATTGGCTCCATGCCTATATCGGCGTGGCCCAGGTCACCGACCTGCTCGAAAGCGAGCGGCGCGGTTGGCGCTACGCGCTGGATGCGGCGCAGCGCGAGGGCAATGCCGAGGCGATCAGCGCGCTGCAATCGATCGCGCCCTATGCTGCCCCGGGCAAGCCGCCCAGCATCGAGCAACTGTATGTCGAGCGCAAATGGATGACCCATTTCGGCGGCGCGATGGCCTATCGCAGGAATTATGACGCCGATCAGGATCTCTCCAACCTCTCACCTGACTACACCGACCGGGAGATCGCGCATCAATGGGACGGGAACGTCTTCTCGACCCCGTATCTGTTCCCCGAACTGCTCCGCCGCGACCATATCGCGCCGAAGACGCTGGCCGTGCCGCTGATCCTGTTCGAGGGCCGCCATGACAAGAACGTCAATGCCGATGTCGCTGCGGAATGGTTCGACCGAGTAAAGGCGCCGGAGAAGCACCTCGTCTGGTTCGAGCATTCGGGGCACATGATCATGACCGAGGAACCCGGCAAGGCGCTCGTATCGCTGGTACGCTATGCCCGGCCCCTGGCCCAGCGCGTCGGCGACGTGGCACCATAGGGTTTTTCCATCGGCAGACGTCAAGTTTGAAACCACAACGCCCGAGGATTTCAGTGCCGTTCTTCGTCAGATCGATCATCGTCCTGCTCGCCCTTATGCCGGCGATGGCTAAAGCCGCCTGCCCGACCGGCGCCTATCATTCGCCGGCGGGGGATTTCGTCGTCATCGCGCCTCCGGCGAGTGATGCCGGAGCACAGCGTTATCTCTTCCGCGATGGGCGGCGCGGGGCGATCGGCGACCAGGCCGGGCACATCGCCTGCAATGCCGATGCCGTGTTGGTTGACGGGACACCGTGGAGCCGCATCGCGCTGACCGAGACGCTCACCACATTTGCCAGCGATGGCGCGATGCTGCGCGGCAAGCTGATCGCGCCGACCGGCAAGGAACGGCAACCGCTGGTCGTCATGGTCCATGGGTCGGAGCGCACGTCCGCCGTCACCATCTCGATCTACCCTTATGTCCTTGCCGCGCAGGGGATCACCGTTTTCGTCTATGACAAGCGTGGCACCGGCGGATCGGAGGGCGAATATACGCAGAATTTCGAATTGCTGGCCGACGACGCGGCGGCGGCGCTTGGCGCGGCACAGGGTATGACCGCCGGCCACTTTACCCGATCGGGCTATTTTGGCGGCAGCCAGGGCGGTTGGGTCGCGCCGCTCGCCGCAACCCGCAGCAAGGCGGACTTTGTCGCGGTCGGCTTTGGACTGGTCGCATCGCCGATCGAGGAAGACAGGGAGCAGATGATCTCCGAAGCGCGCGCTGCCCATTATGGGGACGCCGTTATTGCGGATATCGACCGGCTGTCCCGCGCCACCGACACGCTGGTGTCATCGCATTTTGCCAGGGGCTATGAGCAGCTTGAGCAATTGCGGCGTGCGTTCCACGACCAGCCATGGGCAAAATCGATCCGCGGCGAATATAGCGGCGACATGCTGCGCTCAAGCGATGCCGATCTCCGGCGCGTGGGTCAGGCGCGGTTCGATAATCTCGAACTCATCTGGCATTATGACGCTGCGGCCGCGCTCAGAAAGCTGAAAATACCGGTGCTATGGGTGCTCGCGGGCGAGGATCGGGAAGCGCCGATTGAGACGACACAGAAAGTGCTCACCGGCCTTGCTCGGTCGGGTCAGCATATCGACCGTTACCTGTTTCCGGACACCGACCATGGCATGGTCGAATTCACGCCCCTGCCGGATGGGTCGCGCAAGGCGACCCGCATCACCGACGGCTATTTCCGGCTGCTGGGCGACTGGATCAGGGGTGCCGCCAACGGATCCTATGGGCGCGGCCAGAGGCTACCATAGGATTGCCGATCGCCCTTTTCCTCCACGGTACGCGGATATCCCAATCCAGGCATACTCAGAATAGCGTAATCCAGGCAGGCGGGCCTCGCTTGCTGTCAGTGGCCAGCGCAGCGCCCAGGCTGGCAAACCGAGGATCGAGCAAGGCGGCGAGGTTGAAGGTCTGCAGCGCATTCCCCGGCGCCCAGGCATGTGGGGCATATTCTGCCTGACCGGCGGCGGCACGGTCGCGATCGAACTGAATCTTCGACCGGGCGAATTCGATATGCGTACGGGTGCCGCGCGCAAAATCGGCCAGCCAGTCAAGCGAGTGCGGCAAGCTTGCACCACCGGGTGCGCTCCAATTGAACCAACCCTCGCCATGCGCCCTGGCCGATAGCGCAGCCATCATCAGCGGATCGAGGTTATAGGTGACGTAATGAAGCGCGTCGCGCTCCTCGAAATCGAAGGTCGAACCATCGGGCCGCAGATTGGCCGCGATCTGCTTGCGATAGGCGGCACGAGCGCGGTCGATCAGCTTGCGATCGCCGGTCTGGAATGCCGCCATCGTCGCCAGCTTGATGCGGTGGCTCTGCCAGTTGGTGTTGGCGTTCTTGGGCCCTGCATCCATCGCGTCGAGATAACCGACTGCCATCCGGCGCCAGAACACGTCCAGGCGCGTCCGCGTTTCGGCCGGCAGATCGGCCTCGGTCAGGTCATAAGCCATGGCCAGCATGTCGAACCCGGTCTCGTCGATCGGGTTGAACGACATCTGATAAATGCGTGCCCAGGCATCGAGATAACGGCCGGTCTGGTCGAGGAATGCTCGTTCTCCGGTCAGGCGCCATGCAATCGCGAGATCAAGTACGATCGGCTGGTCGCGTTTGGCGACGAGGCTGATCTCGCGAATGCCCTTGCCGGGCAGCGTACCCTCGGTATGCAGGCGCGGGATCGCGCCGGGCGGGCGGGTCAGCGCGGCGCGCGCGCGCGCGATCGTCGCCCGGGCAGCATCGCTGTCGGCCTTGCCGGTCGCGAAGGTCGGGCCGAGCAATGCATAGCCGATGGTTGCCGCCGGCTGGGCGCTTGGCGGGATGGTATCGGCGATCGGCAACGGCGTGGCGGCTCCTCCCGCGCTGGAAGAGTATAGCAACAGCGTCACAGTCACAATCAGGGCGCGCTTCGCGATTCCGCGGCCGGAGCGCGCTGGAAGAGGTTCGGCGAAGCCCTCACTCTGGAAACCGGTGTCAGACATCATACGCAACTCTCCAGGCTGACAGAATGGCCAAGGCAATGTGCCAGTTCCAGTCAAAAAACGGGGCGGTCGTCGAGAAATCAACGGCCGCCCCGCAGGTCGCAGAGCCCTGCTAGAAGGAGGCGCGCAGGGTGGCTTGATAGGTTCGGCCGTCATAATCGATGCGCCGCGGCAGCATCGGATCGCTCTCATATTCTGCACGCGTCGCATTGGTCAGATTGAACGCGTCGAACGACAGCGAAATCTTCTTGGTGATGTTAATCGACGCCGAGGCATCGAGCTGACTGCGCGCCTTGACCGAGCGTGCGTCGCCAACGAAGCTGTTGCCGGCGGCCAGGTCATATTTGCCGCGCCAGTTATAGACCACGCGAAGGCCGAACAGCTTGGTCTCATAATAGCCGATCAGGTTGATATTATCGCGCGAAACGCTGGGGAGCGTGATCGGGTTGCCGGCCGGATCCTTTCCGGAAATCGAGGTATAGGTATAGTTCGCTGCACCGCCGAAATTCTTCAGGAAGCCGGGCAGGAAATCGAAATTCTGCTGGATGGCAAATTCCGCGCCGCGCACCCGGATCGGCCTTTGATTGGTGACGCCGCTGATCAGGACGCGAGCGTCGGTCGGATTGCCACTCGCTCCGCGAATCTGGTTTGAGCTAAAGCAATCGATGCCGTTGCGCCGCAAATTACCCAGGCCGAAATCGAGCCCGTTGATCAGACCGTTGGCAGGACATAACAGATTTTGATCGGTGATCGGACCAATATAGTCCTTCACATTCTTCTGATAGAGCGCGATCGCGAACAATCCGCCCGGGCGATTATACCATTCCAGCGACAGATCGAACGAATCGGCACTATAGGGTTTGATATTGGTGGCGCCGATGATCACCGTATAGACCGGATCGGTCGCCGGCGTGGCAGGGGGATCGACAAACAACCCTTCCGGCAACGCGACGGAGGTGATCGGCACGGTATCGCGCGGCTGCGGACGGACATAGGTTTTATAATATGCGCCGCGCAGCAACAGCTTGTCGCTCAAGTCCGCCGCGAACATGAAAGATGGCAGCCAATAGCCATAGTCCCGCTCGTAGGTTCGTTCCGTCACCTGATGGTTGACCGGCCCGGCAAGGTTGGACAAGGCCACGGCGCAGTTCCGGCAATCCAGCGCGATGATCTTGTTGTTGGTGCGCTCGTAGCGAAGGCCGACGCTCCCGCGGATCTTGATACCACCGAGGTTGCCGTTGAACTTGGCAATGCCATAGGCTGAGAGAACATTGGTGCGATTGACGAAGTTATTGTTCCAGTAATTGGCGTCCCAATAATTGTTGACCAGGCCGTAAGGGGTCAGGAAGACGCCTGTCCCCGGGCCGATGACGAACTGGCCCGGCAAGCCGTTCGGGTTGGTGGTCGTGTTGCGCGGCAGCGTATTGACCGGTGTGATCGCTGCAAGAACCTGATCGACGCTGAGCGAACGCCAGGCGCTCGTATATCCCCCGGCCGTGCCGCCGAAAAAGTCGTTCACATAGGGATTCACCACCGACATGCCCGGCGTGATGTTCCCGGCATTCGTACCGAGCGAGGTATTGCGCGAACCGGTCGAGGTATATTTGTTCTGTTCATACCGGGCGCCGACGGCAAACGCGGATAGAAAACTGCCCTCGAAGCTGCGCTCGATATCGATTTGCCCGGCATTGAGCTGATTGAGCCCCCGGCCGTTAGTGCCGGTAATCCCGAAGCGATTACCCTGGATGTTCGCGGCTTGGCCCGGCATCGGCGCGCCGGCCTGTGTCGCCTGGTTGGCAGCCGAGGGGAGCGGATAGCCGCCGAGCGGAATATGCGAAGCGTTGGGTGTGTTCAGCTTGATGTTGAAATTGGAAAGGTCCGTGCCGCCGGTGAAGACCGAGGCCGTGATACCATTCAGCCCCGCTGAACCAAGATTGCGGTAGGGATTCTGGATGATATCGAGTTCGATTTGGTTGGCCAGCACCTCGGCCCGCGAAATAGTACCCTGTAGAGCGACACGCCACTTGTCGTTCTTGAATTCGGCCGTGGGCGTGATCGCCCATGTCTTCTGCTTGGCAGGTTCGGACCGGATCGAGTCGAACGTGTTGATATTCTCCGCGGAGAATTGGTTGATATAGGCCCGGCGTCCAGCCGCCGTGTCGACCGAATAGGGCGTACCGAGGTTGGTGATGTGCGCCACCGCCGACCCCGCCACCAGCCCCGTGTTCGTATTGTTGCCGGGGCCCGCATCGACATAAAGCAAATGGTTCGTACCCTGCGACAAATTGCGCTCGGTATAAAAACCGGTCGTGCCGAATTTGAGCTCGTCCGACGCCTGCCATTCGAAACCACCGGCACCCGTCAGCAAATGGCCTTTGTTGAACCTGACGAACTGACGCATCTGGCTCGGATAATAGACTCCGCCCGGATATTGCGCGGCAAGCGCATCATACACCGGGTTGAAGCCGGCCGCTGCCTGATTGCCGACCTGAATAGCGCCCAGCCGATTGCCCCAGCTGTTGACCGAGATCGAATCCCGGCGGAACTTCTCCTTCTTGTAGGCGACCACCCCGAACACCGCGAAATCAGGGGTGATATGGGTGCTATAGCCGCCGGAGAATTGCGGACTGCCGAGGTCGCCAAGGTCGTTATATTCGTAAGACGCCTTAACGAAGCCGCCTTCCTTGCGGGACAGCGCCGGCGCGATCCGCAAATCGATATTGCCCGAAAGGCCACCGGCCAGATTGGACGCATCGGGCGATTTGATCACCGTGATCGATGAAAAAATGTCGGAGTTGAAAGCGCCCAGCGGCGTTGATGCGGTGTTGCTCGCACTCGACAGGATCGGGTCGGCAAAGCCGACACCGTTCAGCGTGGTACGTGCAAACGTCCCGGGCAAGCCACGCAGGCTGATCGTCGCATTGCGTGAATCCGCCTCGCGGTTGATCTGCACGCCGGGAAGCCGCTGGATCGCCTCACCCACATTGAGGTCGGGAAAGCGGCCCAGGCCGTCCGACGAAATCGAGTCCGTGATCTGCGTGGACTCCCGCTTGGTGCGGAGCGCATCGGCATAGGATTGGCGAAAGCCGGTAACGACGATGTCGTCCTGCGAACCCGATGGTTCCGACTGAGGTAATTCGGCGTCAGCCGGCGTGGCCGGATCCACTTGCGGCGGCGCGTCCTGAGCCCAGGCCGAACTCGCTACGAGCAAAGCGCACACAGCCGCACCGGTGCGCAGACCAACTGTCCTCATAATCCCCCCCTGTTGCCCGACCCGGATGCCAGCTCGACTCTCGCGAACGTCTTGTCACCGGTGTCAGCGCTAATCATCTCCGATACGCAATGCATGTCAACAGGAAATTCGATAATTTGTACGACAAATATGGCCCACTTGGAGGAATCTCCTCTCCTGTGAACCTTCCGAGCAATGAGCATATGCAAAAAATGGCGGGGTTATCCGCTCATCCGCGCATCGCATCATGCTCCGCCAATCCATTATCGAAACCGGGAGAAGAATGGCATCATGTCGAAAAACGGGAAGATTCGACGTGGGATGCACCGCAATATGGTGCAAATTCTGACACCGGTAGACAGATGATCCGCGCGGCTGTTCAGATCAACATATGGGATGCCCGGATCACTGTGCGTTTGATCCGATCCATCCGTAACCCGCGATGGTCCAGAATTCACGGCTCTGGCCTTCAGCGGTGCCCTAGGCGACCCATCCCCAATTTAAGTGTATGATATATTAGGAGTTATATAGGCCTGCGCCGAAAGCGGCGGCAGCAGAGATATGCAACGACCGGTGTCCCATATCTCTGCCGCTCGCCCCGGCTGCGCAGCGCCGACGGCCCTTCCTGATTGTCGAAACGGGATTGCCACGGCGCGACCGGTGGCTCGTTCTCTAAACCCTCACCGCGACCGTCCGCGCGCCGTGACCGGCCAGATATCGATCAGCGTATTGCCGCGCACCACATGATAGGCATCGTACAGATTGACAGTCGGATCGCAGTGCGGAACCTGCAGGCTCACCACATCGGCCAGCCGCCGTCCCTCCCCTGCGGGAAAGATCGCGCCATGTTCGTCGCCCATGAAGCGATAGGCCGCCCCCTCGGGCGCGCCCGCGACCACCACCGGTGATCCGCCATCGGTGGCGAATGCCTTGTAGCCGGCGTCGATAGTGACCATGCCCGGCATATTGGCACTGACAACGCGGGCGTCGACAACCAGCGCGGTTTCGTACAACTGACCGCCATCGCCACCCAGGTCGCATTCGGCATATTGCCGGTCCATGAAGACATAAGAGCCGACCTGAAGCTCGGTAAAGACACCCAGATCACCGTCGATCCGATGCGTACCGGTGCCGCCCCCGCTAACGATCGCGGCCGGCGTACCGGCCGTTTCAAGTGCCGTGACGATGCTGGAGAGGTAGGCAGTGCGCTCCTCGATCGCCGTGCGACGATCGGCATAAGCGGCGATATGCTGGTGAATGCCGCAATAATATTGCAGCCCCTTGAAGCTGAGCGAGGAGTGCGCCGCGATGTCGCTTGCCAGGGTCAGTGCAGCGTCGAGCGAGCCAACGCCGGTGCGATGGATGCCGGGGTCGATGTCGATCATGACGCCCAGCGGACGATCAGCGGAAAAGGCTGCCGCCAGTGCGCGGACATTGTCGGGATGATCGACAACCACCATCAGGTCGGCGATCCGCTCATGGAGTGCCGCCAGCCGGGCAATCGCCGGGGCCGATACCACCGGTGAGGTGATCAGCACGCTGGCAATCTCGCCGCTTTCGGTCAGTGCTTCGGCCTCGCCCAGCTTGGCACAGCAAATACCGACCGCTCCCGCCGCGAGCTGGAGGCGCGCGATATCCAGGCTCTTGTGCGTCTTGGCATGCGGCCGCAGCGTCACCCCCTTTTCGGCAGCGAAATCGGCCATGCGCGCGAGATTGCGATCGAGTGCATCGCGATCGATGACCAGCACCGGCGTGTTGAGCGCGGCGCGCGAACCCTGCTGATCGATAAGGCCTTCGTGGAGGTGAAGGTCAG
>NZ_JBOHHW010000040.1:0-52859 GCF_050725575.1 Sphingomonas sp. | reverse complement strand
TGAGGCTAGCGCCACACCTCTTTGTACGCCCGGGCGAGCTGCGCCAGGCGGAATGGTCGGAGTTCGACTTCGAGGAAGGCGTCTGGGCGATCCCGGCGGAGAAGATGAAGATGCGTCGGCCCCACCACGTCTCGCTGTCGAAGCAGGCACTCGCGATAATCGCCGACATCCGACCTTTGAGCGGCAAGCATCGCTATCTGTTCCCGTGCCAGGGAAAGCGCGATCGCCCGATGTGCGAGAACACTCTGAACCTCGCGCTTCAGCGTCTTGGCTATGGCGGAGGCAGGATGACCACGCACGGTTTCCGCGCGATGGCGAGTACGCTGCTCAACGAATCCGGGAACTGGACCCCGGACGCGATCGAACGGCAGCTTGCCCATGTCGACGCGAACTCCGTGCGGCGGGTCTATGCGCGAGGCGAATATTGGGACGAGCGCGTCCGCATGATGCAGGCATGGTCCGACGAGCTGGACCGCCTTCGTGCCGAAGCACTCGCTCGCTCGATGGACAGGAAGGCGGCGTAATCGCATCCCGCCGTTCGACACCGAACGGGCGCTGACACGAATGCGTTTGGGAGGATGAACCTTGGCCAGAGTTTTCACCCGCAGTGAGTTCTACGATCTCGTCTGGTCGAAGCCGATGACCCACTTGGCCAAGGACTTCGCGATTTCGGACGTCGCGCTCCACAAGATCGCCAAGAAGCACGACGTTCCAACTCCCCCACCCGGATGGTGGGCGAAGAAGGCGGCGGGGAAAAGCGTCAAGCAAACGCCGCTTCCCAAGGCAAAAGCCGGGTCGGGCGACAAGATCACCATTGCCGGTGGAGAACTGTCTCAGGAGCAGCCTTCGATAGCGGCGGTGCGCGAACAGGCGCGTATCCTGGCCTCTGGGGAGAAGCCCGATGCGACGCCCCATCCGATTGTCGAGCGCACGCTCGCGAAGTTGAGGAAGGGTGAGCCTTCGCCCATCGGGATCGTCTCGGTTGCTGGACCTGGGCTCATCAAATGCGAAGTCGCGCCCGAGACGATCGATCGCCTTGGTGCGATCTTGAGCCAAATTGTGCAGGCAGCGTCGATGCAAGGGTTTCGCCTGATCGATGGCGAGCCCTCAGCGCGCTTCAGCGATGAGGCCGAAAGTGTCGGATTTGCGATCTCGGAGCTGACCAAGCGCGAGAAGCATATTTTGACGGAGGCCGAACAGGCGAAGGAGACCGTATGGCTCCTCAAGCGCGAACAGGCATCCAAAACTGGTTCGTGGCGTACCTACAGCTTTGACCGACCGCGCTATCCCGAATGGGACTATCGACCAACCGGGCAACTCTCGTTCGAATTCGAACAATTCTATTTTAGGGGCAGCAGCTCACCGCGTCGTAGCTTTCGCGACGCCAAGATTCAGCGGCTCGAAAACATGACCGTGGATATTGCGGTTGGCCTCGCCGTGCTCGGGGCTGCCAAGGCGGAGGACAGGCTCCGGCGTGCCGCAGAGCAGCAGCGAGTGGAGGAAGCACTCCGTTTGCGCGAGCTTGAGGCACGCGCCAAGCATATCGAGGAACGTCGCACCTCCAGCCTTGGCGCGATCCTAGGAGAACTCCAAGAACTCTATCGGCTTCGCGATCTGATGGCGCTTCTTGCAAAACAAGCGCCCGCCGATCCAACGCCGCGCATTGCCAGCTTTCTCACTTGGGCCACTTACCATCTGGCGATGCGGGAGGCGCGGCTATCGGCTCCGTCTCTCGAAGAACGATTCACCAGCGAACAATTGTTTGGCGACACCGACGATTTCGATTTCCGGGTGCCCAGATACTATTAGCCGGCTCGGCGCCGGGCTGACGCCATTCAGAAGGTGCGCGCGCTCCCACCTGTTTTTCGGAAGAGCCGGCATTACTGGCTGTGGTCGTCGACGCTGTAGAACATGGGGTTGCGCATCCAGTCGTTGACCGCTGTTTCTCGCCAGCCGGTGCAGCGCGTGCTGATCTGGACGTTCTTCGGGAACGTGCCGTTCTGAATCTTCCGGTACATCGTCGAGCGGCTGAGTCCGGTGCGTTGAAGAACGGTCTTCAGGCGAAGGATGCGGTCGGGGACATCGGTGGTCATGGCATGATCCTGTCTGCGTTGCTTTGGCTCCCCGCGAACAGGATTGAGATTGTGTGAGCCCACGCAAGAGGGGCAGGTCCGAGTTGCACCGCATAACGCCCGACAGAGCCCAGAAAGATACTCTGGCGTAGGGACGATTTTGAGGCCGGAATCCCAGGGCGTCTCACGCCTTTGGCGTGACCGCGCTCTACGTCGCCTGCGCGTCGCCGAGTCGCTCTTTGCGCGTCTCGGTCCAGTCGGATGACGATCGCATGACGCCTGCCGGAGCTTCGCTTCGGTATGCGGACATCGCGCGAGCGCGATGGCGTTGTGCCTCCGGCACTCGAACTGGCGGGGTGGGCGTCGCTTCCCTGTAGTCCTGCCGCGGCGTGCCGCAACTCCGGCTGCGCCGAGTCCTCCTCTTCGTTCCGGCCCTGCGGGTGCTGCCCGCCTTCATCGGCGGGACTGCCGGTCCGCTCCTGCCGCCCACCCCGCCATTTCGGCGCCGGTTGCGGTGGTTGGGAGTAAGGAAGATGGAGAACAGGACCGAGAACCATCGGCAGAGCCTTTATGCCGAGGTGACGTCGCGGGTGATTGCCGAGCTGGAAGCGGGGCGGCTGCCCTGGGTTCAGCCTTGGGACGATGCCGCGTGCGGCTGCACCATGCCGCATAATGCCGGAACGAGGCGGCGCTATTCCGGGATCAATGTGCTGATCCTGTGGGCGGCGGTGATCGAGGGCGGGTATGCCTCGCAGCGCTGGCTGACCTATCGGCAGGCACAGGCAGCGGGTGGTAATGTACGGCGCGGCGAGAAAGGGACTGTGGTCTGTTATGCTGATCGCTTCACGCCGAAAGGCGAAGAGGCACGGGCACAGGACGAGGAGCGCGACGCGCGACAGATTGCATTTCTCAAGCGGTTCACGGTGTTCAACGTCGACCAGTGTGAGGCACTTCCGGAAGCGCTAACCGGTACGCCCGATCTTCCTGCCGAGGTGGATATCCTGCCGCAGGTACAGGCTTTGATCGAGGCAAGCGGCGCGGATTTCCGGGTTGGGGGCGGCGAAGCCTATTATTCGCCGGGCACTGACTTTGTCGCGGTGCCGCCGCCGACTGCATTCCCCGAACCGATCAACTGGTATCGCACCGCTTTGCACGAGCTGGGCCATTGGACCGGGCATCGCAACCGTCTCGATCGCAATCAGCGCGGCGGGTTCGGCAGCGCCGATTATGCACGAGAGGAATTGGTGGCGGAAATGGCGAGCGCTTTCGCCTGCGCATCGCTGTCGATCCAGCCGACCGTGCGGCATGCCGATTACATCGGCAGTTGGCTTGCCGTGCTGCGCGAGGATGAGAAAGCGATCTTCCGGGCGGCAAGCGCTGCCAGCAAGGCGGCAGACTATCTGCTCGCCTTTGCGCCGGAGGCGGCTTGATGCGCGAGGAATTGACCGAAGCCGAGATAATCGCTCGGCTGGAACGGGCGTTGCGTCGGATGCCGAGGCTCCAGCGCGAAATCTTCCTCGCAATCCGGTTCGATGACACGGCCTATCCGGAGATTGCCGAGCGGACCGGGCTTAGCGTCAGGCAGGTGGAACGACACTTCGCGAAAAGCCTGATGCACATTGTCGATGCACTCGACCGCCCGACGCGAGAGCCGATTTGGAAGCATCTGTTTCGATGGATGAAGCGCAGGAGGAGTCGATGAGGTACGGACAGTCTCGCCGCTTTGCCGGCGAGACTGTCCGTACCGCGATCATGTCGTTAGGATGAACTGCGATGCGAACCGACCTCGATCATCTTCCAGACCGCAAGCGCCGCGACCTTGAGCGTATTGTGCAGATTCTGTTCGCCGAGTTCGAGGACGCAACCGCTCTCGCTACCCAGAAGTGGAAGAAGCAGGGGCGTATCCTCAAGGTGATCCTTTACGGCTCCTACGCGCGCGGCGACTGGGTCGAGGACCCGGTCGGCGGCTATTATTCCGATTATGATATTCTCGTCGTGGTCAGCGATGAGAGGCTGACCGATCCGGCCGAATATTGGGCGAAGGCCGACGATCACCTCGTCCGCGAAGTGACCATTTCCAAGCAGATCGGCGCGCCGGTTGCATTCATCGCGCACAGCTTTGCAGACGTGAACGATCAGCTGATTCATGGCCGGTCGTTTTTCATAGATGCGATCGAGCAAGGCATCACTCTTTACGAAGCAGAGGGATATCCCTTTGCAGCGCCTCAACCGCTTACTGAGGAAGCGGCACGGTCTGAAGCTCAGCATCACTTTGACCGCTGGTTCAACGTCGCTCAGCGTTCAGTTCGGACATTCCGACTCCAGCGTGCCGAGGGTGATGACGAATACTGGCGCAACAAGGCTGCGTTTGAGCTGCATCAAGCTGCCGAGCAGCTTTATCACTGCGTCCTTCTGACGCTGACGCTCTATAGTCCGAAATCACACAAGCTGAACTTCTTGCGCGCGCAAGCCGAGCCGCTGGTGCACGAGCTGATCAGCGTATGGCCGCGCGACACAAAGTTCGGTCGGCGCTGCTTCGAGCTGCTCCAGCAAGCGTATGTGAACGCCCGCTACTCGCCGCACTACAAGATCACACCCGAGGAGTTGGAGTGGCTCGCCGAGAGGGTCGAGCTTTTGCAGAAACTCGTAAAGGAGGCCTGCGAACGGCGGCTCGCATGAGCTGGTCGCGACGGTAATCGCAGGGTCGGTTGAGGGGAAGGCCTATGCCAAAACTGCCCATCAAAGCGCTTCCCGCAGGGGACAGTGGGCGTTTGCTCGTACGGCTTAATCACGCCTATCGCGGCGATATTGGCCGCTACGACATCGCGCGTATTCGCAACACTGCGAATGGCGAGTCCAAAATGGTTCTCGTCCTGGGGCACGACGACGAAGATGCCGTCTTCATGCCCTATGACATCAGGGTGGCGCTGGGAGTCGAGAAGGGAGGCGAACTCGATTTTTCGATCGAGAAGGTGGGCCTTCTAGGCAAGCTTGTCTGGTACGTGAATCCCCCTGATCCCGCTGTCAGCATCCCAGCCTGGATCGCTATCGTAGGTCTCGGTCTTGGCGTTGTGGGGCTTCTAATCGGAGTCGTTACGTTGGTCTGTCCAAGCACGAGCTGATTCTGATCTATTCTCTGCGGCGGCCTGATCGAAAGCGCGTTTCCCGCGCCGCCGCCAAAGCGTGAGCGCTTCCTCACGGCGCTCGCTGCGCAATGTCGCCGCGGCTTCGGCCATTAGACCGAAGATTACAGCGCGATCGTCATCGGTCAGCTCGACCAGTCCTGCCTTGGCGATGAGGCCGCCCAGCTCGATCAACTGGCGCGTTCGCTCGCGCCGTTTCACGACCAATGCCCGTTTGTCTTCACGCGCGATCCTGGCTTGTAGCCGATGACGCATCGCGACCGTGCGTCTTAGCGCCGCCAGCGTTCCCGCAAACATTACCAGCCTGTCGCGACGCGACTTGAAAGAACGCCACGCCACGTTTGTACCACCCCTCCCTTGTCCCGGTGTCTGAAGTTTCCGCCGCCATGAGCAGAACGCCTGCCAGTTGCTCGGTTGAAAGCGCGTCGGCTCCAGTGGCGGTCACCAGTTCGCCCAACTGGTGCAGCTTCTGTTCCTTCAGGCGCCGCGCCTTGTCGTTCAGCGCTTTCAGTTCCGCATCGAAATCGCGTGGTTTACGCATGGTTCGTCCTCTTGTTGTACGGCGAGGACGAACCAGTTATCGCTGTGGTCGATCAGTAGCAACGGTCTGAAATCTCTTGGGATTACGCGGTCCCGAGATTGATGAAATCTTTCGAGGGCGCGCTTATACGTCGTGCCGACGTGCTGTTTTAGGTGTAGATGGATTGCCGTCATGGCGATCTACCATTTCTCGGCCAAGGTCATTTCCCGCGCCAACGGATCGAGCGCGGTTGCTTCCGCCGCCTATCGTTCGGCCTCCCGACTGCATGATGAGCGGATCGACCGGCATCATGATTTCTCGAACAAGGCGGGTGTCGTCCATTCCGAGGTGATGCTGCCGGACGGCGCGCCCGAGCATCTGTCTGACCGCGAGCGACTGTGGAACGAGGTCGAGGCGACCGAGAAACGGATCGACGCGCAGCTGGCGCGCGAGATCGAGTTCGCGATCCCGCGCGAGATGAGCCAGGAGCAGGGCATCGACCTGGCGCGAGATTTTGTCCGCGAAGAGTTCGTCGATCGCGGAATGATCGCCGATCTCAACGTACATTGGGATGTTGGTGCCGATGGAATGGCAAAGCCGCACGCACATGTGATGCTGACGATGCGGGAGGTGGGCGAGGGCAGGTTCGGGAAGAAGAATCGCGACTGGAACCGCACCGACCTGTTGGAGAAGTGGCGCGAGCGCTGGAGCGAGCATGTCAACCAGCGGCTTGCAGAACTCGATATCAACGCGCGGATCGATCATCGGTCGCTTGAGGCTCAGGGAATCGAGCTGGAGCCGCAGCACAAGATCGGACCGGCGGCGTCACGCATGGCGGCGCAGGGTCTGGAATCCGAGCGGCTCGAAGAGCACCAGGCCATTGCCCGCGCGAACGGCGAGAAGCTGTTGGCGAACCCGGCTCTCGCGCTCGACGCGATCACGCACCAGCAATCCACGTTCACCAACCGCGACATCGCGATGTTCGTCGATCGCCACAGCGACGGGAAGGAGCAGTTCGACCACGTGATAGCGGCGGTGAAGGCCGCGCCCCAGCTGGTCGCATTGGGTAAGGACGGGCGCGGCGAGCAGCGCTTCACCAGCCGCGCGATGATCGAGACCGAACAGCGGCTCGAACGCGCCACGGATGCGATGGCGAACGGCGATCACCATTCCGTCGCCGAACGCCACCGCGACACCGCGCTGGCGCGCGCAGCGGCGCGGGGCATGTTCCTCTCCCCCGAACAGCGCAGCGCATACGAGCACGTCACCGATGCAAAGGGCCTCGGTGTCGTCATCGGCTATGCCGGCACTGGCAAGTCGGCAATGCTGGGTGTCGCGCGCGAGGCATGGGAAGGGGCGGGCTACTCCGTCCATGGGATCGCACTGTCCGGTATCGCCGCCGAGAATCTGGAAGGCGGCTCCGGCATCGCATCGCGTACGATCGCGAGCATGGAGCATCAATGGGCGCAGGGTCGCGCACTGCTGACGAGCCGCGACGTGCTGGTCATTGACGAAGCCGGGATGATCGGCACGCGCCAGATGGAACGCGTTATCAGCGAAGCGGAAAAGCGTGGCGCAAAGGTCGTTCTCGTTGGCGACCCCGAGCAACTTCAGGCGATCGAGGCGGGCGCGGCATTTCGCTCAACCGCAGAGCGCCACGGCAGCGTCGAGATCACCCAGATTCGCCGCCAGCGTGATGATTGGCAACGCGACGCGACCCGGCAACTCGCGACCGGTCGGACGGTCGAGGCTATTGCCTCTTACGATGAGCGCGGACGCATCCACGCCGCCGACACCCGCGAGCAGGCTCGGTGTGAATTGATCGATCGCTGGGATCGCGAACGTAGTAGTTCGCCCGGCGCAACGCGGATCATCCTCACCCACACCAATGACGAGGTCCGCGCGCTCAACGTCGCCGCGCGCGAGCGGCTTCGTGCAGGCGGTGCGCTTGGCGAGGATATCGCGGTGCGCGCCGAGCGCGGTGAGCGGCAGTTCGCGACTGGCGACCGCGTCATGTTCCTGAAGAACGAGCGCAGCCTTGGCGTGAAGAACGGCACGCTTGGGCAGGTGCAGTCGGTCACGCGAAGCCGGATGGCGGTGATGCTCGATGACGGTCGATCTGTCGCGTTCGACGTGAAGGACTATGCCAATGTCGATCACGGCTATGCGGCCACCGTACACAAGTCGCAGGGCGTGACGGTCGACCGGGTGCATGTGCTGGCGACGCCGGGGCTCGACCGCCACGCGGCCTATGTAGCGCTGTCGCGGCACCGCGATAGCGTCGATCTCCATTATGGCCGCGACGACTTTGCCGATCGGGGCAAGCTGGTTCGCGCGCTCTCGCGCGAGCGTGGCAAGGATATGGCGTCTGACTATCGGCAAGCGGCGGAGCCGCCGCGCTCTCAGCAACCGCCACTATCACGCAATCCGTTCGCCGGGCTCAGGATTAGCCCCGCACCGGCTATCGAGCCTCAGCCAACCCAGCTCGACAAGGCGGTCGAGCGTTACGCGCGCGCTGCGGCGGATATCCTGCGCATGCGCAAGGCAAACCTCCCGGAGTTGCCACACCAGAAAATCGCCTTTGCCGAAGCTGGCAAGGCCCTCGACGCGCTGCGGCCTGAGGCCGCGCGCGATCTACGCAGTGCGATGAACGCCGATCTTGGACTGGTTGACCAGGCCGCCAGCGGCAAGACGGCTGCGGCGATCCGCGCGATGACGCTGGAGGCGGAGGTTCGGATCGACACAACACAACGCGCTGATCAATTCGTCGCCGAATGGCAGCAAAAGACGCGCAAGCTGCAGAGGCTCGATCGCACTGCTGACTATGATGCCGTCCACCGGGTGAAGGAAAGCATGACGGACTTGGCCGAGAGCCTACACCGCGATCCTCAGCTCGAGTCGATGCTTCGAAATCGTACGAAGGAACTCGGAATCGGCAAGCTGACTGGGGCATCTTTGTCCCATGACCTCCAGCAAGTACCCGCCCTCTCGCGTGGTCGCGGACTGGGCCTGTAGGATCAGATCATGACCGATGATCTCACCCAAGCCGCCCAAGCAGACGACATTGCCCAAGCGTTCGAAGCCCTGCGGGGCGAAGTCAGCCTAGCGCGCGTCGCGCTTGAAGGGCTGACCGCAGCGCGAGAGCGGTTACCGGATTACAGCACAACGCTTGGCGAGATGGCCGAAGCGTTGAAGGGCGCGGCCGATGGCATCGCTCGAATCGAAGGGAGTCCGGCGGCCCGGCTATCTCCGGCCACCCTGACTGTGGCGATCGTCAAAGCGAGCGTTGATGCCCGTGCCGAGGATCGCGCGCTGTTGCAGGAAACGCGCGACGCCTTGTCGCGGTCGATCGGACGGATTGATGGCATTGTCGAGCGCGGTCATGCGGCGGACCGGCAGGTACGGTGGCTGATCTGGACCGGCGTGGGCAGCCTGTTCGCGGGCATTTGCATCTGGTCGATCTTACCGGGAGCAGTCGCGCGCTCATTGCCGGCTGGTTGGCACGTTCCGGAGTGGATGGCAGCGCGGACGATGGGGATGGAACAGGGTAGCGCGGGCGCGCGGATGATCGCGACCGCGCCGCGAGCAGACGACCCGGAACAGAAGGCTGACCCTATCCCGCTGGATAATCAGAAACGGCGGAGTCGATAACCGTCGTCCGGAGAGCGCTTGCGCGGTGCCCAATCTAGGAATTGCAGGGCGCCACTTTTACGTAGGTCCCCGGCTAATTGATTTAGTTGCGCATGGCTCACCACATGGCGCTCCATCACCCGTGGCCAAATATCGGCCCATGTCGCGCTGGCCGGTGCAAAAGGTGCGATGGTACGTAACAAGGCCCGAGCGCGCTGAGCCTCGTCCTCAAAAAAGGCTACAGTCGGATCGGGGGCCATGTCGCTAACGGAGCCAAACAGCTCATTCTGTTTGGTGACGGACGTTGCCGCCGAAAGCTTGGTGACGCCGCGGATCATATCCTGTTGCCGCAGTGCCTTGATCTGGCATTCGCGGAATACCCTCAAACCCACTGGGCTACGGGTCCCGTACACCAAGCAATATAGAGGGCGATCTTTGGTCGGGCGGAGAACGGTCGTTTCGGCAACATGCTTGTAGCCGCCCAAACGGCCAAGCTCGGAAGAAAAGGCCTCTACTAAGACCGCCTTTCGGTGTTCAGCCTCGGAGACGCCGGCAGGTGGCTCCTCGGAGAGTCGGCTCCGCCACGCGCTATTAGGGATCAGTTCGCCCAGGCCACGTTCAATATTCGGCGCCCGGATCGACGCGGCGCGGTTAATAAAGTCGAACATGAAATTGAACACCACCTCGCTGTTGGGGCGGCTGAGCAATGGGGCGAGGCGGGTCATATCGATCCGCCAGCCCTTCGGGTCGATGAAAAGGAAGGCGAAGGCGCGTTTCGGAATGGCCTTGAGCACGGTTGGCGCTAAATCGATGAAGGAGCCATGATAGGTCTCGATCTGGATTTCGGGAAATTGCGCCTTCACGGCCTGGAGGTTCCGATAAGCGGTCGGATCCTTCTCAATGAGGTGGGCCGACATTCTCACAGACCGGCCAAGGTTCTTCCACGTGGCTTTCGCACGCGTAAGGGCGCCAAGAGCGATCCCGAAAGAGGTGTCATCGTAACCCTCACCCGCGCTCTGCCAAGGTCCTGAGAAGCCATCGACATAGGTTATTTCGTCAAACGTGCTGGCGATTTTGTGAGCGAACGTCTCAAGATATTCGCTTAGCAGGAAGTGTTTCACGTAGGCCTGCTCGCGACCGGCATAATGCTGCAATTCTCCGATCAAGGCGACCTCGGCTGCTTATGCCGTAGTGTCACGGCTTGGATCTAACCATTACCAGACTCGATCGTCAAGTCGACGAAATCTCGCGGCATCGAATTATTTGCCTCACACGACCGCGACTGCCGGAACCTGAGCTATGCTGCTTATCGACGCGTAAGGGGAAAACCGGCATGATGCTGCAAGAAATTTCTTGGAGTGATCCTGCGACGGACCTAACGCCCACCTCCAAGCGCGATGGAAGAGTAAGAGCCGATGGCCGAGACCCAGATCGAGTGGACCGACGCCACCTGGAACCCTGTTGCGGGATGTTCCATCGTCACGGCTGGCTGCACCAATTGCTACGCGATGCAAATGGCGCGTCGCCTGGAGGCAATGGGTGTCGCAAAATATGAGGGGCTGACCCGTAAGACCGGCAAGCGCGCTGTATGGAACGGAGTGGTTCGCGAAGATCGTACTTCGCTCGCGATCCCCTACGCGTGGCGAAAACCTCGCAAAATCTTTGTTAACTCCATGAGTGATCTCTTCCATGACGCCGTCAGTGAGGAGTTCATCATCGAGGTTTGGCGGGTCATGCGGGAGACGCCGCATCACCACTATCAGATCCTCACCAAGCGCCCCGATCGAATGGCTGAAGTTGTGGCACGCGCTATTCCCGATGTCCTGCCAAACGTTTGGCTGGGAACAAGCGTCGAGGATGCCAATGTCATCTCTCGCATCGACTACCTTAGGGCTGTACCAGCCGCGATCCGCTTCATCTCGTTTGAACCTCTGATCGGACCAGTGGGTGCCGTCGATTTGACTAACGTGCATTGGGCGATCGTCGGCGGTGAAAGCGGCCTCAATGCTCGACCTATCCAAGAGGACTGGATCGACGAGATCTACGAGCAATGCGATATTTACAGCGCCGCTTTCTTCTTTAAACAGTGGGGAACTTGGGGCAAAGATAACAAGAAGCGCTCCAAGAAGGCGAACGGTCGCGAATATCGCGGCCGGACCTGGAATAATATGCCCGCGACCTTGGCTCTATAAACCAGGAATCGCCAACCGGGAGCGGGATTTGGTCAAGAAGGCATACGCGTGGGACCAGGGGGCTACCTTAGACGAGCATAGCCGCCGAAAACACAAGATACTGCGCGAGTACTTCTATCAATACATCGTTGTACGTTGTCAGAACCCGCAGCAAACCAAATTCCGTCTCGCGGTAGTCAACGGCTTTTCAGGAGGCGGTCGCTACGCTTGTGGCGCAGCTGGCTCCCCGATTATTTTTATCGAAGAGCTGCAACGCGCGTTAGAGGCGGTAAACCTTCGCCGCATCAGTCAGGGCCTGGGGAAGGTCGAGATTGAGTGCCTCCTGATTTTCAATGATTCCATGCCCGGCGTCACGCAGATGCTGCAAGAGTTCTGCGACCCACTCGTCGGAGCTGCAAAGGTAACATGTCCCGATCTGCACCTCGACATTGCGTATTCGAACAAGGAGTTTGAGGAGGCCTACCCGGTCATCAAGGGCATTATCGCAGGCCGCTTTCGGAATGTGATCTGGAATCTCGACCAATGTGGTCACGTGCAGGTTGATGTCGCGACCATCAACGAGATTATGAGGTCAACTCCCTCGGTCGAAATCTTCTACACCTTCGCGATAGACAGCCTCTTGACGTTCCTAAGTCGGACTAATCCGGGATTGATGGCAAAGCAGGTTCGCCATCTTGATATAAATCCAGCAGATCTGCGAGCGATAGACGGGATCGTAAGCAATGAATCTTGGCTTGGCGCAGCAGAACGTATCGTATTCGAGGCATTTCACAGCTGCGCGTCGTACGTCAGCCCATTTTCTATTACGAACCCAAAAGGGTGGCGGTATTGGCTGATCCATTTCGCTAACAATTATCGAGCTCGTCAGGTCTATAATGACGTCTTGCACGATAATGGCACGCAGGCTCACTTTGGATTGCCTGGCCTTCATATGCTACACTACGATCCGGAGAAGGAGGGCGGTCTATATTTGTTCGAGGCTGAACATCGCGCGAAGGCTAAACTCAAGCTGATCGACGACATTCCCAGATTTGTTTCCGAATCTGGAGACGCGATGTTAGTGGGCGACTTCTATGCGGCGGCGTATAGCGCCACGCCGGCCCATAAGGACGACATTCACGGCGCCATGCTGGGCAGCGACGATCTTGAAGTGCGGACACCCGCAGGCGGGGTCAGGCGCATGAGCCATCAAATCACAGTTAGGGATACGCTTCGTTTGAAGAATCAGAGATCATTCTTCACATATTTCGACAAGCTCACCTGAGAGGCGCTTCAAATGGCATCCATGATATCGACGAGCTGCCTCGATTTGTCAGACCAACTAATGTGACCGTTTGGCGAGCATTCGATGTTCCGCTGGCTGGCTACGTCAACTTGTTCAGTGAGGCTATCGAAGTCACCGAGGCGAGGGTAACGGATCTCTTTTGGCCTGTAGATGACGGCCTTCAAGTGATCACCAGCGATTATTCGGGCCAGCACCGGGAGGCAACCCATGAGGTCTACTCCTTCCTGATTACCACCAAGAGCGCACTGGAACGCTGGCTGCCTTTGCGCAAAGCGTTTCGCGACAGATGGCTTCCCGACGGCCGCCGAATTTCCTTTAAGCAACTTCGTGAGCCAATGCGTCGGCGTGCATACCCTCATTTTCTTGATCTGGCTGGTTCACTCCCAGCCAACCTCGTCACAGTGATGATCGATAACCGAGTCGGTAGTTTCGTCGAAGGAGGACCGCAGGCGCTGGCGTCCGTGCTCGATGATTGTTTTGTGCCGGGTGCCTCGTCGGGCAGTATCGAGAAAATCTATCGTCTGGGCTTGTTCGTTGCGATGATCCAAGCTGGCTTGCGCCGCGAGGATCAGCCCTCTCTGTGGATTAGTGATCACGACGAAACCCTCGACTCGTTCGACAAGCGCGAGCGCTTCGGCCGCCTTGCGACCTATCTGACGTTTGGCCTGACCGGCCGGGCAAACTCTGCCGAACAGTCCTTTATGACCACCGAGGCTAAGGACCTTCCCGATTGGGTTGAGGATTTGGCGTCGATTCCCGACATCGCTGCCGGAGCTTGTGCGAGCCTCAGCAGCAAGCTCCCGCTGTTCATGCGGCAAAAGACTTGGGCCGTCGGCATAGCCTACGGCGACGGCATTGACTGGAGAGCCAAGACTTTCGGCGACTGGCTCTCGGCGCCTCATGGGTTGCTACGGCATGTGCTGCTCCGGCTGGCGCCGGACGGGAAGGGAGATATTCGTGCCTCCGTCCAGAAATTCGCCCGACGATCCAAGGCGACCGAGGCTCTGCCGAAATTATGAACCGTTACCCAACATGAAGGTTGTCGTCGCGACCTGGCAGCATTGTATTCCTGGCGCGCGGGACTGCGAAGCGCACAAGCTGATTATGGCTAATTTTGAGCCGTGGATTCAAGCCTCGGCGATGCAATCTCATCCACTGAAATAGGTGAAAGCATGACGGTGCTTTGGCCTCAGGGACTACCAGCCCCGACATGGGATAGCGGCCCGCCGGATCTTCGCTACTAACCGACAGAGGCATCGCCCTGATCGCCTTGTCGAGCGTCGATTATCACTCTACAAGCATCAGCTTGGGGTGAGGGGTAAATCGGTAGGCGATGCATCCAGGGACGACCGTTCGGCAGGATTGCCTTGAAAAGAATGGGTTGAGTGTCACCGATGCGGCCCGCGTCCTTGGAGTTGATCGGCAGACACTCAGCAATTTGTTGAACGCCAAGTCCGGCATATCGCCAGAGATGGCCATCCGGTTGGAAAAGGCGTTTGGCACGCCCGCGCGTGAATGGCTGGTGCTTCAGCTCGAGTACGAGCTGGCCGAAATCATGCGGCGAGTCGAGAAGATCAATGTTGAGCCTTTCCGCGCGTCAATCCCGGAAAGCGGGGGGAAGTAATGCTTGGGCTGACCTTACGAGAAGAATTTCGGGGCAAGCGCCTTAAAGGCACTGCCATCGAGCTGGCTAACGATCAGCAGACGGGCGCAACCCAGGTCGCAGCCAGCCAATTCCTCGAAATCACTTATCCCACGCATGATCTGCTGAAGGGAATCGAGGCAGTCGGCCCTAACCACGGGCGGCCCGTGGTGGTGATTGGCGAACGCGGCCTCGGTAAGTCCCACTTGATGGCCGCGCTCTATCACGCAGTCACGAACCCTGCATCGACGGGCGCATGGCTCAATGCGTGGGCGACCACCCTGAACGATCCGTCTATCGGCAAAATCGAACTGCGCGATGGGATGCACGTCATCGGCGAAAGCCTACATCGCCACCGGTACAAGTACCTGTGGGACGTGCTGTTTGAGAACCACCCGCACGGCGCCTTCATAAATGGCAAATGGGAAGGCCAAGGCCCTTCCAAAACCGAGATTCCTTCCGACAAGCTCATCATCGAACTGTTGGAAAACAAGCCGACGATGTTGCTGCTCGACGAGTTTCAGACATGGTACGATGGCCTCACCAACACCAAGCAGTACCCCTGGAAAAATTGGGCGTTCAACTTCATCCAAATCCTTTCGGAGATCGCCAAGGAGCGTCCCGATCTGTTGGTGCTGGTGATCTCGGTACGCAACGGCGGCAGCGACGCCTATCAGCAGGTTCACCGCGTCAACCCGGTTGCGATTGACTTCAAGGCCGCCGGTAGCGCCGAGCGCATCCAGCAAGACCGCCGTCGCATGCTGATGCACCGCCTATTCGACAACCGCTTGCAGATCGCCAGCGGTACGATTGAGGCATTGGTCGCGCAGCATGTTGCTGAGTCTTTTCGCTTGCTGAACGTGCCGCCTGCCGAGCAAGAGCGCAAACGGCAGGAGTTCACAGAATCCTGGCCATATGCGCCCCATTTGCTGCGGCTGCTTGAAGAGCAGGTCCTGATCGCCACCGATGCGCAAGAAACGCGCGATCTGATCCGTATCCTGGCCAACCTGTACAAGAGCCGTGGCGAGGCAGTGCCTGTGCTCACCGCTGCCGATTTCAGGCTGGACGATGACACCTCGGGCATCAGCGCATTGCTGGAGGCCGTGGCCAATCAGCACCATCGCACTCTGCGCGAGAAGGCTCAGCAGAATATCATTTCGGTGCAAGAGGCGCGGCACGACCACGCCAGTATCGCCCCGCACCTGCAAGAAATCGTCAGCGCCTTGTGGCTGCGCTCGATCGCCGTGGGCAACCTCGCCGGCGCCGAACCGGCCACGCTGCAGCTCGATATCACCCGCAACAAGCCAGTCGACGACAATGCCTTTCAGGTCGAGCTGGCGACCATCATCGAGAACAGCTTCAACATCCATCAGGAAGGCACGAAGCTGCTCTTCCGCGAGGATGAAAACCCGCGCGCCAAACTGATAGCCTACGCGCGCAATGACAAGCTGTTCGCCGATGGCGCCGATCAGGCGCAGCTAGCCAAGCAGGTGCGCTACGTCATCGGCGGCAGCGACGAGGTGGCGAGGACCTTTCGGGTGATCGCACTGCCGAAGGCTTGGGTGAACGATCCGTGGACTTCGCTTGACGAAGCCGAACAGCCAAACAACTGGGATGACCGTTTACCCGTCCTTATCTTGCCTGAAGAACCGGACAAGCTCGACGCTACACTAGGTCGCTGGCTCAAGGATCAGTTGCAGAAGCGCCGAAACACCGTTCGCTTCCTGCTGCCGCGCGCAGGCAGCACGAACGCCTTTCAAGATCGCGACCTGCTCATCCTCGCTCGCGCCGAGATGAAAGCGCAGGAATGGAGCGGTCAAAATCCGGAATACAGAAAACTCCACAAGGAATTCGAGACCACTCTCCGCGACAATCTCAAGAAGCGGTTTGACCGCTTCGCGGTGCTGCAGCGCTGGAATTTTGCCGACCCAGCGCAGTGCAAATTCAGCGTCGAGCGTCTGGATAAGCAAGGCTCGCAAATTCCCGAGGCCATCGAAGAGGCACTGACCAACGATCTGTTCGTGCCTGAGGATTTCGAGGATTTGGTGCTCGAATTCGCCGACAACAACGATGCGGTCGGCAAGCTGCTCCGCGAACTCCAAGAGCCGCGGCCTGCCGAACAAGACTGCATCCCATGGCTGGGCGAGACGGCGATGAAGGAGCGTCTGCTGCGCCTGTGCGCCAAGGGCAAGATCGCCCTCAACGTGCGCGGAATGGAATATCTGCAAACCCATCCGGGCGAGGACGAGGACACCGCATGGCGGCGGCTGCGGCCCAAGCTCTCGCTCACGGGTCGTCACCTCGACGACGTGTTCGTGATGCGTCCTTCTGCGGTGCCAGCGACGGGCGGCTCCGCGCCGGCCGCGCCGGTGCCAACGCCAACACCGACCGGCGGAGATCTGCTCGGCGGCGGCGCAACATCAACGCCTGGCGTCGCTGAACCCGCACCGGGTGATTCTCCGGTGCCGGCCCCTGCGTCAAGTGACATCTTCGGCGGCGCCGCCACGGCGAGGAGGCGGACTGCTCTGTCAAACCCGGCTACGTCGCCGCTCAACCTGATCGGCAAGATTGAAGGCTGGGGCATCGGCCCCGCCACGCGCTTAGACGAAGTCTCGATCAAGGTGTCCACAGCGACCGGCGCTCAGCTCAGGGAACTCCTTAAGAAGCTGCCTGAGGGTATGACCTTCGAGCTGAATCTTGAGAAGGAGGACGACTAGTGGCCCTGACCGTCAGCGCCCTCCGCAGCCTGACACAAGGCACGGACGCTGACGCTTGGCGCGTCATTGTCGCCCAGGCCGTCGAGATTGCCTCGAAGCCCCTGGCGATAGGCAACGCACCCAGCGAGGTCGTTAAACGCGACCGCGAAATCGGCGGACTTGACCTGTTCCTTTCCTCCAGCGGTTGGGATTTGTGGCAATCCTTCGGCGACAGCGTTGAACGCACCTCGGACCGATTATTGCGCTGGTGGGCCGAGCCCTTCAGCGCCAAAGCGGTGCTGATCCTCGACGGTCTGTCGTTGCGCGAGCTACCATGGCTGTTGCAGGGCGCAATGGAGCGGGGTTTGACCATCCATGAGGTCAGCGCCAATGGCTCTGAACTGCCTGGCGAAACCAATGAATTTGCCCGCGCGCTTGGCTTCGCCAGTCGGAGCAAGCTCCAGAACAACGGCGGCGGCGGCTCGCACAAACTGCAACCGGCGCAGACGGAAACCGTCGATCTCCCTTGGAAGGACTGCGGGGCGCTGATCGGTAGCACGCCGAACCAAGTCTTCTGGCATCATTGGCCGGACGCCAAGCTCCATGACGGCTCCGGCGCCGGCCAAGGGCTGGAGCCGCTAACGAAAGATGTGGCCGAGCAGCTCACCAGCGACGACTTCTGGGTCTTCGTCGAACGTCTCGCTACCGGACGGCGGTTGGTCATCACGTCCGACCACGGCTACGCGGCCACAGGTTACTTTCCCGACGCGGACGGTGAGGTAGGCCAGTTCCTGAAGCAGACATTTTCCAGCGGGCGGAGCAAGCCGGGCACGGGTGAGACGGGCCCCTTTGTGCCGCCGGTGGCCTTGCAGATTAACGGCCCACGCGGGGCCCACCTGTTGGCCCTGGGCCGCAGGAAATGGCGCAGCCAGGGCGGCTATCCGACACTCACCCATGGCGGCCTGTCGCTGTTGGAAGTGTTGTCGCCTTTCGTCGAGCTGACTAAGTAAGGATTGCGTAATAGTGGCCACCCAAAAAGAACAAGTCGCACTAGAGGTCGCCAGGGCCGTCGGCGCAGGCAAGGCTGTTGCGCTGGAAACCGTTGATTTCGGCGACCCAAACCGCCCCAAAACCTGTCTTGAAGTGGATTTCCCGATCTTGTCGGTGAATCAGGTTGCGGTGATCGAGGGCAACGCGGGCAAGCCCATCTATCAGATGTCGAAGTGGTGGGCGCGGCGGCGCTCCAGCGTGTTTCGTTCCATGCTGATCGCGGCGGCCACTAAAGCGCCGGAAGACCCTTCACACGCGGCGAAGCTCGTGTGGGACAACTACTACGCCAACCATCAGAAAAAAGGTGCGTTCAAGCAGCTCAAAGTCGCCGATATCTTTATGGGAGGTGGCACTACGCTCGTGGAAGGCTCCCGCCTTGGCATGCAGATGGTGGGCAATGACCTCAACCCCGTAGCATGGTTCGTGGTCAAGCAGGAGTTGGCCGATGTCGATCTGGATGTAGTCAAGAATCTACTCGCCGATGTCGAGGCGGAGGTCAAACCGCAGCTCATGCCGTACTATTACTGCGACGGTCCCGACGGCGAGAGGGGCAAATGGACCCACCGCCCAAGCAACAAGGTGATGCCCGCCAATTTTGATCCGCTCTCCATTCCGCAAGGCGAGCGCAAGGACTACTCATACGAAGGCCCGGAGGCCATCTACACTTTTTGGGCCAAGCACGGGCCATGTCAGGTTACTGGGTGCGGTCACCGCACGCCAATCATGACCAGCTCGGTGATGGCGGTGAAGACGATCACCGTCAAACATTGGGACCATACCTGTGGCGAATGCGGCGCTGGTTTCCACGTCGAGGAAGAGGCCGCGCGAATGGCTCCAGATGCACCGCTGTTTGTCGCGCCCTCTGAGCATCCGTTTTCTGTGCTCCATCACCAGAAAGGCGTCGTTTGCCCGCACTGTCATCATGCAACCCTGGTCAACCTGGGCAAGGGAAAGAATAAGAAGGTCGAATTGACCCTGATGGTGCATCCGAATTGGCTGGCGGGCGAGGCAAAGGAAGATGCTAGCGGCCTGCCCTACGGCGGCTCGGCACAGGATGGGGCGGCAGCCACTACGCGGTGGGATCAGGCGCGCGCAGCCAAGATTCGTCTGCTTGAAGTTCGCGGCACGCTACCGGATGAAGTGACATGCCCTGAAACGAACATGACGTTCGCTCCCAGGAAAGGAACGGTTCCGAAGAAATCGCACTACGCCTGTTCAGCTTGCGGAACGGTGCAAGATGTACTGACGACCATCAAAGCCACAGGCAAGACCGGGCCGATGGCCGCTTATGCGGTTCAGGGCTACGCGCCCAAACGTGATGCAGCGGGCAAGCCATACGGCGGTCGCTTCTTTGCCGCCTACGACTCTGCGCACGCTAGGCAGTACGATGCTGCGTTTGAGGAATGGGAACGGCGTAAAGATACAGACTTGAAAAACTACTGGCCGCGCTCCGAACTTCCCTATGGTTTCATGACGCACCATCTTCAAGGCGGCGTTCCGAATCATGGCTTCACACATTGGTGGACGATGTTCCATCCACGGCAGTTGCTCGTGCACGCACAACTTCTCAAAGCCATCCTGAGTGTAGGTGAATACGAGTGGAAGGTACGTGAGTTCGTTTTGGGAGCTTTTCAGAACTACCTGCGAAACCAGAGTGTTCTTGCCTTTTGGCATATCACCAAGGATCACTTCGTTCCGGCACTGTCGAATAACAACTTCCATCCGAAATCAACGCTGGTTGAGGTGGGAGTGTTTTCACCTATGGGCTACGGCCCTTGGAAATCTTGTGTTCCCATTCTTCTTGAAAGCCGTAATTGGGCGCTGCGACCGTGGGAGTCCGTGAGCGCAGAAAGCCTCAAGATAAAGAATGCCGCGCTTGCCGGAAGCATCAGCGGGAAGAGCGAGAAGGTCTTCCCAGATGACCCCGTCAACGAAGGAGACATCTTTTGTGGATCATCTACAGATTTAACAAACCTTGCAGATGCAAGTCTCGACCTTGTGATCACTGATCCACCTTTCGGTGGCCTCCTACATTATTCTGAACTTTCCGATTTCTTTTATGTTTGGCTAAGGCTCGCTCTCAAGGACAAGTATCCCGAATATTTCCAAGCGGAGTACACGCCAAAATCGCTGGAGGCGGTCGCCAACCGCGCACGGGAGCCGGAGGACTCGGACGGCTTCTACCAGCGTCTGCTGACACAGTGCTGGCGCGAGGCGCACCGTGCACTCAAGCCCGGCGGTATATTGGCCTTTACCTTTCACCATAGCGAAGATGAGCCTTGGGTGGCGGTGTTGGAATCCCTGTTCGACGCGGGCTACTACCTCGAAGCAACGTATCCCATCCGTTCCGACGAAACAAAAGGCGAAGGGGAGTTCGGCTCAAAGACGATCGAGTACGACATCATCCACGTCTGTCGTAAGCGCATCGATGAGCCTAAGCCGGTGAGTTGGGGCCGGATGCGCCGAGAGGTAATGGCGGACGTGCGCCAGTTGCAGGCCATGTTGGAAAACCACGCAAACGAAGGTTTGCCCGCTGCGGACCTTCAGGTCATCAGGCGCGGCAAAGCACTGGAATACTTCTCCCGCCATTACGGCAAGGTCTATGTCGATGAAGGGCGCGCCATCTCGGTCAAAGATGCGCTCATAGGTATCAACCAACTCATCGACGAGGATGCCGACAACGGCAAGGAGGCGGCGCCCGTCAACGCCGAGCCGATGACACGCCAGTTTTTGCGAACCTTCGGCAACGCTGCCGACCTGAAGCGTGACCAGTTGCAGAAATTCCTGAAGGGCTCGATTACCACCCCGGACGAATTCGTGCAGCGCGGCTGGTGCGTGGAAAAGAACAAGGTCTTCACTCGCACGGGTCCGCTTGAATTCGCGCGCGAATGGTCCGGGAGGCACCGCAGCCGCATGACCTCCGACCTTGACCAAGCGTTAGTGTTGATCGGCGCGTGTTACGATGGCAGCGGCATAAATGCTTCGGATACTTTGAAGAATGAGAACTTCAAGCCGCATGTTGCGCTAAAGCCACTCTTGGAATGGCTCCATCGCAACGGCCCAGACCAGGCCGCCCGCAACGCGGCCTCACGCGCGGTGTCGATCTATAACGGATGGCAATCGAGCCAGGCGCCCCGGCCCACGCAGGCATCGTTGTTCGATGACGATGGGGAATACCAACGATGAGGCAACTGCTGGACACAGTGTGGCAGCGGCGCGGCACCAGTTGGGTGTGGGACGAGGAAGCACGCAATCAGGTCTGCTCGGCCAGCGAAGTCTGGAGCTTGCGTCAGTTTCTGCGGGCAGTGGGTGACTGGCCAGAGGACCTGCCAAGCAACGGCAGCAATACTTTGGTGGTCGCCGGTCTCGACGGTAGCCTCGACCTGCTCGGGCCGCCGGACGCCGAGTCATGGCTTGGCGATACGATCAAGCCCGCCATCCTATCGTTCCAGGACGAGTACGGCGGTGATGCGGCGCTAGTGTTTTGGCTGCCCGGAGGGAACACTCGCATCAAGGCACAGGCAGTCACCGACGAGGTGAGCTGGTTGTGCCACACGCCCCACCGCCATCAGATCGACCTCGGTCGCATTCTGTGGGGTCAGGCGAACGAGTACCCGCAAGAAATTCTGCTGCGCGACGGCGGTAAGGCCGCCGGCCTGTTCCATCTCCGGATTACGTGAGGGCGGCAAATGACGGCAGAGGCTCAGTTCCAACCCGGCGAGCGCATCACCCATCATGAATATGGGCAGGGTGTGGTGCTCGACCCGGTGCGTGACGGTTATCTGCGCGCCTTTTTCGGCATCGGCGAGCGCCGGGTTCCCGCCGTTTCGTTACGGCGCGAACTTACGCGTACCGAGCGCATTTTACGCGCTGTGGACGGCGGGGCTGAGCGCGGGCGCAAGGCTTGGCTTTCCTATGAGGCGCACGCACTTCCGGTGATGGAAAGCGCCTCGGCGCTGACCTCGGCCAAGATAGACCTGTTGCCTCACCAGGTGGTGCTCACACATCGCATCGCGACCGCCTCACCTCGGCGCTACCTAATCGCCGACGAGGTCGGCCTCGGCAAAACCATCGAAACAGCGCTGATTCTCCGCGAGCTTGCGAGCCGGGGCGAGTTGAGGCGGGCGTTGATGGTCGTACCCGCTGGCCTGGTGAACAACTGGCATCGCGAATTGAACGAGGTGTTCAATCTCGACTTCGAGGTGTTTGGCTCGGAGGGCGATATTACCGATCGGAAGACCAACGCCTTCGCCAAACATGACCGGCTGATCGCCAGCATCGACACGCTGAAACGTCCGGTGCGCATCAAGCGCCTGCTCGATGCGCCGCGTTGGGATTTGGTGGTGTTTGACGAAGCGCACCACCTGACCGCCTATCGCACGGGCGGCAAGGTACGCAAAACCGAAAACTACAAGCTGGCCGAGGCGCTCAAGGACCACTCACGCGATCTCCTATTGCTTTCGGCGACGCCGCACCAAGGCAACCATTTCCAGTTCTGGATGCTGGCGCAGTTGCTCAACCCGACGCTGTTCCGCAGCCCGGAAGAGATGTTGGAGAACCGCCACCGGCTCAACACAGTAATGTTTCGTCGCACCAAGGCCGATGCGTGTCAGCCGGATGGCTCACCGTTGTTCGCGCGACGGTGGGTTCACACAGAATCCTTCATAATGTCGGACGGTGAACGGATTTTCTACGAAAAGCTTCGTGAGTATTTGGAGGACGGCTTCGACCTTGCGCGCCGCCAAGGCAATCAGGGGCGCGCGCTGGGCTTCCTCATGGCGATCTTCCAGAAGATCGCGGCGTCCAGCTTCGCCGCCGTGAGGCGCACCCTCAAACGTCGCCTGCTGATGCTCACGCTGCACGAGGCGTTCCTGCGCGATAAGGAACTGGATATCGAGGGTCGCGAACGGCTGACCGAGGAGGCGCGCGAGCTGATCCACGAGGAGTTCCGCCTGGCACGCGACAGCGTTGGGCGTAGCGAAGTGGATCGCGTCCTGGCCGACCTGAAATACCGCTTGGTCAGGAAGCTGGACGAGGAGGCACTGGAGATGGCCTCTGATCCCTACGATAGTGAATTTGCAGCCGTGCATGCGGAAGAAGCCGCCTCGGCGGTAGTAAACCTTCATCTTCCCGAAGAGCGCCTGCGAATCGACGACCTGCTGAGTGTGTTTCCGGCCCAGCGTGAAACCAAGATGCAAAAATTGGTCGATGGCTTGGGCACGCTGTGGCGGCAGAACCAGAACGAAAAGATCGTAATCTTCGCGACTTACCTCGGTACGGTGGACATGATCTCCCGCGAGATCGAGCAGAATTTCCCTGGTCAAGGCGTGGTTGTGTTGCGTGGCGGCGATCACGGCGCCAAAGCGGCTGCGGAGCGTCGCTTCCGGCAAAAGGATGGTCCGCGCGTCTTGGTCTGCACTGCCGCGGGGCGGGAAGGCATCAACCTCCAATTCGCGCGCATCCTGTTCAACTTCGACCTGCCGTGGAATCCGATGGACATGGAACAGCGCATCGGGCGCATTCATCGGTACGGGCAGAGCCACACAGCGCAGGTTTACAACCTGGTGCTCTCGGACACCATCGAGGGCCGCATCTTCCTGCTGCTGGACGAGAAACTGACCGAGATTGCGCGCACGGTCGGCAAGGTTGATGAACAAGGCAATGTTGCCGAAGACCTGCGGGCGCAGATTCTGGGGCAATTGTCTGAGCGGCTGAACTACGACCGCTTGTATCAAGAGGCACTGTCCGATCCCGAATTAAAGCGCACGCAGGTGGAGCTGGAAGCGGCGCTGTCGAATTCTCGCGAGGCGCGGCAGGTTGTGTTCGACCTTTTCCAAGATCTCGATGGTTTCAGTTTGGACGACTACAAACCGTTCTCGGACGTATCGAGCAGTTTGGATCGGTTGGTGCGTTTCCTGTCGACGGCGGTTGCAGATCGCCAGCAGAAATTGGTGAAGGTGGACGAGGTTACCTACGATCTGGTGACTTCGGAGGGCACAGGCCGTGCCCGCTTCAGCCTAAGCCGTGAAGCTGCGACAAACCAGGATGAGCTACAACTTCTGGGCTTGGATCACCCGTTGGTGCTGGAGGAGTTGGGGCGGTGGCGAGGCCTGGCGCCGGAGGAGATCGGCATTGCCGTGTCCGGCGACATGGATGAGCCGGTTCTGCTCTCCCTTTGGATGGTCGAGACGTCGGCTGGCAACGGCGAGCGGCAGGTGGTAGTGCAGCCCATCGCAGTCAAGCAGGATGGCACGCGAATCCCGGCGGTCGAGCGACAAAGCGAAAAATACTTGCAGGCGCCCGCTGGTACATCGGCCTTCCAGCCCGAGCAGCGCAGCGATCTATTCGTCCACGCGGTCGAGCCCACTTTGCAGCGAGAATTGAAGCATAAGGGAGCTGTGAACGATGACGGCAGCTATTCGGCGGAACTGATTGGATATATCGAGATTGCTTGTCGCGGCGTCTGACGGTGGGTGACGCCCGCCCAACCTAATCCAAACTGGATCAGAAAATCTCGGTCGTATGTTGGTACCGATGTTGGTATCCAGCAACCCGATCGAAAGTTTTCGCATTTATTTCAGATAGGTACGCCTCTTCTTCCAGTCCTCTTCTGGCACCATTCTCCAGTCTCGGGGGCGTCCACGAACGCCTCCGTCAGCGGCCGGGTCCAAGGCGCTTTTTCCCTCTCGTCGGAGATGGGCATGAGCTGGCCCTTTCTGCCCCGAGCGCCCCTTAGGGGAACAGCGTTCCATCCATCAGCTTGCGCGCCGTGCGCAGCAGCGCGGCGCTGACCACCGCACCGCTGTCGTCCATTTCGAGCACGCAGCTCATCTCGCCGGTGGGATGCTCGACCGACAGCGTCTTGCGGGCACCCGCCGGGATCGCCGCCACTGCCGCAGCGGGAGAGCCGTCGACCAGGCAGGCCGTCGCCACGCTGACAGCGCCGAGCACGCCGATCGTGGCATGCGCGCGGTGCGGGATAAAGCTGCGCACGGTAACGGCTCCGCCATATCGCGGCGGCGCCACCAGCATGATCTTGGGCACCGATTTTTCGGCGACGTCGCCCAGGTTCATCATTGGCCCGGCCACCAGCCGGATCGCCTCAATGCGCGCCTTGAGCGCGGCATCGGCGTCAAGCATGTCGCGATCCTCATAGCCCGTCGCCCCGACATCCGCCGCCTTGAGCACCACGCACGGCATGCCGTTGTCGATCAACGTGCAGGCGACCCCCTCGATCAGATCGACGGTATTGCCGGTCGGCAGCAGCGCGCCGCATGACGAGCCGGCGGTATCGCGAAATTCGAGCGGAATCGGCGCGGCGGTGCCCGGCACGCCATCGATGCTCGCGCTGCCTTCATAGGTCGGGACCCCATTCGGCGTCCGGCAGGTGGCAATCGCGATCTGGCCGGTATTGACCATGTAGATCGCCACGCGCGTCTCGTCGCCCGCTGGCGGGATCAGCGCCCGCTCGATCGCAAAGGGGCCCACGCCGGCGAGCATATTGCCGCAGTTCTGCGCGTCGGACACGATCGCCTGGTCAACAAACACCTGCAGGAACAGATAGTCGACATCCACGCCGTCGCGCGCCGATTTCGCAACCACCGCCACCTTGGAGGTCAGCGGGTCGGCCCCGCCCATCCCGTCGATCTGGCGCGGATCGGGCGAGCCCATTGCGCGGAGCAGGAAGGCATCGCGCGCCGCAATATCCGTCGGCAGGTCGTCCGCGACGAAAAAGCCGCCCTTCGACGTCCCGCCGCGCATCCACATGCAGCGGACGCCATCACTCATAGCGCAGCCCCATCGCCTCGAGCTTGCCGCGCATGTCGTAGATGTCGAGCCCCAGCTCGCCCGCTGCCAGCCGCGCGCGCTTGGCCTCCTCCGCTGCCTCGCGCGCCTGCGCCCTGGCCAGCACCGCGGCCGCATCGGCGCGCTTCACCACGCATACCCCGTCGTCATCCGCCACGATCACATCGCCCGGGTCGATCGCTGCCCCGGCGCAGACGATCGGCACATTGACCGATCCCAGCGTCGCCTTGACCGTCCCTTGCGCGAACACCGCTTTCGACCAGACCGGGAAGCCCATCGCGGTCAAATCGCGCACGTCGCGCACGCCCGCATCGATCACCAGGCCGCGGCACCCGCGCGCCATCGCCGATGTCGCCAGCAGGTCGCCGAAATAGCCGTCCTCGCACGGACTTGTCGGCGAGAGCACGAGGATGTCGCCGGCCTGCAATTGCTCGATCGCGACATGGATCATCCAATTGTCTCCCGGTGGCGCGGAGATCGTCACCGCTGAGCCGGCGATCCGCGCGCCTGAATAGATCGGCCGCAACCGGCTCGCGAGCAGGCCGGTTCGCCCCTGCGCTTCGTGAACGGTGGCAACGCCGGCCAAAGCCAGGGCATCGACGATTGGCGGACCGGCGCGCTCGATGGTGGTGACGACCCTGGCCATGTCTCTCTCCTTTGTCCGGCTATGGCGTTCGCCAGTTCATGCTTCACTGCAATTCGAAAGAGTGCCGCGACGATAAGTTTTCTCTATAAGTGAGGAAATGGAGACACAGACCTTCGACCTTAATCTGCGGCATCTTCGCGCGCTTTCGGCGATCGTCGCCCGGGGCAGCATGAGCGCGGGCGCGCAGGCGGTCAGTCTGTCGCAGCCGGCCCTGACTCAAGGTCTCGCCAAGCTCGAGCGCCAGCTCGGCGCGAGCTTGTTCGACCGGCGGCGAGACGGGGCAATCCCGACGCGTGCGGGATTGGCGATGGCCGAGCGGGCGGAGGCCGCTTTCCGGCATCTGCGCGCTGCGGTCCGCGGAAGCGGGCGGGGATTCGCACGGCCGGAGCAATTGATGACGGCGACTCAGCTCCGCGCATTCCTCGCGCTGTCCGACATCGGCAGCTTCATCGGGGCCGGGGTTGCCACGTCATTGTCCCAGCCCGCCATCCACCGTGCGGTTCGTGACCTCGAACAGGTCTGTGGCGTCACGCTGGTCGAACGGCGCGGCCGGGGTATTGCGCTCACCGAGGCCGGTCGCCGGCTTGCACGCGGTATCCGGCTGGCCGGTTCCGAAATCGCCGCGGGCATTGTGGAGGTGGCGCCCGACGGGTCAGCGCGGGGGGCGGTCGTTATGGGTGCGATGCCACTGTCGCGCGCGCATCTGCTTCCCTGGGCGATTGCGCGGGTTGCGGATGCCGCCCCGCTTACCCGGTTCGACGTGGTCGAAGGGTCTTGGCGCGACCTGGTCGAACCGCTCCGCGATGGCGCGATCGATTTCATGATCGGTGCGCTCCGGCCGCAACCCGGACCACCCGACCTCGAGCAGCAACCGCTGATGCGCGATCGGCTCGCGATCGTCGCCCGTGCCGGTCATCCGCTGGCCGGTGCAAAGGCCCCCGGCCGCGCGGCGCTGGCGCACTATCCCTGGATTGTCGGCCGCGCCGGCAGCCCGATCCGGACGGTGTGGGACGAGATGTTCCGCGGCGACGCGACGCCAAACGCGCCGATCGAATGCGGATCGGTCATGGTGATCCGGGGGCTGTTGCGCGAGCGCGACTTTCTCACCCTGTTGTCGCCCGATCAGATTGCACTCGAGATCGACAGCGGGATGCTCGCGACTGTGGGACCGCCGCTCGAAGAGAGCGAACGGATGATCGGCATCACCACCCGGGCAGGCTGGCGCCCGACACATGTGCAAGCCTTGTTCATCAACGCCTTGAAGGAGATTGCAGTTCAACTCAGGACTCAGGATTTTCAATGACCGATCCGGCATTCCGAATAGGCGCGAGTCCCAACCCGCCCTAATCGGTGGACATGCAGAAGCGCATCGCATTGATCGGGTTGGGAGAGGCTGGCACGGCATTTGCGCCCGGGCTATCGGCCTTGCGGACCTGTTTCGATATCGATCCGGCGCATGGGCGGATCGACGGCGTGCGACGCGCGACCTCGGTCGAGAAGGCGCTTGCCGGCGTCGAGGCGGCGCTTTCGCTCGTCACCGCCGACCAGGCATTGGCCGCGGCAATGGCAGCCGCGCCGCATCTGTCGCCGGGCGCGTTATGGTTCGACATGAACAGCGTCGCGCCCGCTACCAAGCGAGCGGCTGCGGCACTCATTGAGGCGGCGGGTGGTCGCTATGTCGATGTCGCGGTTATGGCGCCGGTCCATCCTGCGCGAACTGGCGTGCCGCTGCTGCTCTCCGGCGCTCACGCGGAGGCCGGCGCGCAGACGTTGCGCGCAATAGGATTCTCCACGGTGCGTGTCGTCGCCGGTGCGGTTGGCCGTGCGTCCTCGATCAAGATGATCCGCTCGGTCATGGTGAAGGGCATTGAGGCACTGACGGCGGAATGCGTCCTCGCCGCGGCACGCGCTGATGTGCTCGACGAGGTTCTGGGGTCGCTCGATGCCAGTCCGGCGCCCGACATCTGGGCTGAGCGCGCGGACTATAATGTCGGGCGCATGCTGCAGCATGGTCTGCGTCGTGCCGCCGAGATGGAAGAGGTGGTCAGGACGCTCGATGCGCTCGGTACGGGCACCGCAATGTCGCGCGCCACTGCGATCCGTCAACATGAGATGGGAAGGTTGGGCGGGATGCCGGCCCCGGCCGGCCTCGCCGCCAAGCTCGCGCTGATCAATAGTGCGCGCGAGGTCGAAGCCGCATGACCCTCATCATCGACTGCCACGGCCATTATACCACCGCCCCGCCACAGCATGATGCGTGGCGCGAGGCGCAGACGGCCGCGTTCAAGGCAGGCGAGGCCGCTCCCCCCTATCCGGCAATCTCCGACGACGAGATTCGCGAGACGGTTGAAGCCAACCAGCTCAAGCTCCTCAGGGAGCGCGGCGCGGATATGACGATCTTCTCCCCCCGCGCCTCCACCATGGCGCATCATATCGGTGACGAGGCCGTCTCCCGGCAATGGGCGCGGGTCTCGAACGATCTGATCGCGCGGGTCGTCGGCCTTTATCCCGAGACCTTCGCCGGGGTCTGCATGCTGCCGCAATCTCCCGGTGCTGATCTCCAGGGGTCGATCGAGGAGCTTGAGCGCTGCGTCACTGAACTCGGTTTCATCGGCTGCAATCTCAACCCCGATCCGGGCGGCGGGCATTTCGCATCACCTGCGCTCACCGACCGTTACTGGTACCCCTTCTACGAGAAGATGGCCGAGCTCGACGTTCCGGCGATGATTCATGTCTCGGGATCTTGCAATCCGGCGCTCCATGCCACCGGCGCCTACTACATCGCCGCCGACACGATCGCCTTCATGCAGCTGATCCAGGGCGACCTGTTCGGGGATTTCCCGACATTGCGCTTCATCATCCCCCATGGCGGCGGTGCGGTGCCCTATCATTGGGGCCGCTACCGGGGCCTGGCCGACATGCTCAAACAGCCCGGACTCGACACGCATGTGATGAACAATGTGTTCTTCGACACTTGCGTCTATCATCAACCCGGCATCGACTTGCTTGCCGAAGTGATCGACACCAGGAACATCCTGTTCGGCTCCGAGATGGTCGGCGCGGTGCGCGGCATCGATCCGCAGACCGGGCATTATTTCGACGACACCAAACGCTATGTCGATGCGCTGCCGATCGACGATGCGCGCAAGCACGCGATCTTCGAGGGCAATGCGCGGCGTGTGTTCCCCCGGCTCGACGCCAGGCTGAAGGCGCAGGGAAAATGAGCGCGTTCATCGCCGATGCCGATTGGCTCTGTTTCGATCCGGCGCCCTCGAAGCCCGACTTCACGCCGCCGCCCGGCGCCGTCGACGCGCATTGTCATGTGTTCGGCCCTGGCGATGTCTTTCCTTACGCCCCCGAGCGCAAATATACGCCGTGCGATGCCGGCCGCGACCAGCTCTACCGGCTTCGCGACTTTCTCGGCTTCGACCGCAACATCATCGTCCAGGCGACGTGCCATGGTACCGACAACCGGGCGATGATCGACGCGCTCGCCCATTCGAAAGGCAAAGCGAGAGGCGTTGCGACGGTTGGCGCCGACATATCCGCCGGCGAGATTGCCGCGATGCACGCGGCGGGCGTTCGCGCCGTGCGCTTCAACTATGTCAGGCGCCTCGTCGATCCCCGGCCCGATGCTCATTACCGGGCGATCATCGACCGGATCGCGGCGCATGGCTGGCATATCGTGATCTATTTCGAGGCTGCCGACCTGGCCGAGAAATGGGCGTTCTTCACCTCGCTGCCGATCACCATCGTGGTCGATCATATGGGCCGCCCCGATGTCACCAAGTCACCGGACGGACCCGAATTCGCACAGTTCCTGCGCTTCATGGAGCATGGGAATATCTGGTCGAAAGTCACCTGCCCCGAGCGTCTGTCGAAATCACCACCCCCGGGCTATGACGATTTCGTGCCGTTCGCGCGCGCCGTGGTCGACCGTTTTCCCGACCGGGTGCTGTGGGGAACGGACTGGCCGCACCCGAACATGAACATGGTCGGTCATATGCCCGACGACGGCGCACTGATGGATATCATTCCGCGCATTGCCACCAATGCCGACCTGCAGCACAGGCTGCTCGTCGCCAATCCGATGCGTCTCTACTGGCCCGAGGAGGTTGACGCATGACGGTGCCGACCGACATCCATGACTATCTGGCGGAGCTGGAGGATATCCCGGGCACGCGGGTGTTCACCGCGACGCGTGCGCGGCGTGGCTATCATCTCAACCAGTTTGCGATGAGCCTGATGAAAGCGGAGAATCGCGAACGCTGGAAGGCCGACGAGCGCGCCTATCTCGACGCCTGGCCGATCAGCGAGGAGCAGAAGCAGGCCGTGCTCGATCGCGACTATAATCGCCTACTCGACCTTGGTGGCAATATCTATTTCCTGGCCAAGGTCTTCTCGACCGACGGCAAGAGCTTCCTCCAGGCCGTCAGCACGATGAGCGGGATGAGCCTGGACGATTATTCCGCGATGATGATCGCCGGTGGGCGGTCTCCCGACGGCCTGCGTTCGATCAAGGACAAGCGATAATGGCGCGCATCACCGCAGGTCTGGCCTCAAGCCATATCCCGGCGCTGGGGGCGGCGTCGGACCTGGGCAAGACCGCTGAGCCCTATTGGGCGCCGGCGTTCGCCGGATATGACTGGACCCGCAACTGGGAAGCCGAACAGAAACCCGATGTCGTGATCCTGGTCTATAACGACCATGCGTCGGCGTTCGATATGAAGATCATTCCCACCTTCGCGATCGGTTGCGCGGAAGAATTCCAGCCGGCCGACGAGGGATGGGGACCGCGTCCGGTCCCGGTGGTAAAGGGGCATCCGGACCTCGCCTGGCATATCGCGCAAAGCTGTATCCTCGACGAATTCGACCTGACCATCATCAACGAAATGGATGTCGATCACGGTCTGACGGTGCCGCTGACAATGATGTTCGGCCGGCCGCAGGAATGGCCCGCCCGGGTTATTCCCATCGCAGTCAATGTCGTCACCTATCCACCGCCCACCGGCAATCGCTGCTGGGCCCTGGGAGAAGCGATCGCACGCGCGGTGGCGAGTTACCCTGAGGATCTGAACGTCCAAATCTGGGGGACGGGCGGCATGAGCCATCAGCTCCAGGGACCGCGCGCCGGCCTGATCAACGCTGAATGGGACAACCGCTTTCTCGATCGGCTCCAGGGCGAAACCCAGGAACTGCGGCATATCCCGCATATCGAATATCTTCGCGAGACCGGCTCCGAGGGGATCGAGATGGTCATGTGGCTGATCATGCGCGGCGCCCTGGGCAAGACCACCCGGGCGCTGCACCGGCATTATCATGTGCCGGCAAGCAACACCGCGGTCGGGCACATCGTGCTCGAACCCGTTACGGAGACATTGGAATGAAGATTGCCCTCGCCGGCGCCGGTGCGTTCGGAGAAAAGCATCTCGACGGCCTCAGGCACATTGCCGGTGTGGAGGTGGTCAGCCTGATTGGCCGCCACCTCGACCCGACCCGGGCGATCGCCGCGAAATACGGGATCGGGCAAGCCACCACGGATCTGGCGGAGAGCCTCGCGCGCGACGATGTCGATGCGGTCATCCTGTGCACGCCGACCCAGATGCACGCGGCGCAGGCCATTCAATGCATGGATGCGGGAAAGCATGTGCAGGTCGAGATTCCACTCGCCGACAGCCTGGCCGATGCCGAGGCCGTTCTGGCCAAACAGCGCGAGACCGGGCTGACCTGCATGGTCGGCCACACCCGCCGGTTCAATCCGAGCCACCAATATATCCATCAGCTGATCAAGGCCGGCGAGTTCAACGTCCAGCAAATGGACGTCCAGACCTATTTCTTCCGCCGCCAGAACATGAACGCGAAGGGCGAACCGCGCAGCTGGACCGATCACCTGCTCTGGCATCACGCCGCGCACACCGTCGATCTCTTCGCCTATCAGGCGGGCCCGATCGTCCAGGCCAATGCGATGCAGGGCCCGATTCATTCCGAGCTCGGCATCGCGATGGACATGTCGATCCAGCTGAAAAGCGAAAGCGGCGCGATCTGCACCTTGTCGCTCAGCTTCAACAATGACGGGCCGCTCGGCACCTTCTTCCGCTATATCGGAGACACCGGCACCTATCTTGCGCGGTACGATGATCTCGTCACCGGCAAGGATGAGCCGATCGATGTGTCCGCGGTCGATGTATCGATGAACGGCATCGAGTTGCAGGACCGCGAGTTCATTGCCGCAATCCGCGAGGGTCGCGAGCCGAACTCAAGCGTCGCGCAGGTCCTGCCTTGCTACCGTGTGCTCGGCGCGCTCGCTCAGCAAGTCGACGGGTGAGCCATGAAGACGTTCGCCGACCTTGCCCGGGAACTGACGGCGCTTGAGCAGGTACAGGCCGATCTCGCGGCCATCGCCGCCCGGACCGACACGGACCGGCGATACGAGTTGATCCAGCTGCGCAAGGCGCTGTCGCAACAGATCGCCAGGGTCGGGCAGACCGGGGAGCTGATATTCGGCACCGATGCGGATCCCGCGGTCAGCCAGGCCTATCGCGACAAACTCTCCCGCATGCGAAGCGCGGCCGCGATGCATCAGGCCAACTGGCCCGCAGTGCGCCTGGATGAGGCGGATGACGAGTATAGGCGATCGGCGCTCCGTGTCAGGGAAGCCAACCGGGAATTCGTCGCCTGGACGCGCGACGCGCTCGCGCGCGCCGGCCACCGGACGTGACCAAAAATTCGCGTCGGCGCGTACAAGTCGCCATCATTGGCGCGGGGCCCGCGGGCCTGCTGCTCGGCCATCTCCTGCGTGCCGAAGGCATCACCTGCATCGTCCTCGAGCGGCAGACCCGGTGCCGCGTTGAAAACCGTATCCGCGCCGGCGTCCTGGAGACGGTAACCACGGATCTGCTGCAACGCCTCGGTCTCGATGAGCGCTTGAAATCCGAAGGCCTGGTCGAAAAGGGCTTCAACCTTGCGGATGGCGACAGGCTGATCCGGATCGACATCGCGGCCCTCACTGGTCGCCATGTGACGGTCTATGGACAGACCGAAGTCACGCGCGATCTCATCGACGCCGCGCCGGCGCGCGGGCTGGAGATTGTTTTCGAGGCGGACGCCGTGGCGCTTCATGACACCGACAGCGACACGCCGTCAGTCACCTATCAGGCCGATGGCATCGCGCATCATATCGATGCCGATTTCATCGCCGGATGCGACGGGTTTCACGGCCCGTCGCGCCAGGCCATCCCGGCGGCCTCGGCGCGGCAGTTTACCCGCGACTATCCGTTCGGTTGGTTGGGGATCCTGTCGGATGTGCCGCCGTGCCACCCCGAATTGATCTACGCGCATGGGCCTGCCGGCTTTGCGCTGGCGTCGATGCGATCGGCGACGCGAAGCCGATATTATATTCAGGTGCCGCTGACCGATCGGCTCGAGGACTGGCCGGAGGACAGGGTGTGGGACGAGCTTGAATCGCGCTTCGCCCCGCTTGCGTCCCGACCCGTTATACGCGGACCGGCATTGGAGATGTCGATCGCGCCGCTGCGATCCTATGTCTTCGAACCGATGCGCCATGGCCGGCTCTTTCTCGCCGGCGATGCCGCCCATATCGTGCCGCCCACCGGGGCAAAGGGCCTGAATCTCGCGGCGTCGGACGTGCATTATCTTTCCGACGCGCTGATCGCCTTCTTTGGCCGGGGCGAGGAAGGTGCGCTGTCCGGCTATGCCGACCGCGCGCTGGCGCGGGTGTGGAAGGCGGAGCGGTTCAGCTGGTATCTGACCAAGCTGATGCACCGCTTTCCCGAGGATGGTCCCTTCGAGCACCGCATGCAGAGCGCCGAATTGAACTATGTGGCGGAATCGACAGCGATGCAGACCGCGATCGCCGAAAACTATGTGGGGTTGCCGCTTTAGCTTTCCGGCGATGGCTGAATCGAGCTATTTCTGTTTAAGTATCTTATATATAACAATATTATTGGGATCTCGCTGCTGTGGAGGCGGGACAAGATATGGCACATACGGTGTCCCATATCTCCCCCCGCCCGTCACCCGAGACAACCGTCCCGGGCGGGCAAGGAGATCAGGTCTCCTCGCCCGCCCGCAAGCATCGAGCGCGAAATATCCGGCGGTGTCCCCGATCAGAAATGCACCGCGACGGTCGCGCCATAGCGCCGCGGGGGGCCGAGCAATTGATACTCGATACCAATGCCCGCGCTCACGCCCTTGCTCAGATAGAAATGCTCGTTGGTGAGGTTGGTGGCAAAGGCGCTGACCTCCCAGAACGAATGTTTGGGCACATAGCTGAGGCGCGCGGAGAGCAGGCCATAGGCGGGCACGAGGCCTGACGGATCATTGTCCGGCGTCACGAACGCGCTCGATCGATAGGCATAATCGATGCTCGGCGTGACCGTGCCGGTATCCGCGAGATCGATCGCATAGCGCGCGGAGAGCGAGTAGGTCCATTTCGGCGAATAGGGGATCACGCCCCCGGCGGTCACCGGTGCGCCCGGCTGGATTGATGTGTATTTGTTCGTGGTGTAGCCGCCCGACGCGGTGAGCTCGAGGCCCTTCACTGGCAGGATGGTGAGTTCGCCCTCAAGGCCTTTGATCCTGGAGGCCGCGACATTGCGGATGTCGCTGACGATGCCGGTTCCCACCACCAATATCTGCCGCTGCAGCTGGATGTTGCTGTAATCGGCGATATAGCCCGCGACGTTCAGCCGGACGTGCCGATCGAGCAAATCCGCCTTGAAACCGGTCTCGTAGGACCAGACGCTTTCCGGATTGAATGCGGAGAGCGAGGCGATATTTGACGGGCGCCCGTTGAAACCGCCGCTCTTGAAGCCCCGCGATGCGGAGGCATAAAGCAAGATGTCGCTGCTGACCCGGTAATCGAGTGCGAAGCGCGGCGTGAAGGCGTTCCAGCGATCGTCAAAGGCAGTTGGCGGGACATAGATGATCCCGCTTTCCGGGCTCCTCGCGCTGATCACGGCCTGCTTGTGGTCGCTGGTATAGCGCAGCCCCGCGGTGAAATTGAGACCCTGGGCGATATGCCAGGTTGCCTGGCCAAAGGCGGCATAGCTGTTGGTCGTCTGCCGATCGGACGTGGTGCGCGAAATGTCCGTCTGGGGATTGTGCGTGGCGCGGAAAAGGCCGGGGAGAACGGTGCTCACATCGTCCTGCGAGGATGTGTCGTGCAGGTAGAAAGCGCCCAGGATGAAATCGACCTTGTCGCCGAACAGAGTGCCCACCAGCTGCAATTCCTGGCTGAACTGCTTGGAGCGCATGTCTCTCGTCGTCTCGAGATAGACGACCGGGCTCGAATCCGCGTCGCGGGCAAAGGCATCGTGCGACTCCCGGTACGCGGTGATCGACTTCACCGTCACCCCGCCAAAATCATAGGAAATGGTGGCGCTCGCCCCGCCCAGATCGTCCCGCACGCGCTGGGGGTTGCGCGAATAATTGTCATAGTCTCCCGACCGGGCGACCGCCTGCGTCAATGTCTGGCCCGCCGGCGTCCCGACGGCATTATTGTAGAGCGTGAGGAGCGATGCCGGAAAGACGCGGGTCTGCGACGGGGGTGCCGTGTCGCGATAGCGGGTATAATCGGCCGAAAGGTCAATCGAGAGCGCGCTGCTCGGCGCCCAGTGCAGCCGGCCGCGAACGGAGAAATGCCGGCGATCGCCAAGCCGGCCGAGCACCTGGTTGGTCCCAACCGCGCGGCGGTCGCCAAAGCCATTCTCGTGCATATAGTCGCTGGCCAGGGTCACGCCGAGCTGATCATTGACGGCGATGTCGGTATAGCCGCGAGCACGCAACAGGCTGTAGTTCCCGCCCGATACTTCGAACCGGCTTCCCGGCGACGCGCCGGGCGTGCGGGTCACCAGATTGACCGCGCCGCCGACCGCGTTCTTGCCGAACAGCGTGCCCTGCGGGCCGCGCAGCACTTCGACGCGCGAGACATCGGGCAAGTCGATCGCACCGCCGGCGGAACGTGCAACGTAGATGCCGTCGACATAAACCGGAACGCCGGGATCCGAGTAGATCGAAGGATCCTGCTGACCAATGCCGCGGATATAGATGACCGGCAGCGCATTGGTCGGGGCGGTATAGCCCGCGCTGCTGATCGCCAGATTGGGTACGGCCCGGCCGAGGTCAGCGAGCGACGTGATGTTCTTGTCGCGCAGATCGTCCGCAGCAAGGGCGGTCACGGCAAGCGGCGTGCGCTGGAGCGATTCCTCGCGACGCTGCGCAGTCACGATGATGTCGGGAAGACCTTCTTCGCTTTGCGCGCCGTCCGCCTGTGGGTCGGTTGCCGGCGCGCTCGCAGCCGGTTGGCTCTGTGCCTGGGCGGCAAGCGGTGCGAGCATCGACGCCGATCCCAGCAGGCAGGATATCGTACGCCACGGCATTCCATTGAAGTTCGCCATCATCGTCCTCCCCAAAGCATTCTTATTTTCGTTCGACCTGGTTGGCGTGCTGACGGAGCTGGCCACCATTGTCGTTGCGGCCGATACTATTTGTATTTCGGCCTTTGCTTCCAATTCAGAATGAGAGCGCCATTGATTGTCAGCCGAAATCAATGAAGCTGAACTTCATTGGTGTTTGGCCAATCGCCAGTCGGTTTGTGACGGGCAGGCGGGCAGGCATCGCGCGACGCTTGATGAGTGTTGACAAGCAACAAGCCGAACGCATTCTGTCTGACGCCGCGTCATTCTGACCGGCTGTCGAACAGGTAGGCTAGTGACGGACGCGATCAGCGAAGGCGAGAATTTCCGGACCAGGAACGCGCGCGTCAAGCGAGCCAGAACCAGGAGCCGGATTCTCGCGGCCGCATTCGCGCTGTTCGAGGAGCGCGGGATCGACGCCACAACGATCGACGATGTCCGGCACGCAGCACATCTGTCGCGCGGCTCGATCTACAATTATTTCCCGACCTTCGATGCCATGCTGCGCGAAATGGCGCAGCATATGGTGATGCAGCTGAACAAGGAGCAATCGGCCAATTTCGATGCTTTGCCGAGCCCGATCGAGCGGATCTGCTGCAATATCCGCTATTCCATCAGGCGGATTTCTTCCGATCGCGTCGGCGCCGAAATCATGCTGCGCGTCCTGCCGCTGATCGGACCGCCGACCGCGGACATGCAGGAGCATGCGCTTCGCAACATCACCGCGGCGCAGGCCGAGCGATTGATCGACGTGCCGTCGCTGCCGATTGCGCTCGAAATCGGGTACGGCCTCGTCACCGCGCTCGTCCAGCGCGGGATGGCGAGTGGGATCACTGCAAAGGAAATCGACGCCGGTGCCCGGATGCTCATGAGATCATTCGGCGTCGACGATGCCGAGGCCAAACGCATCGCCTCTCTTCAACTTCCGGCCTTGCCGGCGATGCAGCTGCGTCAGGCAGTTGTCGGCGACGTCACGCCTGATGAGGACGGCAGCGCGCGCGCCAGCGGCGGAACGACATAAGCCCGGTGAGGAGCAGGCCGCCGATGAGCGAGGCATGCTCGATCGCGATATGCAGTTCCTCGCTCCGGCGTGGTTCGTCGAACAGCCAGAATGCATGGCCAAATGGGATGGTGGTCACGGTAAAGATCGACAGAATGAGCGCCGCGATCCAGCCATAACGCCTCGGATCGGCTATCAGGATCAGCGGGCCAAGGAGGTTGATGGCCGTTGCCGCCATGCCGGCTGCCGCAGGAAAGGGGACACCCATCTGCGCCAGGCCGGCCGCGAAGGCGGCCGGAGATGCGAGGCCGGCGAGACCGGTTGAGAGGAAGAGTGCGCAAAGAAGCAAACGGCAGGCAAGCTCAAGCCCGCCTGCCGCGCCAACGGCTCTGTCGCCCATCAATCGCTCGCTGGAGCCGCCTCCAAAACCGTCACTTCGTTTCATGCAGGAAATGGACGATCAGGTTCATTGCCTCTTTCGACGACCAGGGAAGCCCGGCAGCCGGGTCGCCCGCAAAGGCGAGATCGCCGTGACCGGCACCGTCCAGGACATAGCGGGTGCTGGGGACTCCGGCCGCGCGTAACGCATTGTGCAGGCGAAGCGTCTGGCTCGGCGAGACGATCCGATCCTGGCTGCCGTGAAAAATCAGGAACGGCGGATCGGATTTTCCGATATAGGTCAGCGGGTTGGAGGCTGGCGGAAAGGATGTGCCCTTTTCGGTCATGTAGCGGGTGATCGGCGATCCGGGCGCTGTGAACCCGGCCATTTCGGGGTTGAAATCCTCCACGGCATGCGCGGTGTCGGAGGTGCCAAACTTGTCGACAACGGCCTGGACAGCGCTGCTCTGATCGAGATTGTCGCCAAGGTCGAAGTCCTTCACGCCATTCGTGACGCCGACCATCGCGGCAAGATAGCCGCCGGCGGATTCACCCCAGACCGCAACCCGCGTCGGGTCGATGCCATAATCGGCGGCATGGGCGCGCAGAAACCGGATCGCGGACTTCACGTCGGCGACACCGTCGCGGTAGTTCGCGCCGTCCATCGCGGTACGATATTGCACGCTCGCCACCACGAACCCGTTCTCGGCCACGAAGCTGCGCAGGTTCAGCGCATTCTCCTTCGCTGCGATGACGAAGCCGCCGCCGGTGACGTAAATGACCAGCGGATGGGTGCCGGGCGCTGTCGGCGCGAGAATATCGAGGGCGAGATTGCGTGGCTGGCCGGCCGGGCCGGCAACCTGCGCGAAAGCGATATCGGAAATGACCTTGAGCTTAGTGCGGCCGCACTCGATCTGATCAGCCGGATCCGGCTTGATGACAATGCTCGTGCTCGTATCGCTCGGTTTGATGCTCGTCGCCATCGGTATCGGCGGCCTGCCCGGCATGCCGGGCGGGGGCGGTGTCCTCGGGCAAGGGGTTGCCGTCGCGCTTGCTGCCGCCTGATCGACCGCTTTCGCTTCTGCGCCGGTCGTTGTTCCCAACCCCAATGCGGCCAGAGACGCTGTCACGATCAATTCCCTTCTGTATCGGTTCATTATCATCTCCAAGATTTTGAGCGTTCGCGGCGATTGCGAGGTTGAGGTGCCCTCAGAAATTGGCGCTAAGCGTGATCCCATAGGTTCGCGGGGCATCGTATTGGACGATGCTCGACGTGTCGGACTGGCCAAGCGCGGTCGCGACCGGACGGTCGGTGAGGTTCTTGCCCCACAGGCGCACGCCGTAACGCTTGTCGGCGGTCTTCCATCCGATCGAGGCATCAAGCAGGGCATAGGCCTTTTGCTTCAGGACATTGTCCGGCTGGCCGAAAAAGCCGCTATTGTAATAGCCGCCGGCATCGAGCGACCATGTCCCCGCTTCTGTCTCGTGGTCGTAATGCAGGTTGAGGTTCAGCGTGGCATCGGGGGTGATCGGCAGGCGGTTGCCGTCGGCCGGCACGGTCGAGCGGATCGAACCACCGGTCGGACTTGGCGTGTAGCGGTCCGCGTCGGGGAAGCTGGTGAAGCGATCGTGCAGGATGCTGACACCGCCATTGATGGTCAGGCCGCGGGCCGGCCGCAGCTCCAGATCCATATCGATGCCGTATATCTCGGCGCCGGCGCCATTATAGATGAAGATGTTGTTGAGCTCGAACCGGCTCACCTGGATGTTGCGGTATTTGTAATAGAATGCTGCGGCATTCACTCGCAGCAGCCGGTCGAACAGGTCCGACTTGAAACCCACTTCATAGGCATCCAGCAGCTCCTGCTTGAACGCCGCCGCCGCCGGCAGCCGGGCATTATAGCCGCCGCTTTTGAAGCCGCGATTATAGGACGCGTAGATCAAATTATTCTCGTCGATCCGGTGGTCGAGTGAAACCCGCCAGGTCGGCGCCGAGAAGGAGGTTTGCTGCGCGGTATCGGGTGCGAACGGGTCGATGACGAACCCGTTGCTGAGGGTTGCCGCCGATGTGGCAAATATCGTCCGGCGTTCTGTGCTGTAGCGGAAGCCGCCGGTGAGCTTGGTGCTGTCGTCGAGCGGCACGGTGGCCTGAGCATAACCGGCCCAGGCGCGGGTGGTGAGCTTGCTATAGCCCGAAATCTGCGTGATCGGCGGCGCTGGCGATGGGGGAATGCCCGGGCCGCCAAGGTTCAGGATATTGGGATCGAGTTCGGCATTGGCGTTGAAATAATAGGCGCCGATCACCCACTGGATCTTCGAGGCTGAATCGGATTGCAGCTTCAGTTCCTGGCTGATCTGCCGATCGCGCAGAGTCGAGAGCGTCAGCGTCTGCGCCGGCGTGGGCGTCAGGTCGGTGTCGAAGCCAATCGTGTAGCTCGACTTGCGAAAGGCGGTGATCGACTGAAGCTCGACACCGCCGAGATCCTGTTCGATGTTCAGGCTGGCGCCGCCCGCGTTCAGCCGCTGGAACGGATCATAATCGGCGTTGATATCCCAGGTCGGGATGGAATAGGCCGGTCCGAAAGCGGGTACGATCCCGGGCACCTGCTTCGAACTGATCGACGAATTGCCGATCCGCCGCTCATAGTCGAGCGCGAGGCGGATCGTTGTCGCATCGGTGGGCGTGAACACCCATTTCGAACGCAGCGCGAGATCGAATTTGGTACGATAGACGTCCTTGCCGGTGGCGACATTGACGCCGTAACCATCGCCCTGCGCGGTCACTTGCGCGGCGATGTCGGCGGCAAGATTCGGCGCAAGGCCTCCGGCGACATAGGCACTGCCGGTGAGGGTTTGATAATTCCCATAGCCGGCGGTCATCTTCGCAACGAAATTCTGGGTCGGGTCCTGCGTCACGATCTGGATCAGGCCGCCGGTCGCATTGCGGCCGAAAAGCGTGCCCTGCGGACCCTTGAGGACTTCGACGCGCGCCACGTTGTTGAGCGACAGCAGCGAGCCCGGCTGCGACGCCATATAGACACCGTCGACATAGACGGCGACGGAATTCTCCAGTCCGGCGCCGCCCGCCGACGTGCCGATGCCGCGGATATGCGGCGACACGAAACCGGTCGACGCCTGGATATAAAGGCCCGGCGTGATCGTGTTGAGCTTGGTCACGTCCGTCACCCCAGACGCCGCCAGCTGATCGGCCGACAGCGCGGTGATCGCGATCGGCACATCCTGAAGGCGCTCGGCGCGGCGCTGCGCCGTCACGATGATGTCCTTGGTCTCGTCGGTGTCGGGCGCATCCTGCGCCATCGCCATGCAAGGCATCAGGCACATCCATGCGGTCGACGCCGCTAGCAAAGCCTTTCTCATCACTCCCCTCCTTTATCGTGGCCTCTTGTTGGCCACTTTAAAGAATGGACTAATGTCATAATGGATTAGTGTCAATATGAGATCGAAGGGATGCCGAAGACAGTGCAGCGGTCAGCCCGATACCGGCAGGGACTGGCGGAGCGCGCGAGCGCCCGACACGAGAAGCCCAATGTCCGTTCCGACCGAGACCATCGCCACGCCATCGGCCAGGCGACGCTGAGCGTCCTCGCTCGAGAGCGCGAAGATGCCTCCCGGTTTCCCCGCAGCGGCAATCCGGTCGATCGCCTCGGCAATGGCCGCCTGTACGTCGGCGTGCATGGGATCGCCGAGATGCCCGAGCGCGCCGGCCAGATCGCCGGGGCCGATGAACAGCGCATCGATTCCGTCGGTCGCTGCGATATCTTCAATCGCTGCAAGAGCCGCCCGGCTCTCGATCTGCGCGATCACGCAGATGTCTTCATGCGCCGAGCCGAGATAGCTGCGATTGGTGCCGAAGCCCGATGCCCGGCTTGTCGCGCTTGCGACGCCGCGCACGCCATGCGGCGGGAACCGCGTTGCCGCGACCAGGCGCCGCGCCTGCTCTCCGCTGTCGATCATCGGTACCAGCAGCGAGCGAAAGCCCATGTCGAGATATTGCTTGATCAATGCAGGGTCGTCATTGCGCGGTCGGACCACAGGCTCGGCGGCGAAGGGCGCGACGGCCTGCAACTGGGCCAGCATGGTCTGCAGATCATTGGGCGCGTGCTCGCCGTCGAACAGCAACCAGTCGAACCCCGCGCGCGCGCAGATTTCCGCGGTGTAGGGATTGGCGAGCGCTTGCCACAGGCCGATACGAGGCACGCGCCTGGCCAGCGCCTCCTTGAAGGCGTTCATGCGAATCTCAGGGAAATAGTGCCGAGGCTGCCATAATCGACGTGGAAACTGTCGCCGCGGGCCGCGAATACCGGCGCGGTGAAACTGCCGGCCAGCACGATCTGGCCCGGCTCAAGCGTTTCACCCCAGGGATGGAGCTTGTTAGCGAGCCACGCGACGCCTTTTGCCGGGTGTCCGAGAACCGCGGCGGCGACCCCGCTTTCCTCGATCACGCCATTGCGGTGGATCAGCGCCGCGACCCAGCGCAGGTCGACCTGGTCGGGCCGCACCGGCCGCCCGCCAAGGACGATGCCGGCATTCGCGGCGTTGTCGGAAATCGTGTCGAACACCTTGCGCGTGGCGCCGCTGGCGGTATCGATCCGGCCGATCCGCGCGTCGATGATCTCAAGCGCGGGCACCGCCCAGTCGGTCGCATTGAGCACATCGGTGAGAGAGCAATCAGGTCCCGACAGCGGATGTTTCAGGATGAAGGCGAGTTCGACCTCGACCCGCGGTTCGATGAAGCGGTCGAACGCGATATCGCCATTGGGTTCGAACAGCATATCGTCGAGCAACGCACCATAATCGGGCTCATCGATGTTGGACGATCGCTGCATCGCGCGGCTGGTCAGCCCAATCTTGTGACCCACCAGTCTCCGGCCATCCGCGAGCTTGCGCTTCACCCAGGCGCGCTGGACGCGGTAGCCATCCTCGATCGTCATGTCGGGATGCAGCAGCGAGAAATGCCCGATCTGTTCGCGACGGCGTTCCGCATGGTCGAGCCGCTCGGCAAGGTCAGCGACGATGGCATCCGAAAGCGGCATCAGCCGGCCTTCCGAAAGCGGGTGTGGATGTTGTTGTGCTTGAAGCTACCGGCCTCATCCGCCTCGTCGACATACATCGATAATGCGAGATAGCGGCGCTCGAACACCGGCTCGAGATGCGCCTTCACCTCCGCGAATAGGCCACCGAAAAACGCCGCCTTGAACTCGGCCGATCTTCCGGCACCCATCCGAATCGTGATGTTGACGAACGCATCCTGGCCGCTGTCGTCGGCAATCACATAATCCTCCAGCCGGATGCCGCGGGCACGGATGCCGCCCGGCGGAAAGACCCCATCGGCATCGCGCATCGCCGCCGCGATCAGCGACAACAAAGGTTTCACCGCAAAACCTTCGGCTGCCAGATTGTCGGTCCATTCCACGACTGCGTGCGCCATCAGGCAATCTCCATCGTCGCGACCGTGCATCCGACTGCGAAAATCGGGATCGGCGCGTAGAAATGGACCGTCCCCGACCCACCCGCAGCGGCAGCGGTGGCGATGAAGGTGCGAATCTCGAACCCGCCCTGGCCGGCATCGCGGTAGGTCTCGATATCGGTATAGGAGAGCAGCGCTTCACGGTCGTTCCTGGACCAGCGATCAAGAAAGTCGCGGTCCCAGGCCTCGTCGATCCGCCCGCTGTCCGGCGTTGCCGGCCAGTGCGAAATGCCGCCGGTCCCGATAATGGCGATCCGCTCCGGCACCCGGTCCGCCGCCCTGCGCAATGCCTGGCCAAAGGCCCAGGCGCGGTGGAGCGGGGTCAGCGGCGGACCCTGGCAGTTGATATTGGCCGGAATGACCGTGAGTTCGTTTTCAGGGTCGAGAAAATGCAGCGGCACCATGATGCCATGGTCGAACCGCCATTCCTCGGCATAGGCGACGTCGACCGTCTGCTGCACTTCCTCGATGATGCGGCGCGACAGATCGGCATTTCCCCGCACCGTGCGCTTCGGGATCGCCAGCCATTCGGGGTCCTCGATCGGACCGCCATAGTTTTCCGCCATGCCGATCGCATAAGCGGGCATGTTGTTCATGAAGAAATTTGCGAAATGCTCGGCGGCGATCACGATGACTGCGTCGACTCCGCTCGCGCGCAGCTGATCTCCCATCCCGCGATACGCGGCATGGAAAGGGTCGCGCAACGCGGGCGGGGCGCGGTCGGCGCGTCCCGTGATGCCCGGTGCATGGCTGGCCACGCCACAGAAAACGAGACTCATCTCAGGTCCCCTCGATCGTGTCGTCGAGCGATGTCGTCATCGCGTAGATTCCCGCGCGCACCGGTCCATGCTCGCGGATGCCGTCCCGCATCCGCTGCAGATAGTCGGACCATTCGATCCCGCGCAGCGCGGCATAATGCATCAGGATCTGCCCGTTGACGCCGAGCACATAGAGAAGGCCGATATCCGGCTCGAGCAAGGCGCGCCGCTCTTCGTCGGTCAGCATATAGGCTCTGGCGACGGCATCGGGATTGCTCCTGAAGCGCTCTTTCAAGGCGTCGTCGCGATTGAGCTCGAAGAGCAGCTTGCTGAGCTGATAGAGGCTCATGGCACGGCCGCCGTCAGATGATTGGCCAGTCGTCCAATGCCCTCGATCTCGCATTCGACATGGTCGCCGACGGCGCAGAAATGCACGCCTTTTGGCGTTCCGGTGAGGATCATATCGCCGGGCAGAAGCGTCATCGTTTCGGACAGATAGGCAATCAGATCGGCCACGCCGAGCACCATGTCGGCGGTCGACCCCTGCTGCACCAGCGTGCCGTTGACGTGCGTCGTCATGCGCAGGGTCTGGGGATCGGGCAGGTCGGCGGCATCCACCAGCCAGGGGCCAAGCGGGGTTGTGGCATCGCGATTCTTCACGCGCAGGTTCGGGCGATAATAATTTTCGAGATACTCACGGACCGCATAGTCGCACGCGATCGTATAGCCCGCGACATGGTCAAGCGCCGCACCGGGATGGACCCGGCGTGCCGGCCGCCCGATCACGGCCACCAGCTCGCACTCCGGGTGCATCTGGTTCGCATCCGGCGGGCGCGGCGTTGAGCGCGCATGCCCGGTCAGCGTGTTCGGGCCCTTCAGGAAGATGAGTGGTGCTTCCGTCGATTTGAATCCCAATTCTTTCACATGGTCGGCATAGTTCAGCCCCAGCGCAAAGATGGTGGCGCCGGCGGTGACCGGCGGAAGCCAGGCAGCATCGTCGAACGCGACCACCCCACCGCCCGGGATAAGAATTTGGGCGTCGTCCGCCCGCACGTCGCCCCATGTGGGAACGCCGTCATACAATATTAGTGCCCGCTTCATCCAGCCTGCTCCGCCGCGAACCGCGCCTGGACCGGCGGCAGCCCGGCCAGCTCGGATCGGACCAGAGCACTAGGGCCGACCACCGGTGCGTCACCGGGGAGACCAAGCAGCAGCAGGTCTCCTGCTCTCAGCGTCATGAAGGCGCTGATCTCGACAATCAGCTCCGCAGCGCGCGTCGCCAGCCGCGTGCCGCGCCAGCGATGCGCTTCCTCGCCATCAACCAGCGTGACGATGTCGCGGTCCAGCAGCCCCTCATCGAACAGGCCGAACGCACCGACCGGAAGAAAGCCGTCACGGGCACGGTGGCGGACCGGCGGCCGATAATAGCTGGCGTGGGGGACCGTCACATCAAGCGCAAGGCAGGCCGCCCCGATGGTGTCGAGCGCATTGTCCGCCGACACCCGGCTCGCGTCGCGCTGAAACAACAGGCCGATGGTCGCGGCGGCTTCGACCGTGGCGGCATCCTCGGCCAGGCTCACGGTCGCATCGAACGGCGCGATACAGCCGCGCGGCTTGATGTAGAGGACAGGGGATAAAGGCGGGCGGCCATAAGGCGCGGCCATAAACGCGTCGCCGAGCGCGGCGCGCTCCGCCACGTCATTCAGGATAACACCGTACACCGTGCCGGAAATCACCATCTCTCTCCCTCGGGTTTCGCATATACTTAACATGATAAATTGTAAAGCGTGCCGAGTGCTGGCAAACGATGCACATGAGCCAGCGAACACGCCGATTGCCGCCCTATCGTGACTCGCTCGCCGGCACGCTGCTTGCCGCGCGCGAGGCAGTGATGGCGCCGATCCGTCCGATGCTGCGCGACGCCGGTGTGACCGAGCAGCAATGGCGCGTGTTGCGCGTGATCAACGATGCCGGCAGCATCGAGCCGACCGCGCTGGCCGAGGCCGCGCTGCTCTTCGCGCCAAGCGTCACCCGCATTTTGAAGGAGCTGGTAGAACGCGGGCTGATCGTGCGCACGCCCGACCCCGAGGATGGACGGCGCTCCTTCGTGACATTGGCGGAACCAGGACGGGCGCTGCTCGACGAAACCTCCAAACGGACGATACGCCAGCTCGATCGCTATGCCGCAGCCTTCGGGCAGGAACGGCTCGCCGCCCTGCTCACGGAGCTCGGTGCGCTGATCGCGGCGATTGGACCGGCGGAACAGGACTAGGTCCGTTCAAGGGCGTCAATTCAGTATTAACTATCTGATATATAACGAATTATATGCACCTATTGCCGAGGCGGCGGCGGAAAAACCATGGGACATCCGGTGTCCCATATCTCCTGCCGCCGTCCTTTCAGTCCCATTCCCGCAGCCCGGTCGCCAACGGCGATTCAACCGTGACATGGGGCCTGCCATGTCTTCCCTTGCCGGACTTGTACCGGCGCGCTCTTTCTCATTGCCGGAAAAACGGGCCGGAAAACAGATCGTCACGGCGCGCTCAGACGCCGAGGCGCTGCATCTTGTGATCGCCCATCGCCAGCGCGATGTTCTTGGTTTCCATGTAGAAGTCGAAACTCCAGTCGCCGCCGTCGCGGCCGATACCGCTGGCCTTCATGCCGCCGAACGGGGCCGGCAAATGCCGCACATTCTCGCTGTTGACCCAGATCATCCCCGCCTCAAGCGCATGCGATACCCTGAGCGCCCGGCCGACATCGTTCGTCCAGAGATAGGCCGCCAGGCCATAAGCCGTGTCATTGGCTTTCGAGAGGGCATCCGCTTCGTCATCGAACGGGATGGCGGTCAGCACGGGGCCGAAGATTTCCTCCCGCGCGATCCGCATCCCCTGGTTCGCCGCGGTGAACAGCGTCGGCTGAAAGAAATATCCCGCTCCTTCAAGGCGCGCGCCGCCGGCGGCGACGGTCGCGCCGTCGGCGCGCGCAATATCCACATAGCTTTCGACCTTGGCGAGATGGCGCGGATGGATCAGCGGACCAACCTCGGTTGCGGGATCGAAGGGGTCGCCAACCTTCAGGTTGCGGACCCGCGCGGCGATGTCTGCCACGAACCGGTCATAGGTCGACGACTGGATCAGCACGCGAGAGGATGAGGTGCAGCGCTGGCCGTTCAGCGAAAAGATCATGAACACGACCGCATCGAGCGCGCGCTCAAGGTTGGCATCGTCGAATATGATCACGGGGTTTTTGCCGCCAAGTTCGAAATGAACCCGCTTCAGCGTCTCCGATCCCTGCCGCATGATCGCCGAGCCGGTCCTGGATTCTCCGACAAAGGCGACGGCCTTGATGTCGGGATGCTCGGTCAGCCGCCGGCCGGTCGTCTCGCCGAGACCATTCACTGAGTTGAAGACGCCGGCAGGCAGGCCCGCTTGATGGGCGATCTCGACCAGGAGCCGCGCTGAATAGGGCGACCATTCGGCCGGCTTGTGAACAACGGTGCAACCCGCCGCGAGCGCAGGAGCGATCTTCCAGGTCGACAGCATGAAGGGCGTGTTCCACGGCGTGATCACCGCAACCGGCCCGATCGGCATCCGCACGGTGTAATTGAGATGATCCGCGGTGGGCAGGCTGCGGCCGTCGGCCGCGGCCGGCGCCCGGTCAGCGAAGAAGCGGAAATTCTCGGCGCCGCGCACCGCCGCTTTCGACATGAAGCGCCAGCACTGGCCGGCGTCGAGGCATTCGACCGCCGCGATCTCCTCGGCCCGCTCTTCAATGGCATCGGCGATCCGGTGCAGTATCTCCTTGCGGCGGTCACCGCTCGTCGCGGCCCAGGCGGGGAAGGCGCGTTTCGACGCGGCGACCGCGGCGTTCAATTCGTCCTCGGTCGCATCGCGAACCGCGCCGAGTGTCTCGCCGGTGTCGGGCCTGGTGACCTCAAATGCCTCGCCGGCGCCGGCGATGGCGTCACCGTCGATGAATTGGCCCAGCACCGGTTTCATGCGGCCCAGCGCGGCCAGCGCGATGTCGAGGCGTGAAGAACCCATTGCGTCTCTCCTTTGAGAGGCGTACTACTTATCATGTTAAATAAATCAAGCCGATTCGGTTCCGGCGGAAAACTCAGGAGACGGACCATGGCCGCGGCAATCAACCTCACCATTGGCGGGGCCTCAGTTGCAGGGCTTGCAAGCTTTGACGTGATCGACCCGGCGACGGGAAAGGTTGCCGGTCTGTGCCCCGCCGCAACCGCTGCCGAGGTGGATTCGGCTGTCGCGGCGGCGGGGGCGGCGTTCGCGACATGGCAGACCCGTCCGGATGCGGAGCGCAAGGCGGCCTGCCACGCGATCGCTGATGTGCTGGAGCGTCACGCGGAGGAACTGGCGCAGCTGCTGACGCTGGAGCAGGGAAAACCCCTCAACGGACTGGGATCGCGATACGAGCTGCAGGGTGCGATCGGCTGGGCGCGCTACACCGCCGATCTCGATCTCCCGATCGAAATACTTCAGGACGATGCGCAGGCAAGAATCGAACTGCATCGGCGGCCACTCGGCGTCGTTGCATCGATCACGCCGTGGAACTGGCCGCTCATGATCGCGATCTGGCATATCGTGCCGGCGATCCGGACCGGCAACACGGTCGTGATCAAGCCTTCGCCCTACACGCCGCTCAGTACCTTGCGCATGGTCGAGCTGCTTCGCGAGGTCCTGCCTTCGGGCGTCCTCAATGCGATTGCCGGCCCCGACGACCTTGGCCCGCTTCTCACTGGTCACCCGGGTGTCGCCAAGGTGATTTTCACGGGCTCTACCGCGACAGGAAAAAAGGTGATGACCAACGCTGCGGACACGCTCAAGCGCCTGACGCTGGAGCTTGGCGGCAATGACGCGGGAATCGTGCTGCCCGACGCCGACCCGGATGCGATTGCCGAAGGCCTGTTTTGGGGCGCTTTCATCAACAACGGGCAAACCTGCGCCGCGCTCAAGCGTCTCTATGTTCATGACAGCATCTATGAGGGCGTGGCCGCGGCGCTGCTGCGCGTGGCGGCCGGGGTGACCGTCGGTCCCGGCCGCGACGAAGCCAGCATCCTCGGGCCAGTACAGAACCGGATGCAGCGCGACAGGGTGGCCGGTCTGGTGGACCAGGCCAGGGCTGCGGGTGCGCGCATCCTGACGGGCGGCGAGAGGCCCGGCGGCGACGGCTATTTCTATCCGATCACTCTTATCGCAGACGCGACCGACGGGATGAGTGTTGTCGACCAGGAACAATTCGGTCCGGTCCTTCCGATCATCCGCTACAGCGACGTCGAGCAAGCCATTGCGTCGGCCAATGCGTCGGAGAGCGGTCTGGGCGGTTCGATCTGGTCGTCGAACCTGACGCTGGCTCGGGAACTCGCTCAGCGTCTCGAATGCGGCACCGCATGGATCAACAAGCATGGCGCGATCCAGCCCAACGCCCCGTTCGGCGGCATCAAGTCGTCCGGGATCGGCGTCGAATTCGCCCGGCAGGGCCTTGAGGAATACACGACCATTCAAGTCGTGCATCAGTGAGAGCGATGTCGCGATACCGGTCGCGTTTGGGATGCTGATCCGGTGATAGCCTTTCACGATCAATCGGGTCCCAATTTTGAATTGGCGCGAAAAACCATTCGGACGTCTTTATGTGCCGGATAATAGCGGGAAGCTCGCCCCTGTGCACAGGATGAGCCGCATGGCGGCGCCCGGCGCGGATGGGCCTCCCAGGGGAGGAGAATGAATATGAGCGTTGACACCCAGCCGGTTGGCACGATCGATGGCACCAGGATCGCCGGCGGGCTGCTCTCGGAATATCAGCGGTTGCCGACCTCGGGCGCGCGCACGGCGCTCCCGTTCGAACTTGAAGGAGAACTGCTGCTCGCCATTCCTCAACTCAGCGAGGATGTACCCGGCCAGGACGCCCATATGAATGCCGGCAACAGCGATATCGACGCGATCATCTACCGCTGGGAAAATGGTGCGTTCGTCGAGCATGAGCGGCTGCTCACGCCCGGTGGCGAGGATATCCTGATCTTCTCGATCGGGGAGGAGCTGTTTCTCGGCACGGCATCGATCCGCACCGGCAGCGGACCCTATGAGATGAACGCGTTCGCGACCCTCTATCGCCGCGAAGACGAAACATGGGCGCCGTTCCAGTCGATCCCGACATTCGCTGTGAAGCAACTCTACCACTTCACCTTTGACGACCGCCATTTTCTCGGCGTCGCGCAAGGGGTGACGCTGCCGCACGCTCAGCCCCAGCACCCGCGCGAATCCTGCATCCTCGAATGGACCGGGGACCGGTTCGAGCAGTTTCAGGTGCTTGACGGGAAATGGGGCTATAACTGGCATTTCTTCGAAGTGGATGGTCAGCGGTTCCTCGCTTATGCCGATCATACCAGCCCTTCGCTGGTCTATCGCTGGGACGGATCGAGCTTCGCGCCGTTCCAGATATTTTCCGAACAGACCGGCCGCGTCTTCACGAGTTTCGAACAGGACGGGGGTTTCTATCTTCTCCACGCAGCGATCCAAGGCGACACACTGCTATATCGCTGGGAAGGAGAGGGATTTGTCGAACAGCAGCGTCTCGGCGGGCCCGGGGGCCGCGAGTTCGAACTGATCCGCAGCGACGATGCGCTGTATCTCGTCCGGATCTGCTTTATCCTCGGGACGCCGGCCGATCCAAGGACGGATCTCCTGTCGCAACTCTATCGCTGGGAGAATGAGGGTTTTGTCGAGGTCGGCGACTTCCCGACCTTCGGCGGCACTGATGCCAATGCCTTTACCGCCGATGGCGAACGCTATCTGGCGGTTTCGAACAGCCTGACGCCGGACGTGCGCTTCCGGCAGGACACGGTCATCTATCGCCTCCATCTGTGACGCCGTACGCGGCACGCACTTGATATACGGAAAGCCGACGACGTGACCTACAAACCCGATCCCGAGTTCCAGAGTCTCTACAGCGTCTTCACCGCCGATCCCGATAGCATCGGGGCGCATCTGAACGCCTATTCGGGGGAACTTTCCTCGGACGATCCGTTGCTCGTCGTCACGGGCAGCGACTTTGTGATCTTTCCGGGGAACGGCGCCCCGCCGCTGCGCGAGAGTTTCCGCAACTCGATGCGCGGATTTGTCGAGCTCACGGCGGTTTCCCATCTGGGCGTCGCTGTGCCGTTCCTGATCCGCCTCAAGGAACTCGGCTTCCCGCGGTGGGAAGAGGATGCGCAGCGCTTCATCGCGCAGACCCGGCGCGTCCGCGACGTCAACTCGCTCACCTATTGGCGCGACACCGTCGCCGTCGAGGCATGGCGGGGCAGCGAGGAGAAGATCACCGACCTGGTCGATTACAGCTGCGACGTGACGCTCGATTTCATGGAGCGGGGCCTGGCAGACCCGTCCTGCTTCGCCTTCCCGTATCTGCGGGAAAATTTCCTCGATCCCGTCGCATCACCGTCGGTGCCGGTGCCGATGAACGACATGATGGCGGCGACCTTTGCGCTGGTGTTCCTGGATTCGGGCTTCCGCGTCACGCGCTGGCTTCGTGCCCAGAATATCGACTGGAACCGCCTGATGGTGATCTTCAGCGGCCGCGCCGGACGGCCGACGGCCGGCCTGACATGGCAGTCGAATTCGCAATGCTATGTTCTGTACAAGGCATCGGGCGAGCAATTACCCCCGGACCGCGTATATATTGCGCCGCATGCGCCCAGCCTGGTGCCGGCCGAGCTCGATACGCCCGAGGGCAGCGCGAGGGTGGAGGCGGAGTTCCGCAAGATCTGGTTCAGCACCCGTACGACTGTCGAGATGGGCCGTGCGATGTACGCCGACTATCCCGCCTATCAGCCGATGATCGATGCGTCGCCCGTTATCGACCCGACCACGCAGATCCTGGGAGAATTGCCCAGGGTCAAGTCACCCGAAGACCGCCGAGCGTTCATCACCTTGCTGCGCTTCGTGATGGAAGATCCGCGCCAGCAGCTCGCCAACGCATCGGCCCATTATATCACCGATCAGCTGATGGAGAACGACAACCGGCCCGAGAAGGTGATCATCCCCGGTTTCACCAATACCACCTATCCACGCCTCACACCGCGCAGATAGGCCGGCCGGCTC
>NZ_JBOHHW010000039.1:0-52868 GCF_050725575.1 Sphingomonas sp. | reverse complement strand
GGCGACGACCGCAAGCGGTGTCGCCCGCGCCGCACCGATCACGCTGCCACCGGCTCGCGGTAGCGCTCTGCCACATCGCGGCGGCTGAGGTCGCCTTGCATCGCCAGGCGCTGTGCGTTCAGCGCCGACCATTGGCCTTCATCGGCGAGCGGCGGGATCGTCACGGTTTCGCGCCGGTCGAACCCGGTCAGCGCCGCGTCGACCAGATCGCCGGCCTCCATCACCATCTCCGCCGGGAAGGCGTCGACATCCTTGCCGGAACGCTCCCAGATCTCGGTCCGCGTCGCGCCGGGCAATACGGCCTGGACATAGACGCCTTCGGGGGCGAGCTGGTTGGCGAGCGACTGGCTGAGGTTGAGCAGATGCGCCTTGGAGCCGCTATAGACGCCGTCGAACATTTCGGGCGCGAGCGCCAGGACCGAAGCGATGTTGACGATCGCGCCCGCTTTGCGCGCGACGAAAGCCTTGGCCGCCGCGCCGGCGAGGCGGGTGGGGGCGGTGATGTTGAGTGCGATCAGCCGCTCGATCTGATCAGGTTCATTGTCGAGCAGCGTCCCGTTGAGCGACATGCCGGCATTGTTGACCAGCAGCGAGATCGCGGCATCGTCGGCAAGCCGTGCCTCGATCGCCGCGACATCGGCGCGGTCGGTCAGGTCGGCGCGAACCACCTCGATGGTGCGCCCGGTTTCGGCGCGCAGCCGCGTGGCCAACATGTCCATCCGCCCCGCATCACGCGCGACCAGGATCAGGTCATAGCCGCGATGCGCAATCCGGTCGGCATAGACGGCGCCGATGCCCGTTGATGCGCCGGTGATCAGCGCGGTTCCCTTAATAGTCGATGACATTCTTCGTCTCCCGGACCGGCCCGATGCCTAGTCACTTGCATTTAGATAGTAAGTCACTATTCTTTTGCAATGGACACGAAAAAAATGAGCGAAGGCACCTGCCCGGTCGGGCGCGGCCTGGCCCGGACGGGCGATGCGTGGAGCATGCTGATCCTGCGCGACGCAGCGCTTGGCCTGACCCGCTTCGACGAATTCCAGCGCAGCCTGGGCATCGCGCCCAACATCCTGACGCGGCGGCTCGCGGCACTGGTGCGCGACGGGGTGTTCGAACGGCGGCGCTATAGCGAGCGGCCGCCACGCGACGAATATGTGCTGACCGAGTGTGGGCGCGACTATTTGCCGATCCTGTCCGCGCTCGGCGCGTGGGGTGCGCGCTACTTTGGTGAAGGCGGTGTGTCGCGACTGGTTGAGGCTGATACCGGCCGCACCATCGACCCGGTTGTGGTCGACCGCGCGACCGGCCGGCCGCTTGACGAGATTGACCTGCGTACGATGTTGCCGGGCGGGGCTGGATAGAGCGGCGCCGGGTTGAGTGGAATTACCTTCCCCCGTTCGTGCTGAGCCTGTCGAAGCACCGTCCTTCTTCTCTTCCGCCGGAAAGAGAAGAACGGCCCTTCGACAGGCTCAGGGCGAACGGAAGGGGGCATCAGTTCAGCTCGAAGCCGTTCCGGCTTGCGACGCGCCTCCGTGATCAGCGGCCCATTGCCAGGATCGCCGCCCATTGCGCATCGGACACCGGTGAGACGGAGAGCCGCGACTGGCGCAGCATTTCCATACCCGCCAGTTTCGGCTCGGCCTTCATCGCCGCCAGCGTCACTGGCTTGGCCAGTGGTTCGAGCGGCTTGACCGCGACCGATACCCAGCGCGCTTCCTCGCCATCCTGTTGTGCGGTGCGCGTCACCTCGACTGTGCCGACCGCAGCCTTGTCCTTGCCCGAATGATAGAAGAAGGCGCGGTCGCCGACCGCCATGGCCTTGAGGTGCAAGGCGGCCGCCGGATTGCGCACGCCGGTCCATTCCGTCTGCCGCTCGGCGAGCAGGTCGTTCCAGCTGTAGCTTTCGGGTTCGGACTTGAGCAGCCAGTACGCCATGCGATCCTCCAGTGGTTTGCGGTAAGCTAAACGCCCGCTTAACATGTCATTCCGGCTCAGTTCAGCCCGACTCGAATATTGTGTGAAACAAGCTGGCATGGTCCCGCGTTTCGGCACCAGCGAATTTGTTTTCCCGACTTGAGGAGGTCGACATGAAGAATATGATGAAAAAGGCCGTGCTCGGGGCGACGCTTGCCGCAACCGCGCTGACGGCCGCAGCGCCTGCCGATGCGCAGCGTTATCGCCGCCATTACCACCGCGGCAACGACGCCGGTGTCGCTGTCGTTGCCGGTATAGCCGGTCTGGCGATCGGTGCGGCCATTGCATCCGACGGCCGCCGCAGCCGCGACCGCGACATCTATTATCGCGACCGGGGCTATGACCCCTATTATGACGATAACTATTATCGTGAGCGCGGTTACTACCCGAACGACGGCTATTATGCCTGGCGCTACCGCGACCGCTATGCCAGCTGCCATATCGAACGGCGCTGGGACCCCTATTACCGCCAGCCGGTACGGGTGCGGGTCTGCTACTGATCCGGAAAAGACCGATACGAACGGCGGCGCGGTTAACACCCGCGCCGCTTTCATATGGGCTGGCATCCGGCGCGATTTTGCGTCAAAGCGCGCCGCTATGACCGATACACCTCCCGACCGCCTGTCCTCCAACCCGCGCAGCCCGTTCTTCGATGAGGAAAAGCTGTCGCGCGGCATTGGCATCCGCTTCAAGGAGCGCGAACGCCATGACGTCGAGGAATATTGCATTTCCGAAGGCTGGATCCGCGTCGCGCTCGGCAAGAAGGTCGATCGCAAGGGCAATCCGCTGACGCTGAAATATAGCGGCCCGGTCGAGGCCTGGTTTGAGCGCCCCGCCGAGGGCGCAGAGGAAACGCCCGGGGCGTAGTTCCGCCGGGCCTGCGCGCCGCTTGCGGCCGCACCGCGTTCGACAATCATTCTGTTGGGTTTCTGGCCGTGATCAGCCGCGATATGTCGTGGTTGATGCAAAATAGCCACGCCCGTAACGAAATCGCGCCTGGCGAAGTTGCCACTTATTCCCGGTCCTTTTACGCTCTCCATTCTGACGCTTCATCACGAAGATAGTATGCGTTTCAGGAGAGGAAATAACATGATCGGTCGATCGGGAAATAGACTGAAAGTGCGGTTAACTGTTAGTGCCGCCGCAATTGTTATACTTGCTAGCCCAAGCTATGCACAGGAGGCGCCCGAGGACAGCAGCGACATCATCGTCACCGCGACCAAGCGGTCGACGACGATCCAGAACGTGCCTTTCTCGATCAATGCCCAGACCGCCGAGGATATCGAGCGCGCTCATGCCAACTCGCTTGAGGATGTGTCGCGCAATGTCGCCGGTCTCGCGGTGCAGAATCTCGGGCCGGGCCAGAGCCAGGTGGCGATCCGCGGCGTTTCCGCCGGCCAGGTCGCGCGCGACCAGCCCGGCGTGAAGGAGCAGGTCGGCGTCTATCTCGATGAATCGGTGATTTCGCTATCGCTCTTCACTCCCGATCTCGACCTGTTCGATCTCAACCGCATCGAAACGCTGCGCGGGCCACAGGGCACGCTGTTCGGATCCGGGTCGGTTGGCGGCACGTTGCGCTACATCACCAATCAGCCGCGCACCGACCGGGTCGAGGGCCAGGTCGAGGGTAATGTGAACATCGTCGATGAGGGCGATGTCGGCGGTTCGATCAAGGGCATGATCAACCTGCCCTTGTCGGACAAGGCGGCGCTGCGCGCGGTCGGCTATTATACCCGCTATGCCGGCTTCATCGATGCACGGCGGCCGGGCGGCAAGGTCGACGAGAATATCAATGACGGCTGGCGGGCCGGCGGGCGTGTCTCACTGCTGCTGGAGCCGGTGGACGACCTCAAGATCACCCCGCGCGTGGTGTATCAGAAAATCCACGTCAACGGGTTCAACCGGCAGGAAGTCTATAACCTGTTCGCCAACCCCTATACCACGACCGCTGCGGGCCGTCCGCCGGTGACGCTGGATAAGCGCCAGCAATATCTGATGCTCGACGAGAAGTTCGAGGACGAGATTCTGCTCGGCGACCTGACGATCGAGGCCACGCATGGGCCGGTCACGGTCACCTCGGTCACCAGCTATACCGATCGCAACATCCTGGTCAGCCGCGATGCCAGCGCACTCACCAACAGCGTGTTCATCGATGTCGGTTTTGCGCCTGCGGGCCAGGCACTGCCGGCCAATCTGGTCGATACCACCAAGGTGAAGCAATTTACCCAGGAACTGCGGTTCGCGTCGGCCGATACCGGTCCATTCCAATGGCTTGTCGGTGGCTTCTATTCGTCGGTGGATCGCAAATATTCGCAGCGTCTGCCAACGCCCGGCACCGATGCGTTTGCCGATGCGCGGTTCGGCGCCGGTTTCTCCCTGTCGCAGCGCAACGGATTTGGGGCGGATTCGCCGTACAACGCCGATATTCCCTATAAACTGAAACAGCTCTCGATCTTCGGCGAAGCGAGCTACGAACTGACCGAGGCGCTGAAGGCGACGCTGGGCGGCCGCTATTATACCTTCAACGAGGAACGCGTGTTCCACTCGGGTGGCTTCTTCACCAATCTCGACAATAATCGCGACAAGACGTCGTCCGAAGGCTTCTCGCCACGCGCCCTGTTGAGCTTCAAGGCGTCCCAGAACGTCACGTTCAACGCGCAGGTCTCCAAGGGCTTCCGGCTCGGCGGGGTGAACGATCCGCTCAATCTGCCGCTGTGCAGTGGTGGTGCGACCGGCCCCGATGCTCGCACCTTCGGCAATCGGCCGCGCTATGACGATGAATCGCTGTGGAACTATGAAGGCGGGGTCAAGACGCACTTTGGCGGCATCACCTTCAACGCTGCGGCTTTCTATACCAAGATCACGAATCTGCAGGTCACGGCGGATGCCGGAAGCTGCTCCTCGCGCGTCGTGTTCAACGTGCCCAAGGCGCATACCATGGGTATCGAGGCGGAATTCTCGCTGACCCCGGCCCAGGGCCTGGATCTGTCGATTTCGGGCAGCCTGCTTCAGTCCGAATTCGATTCCACGCTGACCCGGCCCGATGGCTCGGTGATCGAGGGAATCCGGGACGGTAATCGCTTGCCCTCGGTACCGAAGTTCCAGATCTCCGCCAGTGCGACCTATAACTTCCCGCTGGGTGCGGACACTGAAGGCTATATCGGGGCATCGTTCCAGCATGTCGGCAGCCGCTTCACCCAGCCTGGCGACCAGGAGAATAATCCGCGCAGCTTCGTGCACGGGCTGCCCTTTGGCGGCGCGCCGGCGAATGCCACCACGGTGGTCGATCTGGAGCTACCGGAATATGAACTCGTCGGCCTGAGTGCAGGCGTCAACCTGCCCAACGACCTGGGCGTGTCGGTCTATGTCAACAATCTGCTCGACGAAAACCCGCTGCTGTCGTTCGACCGCGAGCGTGGTGGCCGTGCACGGCTCGGCTTTGCCGTCGGCCAGCCACGGACGATCGGGCTGACCGTCCGCAAGGGGTTCTGACGGGGGAGATCGAGGCCGGTATGAGGTGACGCCGTTGCCCCTGGGCGCGGCGTCACCGACCAGCTCGGGGATGCCTCCCTGAGATCTTGTTTCCTGCCTCCGAGAGTGCACGGGAGGATCGGCAAGCATCTTCATTGTGCCTGGGTCCCAAGGCGCGCGACGGCACTTGAAGGCGGGCGAGAAAGTGACGCTGGATCAGTTTCTGCAAAGGCACGATTCATCAACTTCTGCCCGCTAGCCGGATCTGGCAGGAGGCCGAATGTCGGGAACGATTACCTATACGTTGAACGAGCAGGACGTCGTCGTCGCGCAACGCGCGCAATATGGACGCCGCGCCAGCTCCCGCCGATCTCTGGGCCATAAGACTCTCGCCCTCGCGATCCTTTGGCTGGGCGGATTCGCAATCAACCTGCTGGAAGACGCGACATGGGCAGATGCGGCGCGCTCTGCCTCAATCTTTTGCGCGGCGATCGTCGTACCCTTATTGCTGCTGATGTTTATGGGGTACGGCCTGGCCGGATATCAGGCGCGGCGGCTCTTCCGGCAGCAGCGCACTCTTCGTGAGGAATATCGGACGAGCTGGACCGACGAAGGATTGGACCTTCGCAGCGCGGCGGTTACGGCCGTCATGGCGTGGAGCGACTTCCACAGTTGGGGGCAGGAAACATCAGGATATCTGATTTATCTCAGTGACTATAATTGTTACGTCCTGCCGCGCCGCTGCTTTACCGACACGCAATGGACCGACCTTGAAGAGACGCTTGTCCGGAGCGGCCTGCCGAGAAGGGGAGCCAAAGTGGCCGCCAGCCGGGTACGCCCGAGCCAGGCTGACGCAGAGAAAGCACGGATCCGTCGGTGGGGGATCGCGGCCTGGTCCAATCCCGGCCGGGTAGCGTTGCTGTGGGTAATCCTTGCTTTCCTCACGATCATTGACACCATCATCTTCCCCAATCGCGGCGGCGCGGTCAGTGGGATACTGTTCCTGTCCGGCGCGCCCGTCCTTGCCGCCTTGCTGGCTGGTTGGGTCCTGCGACTACGCTCCGCGACGCTGGGGCTTGCCGCGATCTTCCTTGCCATCGCGATCGTCTTCCAGGGAGAATGGCTGCTCTCCAAATTCGTCGTGCCACAGGGCCAGGAGGACGGGTTCTTCGCTCCCCTGGCCGGCGCGATGACCCTGGTCGCGATCCTGCCAGTCTGGCTGCGCTTCTCGCACAGCAATGCAAAACGAGCCGGGGCTGCCACCGGCCTCCTGATCGCCACGATCGCCATCGCCGCCTGGTTTTCCCAGGCGGACCTGACCTTCTACCGTGCCTCGGCGCAGGCGCGATCGCTACTAGGCTTCGGCCCCTCCGAGCAGGAAAACGCGACTGACGAGAGCATCGCCGCGATGCGCGACATCCCCGTCGATCGCCTGTGGGGCGCGCAGCCGGGGCTGGTGGAGAAGGCGGTTGAGGGCCTGTCGCCTCGCATTCCCGGCCGATCCAACGTCTACGCCATCGCCGTCGCCGGGGATGGACAGCAACAGCTCTTCTCGCGGGAGGCTCATCTTGCGCTGCGGGTCGCTGCGACGCGCTATGGCGGGGAGTATCGCGGCGGTGTGCTGCTCTCCAATGGCGTGGCTGATGTCCTCCATGCGCCGTTCGCAACCCAGGACAATATGGCAGCGGCAGCCCGCGGCCTTGGACGCAGGATCGATCCCGTCCGCGACATTGCGTTCGTCTATCTGGCCTCGCACGGATCGCAAGACGCCGAACTCGCGACCGTCCTTCCGACCTATGACGATCTGACCCCGATCTCTGCCGCCTCGGTCGCCGACGCACTGGCGCGTGCGGGGATCAGGCGGCGCATCATTATCGTATCGGCCTGTTTTTCGGGCAGCTGGATCCCTGCGCTGGCGAATGACGATACGATCGTGATCACTGCGGCGCGGAAGGACCGTAGCTCCTTCGGTTGCGACGATAGGCGCTCCGTGACGTATTTCGGCGAGGCCTTCCTGAAGGGACCTCTGGCACAGAGTGTCTCGTTGCGTGACGCGTTCGAGGCCGCGCGGCGCACGATACTAGGCTGGGAAGCCGGGGATCATCTGACCCCATCCGAGCCGCAGGTCTTCGTCGGCCGGAACATGCAGGCGCTTTGGACGCAGGCGGGCAGTGCTCGTCGCTAAGGACTGGAAGAAACTCCGCCGACGACGCTGCCTGGAGGGTATGTCACCGAAATGCCCCGGACGTTCATTTGTGAAGGTTCAACGGTTCATCCTCATGCGCAGTATTCCGCAACCTCGTTAGCGGCCATAGAGGCAGCATCGCAAATGAGCGGGGGGGAAGCATGTCCAGCTACGAGATATTCGATTATCAAGGCGGACGCGATGCCGAGGTTGCCGCGCTCATTCTGACGATCCAGCGCGTTGACGTTGGACTCCATGTTCCGATCGAGGAGCAGCCTGAACTTCTTGATATCGGGCGTGCTTACCGCGACGGTGGGTTTTGGATCGCTATAGCTGGTGGCGAGATCGTCGGCACGATCGGGATGATGCGCTATGGGGAAAGCGGCGTACTGAAGAAACTGTTCGTTCGGCACGACCATCGCGGACCGGGTGGTGCGTCCCATGCTTTGTACGACAAAGCGGCCAAATGGGCTGCGATGCACGGCCTCAACGCGATTTTTTTGGATACCCCGTCGGTCGCGACGCGCTCGCATGCCTTCTACCAGCGCCGGGGATTCCGCATTGTGGACCGCTCCGAACTACCGGAAGGCTATGACTTCCCGGATCGCGATAGCATGATCTTCAAACTGGATATGTCTTTGCAACTGGTGCGGACGGGGTAAGCAGCGGCCGGCGACGAGGCGTTCCTTCCGCGTGTGGCCTTCTCGTTTCTTGGTCGAGGAGTGGGAAGGCGACTAGATCGTCAGCGTCAGGATCGGCCGGCTCCACGTCGCCTTGATCGTCGGGGCTTTTGTGCCGGTGACGATCGCGCCCATCGCCTGATAGAAGCCGACCGACGGCGGGTGGGAAACGATCTTGATGGCAACGATTCCCCGTCGCTTCGCTTCGCCTGTCATGTGCCGGAAGAGCATCAAGCCCAAGCCACTGCCCTGCGCGCTATCCGCTACGAACATCAGGTCCAGCTCCGGCTCTCCTCCGAGGGTCAAGCTATAGAAGCCGCATGTTTCACCATCTCGCTCGGCGATGTGGAAAACGTCCTGCTCTATCTGCGAGGGCGTGATCGCGTAGTCGTCGAGGATACTCGCATAGCTTCCGCGATAGGCGGCCGAAGCGTGCATCAGTTCGGTCAGTGCCGCCGCATCCTCGGGGATAGCAGGGCGGATTGTAATCACTGCTCTCACTTATCACCGCCATCACTTCCCTACAATCTAGGGCCATGCTGGGGGCCGGCGGTCTTCCTATTGGGGATCGCTTTCGGGAAAGTCAGCCATGTCGGCAGACGGCAAACATTGTTGTCCGCGTTTCCGAAACCTGCCTGTCCACAGTCCGGCCCTTCCGCACATTAGCGTGATCAAACTCCTGGAATACTCCCGGACGAAATCGTTCCCAGAAGGGGAAAGGGTTGGAGAAATAGCTCATCATTGAGACTGGGTAGGGCGCTCCCGACGAACGGTTCCTGGTCCGATCTGGCGTCATCCGACGCCGGAATCCCCGCTGGCAACAGGGAAATTCGGTACATCGGCCGCCCAGCTATCCATTTCATGGATAGCAGAAGGCGATTCCTATCAATGCCATTTATACCAGGAATCGCTGTACTACGGTCTAACCCATTGCTATACCATGATAATCATGGGATTTGGCACGATTGACAGCGTGCCTCGCCCGCCCCGCGCCGGAATATGGCACAATAGGGTGTCCCATATCTCTCGCCGTCTCCCGGCAGCCGCGCCACCGACGCGATTCAACCATCACGCAGGATCGGGCATGACATGCCTTGCCGGACTGACGCCGGCGCGCTCTTTCTTAGTGTCGAGAACAGCATAGCCACAGCGCCGCCGGCGCAGGGGCTTCGCCTGTCGTCAGCCGGGTCGGGTTGGCGTCACCGCCAGGCGAACACCGCCTGCGCGTCGGTCTCGATCGATTTCATCGCCGACCGGTAAGGGCCCGGCCCATAGCTGATCCGCGACACCCCGGCATCGGCCAGCGCCGCGGTCGAGGGCACGCCGGGGAACGCCATGATGTTGACCGGCAGTTCGACCGCGTCGCACAGCCGCGCGATCAGCTTGGCATCGGCGAGGCCCGGCGCGAAAAAGCCGCTCGCGCCCGCCGCCGCATAGGCAGCCGCGCGCTTGATCGCGGTATCGACCATCGCCTTGTCATGGGTGTCCTGCGCTGCCTGCAGGAAGATGTCGGTGCGCGCATTGATGAAGAAATCCGTGCCCGCGCCGACCCGTGCCGCAGCGATGCGGCTGACCTGCACCGGGATCGGGTGCAGGCTGTTCTCGCCGACCACCTGGTCCTCGAAATTGCAGCCGACCGCGCCGGTCGCGGCAAGCCGCGCGATATTGGCGGCGACATCCTCGGGTTCGACGGCATAGCCGCCTTCGAAATCGATCGTCACCGGCAGTGAGACTGCGCCTGAGATCCGCGCCGCGCCGGCCAGGGCGAGCTCCAGCGGAAAGGCCTCGCCATCGTCGAAGCCCTGCGCCGCGGCAACCGACCAGCTGCCGGTCGCGATCGCCTTGGCGCCGGCCCCCGCCACGGCCCGCGCGCTGCCCACATCCCATGCATTGTACAGGATCAGCGGGTCGCCAGCGACATGCAGGGCGGCAAAGGTCAGTGCCTTGGACATCGGTATTTCTCTCCGTCGCGTGCGCTCAGCCGTTTGAAAATTCGCGAAAAGGGCGAATTTAAAAAGGCGGCGCCGGCCCGCTCTCCCTCCCGGCTACCCACAGAATATCCTGAACGAGTGGCCGGGAGGGGGAGCGGACCGACGCCGCGCAAAATGCGCCGGAGCGCATGTTCAGACAAGCCCTTAGTGGACGAACCGCGCGACCACGTCGCGATAACTGCGGCTGACCTTAACCTGTGCGCCGGATCCGAGCACCAGGAAGCATTCGCCATTGGTGTGCGGCTTCACTTCCTTGACCAGGTCGAGATTGACGATGGTCGAGCGGTGCACGCGCTGGAAACGGCGCGGGTCGAGGCGCTTTTCCAGATCCTTCATCGTTTCGCGCAGGATCAGCGTGTTGTCGCCGGTATAGATGCACATATAGTCGCCGGCCGCGTCGATACGCTCGATCGTATCGACATCGACGCGGAAGATCTGGCCGCGATCCTTGATGTTGATCAGCTTCTCGAAACGGTTCGACGATACCTGGTCGCCACCATCGGTGAGATTTTCGACCGAATCCGGTGCAACCTCGGCCAGCACTTCCTTCAGCCGATCGACTTCCTCGACGCCGCGCTTCTCGGTCAGGCGCTGACGCACCCGGTCCAGCGTGTCGGCAAGCCGGCTCTCCTCGACCGGCTTCATCAGATAATCGACTGCCTGCGCCTCGAACGCCTTCACGGCGTGATCGGAAAAGGCGGTGACGAACACGAACAGCGGCGGTTCGACCTCCATCAATCCCTGCACGACGGAAAAGCCGTCGAATCCGGGCATCTGGATGTCGAGAAACACCAGGTCGGGCTTGTGCGTCTTGATCGCGCGGATCGCTTCGCGGCCATTCTGGCATTTGTCGATGATCTCGACATCATCGTGCGCCTGCAGTCGAAGTTCGAGGCCCTGGATTGCCAGTGGCTCGTCATCGACCAAAATCGTTCTAATCGTCATGCGACCTCTCTAGGTTCTCGCGCCGGCTCACCGAGCTGGAACGGTATTTCGATCTCGACCTTGAACCCGCCGGTGGGCAGGGACCCGGTCTCGAAACGGTGGTCGGGGCCAAAAGCCTGCACCAGCCGCTCCCTGATATTGGCAAGGCCAACCCCGGTTGAAAGGCTTGGACGTGCTTTCATTTCATTCAACCCCGGTCCGGTGTCGGATACGGCGATCTGCACCCGATCCCCGGCGAGCCGCGCCACCACGGCGATTTCGGCGCCCTCTTCCTTCGGCGTGACGGCATATTTGATCGCGTTTTCGACCAACGGCTGGAGTAGCAAAGAAGGCAGTCGCGCCATTGCGACGCGCGGATCGATCTCGAAATTCGGCCGCAGCCGGTCCTCGAAGCGCATCTTCTCGATTTCGAGATAGAGTTTCAGCGTCTCGACCTCCTGCGCGATGGTGACATGCGCGGTCGGCTCATTGGCCAGAGTATAGCGCAGGAAGGAGGACAGGCGGCTGAGCATCGCATTCGCCCGTTCGGTCTGTTTCAGCAGCACCAGGGTCGAGATCGAATTGAGCGTGTTGAACAGGAAATGCGGGTTGAGCTGATAGCGCAGCATGGCGAGCTGCGCCGACGAGGCTTGATTGCCCAAGGCTTCAAGCTGGTCGATCTGTTCCTCGACGATCAGGTAGAAATTGATCCCGAAATAAAGCGCCGACCAGCCCGCCAGCACGGTGAAGTTGAGGAATACCGTGCCAAGCACGAGGTTGAGATTAAGCCCGGGATTGGCGAGCTTGATGAACGAGAAAGAGAAAGCGTCGAGCACCGAATAGAGCAGGGTCGCGATCACCAGCGTCACGATGGTGAGCAGGATCCCGCTGATCCGCCGCAGCCCGCGGAAATAGCCGTAGAGCGTGGAAAGCAGCAGCGTGATGCAATAGCCGACGATCGATTCGATGATCACCGGGATGAGCACGTCGAGCGACGGTCCGTTGGAAATGCTCGAGACGCTGCGCAGGATCAGATAGCCGGTCCAGCCCGCCGCCTGCAGGGTCCAGAAGGCGCGGCTTTTCTCCTCGAAAAAAGGACGCGAGAAGATATCGGGCTTTTTCAGCGCCGGAATCGCCGGGATGGGAAGGGCTGACATTCGACCTGTCTTACTATGGCTGGGATGCCAGTGCAAAACTGTGTATGACAAGTGCCGTAGGAGAGACGCCATGAACGTGACCCCAGATCGCGCCCAGTTCACCGCCATGACCGAAGGGACACAGGAAGACTGGAGCCTGATCGGCAGCCATTTTCGCGAATTTTCAAAGGGGTTGCCGGCGCGCGTTCTCACCCATCTGAAGCTGCTTGACGGCGATTATGGCGGCTTTCCGGTCGATCGCCTGGAACATTCGCTGCAGACCGCGACGCGCGCGCACCGTGACGGCCGTGACGAGGCCTATGTGGTGATGGCGCTGCTCCACGATATCGGCGACACGCTCGGGTCGTTCAATCATCCGGAGATCGGCGCGGCGATGCTGCGCCCGTTCGTCTCGGAGGAAGTGCACTGGATCGCCAATACCCACGGCGTGTTCCAGGGCTATTATTTCTTCCATTATATCGGCGGCGACCGCGACATGCGCGAGCAGTATCGCGGCCATCCGCATTTCGAGGCCTGCGCCGAATTCTGCGAGAAATACGACCAGTCCGCGTTCGACCCCAATTACGACAGCGCGCCGCTTGAGTTCTTCGAGCCGATGGTCGGTCGGGTGATGTCGCGCCCGATCAACAGCATCTACGCCAAGGTGAGCGAGGTGGCTTAACGCCGCCGGGGTGCCGGACGGAGAAGCCCGATATACCCGGGGGCTGAATACCATTAGCCGCCACGATGGACCAAATGTCCACTTGCCGATCCGCCGCGGCTGATCCAAACCCGCGCGGCAATGGGGGGCCGTCATTCCATCAGCGCCGCACGGCGCAGCCTGATCCTCGCGATCTTCGCGTGCGCGATTCTGGTGCGTGCGCTGGTTCCGGCGGGATGGATGCCGACGATGGGCGCCAATGGCGGCATCGTCATTTCGATGTGCACCGGCATGGGCGCGGTCGAGATGGTGCTCGCGCCCGACGGCACGCTGCACGAAAAGGCGCCGGTCAAGCATGACGGCGCGACCGATCATCCCTGTACCTTTGCCGGGCTGGGCCAGGCCTTTGCCGCCGCCGATCCGGTGGCGATGCCGGTTCCGTTGCCGGCGGACTTCGCCGAACCGCCGCTGACGCCTCAGCTGGTGTCGATCGGCCGCGGCCTCGCCGCGCCGCCGCCGCCGCAAACCGGACCACCGCTCCTCGTCTGAACCCTTACGCGCCTGAGGGCGCACCCGTTCGGACAGGAAAATTTCAATGCCATTCACCGTGCGCGCCGTGTTGCGCGCGTCATTCTATGTGGTCGCTGCCGCGATCGCGCTCCCCGCCCATGCCGCCGATGACGATCAGAACAAGGATGATATCCTTGTCGTTGGGCAAAAAGACGCCCCGATCTCGATCGAGCCGCGCGGCCTCTCGGTCAGCCTGGGCCAGGATCAGTTCGACGGCGTCAATGCCTTCAACACCGAGGATCTGATCAAATATGCGCCCGATTTCTTCGTGCGCACCCGTTATATCGGCGACAATAACGCCGTGCCCGGCTTTCGCGGCACGCACAGCGCACAGAGCGCCCGGTCGCTGGTGATGGTCGACGGCTTCGTCGTCTCCAACTTTCTCGGCAATTCGTTCGGCTTTCCGCCCGCCTGGGGCATTGTCAGCCCGACCGAAGTCAAGCAGTTCGACATTGTCTACGGCCCCTATTCGGCGCGCTATCCGGGCAATTCGATGGGCGGCATCGTCAACATCACCACCCGCGCGCCCGACCGCAACGAAGCGTTCGGCACCGTACAGGCCTTCGTCCAGCCCTATCGCCAATATGGCACGCGCGACGATTTCTACGGCTATGCCGCCGAGGCCGGCTTCGCGCTGAATGGCGACAACAGCCCCTTCGGCTTTCGCGCCTCGGTGCGGCGGCTGCGCAACGACAGCCAGCCGATGCAATATTATCAGTTCGGCTATTCCGCTGCGCTGTACGACAGACCCAATGACGGCACGCCGGTCACCGGTGCCTATGCCGATCCGGCACTGATTCCGGTCGCCGGGACCAAATTGGTCGCCCCGGTGATCGGTGATTACAGCTCGGTCGCGACGCGACAGGATCAGGTGCGTGCCCAATTGCGCTTCGATCAGGGCGAGTTCCATGCCGAAGCCTTGTTCACTTATTGGTGGAACCGCGAAGAGACGCTCCACCCGAAAACCTATCTGCGCGATGCGGCGGGCAATCCCTTTTATGGCGACGCGACACAGCGGGCGAGCTTCGACGGTCACACCTACACGCTCAATCCCGCGACCAATTTCCGCCTCGGCCTCGCTGCCAAGGACGAATGGCTGGCCGGGCTGAAGCTGGAGGGACCGGTCGCCGGCTTCGACGTGCGCGCCAATCTCTCGACCCTGCGCTTCGACCGGCAGGAAAGCCGCAGCTCGAACGGCTATGCCGCCGGCATCGCCAATGGCGCAGGGCAAGTGACCGAGCAGGGGCCGACCGGCTGGTACACTGGCGACCTGCTCGTCACCCGGACACTCGGCAGCCATGACATCGCGTTCGGGGTGAACGGCAATATCTACGAAACCGATCAGTCGGTGTTCGACACGACCAACTGGCGCGCCGCCAGCGGCCGGACTCAGCGCACCCGCACCTTTGGCCGGACGCGCACGATCGGCGTTTTCGCCGAGGACGCGATCGCTCTCGATGCCGATACGCTGCTGACCCTTGGCCTGCGCGCGGATTGGTGGCGTGCCTATGATGGTGGCCTGACGGCACGCGCGACCAGTGGCGCGCAGGCCGGGCAGTTGGTCATGCAGCGTTATGCCGCGCGTACCGAAGCCGCATTCAGCCCCAAGCTCGCGCTCAAGCGCGGCCTGGGCGATGGCTGGGCGGCCGAACTCAGCCTTGCGCTTGCAACGCGGTTCCCGACCGTGGGGGAGCTGTTTCAGGGATCGCTCAATGGCGATGGCAGCTTCAACCGGAACAGTTTCGATCCGAACCTGAAGCCGGAGAAGAGCAGTGACGCGAATTTCCTGCTGCGCAAGCGTTTCGGACCGGTCACGCTGACCGGCAGCCTGTTCTATCAGCGCATCCGCGATGCGATCTTCAGTTATGTCGGCTTCAATCAGGCCGGCGTGTCGACCTCCAACTTCAAGAATATCGATGTGACCCGACAATATGGCGCGGAGCTGATCGCCGAGGTCCGTAACTGGCCGGCACGTGGGTTCGATATTGACGCCAATGCCGCCTGGATCGATGCCGAGACCGTGCGCAACCGCGCCGATCGCGCCTCGGAAGGGGTACAATTCCCGCGCATCCCGAGCTGGCGCTTCAACGGCAATCTGCGCTGGCGGCTGTTGCCGTCACTGCAGGCGGTGGTCGGCGTCCGTTATGCCAGCCGACCCAATACCGATCTCGACGGCCTGCAGCGCGGTGACGCTTATGGTTATACCTCCGAACTCTTCGCGCTCGACGTGAAGGCCAATGTCGATCTGGCGCGCAACCTGCGTCTGTCGGCCGGGGTCAATAATCTCACCAATGACAGCGCCTGGGTCTTCCACCCTTATCCGCAACGCACCTTCGTCATCGAAGCGGGGATCAAGCTATGAGCGTCAAGCTGCCCGGAACCCGCTGGTACAATGCCGTGTGGCGCTGGCATTTCTATGCCGCCCTGCTGTGCGTGCCGTTCGTCATCTGGCTCGCGCTGACCGGCACGGTCTACACCTGGAAGCCACAGATCGAGGGATGGATCGACCGGCCCTATGACACGCTGTCGGTCGCGCCGGCGGCCAGCGTCGAGGCGCAGGTCGCCGCCGCGCTTGCGGCGGTACCGGGCGCCCGACTGCACAAATATGAGCTGCCCGCAGGGCCCGGCCATGCCGCGCGCGTGATCGTCAGTGCCGGCAAGGTGCAGACTCGCGTCTATGTCGATCCGGCAACGCTCCGTGTGCTGAAACAGGTCGGCGAGGAGGAGCGTTTCATGCGCTACGTCTTCCGCCTGCACGGTGAATTGATGGTGGGCAATGCGGGCAGCTATCTGGTCGAGCTCGCCGCCTGTTGGGCGATCGTGATGATCCTGACCGGTCTGTATCTGTGGTGGCCGCGCGGCGCGGTGGGGTTGGGCGGGATACTCTATCCGCGCTTGCGCCAGGGGCGCCGTTTGTTCTGGCGCGATATCCATGCGGTGTCGGGGATCTGGGTATCATTGCTGGCGCTTGGCCTGATCACCACCGGGCTGCCCTGGGCCAAGGCCTGGGGAAGCTATTTCAAGGAAGTCCGCGCCGTGACCGGCACTGCCGATGGCCCGGTCGACTGGCCGACCGGCACCACGCCTGCAGCCACCCCACCCGGCGAACGCGCGATGCTCGATGAGCATGCCGAGCATATGGGCATGTCGATGGCGCACCTCGCGCCGCGTCCGGGTGATCTCGACCGCGTGGTGCGCACCATCGTTCCGCTGCGCATCGCACCGCCCGTGCTGGTCGCGCCGCCGGCGGACGGGGCGCAGGTCTGGACCGTTACCTCGGATGCGGACAATCGTCCGCTGCGCACGCAACTGACCGTCGATGGCCGCAGTGGAGAGATTCTCAGCCGGCGCGATTTCGGCCAGCGCCACTGGGTTGACCGCGCGGTCGGGTACGGCATCGCCGCGCATGAGGGGGCGTTGTTCGGTATCGCCAACCAGCTGCTCGGCACGCTCGCCGCCTTGCTGCTGGTGACGCTCGCGGTGTCGGGGACGGTGCTGTGGTGGCGCCGGCGGCCAATCGGCCTGATCGGCGCGCCGATCCCGCTATCCCGACCGCGTTTCGGGCCGGTGCTGATTGGCGTCGTGGCGTTGCTTGGCATCCTGCTGCCGCTGTTCGGCGCCTCGCTGATCGCCGTGCTGGCGATCGAGCGGCTGGCGCTGCGGCGCGTGCCGCCCGCGCGCCGCTGGCTCGGGTTGCGCACGGCCTAGCAAAAAAACCGATCGTACTGAGCTTGTCGAAGCACCGTCTTTCTTCTCCGATATCAGAGAAAGAAGAGCGGCTCTTCGACAGGCTCAGGGCGAACCGGGAGGAGAGCTCCCTCAGCTTACCAGATGTGAACGCGCTGCTCGGGCGGCAAATACAGCTTGTCGCCCGGCTTTACGTCGAACGCCGCATACCAGGCATCGACATTGCGCAGGATGCCGTTGACCCGGAACATCGCCGGCGAGTGCGGATCGGTGAGCAGCAATTGCCGCGCCAGAGCCTCGCGCCGCTTGCTCTGCCATGCCTGGGCAAAAGAAAGGAAGAAGCGCTGATCGCCCGTCAGCCCGCCGATCACTGGCGCCTTGCCGTGCTTCTGCTGATAGATCTTGTAAGCGGTATAAGCCGCTTCGACCCCGCCCAGATCGCCGATATTCTCGCCCAGGGTCAGCTTGCCGTTGATCTTGGTGCCGGGGACCGGCTCATACTGGTCATATTGCGCGGCCAGCGCGCCGGTGCTGCTCTTGAAGGCGGCGGTCGCGGCCGGCGTCCACCAATTCTCGAACTTGCCGGTCGGTCCGAACTGGCTGCCCTGATCGTCGAAGCCATGGCCCATTTCATGGCCAATGATCGCGCCGATCGCACCGTAATTGACCGCCGGATCGGCATTGGGATCGAAATAGGGCGGCTGCAGGATTGCCGCCGGGAAGGTGATCTGGTTCGACAGCGGATTGTAATAGGCGTTCACCGTCTGCGGCGTCATGTCCCACAGGCTGCGATCGACCGGCTTAGGGAAGCGCGACAGCTGCAGCTGATGCTCGAACTCGCCCGAACGCATCGCATTGCCGAGCAGATCGCCGCGCTCCACTTTCAATGCCGAATAATCGACATAACGGACCGGATGACCGATGCGCGGCTCGAACGCCGCCAGCTTGACCAGCGCCGCCTTGCGGGTCGCATCGTCCATCCAGGTCGATCCGGCAATGCGCTGCTGATAGGCCTCACGCAGATTCTCGATCAGCTCGCCCATCTGCGCTTCGGCCGCAGGCGGGAAATATTTCGCGACATAGATCTGGCCGACCGCTTCGCCGAGCGACCCGTTCATCAGCTGGATGCCGCGCTTCCAGCGATCGCGCTGCACCTGCACGCCGGACAGGGTCTTGGAAAAGAAATTGAACTGCGCGTCGTCGAACGCCTTGGGCAGGAAGGTCGCGTGGTCGCTGACGAAGTGGAACGCCATATAATCCTTCCAGGTTTGCAGCGGCGTCGCCACCAGCAGCTTGCCCATCGCGGTCAGCGCGGTGTTCTGTGTCATCAGCACGGTCGGCGATGCATCGAGGCCTGAGGTTTTCAGCAGCAACGCCCAGTCGAACTCCGGCGCCTTTTTCTCCAGTCCGGCCAGCGGCTGCGGATCGTTCAGCTTGGCGATGTCGCGGCTTTGCTCGGGCGACCATTGCTCCTTGGCCATGGCGGTTTCGAGCGCCATGATCGCATCGGCCTTGGCGCTGGCGTCGGGGATGCCGGCCAGTTCCTGGATCTGCTGGATATAGGCGCGGTAGGCCTTGCGATAGCCGTCATATTTCTCGCCCGGCAGCAGATAATTGTCGCGCGCCATGCCCAGGCCACCCTGACCCGCAGCCGCGGTGTAGCGCGTTGGATCGGCCAGGTCGGGGATGATGCCGATCTCGACCGGCGAGGCATAGCCCACGGTCGCGAACAAAGTCTGCAGCCCGGTCAGATCATTCACCGCGGCGATCTTCGCGAGATAGGGCTTCAGCGGCGCCGTGCCCTTCGCCTCGATCCCGGCGGAATCCATCCAGCTGGCGTAGAAATCGCCGACCTGCTTGCCGGTCGCGCCATATTGCGCTGGGTTGGCGGCCATGTCGTCGAGGATCTTGCGGACATTGACTTCCGCTTCATCGGACAGGATCGATCCGAAGCCGGCCGAGCCCTTGTCGGCTGCGATCTCGGTCTTCGCGGCCCAGCCGCCATTGGCATAGGTCCAGAAATCGTCGCCCGGCTTTACCCCGGCTTGGCGGGCGGTTTGGTCGATGCCGAATGTACCGTAGCGCGCCGCTTTCGTTGCCGCATCCTTGGACAGCGCAGGGATCGCGAGGGCGATGGCGGCGGTGGCCGCGGTGAGACGAACGAGAACGGAAATGCGCATGGGGTGCCCCTCTTAAGGTGTATTGCCGTGGCATAGCGGTGAGCCGGATATGAGGCAATCGGCAGGGCGTGCCGCTCACAGCATAAAAGAGCCGTTTGTAATTATCGATAATTTTGATAGCGTCGCTTGCGATGGCATCGATCGATCCGAAGAACGAGGCAGATTCGCCGACGCGCACGCGTTCGGTGCTGCTGTTCCTGCTGCTGATGTTCCTCGTCTCGTCGCTCAACATGGCGGATCGCCAGCTGATCGGCATCGCCGCTCAGCCAATCAAGCGCGAATTCGGCTTGTCCGACACGATGATCGGCCTGCTTGGCGGAACGGCCTTCGCACTGGTCTATCCGCCGCTCGGCCTGCCGCTGGCCTGGGTCGCGGACCGGTTCAACCGGCGCAACCTGCTCGCCTGGTGCCTGGCCTGGTGGAGTGCGGCGACGATGCTGTGCGGCTTCGTCACGGCCCCGCTCGGGCTGTTGCTGTCGCGGATCGGCGTGGCGGCGGGGGAGGCGGGCTATGCCCCGACCAGCCATTCGCTGATCGCCGACACGATCGCGCCGGAACGCCGGTCGAGCGCCTTTGCCGTGCTGGTCGCCGGGATTTCCGCCGGGACCTTCATCGCCATGGTCGGCGGCGGCTGGCTGACTCAGCATTATGGCTGGCGCACCGCTTTTATCGCGATCGGCGCGCCCGGCGTGCTGGTCGCGATCCTCGTCCGGCTGCTGATCAGGGAGCCGGTGAGAACGACCATGCCGGGCGGCTCGCCCTGGCCGGCCTACAAGCGGTTGCTCGGCAGCGCACCGTTCCGCCGGTGCGTGGCGGGATCGGCTCTGCATCTGATGGTGACCTATGGGCTGGTCTGGGCCGTGCCCTGGCTCGAACGCAGCCATGGTATCGGCCCGGCCAGGGCTGGGTTGCTGCTCGGCACGATCGGTGCGGCGGCGGGGCTGATCGGCAGTCTGGCGGGCGGCGCGATCGGCGATCGCCTCGCGCGGAGCGACCGGCGCTGGCTCGGCTGGTGGCCGGCGGTCACGGTGCTGGCCGCGGCGGCGTTCGGCGTGCCGGCATTGCTGACCGAGTCGCTGACTCTGGCGCTGCTTGGGCTCGCCGCCGCGACCTTCCTCAATGCGCTGTATCAGCCATCGACCTATGCGCTGGTTCAGGGCGTTGCCGGCGCGGGCGAACGGGCAAGTGCGGCCGCGCTGATGATCTTCATCCAGAATCTGATCGGCCTCGGCCTGGGCCCGGCCTGTGTCGGTTTCGCGAGCGATCTGCTGACGCCGGAATTCGGTGCGGGTGCGCTGGGCATTGCACTGGCCGGATTGTTTCTGGTCAACGGCCTGTCGGCGACGGCATTCTACCGCGCGGGCCGCGCGCTTGGGCCAGGCGAGATGGGGCCGGGCAAGATGGGAGAGTGATGATGCAGGACGCGACGACCATGGCGAAGCCCGGGCTGCAGCGCCCCGATCATGTCGAAATCTTCGCGCGCGCGCCGCAGCAATCCTATGACCATATCCGCGTCGACAAACTGACCCCGGCGATCGGCGCGGAGATTTCGGGCGTCGATCTCAACGCCGACATCGCACCGGAAGTCTTTGCCGAGATCGAGCGCGCCTTTGCCGACCATCTGGTGATATTCTTTCGCGACCAGCATTTGTCGGCTGAACGGCACATCGCCTTTGGGCGGATGTTCGGTGATCTCCACATTCATCCCGCCGCGCCGAGCGAGCCCGGCCATCCCGAACTGATGGTCATCGCGGCGGATGAGAACAGCGTGCGCGCCAATGGCGAGGGCTGGCACAGCGACGTGTCATGCGATGCCGAACCGCCGCTCGGCTCCATGCTCTATATTCGCGAATGCCCCCCGGTTGGCGGCGATACATTGTTCGCCAATATGTATGCCGCCTATGACGCGCTGTCGGACCGGATGAAGGCCTATCTCGCGGATCTGCGCGCGGTACATGACGGCGAGCATGTCTATCGCGGCCTGTATGCCGATCTCGGCGTGGCGGACCGGCCGAAATATCCGCGCTCGATCCATCCGGTGGTGCGCACTCATCCGGTGACAGGGCGCAAGGCGCTGTTCGTCAATTCCGGCTTCACAACCGGGCTGGTCGGTGCCGCGCCGCATGAAAGCGCAGCGGTGCTGCGCCATCTGTTCGACCATCTGGCGCACCCGATGTTCCAGTGCCGCTTCCGCTGGACGCCGGGCACGCTCGCCTTTTGGGACAATCGCTGCGCCCAGCACCATGCGATCTGGGATTACTGGCCGGCGCGGCGTTACGGCAACCGGGTGACGATCAAGGGCGATGTGCCGGTATAAGCAGTAGGGCGGCGGCCCTTTCAGGCCGCCGCATTGGTTTACCAATTATAGCGGAGCGATCCGATCACGGTGCGCGGCGCGCCGTAATAGCAGCTGTTGCTGAACGGGCAGGCGCTGATGTGCGTCTTGTCGAACAGATTGGCGGCGTTGACCGCCAGCCCCCAGCCGCGCAGCGCGGGCGACGCCTGGCCCAGGTCGTAGCCGATCAGCGCATCGACCAGCACGAAACCTTTGGTATGGAAGCGCTGGAAGGTCGTGACATTGTTGATCACGGCATAGGTGGTGGTGCCATCCGACCCCGCGACATAGCGCACGCCGCCGCCAATGCTGAGGCCCGACAAGGGGCCGGCTACTTTGCCGCCCTTGCCCAGGTCATAGGACAGGAAGGTCGAAGCCATATATTTTGGCGTGCCGAGCTGGCGCGTGCCGGTGGTGGTCGGTGTGCCGCTGTCGGTCGCGGTGGGCGCGCTTGCGCGGATGCCCTGGGTGATGATGGCGTCGGTATAGCTTGCCGCGGCGACCACGTCGAAACCGGGGAAGACCTGACCGCGGCCCTCGAACTCGACGCCGCGGACCCGGACCTCGCCGATCTGGATCTGGGCGTTAAGGGGGATGGCAGGGTCTCTGCCGGCGTCGGGATGCGATGCGGGTACCTTCTGGCGGCGCAGATCATAGACCGACACAGTGAAGATCGCATTGGTGCCCCTGGGCTGGAATTTGATCCCGCCTTCATATTGCCGCCCCGTGACCGGCTCAAAGGGTATGCCCAGATAGTTCGTGCCCGATTGCGGCTCGAACGATTCCGAATAGCTGAAATAGGGCGAGACGCCGAACTCGAACTCGTAGAGCGCGCCCAATCGCATGGTGAAGGCGTTCTGCGAAAGCTTGGTGACCGGCGCGAGGCGAGCGGCGGGCGTGACCGGATTCTTGTTCAGCGTGATCTGGTCATAGCTGTCGAAGCGGCCGCTCGCGATCAGCTGCAGCCGGCCAATGCTGATCTGGTCCTGGATATAGACGCCGGTCTGGTCGCGCTTGCCATAGGTGTTGACATAATTGGGCGACAGCTTGGTCAGGTCGAAGCTGGGCAGGGCGCCGCGATAGGTCGGCGCGAACAGGTTGAGATTGGGAATGCTGGTCAGCGGATTCGCCGTCTCGCCAGTGTTGAACTGCTGGACATTCTCGCCGGCGATATGCTGATAATCGATGCCGACAAGCAGATTGTGCTGGATTCCCGCGGTCTCGAACTTGGCATTCAGGCTGTTGTCCATCGTCAGCGTATCGAAATCTTCGTCCGCACCGCCGCCACCGCGCGTGATGATGCCGAAATTGCTGTTGCGCGCCAGCCCGGTCCCGGTCGTGGCGAAGCCGGCAACATAGAGCTGGCGGTAGGATAATTTATTGTTCTGGAACCGGAAGTTCGAGCGGAAGGTGAGATGCTCGTTGAAATCGTGGCGGAACAATGCCGCAATCGATTTCGCCTTGTGATTGTAGCGCTCATAGCCCGGGTCGCCGGTATTGATGTTGCGCGGCAGCACGCCCTTGGGGGTAGGCAACACCGTCCCATAAGCCGGCACGCCGGAATAGCCGCCACCGCTCGGTGCGTGCTGATAGGTGGCGATCAACGTCAGGCTGGTGTCGGGCCCTGGTGCGAAGGTCAGCATCGGGCTGACATGATAGCGCTCGCTGAACGTGCCCTTGGTCAGGCCGTCGCCCTTCTGCCAGCCGGCGACGACGCGACCCAGCAGCTTGCCGTCGCTGGTGAGCGGCTGGTTGATATCGATCGCGCCGCGCCGTGTGTCGTAATTGCCGAGCTGCGCCTCGATCCGTCCGAAGGCGTTGGCCTCCGGCACCTTGCTGGTCAGGTTGACCAGCCCGCCCGGCGTCGAGCTGCCATAAAGAACCGACGCCGGCCCTTTGACCACATCGATATGATCGACCCGGTTGAAGTCGATCTGCGGCGTGGAATAGGGGCCGGCGATCAGCCGCATGCCGTCGAGGAACACGCCCGGCGCGAAGCCACGCAGGATCAGCTGGTCGTAGCGCGTGACCATCGCGCCGCGCTGGTTGGGCGACACGCCGGCGACATAGCCGAGCGCCTGGTTGATCGACAGTGCGTTGCGCCGCGTCAGTTCCTCATTGTCGATCACGGTGATGCTTTGCGGCGTGATCATCAGCGGCGTGTCGGTCTTGGTGCCCGATCCCGCCTGTTTGAGCCTGAGGCCGGTGACGATGATCTCCTCGCGCGCGGCGTCATCGTCAGTGCTGTCGGCGACGATATCGGAAACGGGGGCCTCGTCGGCGGCTGCGGCATTTTCGGCATGAGCGACGGCCGGAGCGATGGCCAGCAGGGCGCCCAATGCCGCCGAAGAAACGCCGAATCTGCCGGATTGCCGAGGCCGCTGAACGCTCATTTTCTGTCCCTTTGTTCGTAATTGCTAACGATTCGCAATTGCCGTTAGGGAAGCTTCCGCGTAGAGGCAAGCCACGACTTGAAAGGGAATGGCGTGTCGGTCGGTGAACTCTCGGGAAGCAAAAGGGGTGGATTGCGCGGCCTGCAAATGGCTGTGCGCAGCTTCACGGCGCTGGTGGGCGGCTATGTCGCGGCGGCCGGGCTGGCCTCGCTGCTGGCGCGACTCCTGCCCATTGCGCGTGCCGAAGCGACCGCATGGGGGATGATCCTGTCCTTCCTGTTTTTCGCGCTGCTCGGGCTATGGGCCTTTTATGAACCGCGGCTCGCGCGCGTGACGGGAATCATCTGGGGGACTGCCATCCTGACCATCGGCGCGCTCTGGCTGCTGGGCGTCCGTGCATGACATCGGGCGTCGAGACGGCAAGGGGGGTGCGCCAGGCGATGGCGTGGATCCACACCTGGCTTGGCCTGTTGGCGGGCTGGATCCTGTTCGCCATGTTCCTGACCGGCACCGCGAGCTATTTCCGCCCGGAAATCACCCGCTGGATGCAGCCCGAACTCGACCTGAAGGCGGTGATGCCGGCGCGCGCGGCGGAGACCGCAGTCGCGCATATGCAGGCCACGTCACCGCATGACGAGCAATGGTATATCTATCTGCCCGACGAGCGGACCACCGAAACCCGCATCTTTGCGCGCGCGAAACCCAATCCCGATCCGAAGGCGCCACCGGCGCCGCGCCGCGCCGAAATCAAGCTTGATCCGGCGACGGGCGCCGAACTCGCGGCGCGCGATACGCGCGGCGGCGAGCATTTCTACCGCTTTCATTTCCAGCTGCAGCTGCCGCATCCCTGGGGACGGTGGCTGGCGGGCCTGTGCGCGATCTTCATGCTGGCGGCGATCATTTCGGGCGTCGTGACGCACAAGCGGATCTTCATCGATTTCTTCACGCTGCGCTGGGGCAAGGGGCAGCGCAGCTGGCTCGATGCGCACAATGTCTCGGCGGTGCTCGCGCTGCCCTTTCACGCGATGATCACCTACACCGGCCTGATCACATTGGTCGTGATGTACATGCCCTGGCCGATCGCCGCCAATTACAGGTCGCCGGCGGTCTTCGCCACCGAGGCCTATGGCACGGAGCCCGAGCGGGAGGCGACGGGGCGTGCTGTGCCGCTGACGGCGATCGGCCCGCTGGTCAACGCCGCGGCCCGCGAATGGCAGGGTGGACGGCCCGATCGGGTGGTCATCCGCAATCCCAATGACTCCGCCGCGGTCGTCACGATCTACCGCAGCGGCGCAGATCGGCTCAATGCCCGCAGCGCATCGATCAGCTATTCGGGCGCGGATGGCCATCGCCTGACTGCCTCCGACCCGCCCGGGCCGGCGATCGTCACGGCGGGGGTGATGCTTGGTCTCCATCTCGGTTCGTTCGCGGGACCAGTGTTGCGCTGGACCTATTTCCTGCTCGGGCTGACCGGCGCGGCAATGGTCGGTACTGGCTTGCTGCTGTGGACCGCCAAGCGGCGCAAGCCCGGCGCCAGGCCGTTTTTCGGTTTCCGGCTGGTCGAACGGCTGAACATCGGCGCGATCGCCTGTCTGCCGGCGGGCATGGCGGCCTATCTCCTCGCCAATCGCCTGATCCCGGCAGGCCTGCCGAAACGCGCCGACATGGAGGTGGCGACGATGTTCTGGGTGTGGTTCGGGCTCGCGGCGCTATCGCTGCTGCGCCCGGCGCACCGTGCCTGGCCGGAAACGCTGGCGATCGCGGCGGTTGCCTTTGCGGCATTGCCGGTCGTCAACGCGCTGACCACCGATCGCGGCTTGATCCACAGCATCCGCACCGGCGACACGCTGTTTCTCGCCTTCGATCTTGCGATGTTCGCCATCGCGTTGCTGCTTGGCTTCGGCGCTTGGCGCGCCGGCCGGCCGAAGCGAGCGCCTGTGCGGCCGCGCCGATCCGCGCCCGCGCGGGTCGAACGGGAGATGGCCGATGCCGCTTGAGTCCGGCCTGATTGCCTATGCCGCGCTTGCCAATCTCGCGCTGGCGCGCCCGAAGCACCGGCCGATGTCGCCACTATTGTTGATGGCTTCACCCGCTGTTGCGCGGAAGCTCGGCGTGCTGCTGCTGCTACTTTCCGTGCTGACGGCCATGCTGCGCTTCGGCGTCGCTCAGGGCGTGGTCGGTTGGATCGGGCAGCTCTGCGTGGCGGGGGCGGTGCTGGTGTTGCTCATGTCCTGGCGTTCGCGCGTCGCGCTGATGCTCGGCCTGCCGGCGTTGCTGGTGGCGATGCTTGTCATGCTGTTTTGATCAGCGATCGCTGAAGCTCGACGAGCCGAAATTTCCGCGCTCTTGATGTCCCATGCCGACCCCAGCTCAGTTTGTCATTTAGTATCTGATATATAACGATATTACCTCAATTCTCTCGCTGAGGCGATGGCCCGAGATACGGAACATATGGTGTCCCATATCTCCCGCAGCCGGTCCCCCACGGCGATTCAACCATTACGCAGCATCGGGCATGTCACCGCTTGCCGGACTGATACCGCGCACGCTCTTTCTTAGTGTCGAAAACAGCATTGCCGCAGATTGTGCCGCTTTCTCACCTCACGGTGCCGGTCGCTGACCATTCCACCGCCCGGGCGATCAGTATCTGGAAATTCGGGTCGGCGCGCGTGGCGAAACTATGGCCCAATGGCGTGAAGAAGGCACGTCCTCGACCGGCCATGTGAATGAATGCCACAGGAATCTGATCGCCGCCCAGGGCAGTGTGCGTCGTCGCCAATATGCTGATCGGCGCACGCCCTTTGAGGCGGTAATGGACTGCTTCGCCGGCCGGCGTCGTCCAGGGGACGAGATTGGTGGTGATCGGGTTTTGCAGCGGCGTCGGAGCGATCTCGAATGCGCCATGCTCCTCCGCGGACACTCCTTCCTGCCAGGATCGGCCGAGCAGGTTCGAGAAGCCCGGCCAGTCGTGGAAATTGTCGATCGCCCAATGAATGGCGACCAGGCCGCCGCCGCGATGCACGTAGCGGGTAAGGTTTCGGCGCAGGCCCGGCATCGACCGATCGGCCTGTCCGTTCAGGATGATCGTGCGATAGCGATCAGTGACAGCTCGCGATTCCAGCGCGGCGACATCCTCGACCACGCGCACGTCGAAGCGACCGGTCGCTTCGAGCATTGACCGCAACTGTGGCGTCGTCCGTCGCCAGTCGTGAAACCTGTCACTGCCGGAGACGATCAGGACTGGAATCCTCGCATCGCTGCCGAGGGGAGTCGTGGATTTCGGTGGGTCGGAGGCAGGGGCCGCTGTGGCCAGAGCGATAAACGCAGCTGAAACCCAATTACTCACCGGCTATCGCCCGCCCATAAGCGCGCCTCACCGCTTCATCGAAGGTAACGAGGATAATCTGCCCGAGTGCCGGATTGACGGCGAGTTCGGCGCGGCATTCTGCCACCGCGATTGCCGCCGCCCGATCCGGCGGGAAGCGATAGACGCCGCAACTGATCGCCGGAAAGGCAAGGCTGGTGAAGCCCTGCTCGCGCGCGATCGCAAAGCAGCGCCGATAGCAGCTGGCGAGCAATTCGGGCTCGCGATGCAATCCGTCCTGCCAGACCGGCCCAACGGTATGGATGATATGCCCGGCGGGCAGACGATAACCGCGCGTCAGCTTTGCATCACCGGTCTTGCACCCGCCCAGGCTGCGCAGCTTGCGGCATTCGTCGAGCAGTTCTGGGCCGGCGGCGCGGTGGATGGCGCCATCGACCCCACCACCGCCAAGCAGCGACGAATTCGCCGCATTGACGATCGCATCGACCTTCAATTTGGTGATGTCGGTCTGCAGCAGCTGGAGGCGGTCGTTCATGCCACGCGGTTGGCGACCAGGTCATCAACCACCGCCGGGTCGGCCAGCGTGCTGGTGTCGCCGAGTGACGAGACGTCGCCCTCGGCGATCTTGCGCAGGATGCGGCGCATGATCTTGCCCGACCTTGTCTTGGGCAGGCCCGGCGCGAATTGCAGCTTGTCGGGAGCGGCGATCGGGCCGATTTCGCTGCGCACCCATTTGATCAGCTCTGCGCGCAATGCATCCGACGCCGTCTCGCCCGAATTGAGCGTGACATAGGCATAGATGCCCTGGCCCTTGATGTCGTGCGGCATGCCGACCACTGCCGCCTCGGCGACCTTGGCATGGAGCACCAGTGCGGATTCGACCTCGGCGGTGCCCATGCGGTGGCCCGACACGTTGATCACATCGTCGACCCGCCCGGTGATCCACCAATAGCCATCCTCGTCGCGGCGTGCGCCGTCGCCGGTGAAATATTTGCCCGGATAGGTGGTGAAATAGGTCTGGAAGAAGCGCGCATGATCGCCCCACACAGTGCGCATCTGCCCCGGCCAGCTCCGCGCGATGACGAGATTGCCTTCGGTCGCGCCGTTCAGCACTTCGCCCTCGGCATTGACCAGTTGCGGGTCGACCCCGGGCATGGGCCGCGTCGCGCTGCCTGGCTTCAGGTCGGTCGCGCCGGGCATCGGCGCGATCATCGCACCGCCGGTCTCGGTCTGCCACCAGGTATCGATGATCGGGCAGCGGCCTTCGCCGACCACGTCGTGATACCAGCGCCAGGCTTCCGGATTGATCGGTTCGCCGACCGTGCCAAGCAGTTTGAGCGACGAGCGATCGGTCTTCGCGACGAACGCGTCGCCATCCTTCATCAGCGCGCGGAGCGCAGTCGGCGCGGTGAAGATGGTGTGGACCTTGTGCCGGTCGACCACTTGCCAGATGCGGCTCGCATCGGGCCAGTTGGGCAGGCCTTCATACATCAGCGTGGTCGCGCCATTGGCAAGCGGGCCATAAAGGATGTAGCTGTGCCCGGTGACCCAGCCGATATCGGCCGCGCACCACCACACATCGCCGGGGCGATAGTCGAAGGCGAGCTCATGCGTCAGGCTCGCCCACAGCAGATAGCCGCCGCTGCTGTGCAGCACGCCCTTGGGCTGGCCGGTCGAGCCGCTGGTGTAGAGGATGAACAGCGGGTCCTCCGCGCCCATCGGCTCGGGCGGGCAGGTGGTTGCCTGATCCGCCGCCGCGTCGTGATACCAGACGTCGCGCCCCTCGCGCATCGTCACATCACCGCCGGTCGCCCGAACCACGATCACCGTCTGCAGTGCCGGCGCGCGCTCGGCGGCGGCATCGACATTGGCCTTTAGCGGGATCCTCTTGCCGCCGCGGCGCCCCTCGTCGGCGGTGACGACAATGGTCGAATCGCAATCGGTAATCCGTCCCGCCAGCGCCTCGGGCGAGAAGCCGCCGAACACCACCGAATGGATCGCCCCGATCCGCGCACAGGCAAGGATCGCGAACGCCGCCTCGGGGATCATCGGCATGTAAATGGTGACGCGGTCGCCCTTCTTCGCACCCTGGCTTTTCAGCACATTGGCGAAGCGGCACACTTCGGCATGAAGCTGGCGATAGGTAAAGCGCCGGGGTTCCTCTTCCGGTGCATCGGGCTCCCAGATCAGCGCGACCTGATCGCCACGCCAGGTCAAATGCCGGTCGAGGCAGTTCGCCGCGACATTCAGCCGCCCGTCGGCGAACCATTGGATCCGGAAATCCGCTTCGTCGAACGACCAGTCGCCGGCGATTTCCGGCCGCTTGATCCAGTCGAGCCGGCGCGCCTGTTCAAGCCAGAAGCTCCCCGGGTCGGCGAGCGACCGGCCGTAAAGTTGCTCATATCCCGCCGCATCGAACCGCGCGCGCTTCGCCCATTCGGGGGTGACGGGGTAGAGTAACTGATCGGCCATGTAACGCTCTCCTGCAGGCCCATTTGCCGGGGGGAGACGGGCGAATGCAAGGCCCTGCTTGCCATAAGTTAGGTTTCAATATAAAACTTGATTCATCGCAGACGGAGCAGATCGATGTCAGGCACGGTTTTAGTGACGGGCGGCAGCGGCTATATCGGCGGCTACCTCATCCAGCAGCTGGTCCGGGAGGGCTGGACGGTTCACACCACGATCCGCTCGCTCGAACGCGAGGCGGAGGTGCGTGCGACGCTCGGCATCCCGGGGCCGGAACTCAAATTCTTCGCCGCCGACCTGATGAACGATGCCGGTTGGGCCGAGGCGATGGCCGGCTGCACCCATGTCGCGCATGTCGCGTCGCCTTTTCCGGTCGGCGCGGTCAAGCATGAGGATGAGCTGATCGTTCCCGCCCGCGAGGGCGCGCTCCGTGCGCTGCGCTTCGCCAAGGAGGCGGGCGTGCAGCGCTTCGTGCAGACCTCTTCGGTTGCCGCCATCGCCTATGGCCGCGACGATCTGACGCGACCCTTTACCGAGGCGGACTGGACCGACGTCACCTCGCCTAAAGTGGCCGCCTATCCGAAGTCGAAGACGATCGCCGAACGCGCGGCGCGCGACTGGATCGCCGCTGATGGCGGGGCGATGGAATATTGCTCGGTCAATCCGGCGGCGGTACTCGGCCCGGTTCTGAGCAACGATTATTCCGCCTCGATCGAGTTCGTGAAGCGTGCGATCGACGGCTCCGTGCCCGGTTTTCCACGGCTCGGCTTCGCGGTGGTTGATGTCCGCGATCTCGCCGACCTTCATGTCCGCGCGCTCACCACGCCCGGGATCGCCAATGAGCGCTTCATCGCGGCCGGGCCGTTCATGATGATGAAGGAAGTCGGCCAAATACTGCGCGACCGGCTTGGGCCAGACGCGAAGAAAGTCCCCAACCGCGTGATCCCCGATTTCCTGGTCAGGATCATCGCATTGTTCGACGGTGGCCTGCGCCAGGTCATCGGCGAACTGGGGCGGGTGCGTGCTGTCGATTCGAGCCATGCGCTGGAGGTGCTCGGCTGGAAGACGCGGCCGGCTGGGGACTCGATCGTCGATACCGCGCGCAGCCTGATCGATCACGGTATTGTGAAAGTTTGAGTTTAGTTCCTCCCCGTGCCGGGGAGGAGTGGTCAGACTACCCGATACGGTACCGTTCCCCGCAAGTCCGGGTCGACCGCAATGCTCCGGTCCGCCGGCGGAAAGGCGCGCTGGTCGCAATCGTCGCGTGGGCACAGCCGGCACGAAATGCCGATCGGCGTCGCCGGCGCGCTGCGGTCGAGCGCATCGGCATAGACGAAATCGGCGGCATGCTCCGCTTCGCAGCCAAGCGTCACGGCATAGCGGCGCGGCGTGCGCGTGAAGCTGCCCGACGGCTTGACCAGCCCCTTGGCCATTGAGACATAGCGCACCCCGTCGGGCGTCTCGGCATGCTGCACGACGATGCGGTCGGGAATCGCCGCTGCCTCATGCACGATCCATAACGGGCAGGCGCCGCCGAAGCGCGCGAACTGGAAGCGCGTCGCGCTGTGCCGCTTGGTGATGTTCCCGGCCATGTCGACACGGCAGAAATAAAAGGGGATGCCCTCCGCGCCGGGCCGCTGCAGCGTCGACAGCCGGTGACAGGCCTGTTCGAAGCTCACCCCGAAACTGCGGCACAGCCGGTCGATATCATGCCGCGCGGCGCGTGCCGCCGACCGGAACGCAGCATAAGGCATCATCAGTGCCCCCGCGGCATAATTGGCGAGCCCGATGCGCAGCAGGTTGCGCGCCGCATCGCTCGCCAGCGGGGCGCCGGCGACGATCGCTTCGATTTCCGTGTCGAATTCGGTCGCGGCAAGCTGGTGTGCGATCAGGAAGCGGCGGCTCTCGGGCGGCAGCGCACCGCCTAATGTGAGCAGTCCGCGTGCGCGGTCGAACGCGCGGATCGGGGCGGGATCGCCCGGCGCGGTCTCGATCGCAATGCCGTGCCGCGCCAGTCCGGCGATCATCGCCGCCTCGCCGGGCCCGAGCGCGCTTGCCAGCGCCTCGGCCGCGCGATCGAGCGGATCGACATAATTGCCCGCCGCATGAAACCAGTCGCGCACCGACTCCCATGGCATGCGCCCGCCCACGCCCGAGGAAATCGTCTCCTCGACCATCTGCAGCCGCTCCTCCGCCGCACGTACCGCACCGTGCAGCGCAATGATCCGGTCGGCGATTTCCGGCCGCTCCTCGGCCAGCCGCGCGATCGCGTCCGGCGCCGGCGCGGGGGGCAGCAACGGATCGGCCAGCGCCTCGGCGAGCGAGGCGATGCGCATTGCCGGCGCGCTGTCCTCGATCGCGGCGAGCGCATTGGGGTGGTTGCGCCGGAGTGTCGCGGTGACCGCCGGAGTCAGTGGCCGGACACCGCTTTCGAGCTGCGACAAATAGCTGACCGACAGCCCCAGCCGCGTCGCCATCGCCGCCTGGTTCAGCCCCACCGACTGGCGCAGCGCTCGGAGCTGCTCTCCGGCGAAAAGGCGTTGGGGGCGAGGCATCGGCGTTTGCGAGCTTAGTTCGCAAACTCATCCTTCACAACTTCGCAAGTTCACATTTGCAAAACCCCCGACACCTTGAAAGAGAGGCGGCCGTACTTTGCCGGAGAGCCGCATGTCGTCGACCATCGCCGAACTCGAACGCAAGCGCCAGGCGGCGCGTATGGGCGGGGGCGAAAAGCGCATCGCGGCGCAGCACGCCAAGGGCAAACTCACCGCGCGCGAGCGGCTCGACGTGCTGCTCGACCAGGATTCGTTCGAGGAGCTCGACATGTATGTCGAGCATAATTGCGTCGATTTCGGGATGCAGGACCAGATCGTCCCCGGCGATGGCGTGGTCACCGGGTCGGGCACGGTCAATGGCCGGCTGGTGTTCGTGTTCAGCCAGGACTTTACCGTGTTCGGCGGCAGCCTGAGCGAGCGCCATGCGCAGAAGATCTGCAAGGTCATGGATATGGCGATGAAGGTCGGCGCGCCGGTCATCGGCATCAACGATTCCGGCGGCGCACGCATCCAGGAAGGCGTTGCCAGCCTGGGCGGCTATGCCGAGGTGTTCCAGCGCAATGTGCTTGCATCGGGCGTGGTGCCGCAGATTTCGCTGATCATGGGCCCGTGCGCGGGCGGCGCGGTCTATTCGCCCGCCATGACCGACTTCATCTTCATGGTGAAGGACAGCTCCTACATGTTCGTCACGGGTCCTGACGTGGTGAAGACCGTCACCAACGAAATCGTCACGCAGGAGGAGCTTGGCGGCGCGGTAACGCACACGACCAAGTCGGGCGTGGCCGATGTCGCATTCGAGAATGACATCGAGGCGCTGCTCGCGGCGCGCGATTTCATCGATTTCCTGCCCGCCTCGAACCGTGAAACTCCGCCCGAGCGGCCAAGTTCGGATCCTTGGGACCGGGTCGAGGATAGCCTCGACACGCTGATCCCGGCCAGCGCCAACCAGCCCTATGACATGCACGAGCTGATCCGGAAAACGGTCGACGAGGGCGACTTCTTCGAGGTCCAGCCGACTCATGCCGCCAACATCATCATCGGCTTCGGTCGGATCGAGGGCCGCACGGTCGGCTTCGTTGCCAACCAGCCAATGGTGCTGGCCGGTTGCCTCGACATCAATTCGTCCAAGAAAGCCGCGCGCTTCGTACGCTTCTGCGATGCGTTCGACATTCCGATCGTGACCTTTGTCGATGTGCCCGGCTTCCTGCCCGGCACCAGCCAGGAACTGAACGGTATCATCAAGCATGGGGCGAAGCTGCTCTTCGCCTATGCCGAGGCGACCGTTCCCAAGATCACCGTGATCACGCGCAAGGCCTATGGCGGCGCCTATGACGTCATGGCGTCGAAGCATCTGCGCGGCGACCTCAACTATGCCTGGCCGACCGCCGAGATCGCCGTGATGGGTGCGAAGGGCGCGGTCGAGATCATCTTCCGCGGCAAGACGCCGGAAGAGATCGCCGCGCGCACCGCCGAATATGAGGCGCGCTTCGCCAATCCGTTCGTCGCCGCGTCGAAGGGCTTTATCGATGAGGTGATCCAGCCGCACTCGACCCGGCGGCGCGTTGCGCTAGGGTTGCGCAAGCTGCGGGGCAAAGCGCTCGAGAACCCGTGGAAGAAGCACGACAATATTCCCCTGTAATCTTGTCCCCGCCATTCGCCGAGGTAAACCATGCTCCCACTCTTTCTTCTCGCCCTGCAGGCGGCCGCACCGGCTCCTGTCGCGGCGCCCCCACCACCCGCCCCACCGGCAGCGCCGGCCCCTGCTCCCTGGGCAGTGCGCGAGCGCCCCGACGCCGCGAATGGTGTGACCACCACCACGACATCGGCCACCGCGCGTGACGGATCGTCGCGCCTGATCGTGAAGTGCGACCGGGGAACCGAATCGATCGTCTCGGTGCAATTCATCACCAAACAGGTGCTGCAGATGGCAGGTGACACCGGCGAGTTCGCCGACAAGCAGGTGGCGATGCGCTTCAATGGTGGCCCGGCGGTTGCCGACGACTGGCAGTTCCGCGGCACCGCGGCCTTCATTGCCGGTGCGACCCCGGTCACCGCGCTGACCACCGGGCTGGCCAAGGCCAAGACAGTCACGGTCGAAACCACCAACTCGGCAAACTTCGCCTTCTCCGCGACCTTTGATGGTCCGGCGACCGATGCGCCGGTCCGGCAAGTGCTGACCGCCTGTGGCTATACGCTTGGCACGGTACCGCCACCCGCACCGCCGGCCAAGAAGTGAGGCGCAGCGCATGACGATCGGCCGTCTCAACCATGTCGGGGTCGCGACGCCCTCGATCGAGAAATCGGTCGAGACCTATCGCACCCTGCTCGGCGCGACCGTGATCGGCGCGCCGTTCGATCTGCCCGCACAGGGCGTGAAAGTGTGTTTCATCGACACGCCCAACACACAGATCGAATTGATCGAACCTTATGACGACAATTCGCCGATCGCCGGATTTCTGAAGAAGAACCCGGCCGGCGGCCAGCACCATGTCTGTTTCGAGGTGCCCGATATCGATCAGGCGGTCGCCGATCTGAAGGCGAAGGGCGCAACCGTGCTGGGCGAACCGCGCATCGGTGCGCACGGCACGCCGATCGTGTTCGTCCATCCCAAGGATTTTGGCGGCCTGCTGGTCGAGTTGATGGAAGCGCCTTCTGGCGGTCATTGAGACGGAGAAAAGAGTGCCCGATTTCGAAACGATCCTGACCGAGCGGCGCGGCAACGTGATGCAGATCACGCTCAACCGGCCCGAGCGGCTCAATGCCGCGCCGCCGCAAATGGCGGATGAGATCGGCGTGGCGCTCGACCATCTCGATGGCGCGCGCGCGATCGTCATCACTGGCGCCGGCCGCGCTTTCTGCTCCGGCGCTGACCTGCAGGCGCGGGGCGAGGGATCGATCGACAGCGGGCGCGGATCCTATGCCGCGCTCACCCGTCATTATAACCCGACCATGATCAAGCTGGCCGAACTCGACGTGCCGATCGTCAGCGCGGTCAACGGGCCGGCCGCCGGCATCGGCTGTTCGATCGCCCTGTGCGCTGATTTCGTGCTGGCGGGGCGCTCGGCCTATTTCCTTCAGGCGTTCGTCAATATCGGGCTGGTGCCGGATGGCGGCGCGTCCTGGATGCTGACCCGGCTGGTCGGCAAGGCGCGCGCGACCGAGATGATGCTGCTCGGCGAGAAGGTCGGCGCGGAGAAGGCGGAAAGCTGGGGTCTGATCCATAAATGCGTCGACGACGCGGTGCTGCTCGACGAAGCGCTGGCGTTGGCCGACCGTCTTGCCGCCGGTCCGACGCTCGCACTCGGCATCATGCGCCGCAACATCGCCGCCGCAATGGACGGCACCTATGCCGAGGCGCTGACCAGAGAGGCCAATGGCCAGCGTATCGCCGGGGGCAGCGCCGATGCGATGGAGGGCGGCATGTCCTTCCTCCAGAAGCGCAAACCCATCTTCAAAGGCGCCTGAGAACCGGCCGTGGCGATCGCCTATTATCTTTCCCACCCGCAGGTCAGGGTCGATCCGGCCATCCCGGTCCCCGATTGGGGATTGTCGGACGCTGGCCGCGAACGGCTGTCCGCGCTCGCCGGTCGCGAATGGCTGGCGAGCGTCCGCCGCATCGTCTCGAGCGGCGAGCGCAAGGCGATCGAAACGGCGGAGATTCTCGCGCCGCTGACCGGCGCGACGGTGGAACTGGTCGCCGCCATGCACGAGAATGACCGCAGCGCGACCGGCTTCCTGCCGCCCGACGAGTTCGAAGCGACCGCGAACCAGTTCTTCGCGCAACCCGCCCAGTCGGTTCGCGGCTGGGAGCGCGCGATCGACGCGCAGGCACGGATCGCGCGCGCCGTCCGGCGCAGCCTGGCCGACCGCGCCGATGACGAGACAGTGTTGTTCGTCGGCCATGGCGGCGTCGGCACGCTGCTGAAATGCGCCATCGCCGGCGATCCGATCGACCGGCGCCATGATCAGGCGGCGGCGGGCGGCCATCCCGGCGGCGGCAATGTCCATGCGTTCGAAGCGGATCTCTCGGCGTCGCGCTTCGGCTGGACGGCAATGGAAGATCTGCAATGACCGACAAATCGACAGCCGGGCCGACGCTCGAACAATGGCAGGCCGCAGCCGCCAAGGAAGTGAAGGGCAAGGATCTCAACTGGCCGACGCCCGAGGGCATCACGGTCAAGCCGCTCTACACCGCGGAGGATGTAGCGGAGATCGATCCCGGCCTGCCCGGTTTTGCGCCGTTCACCCGCGGCGTGCGCGCATCGATGTATGCCGGCCGGCCCTGGACGATCCGGCAATATGCCGGCTTCTCCACCGCCGAGGCGTCGAACGCCTTTTACCGCCGCAACCTCGCCGCCGGGCAGAAGGGCCTGTCGGTCGCGTTCGATCTCGCCACGCATCGCGGCTATGACAGCGACCATCCGCGCGTCACCGGCGATGTGGGCAAGGCCGGTGTGGCGATCGACACGATCGACGACATGAAGATCCTGTTCGACGGCATCCCGCTCGACAAGATGAGCGTGTCGATGACCATGAACGGCGCGGTGATCCCGATCCTCGCTTTCTTCATCGTCGCGGGCGAGGAACAGGGCGTGCCGCAGGAGCTGCTCGACGGCACGATCCAGAACGACATCCTCAAGGAGTTCATGGTCCGCAACACCTACATCTACCCGCCCGAGCCGAGCATGCGGATCATCTCGGACATTATCGGCTATACCTCGCGGCACATGCCGAAGTTCAACTCGATCTCGATCTCCGGCTATCACATGCAGGAAGCCGGGGCGACGCAGCTGCAGGAACTCGCTTTCACCATTGCCGACGGGCGCGAATACGCCAAGGCCGCAATGGCCTCGGGGCTCGATCTCGATGCCTTTGCCGGACGGCTGTCCTTCTTCTTCGCGATCGGCATGAACTTCTTCATGGAGGTCGCCAAACTGCGCGCCGCGCGCAAGCTGTGGCACCGCGTAATGACGGATCTCGGCGCCAAGGACGAGCGCTCGAAGATGCTGCGCACGCACTGCCAGACCTCGGGCGTGTCGCTGACCGAGCAGGATCCGTACAACAATGTCATCCGCACCACGATCGAGGCGATGGCGGCAATGCTTGGCGGCACGCAGTCGCTGCACACCAATGCGCTTGACGAAGCGATCGCGCTGCCGACCGATTTCTCCGCCCGCATCGCGCGCAACACGCAGATCGTGATCCAGGAAGAGACGGGCATGACCAAGGTCGTCGATCCGCTCGGCGGCTCCTATTACATCGAGAGCCTGACGCAGGAGCTCTACGACAAGGCTTGGGAAATCATCGAGCGCGTCGAGAGCGAAGGCGGCATGGCCAAGGCGGTCGCCGCCGGCTGGCCCAAGGCGATGATCGAGGAAGCCTCGGCCGGTCGCGCCGCGCGCGTCGATATGGGCGAGGACGTGATCGTTGGCGTCAACAAGTACAAGCTGGCCGAGGAGGATGCGATCGACATTCTCGACGTCGATAATGTGGCGGTGCGAGAATCGCAGATCGCCCGCATCAAGACATCCAAGGCGGGCCGCGACGAGGATAAATGCCGCGCCGCGCTCGATGCGTTGCGCGAAGGCGCGCGCGGTACCGAGAACGTCCTTGGCCTCGCCGTCGACTGCGCCCGCCAGCGCGCGACGCTGGGTGAGATCAGCCAGGCGATGGAAGATGTGTTCGGCCGTTATGGCACCAAGCCGACCCCGGTCTCGGGCATTTATGGCGGCGCGCATGAATTCGACAAGCGCTGGCAGGGCCTGCTCGACGGGGTCGGCTCGCTCACGCAGCGCAAGGGCCGCCGGCCGCGCCTGCTCGTCGCGAAAATGGGCCAGGACGGCCATGACCGCGGCGCCAATCTGGTCAGCTCGGCATTCGGCGATCTCGGGTTCGAGGTCGTGCCCGGCCCGCTGTTCCAGACGCCCAAGGAAGCCGCCGATCTTGCGATCAGTTCGGACGTTGACGTGGTCGGCGCTTCGTCGCTGGCGGCAGGGCACAAGACGCTGATTCCCGAACTGATCGGGCATCTGCGCGATGCGGGCCGCAGCGATATCAAGGTGATCGCGGGCGGGGTGATCCCGGCGCAGGATTATCAATATCTGCGCGACGCGGGCGTGCAGGGAATTTTCGGGCCGGGCACCAACCTGGTCAACGCAGCCGGCGAAGTGCTCCGGCTGCTCGGGCACAATATGCCCCCGATAGAGGACGCAGCAGAATGAGTGATACCCTTCGTCACCCCGGACTTGTTCCGTGTTCGAGCGTTGGCTTGCCCCCGGCAAGCCAAGATTGCACGCGGGGCGTGCAATCTCGCTCGAACACCACCGTGCAACAATTCATGGCCTCTCAAGAGGAGGAGTGGACCCCGGAACAAGTCCGGGGTGACGGCACTCGCACCGACTGGACTCGCGAAGACATCGCCGCGCTGTTCGATCTGCCCTTCACTGAACTGGTGATGCGCGCCGCCCAGGTCCATGCCGCGCATCACGCACCGGGCGAGGTCCAGCTCTGCACCCTCCTGTCGATCAAGACCGGTGGCTGCCCGGAGGATTGCGGCTATTGCAATCAGTCCGCCAGTGCCGAGACCGACCTCAAGGCGACCAAGCTGATGGATGTCCGCGCCGTGCTGCAATCGGCGGCGCAGGCACGCGATGCCGGATCGCAGCGTTTCTGCATGGGCGCCGCCTGGCGCAATCCCAAGGACCGCGACATGCCCGCGATCATCGAAATGGTGAAGGGCGTGCGCCAGATGGGCCTGGAAACCTGCATGACGCTTGGCATGCTCGAGCCGCATCAGGCGCAGCAGCTCGCCGAAGCGGGACTCGATTACTACAACCACAATATCGATACCGCGCCGGAAAAATACGGCGATATCATCACCACGCGCACCTTCCAGGACCGGCTCGACACGCTGGAAAATGTGCGTGAAGCCGGGATCAACGTGTGCTGCGGCGGCATCGTCGGCATGGGCGAAACCCGCAGCGACCGGGTCGGCTTCATCCATGCGCTCGCGACCTTGCCGCGTCATCCCGAAAGCGTGCCGGTCAATGCGCTGGTGCCGGTCAAGGGCACGGTGCTCGGCAATATGCTGGCCGATACGCCGCTCGCGAAGATCGATGACATCGAATTCGTCCGCACCGTTGCGGTCGCGCGCATCACCATGCCGATGAGCATGGTGCGCCTGTCGGCCGGCCGCGAAAGCATGTCCGACGCGACCCAGGCCCTGTGCTTCATGGCCGGCGCCAATTCGATCTTCACCGGCGACAAGCTGCTCACCACCGGCAATGCCGGCGACGATGCCGATGCGGCGCTGTTCAGCAAGCTGGGACTGAAACCGATGGTCGGTGAAGAGCCGATGCGTGCCGGCGGTATCGAGACAGCACCATGAGCAAATCCCTGGCCGCCATATTGCTCGCGATCGTCACGATTGTGTGGGGCGGCTGGTCATTCCTGTTGTTCATGGGCCAAACCCTGGGCGAGTGTCGCGACGACGGCTGCTCCGTACTTCGGGATGCAGAAATCGGGGTCATCTGGTGGCGGTGGCTGGCGATCGAACTTGCCGTGGTCTTTGCCTATCTGCTGACCTTACGGTCCAGGAAGAGTTGATGGTCAAGAGGATGCCGATCGCCAACCGCGACGACATGGCCTGCCGTGTCATGCGTGTCACCGTGGCGCTATTCGCCAAGCTGGGCATTCGGTCGATGGAGGGCGTTGAACCCATGCGATTGGAAAAGACATGCTGCTGATCACCCTGCTGCTCGCCGCGGCTCCCCTCAATTGCGCCGATCCGCAAACTCAGGCGGATATGACGCAATGCGCCGGCGCCGCCGCGCAGCGCGCCGATGCCGAGATGACGCGGCAGTGGAATGCCACCTATGCCTATATGAAGCGGCGCGACGCGCAGAACACGTCGCGCGGCGGCGGTTTCGGCTATGCCCCGGCGCTGCTCGCCAGCCAGCGCGCCTGGCTCAAGTTTCGCGACACCCAATGCGTGATCGAGGGCGGCCAGTTCGCTGGCGGCTCGGCGCAGCCCATGGCGCAGGCGCAGTGCAAGGCGCGGTTGAGCGAGGCGCGGACGGCGCAATTGCGCGAGTTGATCTGGAAGTGAGGGCGAACCCGCTCTTTACCGGCAGTAACCCGCATGTTGCAGTCCGAACATGGGCGGCGATGTGAGGCAATTGCAGAAAGCCGCCAGAGTCGGTGCGCTGCTTGTCGGGCTCGGCATATTGGCCGTGATATGGTTCTTTGGGTTTTTTATGGCTTGGGGTCTTTTGTCGGGGGCCTTTTTTATGCGGCCCGGCTCCGATAGCGGCCCATCTCTGGTTGTGATTTCAATTGCTGTTCTGTCGTATATTTGGATTGCGATGCGGCTATTTCGGGAAAGATTACGCTAGTGTTCAAGAAAATCCTGGTCGCCAATCGTGGCGAAATTGCTTGCCGCGTCATGCGTACCGCCAAGAAAATGGGCATCGCCACCGTCGCGGTCTATTCCGACGCCGATGCGCGCGCGCCGCATGTGCTGATGGCGGATGAAGCGGTCCGGCTCGGGCCGCCGCCGGCGGGCGAAAGCTATCTGCTCGCCGACCTGATCCTGCTCGCCGCGAAGGAAACCGGCGCGGACTGCATCCATCCCGGCTACGGCTTCCTGTCCGAGCGCGAGAGCTTCGCCAAAGCCTGTGCCGAGGCCGGCATCGCCTTTGTCGGCCCACCGCCCAACGCGATCGCCGCGATGGGCGACAAGATCGAATCCAAGAAGCTCGCCAAGGCGGCCGGCGTCAATGTCGTGCCCGGTTTCCTGGGTGAAATCGCCGACACCGACGAAGCGGTGAAGATTGCCGCCGAGATCGGCTATCCGGTGATGATGAAGGCCTCGGCCGGCGGCGGCGGCAAGGGCATGCGGCTGGCCTATAGCGAACAGGATGTGCGCGAAGGGTTCGAGGCGACCAAGCGCGAGGGGCTCGCCAGCTTCGGCGACGACCGCGTGTTCATTGAGAAATTCATCGAAAGCCCGCGCCACATCGAAATCCAGGTGATGGGCGATCAACACGGCAACATCGTCTATCTCGGCGAGCGCGAATGCTCGATTCAGCGCCGCCACCAGAAAGTGGTCGAGGAGGCGCCGTCACCCTTCGTCACGCCCGAGATGCGCAAGGCGATGGGCGAACAGGCGGTCGCGCTGGCACGCGCAGTCGGCTATTTCTCCGCCGGTACGGTCGAACTGATCGTCTCGGGCGCCGATACGACCGGCCAGGGCTTCTACTTCCTCGAAATGAACACGCGTTTGCAAGTCGAACACCCGGTGACCGAAGCGATCACTGGCCTCGACCTGGTCGAGCTGATGATCCGCGTCGCCGCCGGTGAGCCGCTCGGCTTCACCCAGGACGATGTGACGCTGACCGGCTGGGCGATCGAGAACCGCATCTATGCCGAGGATCCCTATCGCGGCTTCCTGCCCTCGATCGGGCGGCTGGTGCGGTATAATCCGCCCGAGGATGCCCGGCCGGCTTATGGCCCGGTCGATGCGGACGGCCCGGCCTATATCCGGGTCGATGACGGCGTGCGCGAGGGCGGCGAGGTATCGATGTTCTACGACCCGATGATCGCCAAGCTGATCACCTGGGCACCGACCCGGATCGAAGCGATCGACCAGCAGATCGCTGCGCTCGACGCGTTCGAGATCGACGGGCCGGGCAATAATATCGATTTCGTCTCGGCATTGATGCAGCATCCGCGCTTCCGTGAGGGTAATATCACCACCGGCTTCATTGCCGAGGAATATCCCGACGGCTTCCACGGCGCGCCTGCCGACACCGAACTGTTGCGCGACCTGTCGGCGATCGCTGCCTTTGCCGCCACGGCGGAAGCGGATCGCGCGCGCCGCATCGACGGCCAGCTCGGCAAGCGTCTCCGCCCGCCGGCCGACTGGTCAGTGAAGATCGATGGCGCGGAGCATATCGTGTCGATCTCGACCGATGGCGTCACGGTTGACGGCGAAGATCTCGACATCGCGCTGGAATATACCCCCGGCGACCGCGTCGTGCATGCCGAGATCGGCGATGAGGATCTGTCGGTGCGGATCGCGAAGACTCGCGGTGGCTTCAAACTGACCACGCGCGGCGCGGCGCACATCGCCCGCGTCCTGCCTGCGCATGTCGCGCCCTATGCCGAGCATCTGATCGAGAAGATCCCGCCCGATCTGTCGAAATTCCTGCTTTGCCCGATGCCCGGCCTGCTCATGCGGCTCGACGTCGCGGCCGGCGACAAGGTCGAGGCCGGCCAGCCGCTCGCCGTGGTCGAGGCAATGAAGATGGAAAATATCCTGCGTGCGGAAAAGGCCGGCACGGTGAAATCGGTCAATGCCAAGCCCGGCGACAGCCTGGCGGTGGACGAGATTATTCTGGAGATGGAATGATTGCACCCGGTTGTCCGACTAAAATCATCCCATCGTCCAGGACAGCTTTGCCCGGAGCATCGGCCGGGCGCAGGCCTTAACCGCCTTTTTTGTCCATTGGTTTGAGCTTGTCCTTGTAACTGTCGAATTCGGCGGCGTTCGACGGAGCAAGGTTGGGGTTACCCGACATGAGTCCCACCGCGATCTCGCATCTCACAAAATAGGTTTCGCCTGCTTCGATCTCCAGATTGACGGCGTCCTTTGACAGGTTCTTCGCCCAGTACCGGTGAGTGCCGGGATCTGCGTAATGGACGAAATACCGGTTCTGGGTCAGTTTTGAGAGGCGCACCTCGCTGGACCCCTCTCCTTCGCGGACCATGCAACCCGGCGCCATAAGCAGGCCCCCGGGACGGTAGAAGATGATCTGGCCCTGGTTTGCGGGCGGGGCGCCGAACATGCCGGCCGATCCTGCCGGAGGTTGAGTTGATGCATTCGCGGCCGTCGATTGCGCTGGCGTTGCTGTGTCCGGATTCTGCGCAAGCACCGGCGTTAAGGGTATGAGAAGCGAAATCACGATCGGCTTGAATCTCATTTGGGAACCTCCTGTTGTTCATTGATACGAGGCAGTGGGATACAGCTGCCCGCTACCTTCGCCGTGGCTATGCTGCCAGCGGGAATATCTACATTCTGAGCATTTGGGATCGGGCCGATACGAGATAGAATGGTGATATGATAGGCCCCGGCTCGATCGATGCGAAAGCCGCGCAAAGGCAACCGCTTGTCACCGAGATCAAGGTATCGCGCCGCAACGATCAATTCACCAACCTTGTTGGTCATGAAGCGGGGATGCGACGCGTGGATGATTTCGCCAACGCCTTGTATTCCGGCCGTCAGGATCGTCTTGCCATCGAGGATCAGCGGTTCGGCCAGGCGGATTTTGAAGAAGTCTCCGATCTTCGCGGTCTTCGACCCTATGGCATCCACAACTTCGATCTGAAGCGCCGTGCCTGCGAGGATCGAGCCGCAAGTGTCGGGTGCAACGGCGGCGGCTGGTGAGGGCTGCGTGACTGGCTTTGCCGACACGTCCTGCTGCAACACAAGCATCGCCAATACAGTCAGGATCATGTTCAACCGCCCCCATGATTGCCGGCCAGCATGCCAGTTGTCGTCCCGCACTGCCGTTCACGTGGCGTCGATTCAATAGCTTTATCAAACAAGGTAGGCTGACGCCGAAGGTGCCTTTTGAACTGTACGGAATTGGAACAATCGGCCTGCTGTTCCGGCAGAAACAGCATGCTGTTTTCATGCTGTTATGCGCTGTTCCCATGCTGTTATTAAATAACAGCATGGGTCCGCACTATACTATTGAAAATAAACGGAAATTTTTCGCTGAAAATCCAACTTAACAGCATGGAAAAAATCTCGTGGAAAATAACAGCATGAACAGCAAAAAAATGCCTGCATGATCGGGCTGCCGAAGCGGCGGCCGAAACCGTTCACACTCGCGCAAGCGACAAATTGCGACAATAAATCGATGGACCAAAGGCAACACGGCGACCATTTGAACACCATGCTTAGTTCGCGCATCTCTCTGCTGCTCGTCATCGCCCTGCCGCTTCAGGCGTGCGCGGTCGGCCCGAACTATACGCCGCCGGCCAGCGCGTCGCTCGGCGTGCCGGATGCCTATTCGACCCCGGCGCCGGCGGGTGCGCTGCCTGACATCGCGACCTGGTGGACCAATCTCAACGATCCGCTGCTCAACTCGATCGTTGAGCGGGCGCGGCGCGACAATCTCGACATCGCCCAGGCCGTGGCGCGGTTGCGCCAGGCGCGGGAGTCGCTGGTCCAGTCGCGTGCCGATCTGCTGCCCAGCGTCGATGCGTCGGCGGGCTATTCACGCAACTTCAATCTGAAGGGGCAGAGCTTCGGCAGCGTGACCAATGCCGGGATCGTCAACCAGAATTATTCCATCTCGGGCGATGTGTCCTACCAGGCCGATATCTTCGGCGGGGTGCGGCGCTCGGTCGAGGCATCGCGCGGCGCCTATGAGGCGAGCGGCTTCGATCTCGCCTCGGTGCAGACCTCGATCGCCTCCGAAGTGGCGCGCAACTATGTTCTCGCGCGGGCCGCCCAGGCCAGCTTGGCCATCGCGCGCGGATCGCTCACCATCCAGGACGATAATCTCGAAATCGCCGGCTTCCGCGTCCAGGCCGGGCTGGTCTCGTCGCTCGACAGTGAACAAGCGCGTGCGCAGCGTGCCCAGACCGCCGCGCAGATCCCCACGCTCGAACAGAATTACCAACAGGCCGCCAACCGGCTCGGTGTGCTCACCGGGCAGGCGCCGGGCGCGCTGAAGGCTGAGCTTGCCGCCGTCGCGCCGATCCCCGCCGGCCCGTCCGCGGTGCCGGTCGGCGTCCCCGCCGACATCATCCGCCAGCGTCCCGATGTGCGTTCGGCGGAACGCAACCTCGCCGCGGCGACCGCGCGGATCGGCGTGGCCGAGGCACAGCTCTATCCCGCGCTCAGCATTGGCGGCAGCATCAGCACCAATGCGGGACTGTTCAGTTCGCTTGCCGATGTCATCACTGGCCGGCTGTTCGCGACGATCGCTCAGACGATCTTCGACGGCGGGCGCAACCGCTCGGTGGTGCGCGCCAACAAGGCCGCGGCCGACGGCGCCTTTGCCGCCTATAAATCGACTGTGCTGACCGCGCTCGAGGATGTCGAGAATGCGCTGACCGCGCTCGACACGGCGAAGGCGCGCCAGCGCGAATTCGCGATCCAGCTCGACGCGTCGAACAATGCCGCGATCCTCGCGCGCAGCCAATATCGTGCCGGCCTGACCGACATCACCACACTCAACACGTCGGAGAGCTCGCTGCTCTCGGCGCAGAACGGGTTGGCTGGCGCCAAGGCGGACCAGGCCCAGGCGCTCGTGCAGCTTTATCTCGCACTGGGTGGCGGCTGGAACAGCGCCGAAACCCCGCAAGCCGACAAGATTCAGGAATAAGCCATGGCCGACACCAATCTCGACGAGTTCCTCGGTGTGAAGCAGCAGCCGGCCTGGCGCCGCTACCTGAAATGGGTGCTGATCGCGGTCGGCGTGGTGCTGCTCGCGCTGCTGCTCAGGAGCTGGCTGGCGGGAACGGCGCCGGTCGAATATACCACCGAAAAGGCCGCGCAGGGTTCGTTCCAGGTCACCGTCTCGGCGACCGGCAAGCTTGCCCCGACCAATCAGGTCCAGGTCGGCTCGGAATTGTCGGGTCTGGTTACCAAGGTGGTGGTCGACGTCAACGACCGTGTCGTGGTCGGGCAGCCGCTGGCGCTGGTCGATCCGTCGCGCTTCCAGGACACCGTCAACCAGAGCAAGGCCGCGCTTGCCGCCAATGTCGCCGCCGTGGCTCAGGCGCAGGCAACGCTTGCCCAGTCGGGCGCGCAGCTTCAGCGGCTGCAGGAAGTCAGCCGGTTGTCGGGTGGCCGCGTCCCGGCCAAGACCGAGATGGAGCAGGCGATCGCCGATCGCTCGCGCGCCGTGGCGAACCTCCGCGCGGCCCAGGCCAATGTCCAGTCGGCCCAGGCGACGCTGTCGTCCAACGCGACTCAGCTGGTGAAGACCGTGATCCGCTCACCGGTCAATGGCGTGGTGCTCGCGCGCCAGATCGAGCCGGGCCAGACCGTCGCTGCGTCGTTCAGCACGCCGACTCTGTTCGTCATCGCCGAGGATCTGTCGGCAATGAAGCTTGAGGTCGCGATCGACGAGGCCGATGTCGGGTCAGTCAAGCAAGGCCAGAAGGCCAGCTTCACCGTCGATGCCTTTCCGGGCCAGACCTTTCCCGCCGACATCACGCGCGTTGACCTCGGCTCCAATCTGAGCGCGCAGACCACCACCACGACCGCCAGCACGACCACTGCGCAGGTCGTCTCCTATGGCGCGACGCTGACCGTGGCGAACCCCAAGCTCGATCTGCGCCCGGGCATGACCGCGACCGCCGATATCGTGACCACGGCCAAGAACAATGTCCTGCTCGTTCCCAACGCCGCCTTGCGCTTCAAGCCCGACACGTCCGGGCCCAGTGCCAGTCCGAGTGGCGGCATCGCCGGCGCGCTTGTCCCGACCCGGCCGCGCCGTGGTGGCCGTGGCGGCGGCGGGGGTGGAGAGCGCACCGCGACGATCGGCCGCGGCGGGCATCAGACGGTCTATATCAAGGACACCGACGGCACGCCCAAGGCGATCGACATCACCACTGGCGAGACCAATGGCTCGGTCACCGAAGTGACCGGTGGCAACCTGAAGCCGGGCATGGACGTGATCACCGGCCAGCTCGCATCGGGCGACAAGGCTTCCTCGGGCGGCGGTCAGCGCCGGCGCTCGGGCGGCGGGGGCGGTGCTGGCGGCGGCGGTGGGCAGCGCAGTGGCCAGTAACACCGAACCGCTGATCCGGCTGCGCGGCGTCACCAAGACCTATGGCGAAGGGGCGACCGCGTTCCAGGCGCTGAAGGGCATCGACCTCGACATCCAGGCGGGCGATTTCGTCGCGGTGATGGGCGCGTCGGGATCGGGCAAGTCGACGACGATGAACATCCTTGGCTGTCTCGACGTGCCGACCGGGGGCACCTTCGAATTTCGCGGCCATCATGTCGAAACGCTCGGCCGCGACCAGCGCGCGCTGCTGCGCCGCAAATATCTCGGCTTCGTGTTCCAGGGCTTCAACCTGCTCGCGCGCACCACTGCGCTCGAGAATGTCGAACTGCCGTTGCTCTATCGCGGCGACCCCAAGAAACAGCGTCACGATGCGGCGATGGCCGCGCTCGACAAGGTCGGGCTGGCGCAGTGGTGGGATCATACCCCGGCCGAACTGTCCGGCGGTCAGCAGCAGCGCGTCGCCATTGCCCGCGCGATCGTCACCTCGCCTGACGTCCTTCTCGCCGACGAGCCAACCGGTAACCTCGATTCCGAACGCTCGGTCGAGATCATGGAACTGCTCAGCGACCTCAACCGCGAGAATGGCATCACCGTGCTGATGGTCACCCACGAACCCGACATGGCCGCCTTCGCCCGCACCGTGGTGCATTTCAAGGACGGGCTGGTCGAGCGGATCGAGGCGCAACACCATCAGGGCGAGAAAGTGACGATCTGATGCTCGGCACCACCTTCCTCCTCGCGATCCGGTCGATCCTGCGGCACAAGCTGCGCTCGATCCTGACTGCGCTCGGCATCATCATCGGCGTCGCGGCGGTGGTGACCATGGTCACGCTCGGCCAGGCGACCACGGCTGCGGTGCAGAAGCAGATCTCGGCGCTCGGCACCAACATCCTGCAAATCCGCCCCGGCCAGGGTTTCGGCCGCGGCGGCGGCGGGCCGAGGCCGCCCGATTTCAAGCAGGAGGATGTCGATGCGATCTCGCGCCAGATCGCCGGCGTCAGTGCCGTCGCGCCGCAAGCCCAGTCGACCGCCACTGCGATCTATGAAGGCGCCAACTGGTCGACCACGATCAACGGCACGACCGGGGCCTATTTCCAGGTTCAGCCCTGGCCGCTGACCTCGGGACGTACCTTCACGCGGGCTGAGGAGCAGGCAGGCAAGGCAGTGTGCATCATCGGCAGCACCGTGCGCACCAACCTGTTCCGGGGCGGCGCGGCGGTCGGGGAACGCATCCGGCTTGGCGGCATCTCGTGCGATGTGATCGGCATCCTCTCGACCCGTGGCCAGGCCGGCTTTGGCGGCGATCAGGACGATGTCGTGATCATGCCGATCAAGGCGGTGCAGCGCCGCTTTACGGGCAATCGCGACATCCGGCTGATGCTGGTCGGGGTCGACCAGGCCTATTCGACCACGGCGGTGCAGTCCTCGATCACCGACCTGCTGCGCGAACGGCGCAACATCACCGGCAGCAAGGATGACGACTTCAACATCTTCGACACCAAACAGATTTCCGATACGCTGACCGGCACCACCACCCTGCTCACCAGCATCGTGACGGCGGTTGCCGCGATCAGCCTGATCGTCGGCGGAATCGGCATCATGAACATCATGCTGGTGTCGGTGACCGAGCGGACGCGCGAGATCGGCATCCGCCTCGCGATCGGCGCGGTGGCGAACGAGGTGCTGCTGCAATTCCTGGTCGAGGCGGTCGCGCTGTCGATGCTCGGCGGGCTGATCGGGCTGGTCATCGCGCAGATCGCGGTGGTCTCGCTCGCGCCGGTGATGAAGGTCGATTATCTCTTCGTGCCCCAGATCAACCTGATCGCTTTCGGCATCTCGGCGGTGATCGGCGTGGTGTTCGGCTATTTCCCGGCGCGGCGCGCGGCGAGCCTCAATCCGATTGACGCTTTACGCCACGAATAGGCCGGACCAGGGCGCGCAGCCGCTCCAGGTCTTCGGGCGTGTCGATATCGATCAACTCATTGACCGGTGCGACGACATGCTTGCCGGCGCGAACCATTTCGCGCGCGCCATAATCGCCCTGCAGCGCCAGCAGCGCCTCGCACTGGTCGATGCCGAACACGGCGGGCGGGCGCGGATGCCGGCCGTCGCTCGATGCGACCACCGAGTCGGGGCCGTCGGCCGTGTCGAGCAGGCTATGGACCAGCGACGCGGTGACGCGCGGCATATCAGCGAGCGCGAACAGCACCGCATCGGGATCCAGCTCGCGCGCCGCGGCGACGCCGAGGCGGATCGAGCTCGACAGATTGCCCTTCGGCGTATCGTTGGGAATGACGCGGTAGCCGCGCGCCGCGAAGTCGAGCCGGGTGTTGCTGGTGACCGCGATGCGACCAAGGAACGGCATGCCCTCCAGCGCGGTCACGACATGAAAGGCGAGCGGTTTGTGCAGGAACTCCTGCTCCAGCTTGTCCTTGTCGCCGAACCGCACCGATCGGCCGGCGGCGAGCAGGATCAGGACAGTGCGGTTGACGGCGATCATCGGCTTCTCCTGCCGGTTCTAACGCCGCGGCGCGTTGAAGGCTCCGACCATCGCGGCGGCGATCGACAGGGCAATCTCGGCCGGCCCGATCGCGCCGATATCCAGCCCGACCGGTGCATCGATGCGGTCGAGATCCGCCTCGCCCAGCCCCGCTGCCGCGAGCCGCTCGCGCCGCGCGGCATGGCTCCGCCGCGATCCGAGCGCGCCGACATAGGCGGCTTTGGTCGCCAGTGCCGCGATCAGCGCCGGGTCGTCGATCTTGGTGTCATGGCTGAGCGTCACCACCGCGGTCGATGGTCCCGGGGCATAGGCCGCCACCGCTTCGTCGGGCCAGCGATCGTCAAGCGTGACGCCCGGGAAGCGTTCCGCGGTCAGGAAACGCGCGCGGGGATCGATCACCACCGTGTCAATGCCAAGCTCACGCGCGAGGCCTGCCAGCGCCTGGGCGATCTGCACCGCGCCGATGATCAGCAGGCGGCGCGGCGGATCGTAGCGATTGACGAACGCCGCGCCCTCGATCTCGCGCAGCGAACTCGTGCCGCTGCCGAGATCGGTCGCGACGCTCAGCGCCTGGCCTGTGTCGCGCGCTTCGGCGATGCGATCGAACAGCTCCGGATCGAAGCCGGCCGCGGAGACCGGCTGCACCATCACCGCGATCTGCCCGCCGCACGGCAGGCCGACTTCCCAGGCGGCGGCATCCTCCACGCCGTATTGTTTCATCACGAACGGCGCGCCCGCGATCACCTCGGCAGCAGTGGTCAGGATGTCGCTCTCGACGCACCCGCCCGACACCGACCCCTCGAACCGGCCATCGGCATGGACGAGCATATGACTGCCCTTGGGGCGCGGCGCGGAGCCCCAGGTCGAGACAACCGTGGCAAGCGCCATCGGCGCGCCTTTCCAGGCGGTGGCGGCGGCAAGGACGGTATCGTTATCGGCCATCAATGATATCTCGTGATTCAAATGGATTGCGCATCGTGACATTCACGCCGCACGCAGGCACTCCGCAACACAGGACAGGATATATTGCGGCGAGCCCGGCCGGCGGCAACTTGCTTATCGTCAATATGTCATCATCCTGCTGCATGAGCCCGGGCGTGAGGCAGGGGCAACGCCTTTGATGAAATCGGTATCCGGGATTGGCAGCGCAATGACATATTTCACCACCGCCACAGTTACTCGTCTCGTCGCTTCCGCTATGGTCGTGCTGGCCATGGGCGTTACGACCATGCAGGATAAGGCCATGGCCAAGGATCACAGCGCGCCCATCATCATCGCCCACCGCGGCGCGAGCGGGTTGCGTCCCGAACACACCATCGCGTCCTACACGCTGGCGATCGAGCAAGGCGCCGACTTCATCGAGCCCGATCTGGTGCTGACCAGGGACAATGTCTTCGTTGCGCGGCACGAGAATGACATCACCGGCACGACCGACGTTGCGACACATCCCGAGTTCGCCGATCGCAAGAAGGTCAAGGTGATCGATGGCGAAAGCCATAGCGGCTGGTTCACCGAGGACTTCACGCTTGCCGAACTGAAGACGCTGCGTGCCAAGGAACGCCTGCCGCAGCTGCGCCCGGACAATGCCAAATATGACGGCCAGTTCGAGATTCCGACCCTGGCCGAGATTATTGCGCTGGCCAAGGCGCGGTCAAAGACGACTGGCCGGACAATCGGCATCTATCCCGAAACAAAGCATCCGAGCTATTTCGCATCGATCGGCCTGCCGATGGAAGAAAAGCTCGCCACCGAGCTGAAAGCCGCCGGCTGGGGCGGTGCCGATGCACCGGTGTTCATCCAGTCCTTCGAGGTCGATAATCTCAAGCGGCTGCACAAACTGACCGGCATCCGCCTGATCCAGTTGATGGATGCCGCCGGTGGCCCGGCCGACAAGGCGGTGGCGAGCTATAAGGAGATGGTGACGCCGGCGGGGCTGAAGGCGGTCGCCGCCTATGCCTATGGCATCGGCCCGTCCAAGGCGATGATCCGCAATGGCGATGCGGCACCGAGCAGTTTGATCGCGGATGCGCACCGGGCGGGGCTGCGCGTCCATCCCTGGACCTTCCGCGCGGAGAATTTCTTCCTCCCGCCGAGCCTGAAGAACGGTGTCAACCCTGCAACACATGGCCGTCTTTCGGACGAAATCGCGTTGTATATCAATGACGGCGTCGACGGGTTCTTCACGGATTTTCCCCAGATCGGCGCCGAAGCGCGCGATGCGAGCAAGCGTCCGCACCAACCATGAGGCAGACAATGCGCAAGCTGATCATCGCGTCCATCGCCCTGCTTCCGCTCCTGTCGGGCGGTTGCGTTCGTACCGTCGCGAGTGTCGTCACTGCGCCGGTCAAGGTTGCGGGCAAGGCAGTCGACTGGTCGACCACCAGCCAGAGCGAGGCCGACCGCAATTACGGCCGCAAGATGCGCAAGCAGGAAGAACGCGAAGGCCGCGAGCGGCAAAAGGCGGAGAAGGCGTGCCGCAAGGATCCCAATGCCTGCCAGTCTTATGACGGCTACCGCGCCGGCGAGTCTTCGCGCGATGACGAACCGCGCTGACCCGCCCCACCTTTCCCCGCGCCGTGGTTGAACTCGATCGTCGCGCCGTTCTGCTGGGCCTGTCGGCCTGTGCGGCCTGGCCGCTCCAGGCGCAGGCGACGCGCAGGACGGCGGCGGCGCTGATCGCGGCGGCGCGGCGCCAGGTCGGCGTCACTTTGGCCTATGATCCCGCCTATAGCGTGCTGGCCTTTCCCAATGGCGACGTATCGCGTGCCAAGGGCGTGTGCACCGACGTCCTGATCCGCGCCTATCGCGATGCGTTCGGCGTCGATCTGCAGGCGCTGGTCAATGCCGATATGCGCGCGCATTTCGGCGCCTATCCGAAGCGCTGGGGACTGCGCAGGCCGGATCGCAACATCGACCATCGCCGGGTGCCGAACCTGCGGGCGTTCATGGCCCGCAAAGGTGCGCAACTGCCGCTCGCCGCGACATCTGCCGGCTGGCGCCCGGGCGATATCTTCACCAGCCT
>NZ_JBOHHW010000038.1:0-53409 GCF_050725575.1 Sphingomonas sp. | reverse complement strand
CCGTGCATAATGGTGCTGTGTCGTAAGGTATTCGGGCGATGTTATTCTCTCGACCCGCTCCTTCGCCTTGCGCATCTCCTCGGCCCAATCCTCCTTTTCCTGAGGGGGCGGGGCAGGCCGGGCCCAGGTTTTGGGGCGCCGGGCGCGCATCCATTGCAGCGCGGCGGCGACATCGGGACGCACTTCGCGCTTGTAGCGCACGATCACCGGCGCCTCGGCATCAGCCGGGTGATAGACGCGCACCGCCTCCTCCTCATAGCCGATCGCGCGCTCGTACAGCGCGCGCTCGACACGGTCGTCGGCAACGTCTTTCCCAAGCTTCGTCGCCTCGGCGAACTCAGGATATGCGGCGCGCCAGCGAAAGATGGTGCTGCGCGAGACGCCGAACGCCTCGGCCAGCTCACGATCGGTCAGGCCATGGGCATAAAGCTCCTGCGCCTGACGGATATAATCGGTTTTGAAAGTTGAGGGTCTGGTTTCCATGCTGCCGGGATAACCGGCTCTGCATGGGGTTTGAATCGAGAGGGCGATAAAGTTCCGGGGGAGATATGGGACACCGGTTGTGCCGTATCTCTGGTGCGCGGCGATCGGGGATCCCTGTAATAATATATATAAATATCAGTAGTTTACTGGTTTTCGCGAGGCGCGGATCGCGAAATAGATATTGTGTCCCCGAAATCGCGACCGGGCCGGTGATGGCGACCGGTGTTGTGACAAGAATCCAGCGCTTCTGCATCCGTAACCACGGGCCTGCCGTATCTCTCGCTGCGATCACGCGAGATCGCGCAGGAGAGCGTCAATGACCAAGTCGATCCGCATGTCGATCTTCGCCGCATCGCTCATGCTTAGCGGCACCGCGATCGCAAAGGGGAACCCGATGGTTGGCGGTGCCGCGATGTATCCGACCAAAACGATCGTCGAGAACGCCGTTAATTCCAAAGACCACACCACGCTCGTTGCCGCAGTCAAAGCGGCAGGTCTGGTCGATACCCTCAACAGCCCGGGCCCGTTCACCGTCTTCGCGCCGACCAACGCGGCGTTCGCCAAACTGCCTGCGGGCACGGTCGACACGCTGCTCAAGCCTGAGAGCAAGGCAATGTTGACCAGCGTCCTGACCTATCACGTCGTTCCCGGCCGGATCAGCGCAGCGGACATTGCCGCCAATGCCAAGGCGCACAAAGGCATGGCGACTTACACCACCGTGCAGGGTGAAAAGCTCATGTTCACGAAAGCAGGCATGGGCTGGAAGATCACCGATTCCAAGGGACATAGCGGCAAGATCACCATCGCCAATGTCGATCAGTCGAACGGCGTGATTCACGTCATCGACACGGTGATGATGCCGTAGTCCGGACAACGTCAAACCTCGGCGACAAACCCCGGCGGCGCGGTCACGCGCCGCCGGCGACGATCGCTAAGCGGAGAAGGGGCCATGCCCAAAAAAACCGTTGGGGAAGAATTGCAGACTCTTTTCAGATTACACGACCAGGGCAGGATCGCTCCGGACGAATTCCAGTATCGCAAGGGGCTTTTGCTGAAGTGCACGGAATGCGAGCTGTCAGCCTTTCTACCTGACCCGGGAGCCGCAACGCGCAGGGCCGCCGTCGCGACTGCCGGTGTTGTGCTGCTGGCCATCATCATGATCGTCCTCGGCCACAAACTGTAGCTGCATTCAGGGCCGCTCCCGAGGGAGCGGTGAGTCGAGCCGGCCAGACCCGACCCGCCAGCATCCGCCTGCGCGTCCGATTTGGGCTCTGTCCTGCCGGGTGAAAACCATGGTCAGATCGAGCTCATCGCGGGGCGCCGCCCGGGAACATCATTCCACGTGCATCCGCACGACATGTTGACCCGTACCTGTTTGCCGAAAGCAGATCCCGATGACTGTGCGCCTGGCTCGCTTGTTGGCGAACGGCCGTGCCGTGCCCGGAATAATCCAGAAAAAATGAATCTTTTCAAATACTTGCAACCAATTTGATATCCGGTAGTTTGCACTGGATGTGACGCATCAGGGAGGTTTGGCAATGACAATCGACCAGGAACAATTGATCGACGTCCTCGACCGGCGTGTCGACCGTCGCAATGAGCGACGCGATTTCTTCAAGGCGGCATTCGGCGCGGCCGCGGTGGCCGGTGCGGGTGTGACCGCGCTCTCCTTTGCCGGCACTGCCGGGGCGCAGAGTGCGCCGAGTGATGCCGATGTGCTGAACTTCGCGCTGAACCTCGAATATCTCGAGGCGCAATTCTATCAGGTGGCGGTGTTCGGCACCGGCCTGCCGGCCGGACAACTGACCGGCACCGGCACGCAGGGTGCGGTGACCGGAGGCCGCAAGGTGACCTTCACCGACCCGGTGGTCGCGCAATATGCCAAGGAGATCGCGCAGGACGAAGTGGCGCATGTCGCATTCCTGCGCACTCAGCTCGGTACCGTGGCGGTCGCGCAGCCGGCGATCGATATCGGCGTCACCCCGACCAGCGCGTTCAGCAATGCCGCGCGCGCGGCCGGCCTGATCGGCGCGGGCGCCGCGTTCGACGTTTATGCCAGTGACGAGAATTTCCTGCTCGGCGCGTTCATTTTCGAAGATGTCGGCGTCACCGCCTATAAGGGGGCGCCGCCGTTGCTGAGCAACAAGACCTATCTGGAAGCCGCCGCCGGCATTCTGGCGGTCGAGGCCTATCATGCCGGGCTGGTGCGCACCGTGCTTTATGCCAAGGGGCTGGCGACGCCGTCGCTGCGCACCTCGGCCGATGCGATTTCCGGCGCGCGTGACAGCCTGGATGGCGCGAGCGATCTCGATCAGGGGATCACCGGCACCGGGACGGGCACTGGTACGACGTCGAACATCGTGCCGCTCGACGCTGACGGGATCGCGTTCAGCCGGACCACGGGGCAGGTGCTCAACATCGTGTACCTGACCAACACGGCCGCCGGCATGGGCGGGTTTTTCCCCGCCGGCGTCAACGGCGCGATCAAGACAAGCGCGGCCAACTGAGCCGCCCCAACCGCTCATCAGCCCGATCGTCACCCATTCAGGGGAGATTTCCGATGCACGATACCGACACGCTTCTCCAGGTCCTCGAGATATCCGATCGTCGTCGCGCGGAGCGCCGCGACTTCATGCGCACGGCGGCCAAGGTTTCGATCGCGGCCGGCGGCCTGTCGCTGCTCGCCGCGTGCGGTGACAATGATAAATGGGACGGGCCGTCGCCGACTCCGACGCCATCACCCACACCGACCCCCACACCGACGGTGACCGACGCCGATGTGCTGAATTTCGCGCTCAACCTCGAATATCTCGAGGCACAATTCTATTCCTTCGCTGCGTTCGGTGCAGGGTTGCCCGCGTCGATGCAGACCGGCACCGGCACGCAAGGGGCGGTGACCGGCGGTCGCGCGGTCAATTTCGTCGATCCGGTGGTGCGCGCCTATGCCCGCGAGATCGCCTTTGACGAACTGGCGCACGTCAATTTCCTGCGCACTCAGCTTGGTGCATCGGCGGTCGCGCAACCGGCGCTCAACATTTCGGGCGATGCGAACGGGGCGTTCACCGCCGCGGCGCGGGCGGCCGGCGTGGTGCCGATGACCGGCACCTTCGATCCCTATTCGAGCGACGAGTTCTTCCTGCTCGGTGCGTTCATCTTCGAGGATGTCGGGGTGACGGCGTACAAGGGCGCGTCGATATTGCTGACCAACAAGACCTATCTCGAAGCGGCGGCCGGGATCCTTGCGGCAGAGGCCTATCATGCCGGCCTGGTGCGCACCGTGCTTTACGCCAAGGGCGTATCGACCACGTCACTGCGCACTGCTGCAGGGCAGATCTCCGACGCGCGCGATAGCCTGGATGGGCCAAGCGATCTCGATCAGGGCATTCTTGCGACCGACCTGACCATGTCGAACATCGTGCCCACTGACGGCAACGGCATCGCCTTCAGCCGTACCGCCGGCCAGGTGCTCAACATCGTCTATCTCAACAAGGCGGCGACGGTCGGCGGGGGGTTCTTCCCCAATGGCGTCAACGGCACGATCCGGACCAGCGCCGCCAGCGGCTGAGTTCGGCTGGGGCGCGCGCAATCTTCCCGCGCGCGCCCGTATCCCGTGTCCTAATTCATGCACCGTCATCGCAATTCGCGGTGGAGCGACATCGCCATGGCCTTGGGCGCCGCTTCGCTGCCCTCGCAAGCGTCGTTTGCCAGCAGGACGAATCCCATTTGCTCCCTGGGGTAGAGGACCATCTGGCTGGTTTCACCGACCGTCCCTCCCGGGTGCGCGGCCGAGCCATTTTCCGCCGGCTATCGGATCGTCAGCGATGTCGTGCGCCAGGGTGCCGCCGGCCTGGGTTGAAGGCTTGCCGGGCGGCATGAGTCATGCTTGGTATCGCCCGATGACGATCAGGGCGATCATGGTCGATGTGGATGGCGTGATCATTGTCCATCCGGATGCGCGCGGGTGGAGCGCCCATCTTGAACGCGACGTCGGCGTGCCCGCATCGGCGCTCCAGACCCGGTTCTTCGAACCGCACTGGGACGATGTGATCCACGGACGCGCATCCCTGCGCGAGCGCCTTGCGCCCGTGCTGAACGAGATATCGCCGCACGTCACCTGCGATGCGCTGGTTGATTACTGGTTCGGCAACGATGCCCATATGAACCACGCTTTGCTGGCTGAACTGGCGTCAATTCGCGCCGCCGGGACGGCGGTTCATCTCGCCACCGTCCAGGACCATGAGCGCGCGCATTATCTGTGGCACGACCTCGACCTGCGCAGCAGATTCGACGGCTTGCATTATGCCGCCGAGCTTGGCTGCGCCAAACCCGCGCCGGGCTTTTTCAGGAGCATCGAAGCGCGTACCGGCTTTCGGCCGCAGGATCTGTTCCTGATCGACGACAGCATCGCGAACGTCGAAGGCGCCACCGCATGCGGCTGGGCCGCGGCGCTATGGACAGGGACGGAAACGGTGCGATCCCTCGTTCACAACCGGCTACGGCATGACGGTACCGAATGACGTTACGGGGCGGTGAAATACACAATATTCTCGATTCTCGCGCGCTGCGCTCAAGCTGGCGGGCTTCGTCATAGGGAAACGGCGATCGATGGCCTGGGACTTCATTAAAAAGATTATGGGTTCCGCCGTGGAAGGCGAGGCACGGGCGACGAAGCCGCCAGCGAAGCAGCCGCCAGCGACGCAGCCGCGACAACAAGGTTTCGGAAGGGCATTGCCCCGACAGCCCGCAAAGGCTTCTTCAAACGCCGATCAGACCGATGCGATGATCGCCAGGATGGTGGAGGAGTCACAGCAGCAGGCTGTCGCTGCCCAGAACGCGCGAACGGCCAAATTCCGTGCCCATGTGGCGCGTCCTGTACCGCCAATCACCGAGGCTGCTCGATCGGAGGTGCGTCGCGCCCAGGATGCCAAGCTGGCGATACGCCACGTCTTCCCCCCGCGCCTGCCGCAGCGCAGCCTCAGCTTCCTTGGTGGATCTCCGGTCGTTCCGACGGATGACAGCTTCGATTGGCCGATGGTGCATAACCGCGAAGGACTGCTCGAGCGCCTTAATTTCATGGCACAGATCGACTGTTCCGATATCCCATCTGGCCCAGCGAGGAACCTGCTGCCGAATAGCGGCTATCTCTATTTCTTCGCTCCGATGTCACTCGAATTCGGCCCGGACGCCCAGCACTTCGTTACGCGATACCTGCCCGGCCCCGCGCGCAAAAGTTGGCAGCCGGATACGTATCTGGCGGTCGGGAAGATCGCGAACCTTTCCGAAGATGTCATCGCACTACGGGGGACAAACTGCGCGTACCCCAAGGTCGAAATCGAATTGGGCTGGTTGGAGGAGCCATCCGATGCGGACGTCGAGGCACGGAGGGCGGAGGGCCTGCCGCACGAGGTTGCGGCGAAAATCCACATTGAGCGTGCCGACGCCTTTCTAGGCCCCAAACGGTTCAGCGAACGCCAGTTGATTGTTTCGGGAGGCGGCAATGCCGATTGGCTTCTCGAGGAAGATTTCCCCACCAACCGGGCCATGGCGCGGACCTTGCGCGACCGCATTTCGAGCCATTGCGCAGCGCAGAACAAGATACTCGATCAGCAGCGTGCCGCGCTGGCAGCGGCCGCCGAGGATGATCCGGCGTTTGCCGTCATCACGGAACGCAAGAGCGCAATATCGGCCCTTAACGAACGATCCAGCAAGGCATTCGCCGGCACGGACTGGAACCAGAGCAATACCGTCGCAGCGCTAACGGAGGACCAAAGAACACGCGCCAATATCTTCCTTCGTGAGATCCTGGAGGAAGGGGGGCTGGTCTGGGCGGAGGGTGCTGAGCGCCCGCACTGGCGCGACAAGCAAGTTATCCATGGCTGGATGGCCCTCGCTGCAGTCAAGGGGGCGCAGGCGGCGTTGATGCGGGAACCGGCTCCCGAGGTGGCACCAATCCCGCCTGCAATCATCGATGCGCTCGCCTTGCGCCACGACGCCCGCCAGCATCATTCGTTCGGCAATGGCATCGTCGTGCAAGTCGCGGCGGACGAGATGAAGGAACGGTATATTCTACTGCTACAACTCGGCCTCGACGCTGAGATGGATTGGCTCGTCGGCGAAATGGGGCCGCTGCAATACTGGATCACGCCCGAGGACCTGGCAGCATGCCGGTTCGAAAACACAGTGCTGACGATTGAAGCCTATTAGTCGGATATGAGGCAGGGGACGGTCGCGATCCGTTTGCCGGTGGACCGTCTATCATCGCGCCGTCGGCCGCTCAGGCCGGCATTGTGTCTCATTGTTCCAGTTCGGGAGAAATTTTATCATTTAATATCAGTAATATATATGGAACAAGTGGCGATCCTTTTGCAGCAAGGCTCCTCGTTACAAAACCGGAAAAGTCTGCGCGTATCATGCAGATCATCGCATAAACTTCAGAAAAGGGGGATTGACGAATGATGACTCGGGGTAGCATGTCGCTACCAATGACAAACAGCCCCCTTTCTCTTCAGCCGATTCCATATCAGGGCAGCAAACGCGCACTCGCACCTCGGATTTGCAAACTTTTCCCTGATCCTGTCGCTACGCTCTACGAGCCCTTTGCGGGGTCGGCAGCGATAACGCTTTTCGCTGCGACGCATGATCTGGCCGAAAAATTTGTTATCGGAGATACGCACGCGCCCTTAGTCGATCTCTGGGCGCTCATCGTTGAAAACCCTGGCGAGCTTTCTGATAGATATGCAGCAACATGGCATGCCCAGTTCGATGTTGGCGCAACTCATTTCAATGAAGTTCGGGCAGAATTTAATGAAAACAAAGACCCTGTTCTGCTGCTTTATCTCATAGCACGATGCGTTAAAAATGCTGTGCGCTTCAATCGCCACGGTAACTTCACGCAGTCACCGGATAAACGCCGCACGGGTATGAAGCCGGATCGTGTCACTCGGACAGCGCATGCCGTGAGCCGGTTGCTCAAGGGGCGGGTGGAACTGTTTCGCGGTGACTTCCGGGAATGCGTCGCGTCAGCTGCGCCCGGCGATCTCATCTATCTCGATCCTCCCTATCAGGGGACGACTTATGGCGCCGACAAACGATACGCGTCGGGTTTGGAGCGCGAAAAGCTGATCGACGCGCTGCATAATTTCGACGATCGAGGCGTACCCTATATCCTGTCCTATGATGGGCAGATGGGCGAGAAGACATATGGCGAGCCGCTCCCCGATACGATCGACGCGGAGCATCTGGCAATCCACGCAGGCAGATCGTCACAGGCGACAATCAGTGGTCGAACTGATGAAACGATAGAAAGCCTCTATGTTTCGCGTTCGCTTAAACCAGATGGCGCCGATATTTTCCGTGCGCGCCCCGCCCAGGAGCTTCTATTCGCTTAATTTCCGCTTGATGTAGCTGCCCAGCTCCAGGCCATGGGCCCTGGCTTGCTTTTTCAGACGCTCGAAATTTGCCACCTCGTCGCCGTTCCAGACCAGTTCGACGCGGCGAGAGGGGGTTTCGGCAATATGAGTGTAATCTTCTGGTGAAGCCCAAAAACATGCCCTGCAAATGACAGGGTTATGCTTGACCAAAAAATTGTCGCAATGCTCACACGACCAGCTTTTGGCGCGGTTCGATGATGCGTCCAGCAACATGAAATCGCGCGGGTCAAGCATTCCGCCGTCGTCACCTGCGATCTCGTAGGGTACGCGGTGATCGATCTGCAGATATCGTTCGTCTAGCGGTTCGCTGGTGATTGTATCTCGTGATCCGTAGAGCCCGATCAGATCTTTTTTAAACTGCTTCGAAAACGCTTTGCGGCCGCCGAGGCGCCCTGCCTTAATCTTCGATATGTCATCAAAGGTATAAGCGCCCATGCGGCGGCCGGTTTTGGAACTCACCACATTATAGGTGATGAGCGGGATGCCATTCTCCCGGACATCCCTGATCGCACGGGGCGGGTGATCATACCCATAAAGCTCGCTCAGATCTTCGTTGGTGATGATCCCATGTTCCAAAATATGGTCAATCACTATGCGAGCGCGTTTCGCATCCACGCTCCTGCATAAAGCCAGCATCGCTTGATCAAGGCTTGCTGCTGGTGTTCGCTCTATACCGTTGAAATCAGACATTCTTAGGCTGCAGCAGTTCTCGGGGATCAATGTTCAAGGCTGTTGCCAATGCTTCAAGCGTAGACAGAGTGATGTTACGCTCTCCGCGTTCAACCGATCCTATGTATGTGCGGTGATATCCACATATTGCCGCGAGCTGTTCCTGCGACAGTCCAAGCCGCAGGCGCTTATCCTTGAGGTTTGAGGCCACTATGATTTGCAGCGCACCGGAATTGGTTTTTTCAGCACTCATTTCCATCGATATGTCAGAAATAGAACACTCTGAGTCTACAGACTTCGAGTAGAGTAGTGCGGTGCATGGAGGCTGCAAGATTCGAAAATTCGAATTATGCGGTAGCCGAGGGGCCCGATCCACAGGTGACGAGGCCGGCGAATGCCGGGTGATCACCAACCCGCTCGATCAGGGCTGCTGCCCGACGCGCAAGCGATAGCTTCCGGTGTTGTGATCCCTGGTCGAGCCCGACGCGCGCACGATAAAGTCGCCGCTTTCCTCGGGAGTGAAGGTGAGAAACGCGTTCATCTTGCCGCCGCCGTCATCGTCGCCGGCAATCGGGTCGGTGCTCTGGCGATTATCCGCCGGATAGACCTGCAGCAGCGGATCGAGGTCGTCGCCCTCGCGATCCATCGAGATCAGGACCCGCTTGCCGCCCTCGAAGTGGAACAGATAGTCATCGATGCGGCGGCCGTTGATCTCGCCATCGCTTTGCGTCAGCGCGCCGGCATAATGTTTGAAGACCAGCGTGCTGCTCCCGTCCGGGCTTGGCCGCAACAGCGGCGGCAAGGGGGGAAGGTCGCGCACCTTCAGCACATAGCTGCCCTTATTGTCGCTGACGGCGGACACGCGCACGCGGTACGTCCCGCTCCGGGTGGGGGTGAACTCGATATAGGCGTTGTTCCCCTCACCGCTATCGTCGTCCTTTGCGATCTCCTCGTCATTATCGTCGGCGAAGGACAGGCGCATCTTGGTGTCGAAATTCTCGGAGTCCGCGCTGAACGCGTACCGCTGCCCCGCCTCCAGCGGCATGGTGCGGACCTGGTAGGGATTGCCGTCGTCCAGCGGGCTCTTGCTGTCGAGCTGTCCCGGAAACTCCCGCTCATTCTTGCCCGTGGTCTGCGCCGGCGCCGGCGTCGCGATCATCGCCGCGATTATCGCCGGGGCGGCCGCCATGGCCAGCCAGCTCAGTTTCATCCGCGACGTATCGATCATGGCGCACCCCTTTACTTGCAACTCGACCGGCCAGGGCAGGGTCGAGACCGAACCTGCCGCCGCATCCCTTGCGGGGCTAGCGAGGTCCGGTGCCGCTGACAATCCGAAACCGGGGGCCGAAACCGGGGGCCGAAACCGGGGCCCGAAAGCCGGGCGCTACCGACAGTCCGCGATCCTGCCATGGCTCTTGATCTGCGTCTCGATCGCGAGAAGCTGATCCCGGGTCTCCCGTGTTGCAGGCTCCTCGCCGCCATCCTGTTCCAGCAAGGCGAGGCGAATTCGCAACGCCACGCGCTCGTCCTGCAACGCCGTCAGCGCCGTGTCGGATTTTATCTGCCTCAATCCCGTTCTCCTTGCTTCCATGTGTTCACGGTGCGTGGAGGTCCATAATATCAAAGAATATTTCTTAGGAAGCGCGGTCGATATAAAGTTGATCTAAAGCAATAAGCTTTTTCCAATCTTGCCGGAACGAAACATTGTTCCGCCCGGTTAAAGACGCTCCATCCTATGGAGTAAGATAATGGCCGATAAAACCCTGGAAACCTTGTTCCATGACACGTTGAAAGACATTTATTACGCGGAACGAAAGATCCTCAAGGCTCTGCCGAAAATGGCCCGGGGGGCTGATGCGCCCGAGCTGAAGGCGGCGTTTGAGAAGCATCGCGAGGAAACCGAGGGGCAGATCGAGCGCCTGGAGCAGGTTTTCGAGATCATCGGCAAGCCGGCGCGCGGCAAGACCTGCGATGCGATCGAAGGCATTCTGGCCGAGGGCGACGAGATACTCGAAGAGTATAAGGGAACGGCCGCGCTGGATGCCGGCCTGATCGCGTCGGCCCAGGCGGTCGAGCATTACGAGATCACCCGCTATGGCACGCTCAAGCGCTGGGCGCTGGTGCTTGGCCTGGACGATGCGGCGGCGCTGCTCGATGCGACGCTGCAGGAGGAATCGGCGACCGACGAAGGCCTGACCGCGCTGGCGGACAGCTCGGCCAACGCCAAGGCGCTCGAACCGGCCTGATCGAAGGCGCGGCGGCCTGGCGGAATCACGCCGGGTCGCCGCGCCTCCCGGGGCGATCACGGACGGGGGTGGGCGGACTCGGGACAGGCGTCATTCGATGAGCGCACTCCAATTGGGGCCCGCAATCCGTGTCGCCGTATCTGCCAAGATTGAGTACCCCAGGTCATCGGTCTATATCTTCGATATGGACACAGGCTTTGCTCCCAAGGTGTTGGTGATCGGCGTCGATCCCGACATGCTTGATCCTGATGATTGGGGAGTGACGGCCGAGCAGAATGCGATGGTAAAGCGCCTGATTGCCGAGGGAGAGGCCGCCCTCAGTGCTGCCGGCTATGCGGTCGAAATGGTCCTGATCGCGATCGATGCACCCCTTGATGATGCCCTTGCGCCAAGGCTGAAGGCCGAAGCGTGGGACTGTGTTGTCGTCGGCGGCGGCATACGCAAACCGCCGGAGCTGCTCGACTTGTTCGAGCGGGTCGTCAACGTCGTCCACCGTCACGCCCCGACAGCCGCAATCGCCTTCAATTCCAGGCCTGACGATACCCTTGATGCCGTGCGTCGCTGGATCGACGCTGGCGATCGCGATCATTAGTTGGAGCTTTTCCCCGACAGCAATGCGGGCGGCTCAGCATATTTCTGAATTTGGCCTAAAGCGGCTTCAGAAATCAGGCAAAACGCAGCCATTGCCTCGGAAAAATAGGCAATGCGCCGCGTGGGCCCCATCAGCTCTTGGCATATTTCCAGAAACCGCCCTTGCCTTCGGCGATCCACGCCAGCGCTTCGTCAATTCGCTTGTCGCGGGTCGCCTCGGTCTTCGCCTCGCCGATCCAGACATTATACTCTTTCTGGAACGACGCTGATTTGCCCTCGAAAATCGCCCTGATCGCCGGCGCCTGCGCGAGCCGTTCGGCAAAGGCGTCGGGTATGCCGACCTCTTTTTTGGGGCCGTCGGACTGTCGTGGCGGGAGCTTCACGCCGCGCTCATTCAGCGACATGGCCTCCCTGATCCAGGCGATGAGGTCATTGTCGGAGGGCAGATCGGCGATTGTCGTCAGCTTGCCCATGAAGCGTTTGGCGGCCGGCAGGTCCGAATTCGCCTTGAGCCGCGCATCGGCCATCAGGCTGTCCTTCCAGAAGCTGAAGGAGCAATGCTTTTTGTAGGCGGCGAAGATGCCCATCATCTCGCCCCGATAGTCGAAATGCGGGATCCCCCATTTCATCTCCTCGACCACCTCGGGGCAGGTCGCGTGGAGCAGGCCGCGCAGATGGACGAAAATCGGCTTCGCAAACTCCTCCGCGGCGTCGAGATAGGCGTCGACCTTGGGATTGTGGTTCGGCACAGGCATAAGATCGGCTCCTTTCAGTCTTTCGCGTGGCCCGCCCCGGACTTTCTCCGCCGGTCGCGAGGTGCGGCGTCACGCAGTCGCCGGCACTGGCGTGGCAGCGCGCGTCCGGCCTGTGCAACCCGGATGCGGCGAACGTCGCGCATGCGCTGCCGAATGACGGCATCCTGAATGCAGGGGGCAGGGCGTTCATTGCGGTTGCGGCATCAGGCAGGCGATCGATGCCCGGATCGCCTCTCCCCAGCAAGCGTCAGTGATATGGCCACAGCGATACCGCGAATGGCGCGGAATGCCGTCGTGTCGCGCGTGCCTATTTCCCGGGATCGAGCATCCCGGGATCAAGCGCGGGCAGGGGATGGGCCTCCTGCGCGTCATATTGCGCTTTGCGGAACTGCCGTTCGACGCGCGTCCTGCTGTCGAATTCCATCAGGGACTCGTCGGCACCGACATAGGCCGGCCATGCCGGGCCGCCGGCGCAGACCGGCGTGCCGGTCCTGGCGAACCCGACCCAGCAGGAGTGCACCAACTTGCTGACCGCGCGGTCGCGTTCGCTGACCGCCAGGCCCTGACCAAGCACGCCGAGATGCTCCCAGCTGTCGAACACGAAAGGGATTTCCCCGGCGTGATCCGCGCCCTTGGCGGTCGCGCGTCTGGCATCGATGACATAGGAGAAATGATAGAGCCATGCCGGATTGCCCGACGCCTTGGACGCGACCCAGCGTGCCGGCGCACCCATCACAGCGTCGCCGAACAGCGAGTCACCCAGATCGTCACCCCCCTTGGTATCGGTATAGGCCGCCTTGAGCGGCGCTGGCGCGATGGCCGCCACCATCGCGGCCGGCAGCTTGAATTCGGCCAGCAGCGAGGCTTCGTAACTGTTGGAGCCAATGATCAGCGGCACCTTGGCGATCCGGCCGGCGGCAAAGGCGTCGCGCGGCGACAGGGTCAGCAAACGGCCGTCCGTCACCGGGAGAAAACCCTCGCCGCTTGCCGCCAGCAGGGCGGCGGCGGGAAGGGCGCGCAACTGGGCGAGGCTGGCCCCGGCGGGAGCACCGGCGCGCGTGGCGGTTTTGACACCCTCGGCTTCGCGTGACGCCAGGCTGATCGATGGCCACCAGCCGCCGCCCGATTCAACGATCGCCTTGGCGAACAGGCCGTTGGCCGACGGCATGGTCATCAAGGCGAGGATGTCCATGCCGCCGGCCGATTCACCGAACACTGTCACATTGGCCGGATCGCCACCAAAGGCGGCGATGTTGCGCTGAACCCATTGCAATGCGGCGCGCTGATCGAGCAGCGCGTAATTGGCGAGCGGTGCGTCGTTGCTGGCTGCTTTGGTCAGTTCAGGATGGGCAAAGAAGCCGAACGTGCCGAGGCGGTAATTGAAGCTGACCAGGATCACGCCGTCACGAGCGAAGGCCGATCCGTCATAGGCCCCGACCGAACTGGCCCCAAAGGCATTGCCGCCGCCATAGATCCACACCATCACCGGCGCTTTCCTGGCTCCCTTTGGCGCCCATATATTGAGCGACAGACAGTCCTCGCTGGTCGGACCGGTCACGCCGCCGGCATTCGGCTTGCCATCGGCGTTCATCTTCTGAAGGCAGGCGGGCCCGTAGTCGCGGACGGGCCGCACACCGAGCCAGCTTTCCGCCTTTTCCGGTGGCGCCCAGCGCAATGGACCGATCGGCGGCGCGGCATAGGGCAGTCCCTTGAAGGACAGGAGATCGCCATTGGCGGTGCCGCCCACTTTGCCGGTATCGGTGACAACCACGGGGCCGGCAGGCGACGCGGTTTTCGCCGTGGAGCCGGTTGCGGCACTGACCGTCAATCCGGCCGCCAATCCGGCCAACACCAACTGCGTCAAGACCTTCATGCTGCTCTCCCCTGGCCTGTTCCAGTCCGCCGTCCTCGTTCCGCCGGCCGATATGCGGCATAGCGGGCAAGGTCTCATCAATGGCATATGATGATAGTTATGGCTATATAGTAATTATAAGTATCCTATCGCCCAATTTCCCGCTACCAAAAGCCGCAAAGCCGCGAGCGATGCGGCGCGACAGGAGAGGGTTATGGGCGAGGGTGCCGATCTATCGCGCCGGGCCGTGATGGCCGGCGTTGCCGGTGCGGCCGCAGCGGCTTTTGCCCCCGCCGCGCAGGCCGCGGCGAAGGCGGCGAAGCCGCTGCCCAGGGGCTTTCTCTGGGGCACGGCGACCGCCGCGCACCAGATCGAGGGCAATAATATCAACTCCGATCTGTGGCTGGCGGAGAATATCAAGCCGACCCTGTTCGCCGAGCCATCGCTCGACGCGTGCGATGCCTATCACCGTTATGACGAGGATATCGCGCTCTCCGCCAGGCTGGGGTTCAATTCGCATCGCTTCGGGATCGAATGGGCGCGGATCGAGCCCGAGCCGGGCAAGTTCAGCGAGGCCGAGCTCGACCATTATCTGCGCGTGCTCGAGGCGTGCCATGCGCATGGCCTTGCCCCGATCGTCACCTATAGCCACTGGACCGTGCCGCGCTGGTTCGCGATGCGCGGCGGATTCGAGCAAGCCGACAGTCCGGACCTGTTCGCCCGTTTCGCCGAGAAGGCGACCGCAAAGCTTGGCCCGCTGATCCATGCCGCGGCGACCTTCAACGAGGCCAATACCGCGCGCGGGCTTCGCGCCAATCCGATGTTCAACACGATCGCGCCGTTCGCGCGGGCGATGTTCGCCGCCTGCGCCAAGGCAAGCGGATCGGACCGCTTCGCCTCGGTGGTGTTCGCCGATCTCGAGAAGAGCGAAGCCAATCAGGTGCTGGCGCATCAAAAGGCGTTTCAGGCGATCAAGGCCGGGCCGGGCGATTTTCCGGTCGGCATCACTCTTGCGCTCCAGGCCATTCAGGGCGTCGGCGAAGGCAACAAGGCCGAAGCGCTTGCCGGGCAACTGGTCGGGCCATGGATGGACGAGGCGGCAAAGGGCGATTTTGTCGGGGTCCAGACCTATACCCGCATCCTGGTCGACAAGAACGGCCAGCTTCCCGCGCCCAAGGGCGCCGAGATGACCGGGGCGGGCTATGAATATTATCCCGAGGCGCTGGGTGAGACGATCCGCTATGCCGCCAAGGCGACCGGCAAGCCGATCTATGTCACCGAAAACGGCATCGCCACCGAAGACGACACACGCCGCATCGCCTATATCGACCGCGCGCTGGCCGAGGTGCGCGCGTGCATCAATGACGGGATCGATGTGCGCGGCTATCTTCACTGGTCGCTGCTCGACAATTTCGAATGGGTGTTCGGCTATAAGCAGCGCTTCGGGCTGGTCGCGGTCGACCGGCAGAGTTTCAAGCGCACGCCCAAGCCCAGCGCGGCCTATCTCGGCAAGCGGGCGCGGGCGAACCGGCTGTAGTCAGCCTGTCATGCTGTGGGCCTACGGCGCCGGGAAACATCGGACAGCCATGGGGACTTGAGCGCTCCAGGTTTGCCTTGAGAAATCCGGTAGCCGGGCACATCCTGCCGACCACCGATCACTGAAATACTGGGCATCAAGGAATGACGGCGCGCTTCTCAGCAAGTCCCATTGTCAATTCAAGGGCGTTGAGAATTATTGTCTGGATATTTAATTTATGAGTGTTTCAACGCAATTGTTACTGGAAGATGCTTTAAGGCGTCTGTTATCTAATGAGCTTAGTCATTATACTAAGTTATCACATGAGATTAAATGTGACGATGGAGTAGAATACCTTGAGTGTCGTATAAAAAAGACGGCAAACGAGTCTTCGGACGAGATTACGAAGGTTATCGTAAATATGGACGACGAAGGTGAGATTAGAATTAAGATAGTGTATTTTTAGATTTCACTACAGTTTCTATATTGTTGAAACTAGAATCGCAGTGATAGTATAAATCTGTTCCATAATTCCGGTCACCGCCACCAACCGCCCCCTGTCATACAGCCACGCCGGCGAGATGGAGCGCGATCCCCGCTGCCGCCGTCATCCGGGTCAGACTGTCCAGGTCCAGTCGATCGGGTGGTTGAAAATCGGGGTGAAGGTCACGCCGACCGCCTCCATATCCCGGCGGCCGTCGACCACCATTTCCTTCAGCCGGTCCAGCTGCGCCGCGTGCTCGTCAGTGTCCCAGACACTGACTTGCACGATCGAGCCCTTTGGCGAGACGCCGGCATAAAAGTGGATGAGCCCCGGCAATTGTCTGATCGCCGGGATGATGTATGCCGAGGTCTTCTTGCTCGCGGCGTCGACCTCGGCGAACCGGCTCGGGTCGAAGCTGGCGCGCGAGACGCGGACGACGGCGGTTGCCGGTAATGACTCGGCCATGGTGATTCTGTCCGTCATCGGAATCCGTCTCCCGGCAATGACGTTAATGTACCATCCGCGCGTAACAACCGGAACGCCATTAAATGCGTGTCCTGTCGGCTAACGCGAATTTTCGTCACCGAACTCCGGCTGCGGTCGCCCTTGCCGGCGCGCTGGTCGTGGCAATGACGGCCGCGCGCCGCCGGGTGAGGTTCGGCGCTCGAGACGGTATTTGGGCGGCGACCGTTCAAGGTTGAACGTCGCGCTTTATGTGCCGATCGGGTGAGTGCATTGCCGCCGAAATCGAACCGCGCCCGTCATACAGCCACGCCGGCGAGATAGAGCGCGATCCCCGCTGCCGATGCGGCAAGGAGCGTGGGGATGGCGCCCGCCTTGAAGCGCAGCATCGCCATGATCGATGCCCCCGACAGGAGCAGCGCCCAGCGATCGACACTGGCGAGCACCGGCATGTCGAACTGGATCGGCCCGGCCGCGAATGGCTGCACGGCGCGGAAGATGGTGTGGATCGCGAACCAGATTGCCAGGTTGAGGATCACCCCGACCACCGCAGCGGTAATCGCCGAGAGTGCGCCCGCGACCGCCGCGTTGCCGCGCAACCGCTCGATGAACGGCGCACCGAGGAAGATCCACAGGAAGCAGGGAATGAAGGTGACCCAGGTCGCGAGCAACCCGCCCAGCGTGGCCGCGATCAAGGGGGGCAGCATGCCGGGGTCGCGATAGGCGCCCATGAAGCCGACGAACTGGAGCACCATGATCAAGGGCCCCGGTGTCGTTTCCGCCATACCAAGCCCGTCCAGCATCTCGCCGGGCTGGAGCCAGTGATAGGATTGCACGGCTTCCTGCGCGACATAAGCGAGGACGGCATAGGCGCCGCCGAACGTGACCATCGCCATGGTCGAGAAAAAGGTCGCGATCTGGCTGAACACATCATCGGGGCCGAGCCACAGGATGAGGATGCCGACCGGGACCAGCCACAGCGCGAGCCACACCGCGGCGGTCCTGGCGGCCTGGCGCGGCGAGACCCTGGCGTGCGCCGGCAATTCCTCGCCAAGCAATGTCTCGGCGTCCGCGACGATCGTTCCACCGGGCGCGCCATGGCCGCCGCCGACCCTGAAGACGGCAAGGCCCGCGCGCCCGCCAAAATAGCCGATCAGCCCCGCCGCCAGGACGATAACCGGAAAAGGCACGCGCGCGAAGAAGATGAGCAGGAAAGCCGCCGCCGCGAGCGCCAGCATGACATTGTTCCTGAGTGCGCGGCTGCCGATCCGGACGACCGCCTGGAGCACGATTGCCAGCACCGCTGCCTTCAGCCCGAAGAACAAGGCCGAGACGATGCCGAGCTGCCCGTAGATCACGTAAATCCAGGAGAGCGCCATGATCGAGACCATGCCGGGCAGGATGAACAGGCCGCCGGCGATGATCCCGCCCCGGGTCCGATGCATCAGCCAGCCGATATAGGTGGCAAGCTGCTGCGCTTCGGGGCCGGGAAGCAGCATGCAATAGTTCAGCGCATGCAGGAAGCGATGCTCGCCAATCCAGCGTTTCTCCTCGACCAGCACGCGGTGCATCAGCGCGATCTGTCCCGCCGGGCCGCCGAACGACAGTGCGGCGATGCGCAGCCAGACCCAAAAGGCTTGGCCGATCGAGACCGCGACGGGCCGTTCCCGCATGGCCGCCGCGTTCGGCGCCGCGGCCCCGCTCACGCGCCCTTCCCGGGCCTGGGCGCCTTGTGGGATGTCCAGTCATGCGTCTCGTCAGTCGCATCGCGGCACCAGCGATAGAGCGCATCATAGACCGCGATCCCGGCGTCGAGCTGCACGAGATCGTCGGCATGGAGGCGTGAGAGGCCAAGCGAGATGGCGAGCAGCCCCGCCGCCTCGGGGGCAAGATCGGGGCGGGCGGTATCCGCGCCGCGCACGATCACCGCGAGCCGGGCGAGCCCGTCGACCTGGCTCAGGCCGAACTCCCTGACCATGACGTCGAAGGTGCAAAGGTCGCCGTCATGCGTCCAGCGCACGCCTGTGCCATCAATATCGAACGGTGTCGCGCCCATCCGCGCCGCGACGGCCAGCACCTCGGGCGTCGGTACGAACAGGAACATCGCCGCCGGATCGACGAAGCGGCGGATCAGCCAGGGACAGGCGATACGGTCGACCTTGGGCCGCGCGCGCGTTACCCAGAGTGTGCGGCCAGCCGGATCGCGCGGCGGGATAGCCGCGTCGTTGAGCACGGGATGTCCCGCATCGATCCAGCCCGCCACGCCGCCGTCAAGGACATCGGCGTCGGCCCCGGCCTGACGCAGCCAGGCGGCCGCACCATGGCCGGCCGCGCCGCCGTCGTCACAGGCAATCACGACCGACGCACCGGCGAGGCCGGGTGCCCAACTGGCGATGTCAGCGAACGGCCGGCGGACCGAGCCAGGGATCCGGCGCGGATCGGCATCATTGCGGATATCGATGATGGCAGGGCATCGCGGCGTGCCGAGCAGTCGGACAAGCTTGTCGGCGGCAATGGCGTTGATTCCGGGCATATGCGTCCTCACGGCAGTTGGGACGCGATACTTCAGCCTGTCGCCTCATGGGGAGATCGCTTTCCCCATGCGGGCAAATTGTCCGGCGACCGGGCCGCTGTCAAGCGGCGCGCTGCCTGTTGCAGCAATGCCCCTGCATCAATGTTCCTGCATCAATGTTCCTGCAGGTGCGCGTTTCCGAACAGGGCTTGACGACCACTATTCTGTGTCACTATGTACCAGTAGTGAGTAGCACTGAGTAGTGAGGGAAAGCAGCCTATGGGCAAGCAGATGACGGAAATGCTCAAAGGCACGCTGGAGGGCATTGTCCTCGCGATCCTGTCCGGCCGGCCGGCCTATGGCTATGAGATTACGGCGCGGCTGCGCGGGCAGGGCTTTTCCGACATCGCCGAGGGCACCGTCTACGCCCTGCTCGTCAGGATCGAGCAGCGCCGCTTTGTCGATGTGGAAAAAATCCCATCCGAGAAGGGGCCACCGCGCAAGGTCTATTCGCTCAACGCGCAGGGGCGGGACTATCTCGAGGAGTTTTGGAGGACGTGGCGCTTCCTCGCGGAACGGCTCGAACAACTGCATGAAGGAGACAAATGATGTCGATCCTGGAGTTCACGTCGAAGCTGATCGGCGAGAAGCGGCGGTGGCGGGACTATAAGGCCCGGGTCCGCAAGCTTCCCGCGAACTACCGCGCCGCGGTCGAGGCGTTCGAGCGGTATCTGATGTATTTCGGATCGGAGGACGCCGACAGCGTATGTTCGATGTTCGAGGACCTAGCCGACCTGTTCGAGCAGAGTGCGGCCGATGGAACCCCGATCCGCGACATTGTCGGGGAAGAGCCGGTGGAGTTCATCGAAGCGTTCCTGCGCAATTATCCGGAGGGGCAGTGGCGGTACCGCGAGCGCGACCGGCTGACCGACGCGATCGATCGCGTCGCGGGTGACGATGAGGCATGAGGCGATGAGTGATATTGATGGCCTGGTCGAGGCCGGCTGGGAGCCGGTGGCGGATATTTTCCGCGCCAATCTGAAGGACGGACGGGATCTGGGCGCGGCATGCTGCGTCTATGTCGACGGGCGCGCCGTGGTCGATCTATGGGGCGGCGTGGCCGACCGCGAGACGGATCGTCGCTGGGACCGCGACACGGTCGCGCTCGTCGCGTCGACCACAAAGGGGGCGACTGCGATCTGCGCGCATCTCCTCGTTCAGCGCGGCCAACTCGATCTCGATGCGCCGGTCACGCGCTACTGGCCGGAATTCGGCGCGGCGGGCAAGGAGATGCTGCCGGTCCGCTATCTGCTATCGCATCAGGCGGGCCTGCCCTATGTCGATCCACCGGTGACGTTCGAGGATGCGTGCGCCTGGGATCCGCTGGTTCGCGCGCTGGAAGCGCAAAAGCCGCTTTGGACGCCCGGGACGGAGCATCTCTATCACGCGATGACATTCGGCTTTCTCGTCGGGGAAGTGGTCCGGCGTATTACCGGCAAGACGCTGGGCAATTTTTTCGCCGATGAAATCGCCGGCCCGCTGGGGTTGTCGGCATGGGTCGGCCTCCCTGAGGAAATCGAGCCGTGCGTGGCGACGCTCGCGACCGCCCCGTTTCCCTATAATTCCATGGAAGACATGGTGGCCGATTTCGCCAGGCTGATGAGACTGGAACCCGCCGTCGCGGGGGCGGTGATGCAGACGGTCTACGGGCCGGGAACGGCGTTCATGAAGGCTGGCGCCGTGGGCGGCGTCACCGAGGAGAATATGCACTCGCGCGACTATCGGGCGGCTGAGTTCCCCGGCGCAAACATGGTCGCCAGTGCTCACGCTATCGCCCGCCTGTATGCCGCGACGGTGAGCGAGGTCGACGGCATCCGCCTGTTGCGGCCCGACACGGTGATGGCGATGACGAAGGCTCAAACCAGCCACAGCCGCATGCACGGCGCCCCGTCGGAACTGCTGCCCGCGACAAAGAACCTGTTCAACATGTCGCTCGGTTTCTGGCGGGCGACACCACCGGTCCATCCGCTGTTCGGCCCGGCATCGTTCGGCCATCCGGGCAGCGGCGGGTCGCTTGGGGCGGCCGATCCCGACTCCCGGGTCGGCTTTGGCTATGTGCCGAATCTCTGGCCGGCCGCCATGATCGATCCGCGCGCCATCGAGCTGACGGCGGCAGTCCGGCGGTGCCTCGGCTGACCGGAAGCGCAGCTGGCCGGCCGCCCCGATCGCGAAATCGCGGGCCGGCTTTATGCGACCTTTATGCCGGAAGGCGACAATCGCTGTGGAATCCTAATGCCGGGAAAACCTATTTCACGGCTCCCATGATCATCCGCCTTTCCCCGACCCGATAGAGGCCGTCAACGCGACGGCCTTCAGGATGCCGATGCCCGCGATCTCGTCGCGGCGCATGTCGGTCGCTGCGGGTCGGGGCGACGAATGATCCGTACAAGGAGCGTAGAAATGTTGTCGCCGACCGATTCGGAGCCTGACCCACGCCGACCCGTCCTTCAGGTAGGCCAGGATTCGGCGGGCCATTGGCTGGTTCAGGAAAGCGGTGGGCGGCTGGAAGGCCGCTTCATCTCGTTCATTGCGGCGATGCACTTCGCGCGACGCGAGCAATCGTCGTTCCCGGGCGCCAGCGTCGTGCTCGCCACGTCTCCGCTGGTGCCGATCGTGCCGTTTGCGCCAGTTCAGCCATGGGAGAGGGCCGCGCCGCATGGCGCGTCCGCGTCCTGCGCGAGGGCGGCGGCATGAACAACGTCGCCGAACACGCCATCCCGTGGCCAATCGCGGCTCGCCCGCGGGTCCGGCGCCGCGCCGCGACGCCGGCGAAGCGGCGCTTCCACTGCCGTGACGCGCGCTGGCCCGCAGTCGCCGCCGCCCTTGACGGGCTGCGCGCCGCCAGGCGGTGCAGCATCCGTATCGTCGATGCCGCGTGCGGCACCGGAGAGCTGTTGCTGTGCGCGGTGCGCCATGCCCGCGCGCTCGGCTTCACCGCGATCGAAGCGCGTGGTATCGACGCCGCGCCGGCGCTGGTCGATCGCGCACGCGCGGCGGCGGCCGGCGTCCGTGATCCGGGGATCGGCATAACGTTCGAGACGGCCGATCTGGTCGCCGCGCTCAGCGAAGAGACGGATCTGCCCGCCGACATTCTTGTGTGGCATGGCGGCAAGGGATGCGACGCGACCGTCGGGCGCGCGGTTGCCGCCGCCGGCAGGACGCTGATCGCCGATCCGGCGGACGCGGACGGCGTCCGGGCATGACCCGCCGTGATCTGATGTGGCGCGGTGGGGGTGCGGCGATCTTCGCCCTCGCCTGCGCAGCGGGGCTGGCGAAGGGGCCCGACGCCAGCGCCAGTATGGGGCTGCTCTGTTTCGCGCTGGCATTGTTCGGGGCTGTGCTGATGGTCCAGGGCAAGCGCGTGTCCGCCGCCCTGCGGATCGAGCGCGGTCGCCACCGCCGATTGCCGCAGGCCATTCACGAGCGCCGCTGCCGACGCTCGGGCGGCCCGGATCGCTGAAGCGCCGGCCCCGCTGACGCGTCGGCCCCAATTTCGGCCCCAACCTCGGCAATCGCCAAAACGAAACATCCCGATCCGCCATCCAGGACTCACCATGCTGTATTTCTCAAACCGTCACGGCGCCCTCCACGCCGAGGGCGTACCGCTGGCGACGATCGCCGCCCGGGTCGGCACGCCGGCCTATGTCTATTCCACCGCAGCGCTTCAGGCGTCGGCGCGTGCCTTCAGGGCGGGTCTGGCGCCTATTCCCCGCAAGCAACTGGCGTTCGCGGTCAAGGCCAATCCCAATCTGGCCGTGCTCCGGCTGCTCGCCGAAGAAGGCTATGGCGCCGATATCGTCTCGGGCGGGGAGCTGCTGCATGCGCTGGCGGCGGGCATGCCGGCCGCCGGCATCGTCTTTTCGGGAGTCGGCAAGACGCGGGCGGAACTCGCCGCGGCGCTCGATGCCGGTATCGGGCAGTTCAACCTCGAGCTGGAAGAGGAGGGCGTTGTGCTCGCCGCATTGGCGAGGGCGCGCGGGACACGGGCGCCGGCGGTGCTGCGCGTCAATCCGGATATCGATGCGGGCACGCACGCCAAGATTTCGACCGGGCGCCGGCAGAACAAGTTCGGCGTCGCGCTGGCGAATGCCGCCGCCATCTATGCGCGGCTGGCCATGCTCGACGGGCTCGAGCTGCGCGGCATTGCAATCCATATCGGCAGCCAGCTCGCCGATCTCGCCCCGCTGGAGGCGGCCTATGCCCGTGTCGGTGCGCTCGTCGCCGCGTTGCGCGCCGCCGGCCATCGGATCAGCCATGTCGATCTGGGCGGCGGGCTCGGCCTGGCCTATCGGCCGGGTGAGGTCTTTCCGACGCCGGCGGCCTATGGCGCGATGGTCGCGCGCGTGACGCATGATTGGGACGTGACGCTGATGTTCGAACCGGGGCGGTTCATCGCCGCCGATGCCGGCGTGCTGCTGACCGAGATATTATGGGTCAAGCCCGGGGCGGTCCATCCCTATGTCATCGTCGATGCGGCGATGAACGACCTTGCCAGGCCCGCGCTGTACGATGCGTTCCACGATTTCGCCGCGGTCCGCCCGACCGGTGCACGCATGACCGCCAATATTGCCGGTCCGGTGTGCGAGAGCGGCGATACCTTTGCGATGGGACGCGAGATCGACGCTGTCCGCGCCGGTGACCTGGCGATATTCCGCACCGCGGGCGCCTATGGCGCGACCATGGCATCGACCTATAATTGCCGCGCGTTGGTGCCCGAGGTGCTGGTCGACGGCGATCGCTTCGCGATCGTGGCGGACCGCGTCACGCCGGCAGCGAAGCTCGCGAGCCAGCATTTGCCGTCATGGATGAACTCGGTCGAGCCGGCGGCGAGCCCGCGCCGCGCGGCCTGAGGCGGGTCTGTCAGGTGCGCAATTCGTGCCGGGTCAGCGTGACAAGAGCGACGTCATAAGCGCGCATGTGGGTCGTGCAGTGACGGTGGCGCATGCGCTCTTGCGATGGATTCGCCTGGCGATGTCTGGCAGCCTTCTGAAAATTGGGGGGCAGGGCGCATGGGAAAGATCTGGAAATCGATACGCGCGGGCGTCGATGCTTATAAGAATTGGGCCTATCTGCTGGGTTTGCTGATGGCCACGATATCGATCGTGAACTTGCTGGTGAACATCGTCAGCTTCGAGCCGGTCTGGTTCATCAAGGCAGTACTCGCTGCCTATCATGAGGTCATCAGTGACCCGATCCGCAATATCCTGAGGCTTTTTGGCGTGTCCGTGCCGCTTTGGGCGATCGATGCGGCTGTCCTCTATGTCGCGGTTGGGACCTCGGTCGCCCGGACCCAGCGAGACTATTTCAAATATCATCGTTTTCAGTCGCAGAGTCAGACGTCGGCCGGTTGGCGGCTCTTCGGGTTTAAGGCGCCGCGGCAAACCTGGCGTGCTTTCAAGATCCTCATTACGCGAAACGCGAAGTTGGCGTGGCAAAATCCCACGCCACGCATCACCCTGTTGGTGCGCATCAGCCTGTTCTATGCTTTCTTGCCGAACATCGGCCGCCTGCTCTTCGATATCCTGCTTTGGCCAGCCTCAATCGCATTGCTTTTCGACGCGCCGTATCTGGTGACCATCGATAATGGGCAGAACCCAGAGGACAATGGTGCCGCCCAGTGGAGCATCGCGTCCTTCAAGGAAGCGCAGGTCCCCAATCAATGGTCCTGGATCCGCGTCGATTTCCTCCACGATTACCGGTTCTTCCTGCTGGGTCAGCTCATCGGCGTCCTGTTGGCGACCGCGTTCGTGATGGGCGCGAACTCCGCGGTCGTGAAGCTGAGTGGACCGGTGGCGGAAGAAAAAGGAGAGGTGAATTACTGTTGAATTACGGTGTCGAGAATGATGGGGGTGGGGCGTAGCGCCTGCAGAAAGTAATTCTGCACTGTCATCAATCTTTCTCGCACCCGCAACATTGCTGACTCGGTTCTCGTCTATGCGCCTGCTCAGCCAGCAGCGTTTACGGGGGAACGACGTTGAAGCTCGGATCGGGATTGAAGCGGCTCGCGATTACCGTCGCGATGCTTGGCGGCGCCTCGGGCGCGAACCAGGGTGCGGCGGTGCGCGCCGTCCCGGCGGAGGCGGCCTTTGCCGCTGTCACGCCCTGGGACGGCACGCTGTCGGTGCTCACCTATAATGTGAAGGGGCTGCCCTGGCCGATCGCGTCGGACCGGCCCGCCGACCTTGCCGAGATCGGCCGGCGCCTGCACGAGATGCGCCGACGCGGTACCGGTCCGCAGGTCGTGGTGCTGCAGGAAGCCTTTACCGACGAGGCGCGCGCGATCGGACTCAGTGCTGGCTATCGCCACATCGTCAGCGGCCCGGCCGCCGGCGAGGCCAGTGACGCGGCGATGACCGAGGCTGACCGCCGCTTCGCCGGCGATGCACGCTGGTGGCTCGGCGAGACGTTCGGCTCGTTCGTCAGCAGCGGCCTGCAGGTCTTGTCCGACCATCCGGTGATCCGAGTCCGCCGCCTGGTCTATCCCCGCTTCGCCTGTGCGGGGTCGGATTGCCTGGCGAACAAGGGGGCGCTGCTGGTGACGTTGCGCCTGCCCGACGGGTCGCTGGTCGATGTGCTGACCACGCACCTCAACAGCCGGCACAGTTCGGGCGCGCCCGATGCGCGCTCGCTCCAGGCCTATCGCCGCCAGGCCGAGTTCCTGTCGGCCTTTATCAACCAGTGGCACGACCCGGCGGTCCCGCTGGTCGCGGCGGGCGACTATAATGTCGGCACCGCGCCGGCGCGCGGACAGGCGCTGATCGCCCAGGTCGCGGGCTGGCGCGGTGCGGCGAAGTTCCGCGACGCGCTGCGTCAGGTGGCGGGGCGGCAGACGGAGCGCGGCACGCCGATTCCAGCATCGGTCAGCGCAGTGATGCACCACAATGCCGACTGGACGCTGTTCGCCCCCGGTACCAACGCGCCGCTCTGCCCGGTTGCGATCCGTATCCCCTTCGGCCCTGACGCCAAGGGCCGGGCCTTATCCGACCATATCGGCTTCACGGCCGTGTTCCGGCTGGCCGGCGCGCGCTGCTGAGCGTTTTCGAGCGCAATTCGTGCATTGTCAGCAATATTCAGCGAGGATCTTCATATTGTTTGAGGACTTCTACCGGCGCGAAGGGAGCCGGCCATAGGATAATGCGATATTGATCGTCACGGTCCAACCCATCGTCACTCAGGGTATTCAGCCCTCCGAAATAGGCTCTCGCGCGGTAAGCTCCGGGCAAGACTGACAGGACGTCGATCGATTCGCCCGTGCATTCGTGGATTTCCAGTCGACCGGAGGGCAGGTCGATGCTCGCTTCCGCGACATGATCCCATCTATCGAACGCGAGAGTTGGAGAGGCCTCGGCCACCTCAACCTCCACGGGAACGGTCATATTACGCGCGGGTTGGATTACGATTACGAATGGGGCGACCTTAATCCGACGGTTAATGTCTTCATCCGTGTAATCAGTTGGAGCATGAGGCTGCTCGCCCTCATCCCGAAGGTAGAACTGAAAATAGTCGGCGAAGATTTCGTAGCGCTTGTTCACCGCCTAACTCTCCGGCGCGTCCCGCACGATCGAGCCGTCGGTGCCCGGTTGGAAGAAGCTGATCCCGGTGCCGCCGGGACGGCCGACCGCGACGAGATAGAGCTGGCCATCGGCAAGCGGCTTCAGCGCTCCGCGCTGGACGAAGCCGGCCGGCACCTTGGCATATTGGAACCGGCTGACACAGATTGCCGTATCGGCTGAATCAATCAGCCAGACCGGGGTCTTGCGGTCGCTCGCCGCATAGACCGTCACTCGATTGATGCAGGGCGGCTGCGTCGCGGGGACCGAGAATTCGACCACGCCCCGGCTCGACGTCACCGCGACCGTGATGTCGAGCTGACACCCGGCGAGCGGCGCGGCGGCGCAGAGCAGGACTGCGGCAAGGCTGGCGCGGGTCATCGCGTCATTGCCCGAGGATTCCGGTCCCGCGCAGCTTGGTGCGGAGTTCCTGGATCAGCGCCGGGGTCTGGCTTCCCGGCGGCAGCGCCATTTGCCGGCCGTAGTCGCCGACCATCGCCGCCTGGCCTTCCAGCATCTCGTCGTCATAGTTCAGCTTGCGCGAGCCATAATCGTACATCTTGCCGGCGTCATAACCGCTCTGGTGGAATTCGCGGGCATAGCGCGTGCCGAACGCGGTGAAGCCCAGCCGTGTATATTGAATGACATGGGTATATTCGTGGAGCAGCATCTCCACCCCTTCCGGATTGCTCGTCAGGTCGCTGCCGCCGCGTGCGCGATAGGCGTCCGGCTTGATATAGATTGTGTTGCCGATGGTGATCGCGGGGTTGCCGTTGCGAAACGCGGCGGCCGCCGCCGGCTGACGGCCCGCGCCGGGCACGATGCGGACCTGACCGGGCGACACCGGCTGTGCGCCGAACGCCTGGGTGATCAGCGCGATCTCATTCGGCACGAGCGGGCGGGCCGAGGGGCCGCGGCCGGCATCGGCGACGGCGTTCGCGGCGCCGTGCGGCATCCGGCCGAGGACCGAGGTCACATAATCGATCGTGTCAGACACATCCCGCACCTTGCGGCGGACGGCGCGGACGGCCGCCTGCTGCACCTCGGCAATCGCGCGATCGAGCGCGCGCGCTGCCGCGCGGCTCAGATAGCGGCGGATCTCGTCAAATGGATCGGGGAAACCAGGGGTCATCGCCATTCTCCCTTCATTATCGCGAGGTTAGCGCGCCGTGTTGGAGATTGGAACCCCAGGCGGATTCGCGCGGCAACGGGCGGTGGGGATGGGATAACCCCTTAACGATACGGTGCGATAATCAATCTATTGCGCATATCGTCGAAATCTCTCGTGGCCTGACGCAAGACGAAAGCCGATGATCTGTGGATGCCTGCGGCTCAATTCTCCACGGCCGGTAAAGATGAGCGAAAGGGTGGTAATGGACTGGTCTGATTCTGACCCAATTTTCTATCTCTATCATGCAAGTTTCAGGCTGCTGGAGCTGGATTTAAAGCTGAATGATAGAATGAGATCGCTGATGCAGGACGATCATTTCGCACAATTTTTATCGGACGTACTGACCAGCTCTGTGGGGAATTTATGTACCCTTGATGGAACGGTCTTGCTGGACGGTGTGGGTGATCATCTGAGAGGCCTGGTTGTGGACCTTCGTGGCAAGGGGGAGACATTTCATCAGTTCGCCGGAGGAATTGTCGACTACCCTATAAAATGTGATGCGAAGCAAATCAGAGAAGAGCTCGCGGCGGTGGGCTGGCGCGCGCCGACAGGGATGGAACTCATTAAACTGTCGGAGCGGAACGAATTATCACGGAATCCCGAGGTGAGCAGAGAAATTGGATCCTGGCTTAAGTAAGCTGTCGCCGAAATAAATTACAGTTTACGAAGGCAATCGTCGATCACACCCCGTTGATCCAGATATAGAGTGTGCGTGCCGACGGATTGTCCAAAATATCGTCATAGCATGAATAGAATTTATCTTTGGGTTCGATATTGATGATGCCTGGCTCGGATACAGCGTTTTCGATACTGATATAGTCATAGACGGAAATAGATCTGTCTTTATTTCGCTTGTAGACCGCAGAGCGAGCGCGCAATCGTTTTTTTTGCCCAGGCCGGATATCCCCGGCCATTTCGAGATATGACTGATAATTCTGTTCACCCGGGGCGGCGCCATAAGTCTTTCCGGGCTCGTTGTCGTAATATACGAAGAGATTTCTGTCGGCGTCCATTCTGATGTCGCCATTGGTCACGATCTTGGCCGGATATGGAAGCTTGTCGGCGGTATGAGCTGTGCAGCCCATCAGAAAGACCGACACCAAAATCGGCAATTGAACAGCACGCGCAACGCTGCCTGGGCGGGAGCGGTACGAGGCGCGGTGAGGGATATCTGCCATTGGTCCAATATTCCCCTGGTGACGGCTGGCCGGTGGGAACCGGTCCGGTATGGGCGGAACTATGGTACCGGTTTATCGTATTCCCGAACTGCGGTGAAAATACGGTGCTTGTGCATTCATTGGCTGGGCGCACCTGCGGTGTCCACCGCGCTCGAATTTTAATGCACTGTCACGGCACTACCGGCCGTCATTCCGGGGTGTGGCAGACCGCCTCGACATTGATGCCGTCGGGATCGAGGACAAAGGCGCCATAATAGGTCGGATGATAATGCGTGCGGAGCCCCGGCGGGCCATTGTCGCGTCCGCCCGCGGCCAGCGCCGCGTGATAAAAGGCGTCGACCTCGGCGCGCGAGGTGGCGGCGAGGGCGATATGGATGCCCTCGCCAAGCGGGCCGTTATTGCCCAGCCAGAATGTCGGCTTGCCGTTCCGGCCATAGCCGATGCCGTGATACCCGCCCGATTGCTCGGGCGTGACTTCCATCACCGGGGTGATGCCCATCGCGGCCAGGGCGGCATTGTAGAAGCGCCGGGAGGTCTCGAAATCGGCGGCCCTGATTCCCAGGTGATCGATCACGGCGCATGCTCCTCCGAACAGTGATTCTATTCCGAGCGGCCCTCAGATCGGCGGATCGGGCCAGCCCATCACCTGGGACCGGGCGCGTACGTCGTCGAACGAGCGACCGTCAAGCGTCGAATCGACCAGTTCAATGTATCGATTCCGCACGCCCTTGAAAGAGCCGGCGACGGACAATTGAGCTTTAGCCTCACCAGCTATTTGATCGACCATGACCTTCGCAATGCCGAACTTCGCCGGCGCATTCTTGTCGCTGCAACCGACATTGACACTGGTCCGCGCCGACCCTTTCGGCGTCAGATAGGCGGTGCATTCATGGTAGGAATGAGCGTAGTCGGTGACCCATGTGACCGACTTTCCCGGCGTGCCGTAAATGCCCTCACGCACCCCTTCTACCTTGATCACGGACGGTGTGCCGTGCCTGAGCTCGATGAGTTTGGCATAGACCTGATCCGGCGACATATCATAGACGTTCGCGTCCGCGCAGCCAGCAAGCAGCGGTCCGAGCAACGTAATGGCTATAACGGCGGTTCGTACGTCCACGCCTCGAATCCTCAGCATCAGGGCAAATCGGGAGTAGCCGCGAAGGTTTGACGCCCCGTAAACGAGCCCGAGCGCCGTCGATAAAACAAACCGCCGCCCGGTTTCCCGAGCGGCGGCCGGCTCTCCCCCAAGGATTAGCGTTGTGGTTCAGCCTGTCGGCGGGATCAGGGAGACGGTGATGTAATTCGCCGGATAGGCCGGCCATGCCGCGGTGCAGGTGCGGGTTGAGGACTGGTTGAGCGACTGCTGTACAATGGACAGATCCTCTTGCTGGGTCGCCGCCGGGGCATAGGGATTCTGATAGTGCATCCGCGCCCCGATGAAGGGGACGCCGTTGGCATCGCGGTCATAGGTGTAGAGCAGGACGAGGATCTGGTCGCCTTCGTCGTTGCCCTGCTCCCGATAGTGAACGAACCCGCCCAGATTCTGCTCGCCGCCGCCCGGGAGGGCCAGCTTGGTGAAGGTGCGGGTCACATTGTTGAACGCCCAGTCGAGCGCATAGGTGACCTGGATCTCGCCATAGCCGCTGGCGATCCGGTCGATCTGCGATTTGAGAGTCGCGGCCTTGATGAAGCTTCCCGTGCCGGTGCTGGCATAGGCGCGGACGCCGTCGAGCGTCAGCCGGGCGATGTCATTGCGCGCGCTATCGGCCTGGTCGCCGAGCTGCGTCAGCACCGGGCCATAGGCCGGGATGATCGCAGGCGAATTCTGCAGGCTGGCGGCGGTGCCCGCGGCATAGGTCAGCGCGGCATATTCGGACGAGAGCCCCAGCAGGGCATGTTCTTCGGTGGTGAGGCCGATCGCGCTGACATCGCCGTTCAGCGTATTGGTGATATCGGCGAATTCGTTCCAGCTCACGCAGATCAGCGCGATCGGCGCGCCGTCAATGCCGGGCAGCGGACCGTTCGCGCTCGGCGAAAAGGACCTGACCGCGTTCTGCATCCCGTCAATGTCGAGCGCCGTGAACGAGATCGGCGTGGAACCGACGACACTGGTATCCTGTGATGAGGTATAGTGGATATTGCTGCTCTGTAGATCCTGCTCGAAGCTGGCCGAGACCGATCCATGCACCCCGAAGCCGGAGACCGAACCGCTGATCGACGCCTTGAGCTGTTCCTTGTCGCTGATCGATTGCGTCTCGATCCGCGAATAGCCCGAGAAGGAGCCGCCATAAGCGATACCGACGATGCAGTGCGTGCCGTATTTGGCGAGGAAAGCGTCGACGCCCTGGGTCCTGAGCATATCCAGTGCATCGGGCGCGATCGTCGCCCTGGTCCAGTCGGCCATGCGGTCCTTGGTGCGCACGACACGATTCCAGGTCAGGGTGACCGAGGTGTCGCTATTGGCCTGTTCGCGCAGATAGGACACCGAGGCCGATGCCGACCAGCTGACGCCCGAAGCGCTCACACTGGCGACTGCGCTCATCAGCCTCGAATAGCTGGCGCTGTCCTGCACCACCAGCGCAGTGGTGTGATCGCCGCTGTCCGACGGGACCGAGATGGTCGGCGCCGGAAGATTCAACACGCAGCCGACAGCGATGCGTTCGCCGGTTAGCTGATTGACGCCATGACCGAACAGCGCGCCGTCCGGCGCATCGATCGGTGCAACCATAATCATCGTCATGATGCCGCCCTCCCCAGGGTGATGTCGGATGTTGAGCGCATTTCGTACTGCAGGGGAGGCGGGGCGTCTGTCGCTACAAATAGCGACAGGAGCGAAATGACGTTACGGAAAGCTTGTGACTCATTAAGGGGCGGTTGATCATGTCACCGAAGCCCGGGCCAGTTCCGTGATTGGATGTTGCGCAATCACATTCGAGAACGTCGTGTCGCATGGGACGCCGCGGCAACCAGAAAAATCAGCGCCGTGAAGATTCCGAGCCCGAAATATACAAAAGGCGTGGCAAAACCGGACGTCCAAAATCGTTCGCCTTGGGCCACTGAGCGACGGGGATCAGCAGGATTGATGCGAATTGAAATATCTGCCCCGACGGGATGTTGCCGCATCAGCACGCATCCGGTCGTATCGCCTTCGTAGCTTCGATTTTTCCACGAATAGCGATATTGTACCGTACAAATGCCTCTGGTGTGTCGATCGTCCGAACGATAGACATACGCTGCCAAATTGGTCCCGTGATCAAAAATGGCCGTGCGGCGATCGAAATCACGAATGCCGATCGATAAAGATACGAGTATAAATAAAAGAAGAATGCTCGACTTCCATTTATGGACACGGAAAAATTCCATCATGCCTCTTAGTCTCTTGCGTCTCCAACTCTTCCTGCCATGGCGGCGATCATTAAATCTTCGGTAGAGCGGGCGCAGAGCAAACCACTTGACTGCGATAGTGCAAGTCAGGCTTGCAAGCAAAAACAGTATCGACCCGATAATCACAAATGGTAATAACGGCAAGCCGCTTGCCATGCGCCAATATGTCGCTGCGAAGAGAGCCAATCCTATTGATAAGCTTATTAATTTCGCTATCGAGGAACACGTTTTTATCCTGCTTCTGGTTTGACGGTATTCAACTTCAGATATTGGGATGGAAATGCTACTGCGCGGCGGGGAAAATGAATATGATCCGCCATCTTGCCGGATAAACCGCGATATGGCCTTCTCAAGCGGATCAGATATGTAGGCCATGCATGTCCCCGACCCGGCGCGCTTCAAGGAGTGGCTGGTGAAGCACAAGCGGGTGGAAAAGCCAGCATGAAATTTCCGGGATCGGGACGAAGGTCGACGAAAGGCGGAGACTTGCGACCGTTGCTGTGATTGGGTTTGGACCCTAGTCTCGAGCCCTCCGCAGAGAATGAAGGGGGCGACCCAGCAAATCTGATCAACGCATATCGTGCCGGTGAATAGTTGGAAGCGGGGGCAATGTGGAACGTCCGAAAGCGATCATCTGGTTCGAGCGCTTTTATCTTGGCGCATTTGCAATCAGGCTGCTGCTGTCGATCGTAAACTGGGACAAGGCAAATAGCGCGGCAACGCAGATCGGAACGACGGTAGCGCTGCTGCTCTGGTTCGGTGTCATGTATCGCCATTCGAATATATCCAGATGGCTCATCATTATATTTGCCGTCACAGGCGCGATCTGGACATGCGTCAGTGCTGCATCCAGTGGCTATGGCTGGCCCACCGGCATTCCGATGTTCGTGGCAGTGATACTGAATCTTGCTGCCGCGCTGCAGTTGATTCACGAGAAGGTTGAACCCTGGTTCGGGGTTCGAGGAGCCGACGATGATCCAGGGGGCTTCAAGGAGCGTCAGGGAAGCTGACGAAGCATCATCCGGCGGGGAAGCCAGAGTAAACCCAGGGTCTTTTTAACGCGGAATATAGATCATTACCCGCCGGTTGAGCGCGCGGCCCTTGGGATTGTCGACGCCGCTTGCACCCTCGTTGGGTGCGATCGGGTCGGCCTCGCCGCGCCCTTCAGGCTTGAGCCGTACTGCCGCCACGCCGTTGGCGGCGAGCCAGTCGCCGACCGCGCGCGCACGGCGGTCGGACAGCCTGATATTATAGTCGACATCACCCTTGCTGTCGGTATGGCCGACGATGCGGATATCGCCACGCGCGCTGTGCGCGATCAGGTCGGCGGTCCGTTTCAGCGGCGATCGCGCCGCCGCCGTCAGATCGGCGGAATCGAACGCGAACAATATATCGGCGGGCAATTCGACGATCGTCTGAAGACCGCTTACCGTCACTTTGAAATCGCTGATCGTCCCGCTGAGCGGGCTGACTTCACCGCGAAGGTTTGTGGCGTTTCGGGCGGGCGGCGCGGTCGTCGCGCGTGGCGCGCCGTCTTGTATGGGGTCTTGCATAGGTTGCGCCGTGGGGGTCGGCGCGGGCTGGCGAGCAGGCGAGCACGCAGCGAGCAAAATCAGTCCGATCAGCGCAGGCCTGTGCATCAGCGCGTTACCGGCACGCCGTCGAAGGGGCCGACTCCCGGCAGGTTGATTGACACCGTCTTGCTCGTCGCAGGGGGCGCGGGGAATTTGAACCAGTAGACCTCGGGCTGGCCTTTGCTCATATAAGCGACGACCCGGGCGCCCTGCCGAGGCGAAGCCATCCATTTCCCGCCGCCGTCCTGAAGCACGCTATAGCGTTGCGACGTGGTATCATCGACCACGCTAACGTCGTTGAGATCGAGCCCAACCGTCGCACTTGTCGGATGGCTGGCGGCGAACTGCACCGTCAGCACGTCACCCGTCACCGCGACACGGGTGAGGTCGAACCGTGATCCGCTTGGTCCCGGCTGGGTCTGAATGACTGTCGCGGGCTGATAGGGCGCGGGGGTCGCGGGCGGTGGCGCCTCGCGCGTAACGCCAAGAGGCGCTTCGGCCGAAGTCGTATCGTTCGAAACAGTCTGGTCGTTCGAGACGGTTTTGGCGCCAGGCCCGCAGGCGGCCAGCATCGCGATAGGAACAAGCAGGGCGTGGGCGAAGGGACGCATCGTCAAGGCCTCTCGAACGTTCAAAGTGGCGCTTCAACGCTTCAATGGTGTTTCGTTTCCCTGACGATCCGAACGTGGAACGTCCTGGGCACGCGCAACGCCCCTTACTTCCAGGTGAAGAATATGCGGAGTTGCTGCACAGGTCACTAAAATCGGGACTCCATGCCGGTTGGCAGGAATATCGTTCATCCTGTTGACGAATATAGTTTTTCATGAAAATATCGGCATATGGTATATGGGCGCTATGTATTCACTGCTCTTGCGGCGAGTATCTACTGGTTCGTTGTGGCCTGGTTGTCGTTCAGGATTTGCGGCATCGACCCCATCGACGCCGCGAGAGGAGAGGGATCTTTGCAGCAGCGCGCCATCGCACTGGCCGTAATTATGGTTAGCGTAATGGTTTTTGCCGCATTGAATTGGCAAGCGGGTTTGCGCCGAATAACCACTCGGGTGCAGTAGCGGCATGGCCGACATCGTCCGCTTGCTCACCCCGGGGGAAGAGCGCGAGGCGCGTTGGATGTTCGGCAATGCCCTAAACACCGGCATCACGAGAATACATTGCGGTAAATATGCCTTCTGGCAACCCGACGATACGGCCATGGCACCCGATGGCGAAGTCTATTTCCCGACACCGATCTACCATGCCGATTTTTCAATCAGTGCCGCCCGAATGTGGTTGTTGATCCACGAGCTTACTCACGTCTGGCAGGTTCAATCCGGCATTTGGCTGAAGTTTCGCCGATTGTTGCTGGAGGGCGGCGTGTATCAATATGGCCGCCTGTCACCGGCCAAGGATTTGGGCAAATACACCGTCGAGCAGCAAGCTTCGATCGTTGCGGATTGGTATCGCCTTCGCCATGGGCTTGGCGCGATCGAGGGCAGTGGCGCGTTGGCCGATTATGAAACCGTCATCCGTCGAGCTATCCCGGCCGCGAGATGAGGCTTGCCATGGTCCTTCACGTCGTCAAGGCCGCGCTCAGCGCCGTCTATTGGTACGGCTGCCTGTATGTCGCCACGGGAATGTTCTTCGGCGACCGGATTGTCGATGGCAGGATCGCTCCGCCGCAATGGGTCATACCCCCCTGGCTGTTCGCGCTAATGGCGATCCTAGTATATGCCGGGCTCTCAATCACCTGGGATCGCCTGCTCCTTCGCCGCGATGGTAACCGCCCGCATTGATTGCGGATTCAGCTGTCATTTCCGTTTCGATGACATGAGCAATAGCCCCTCGACCATGCAGTGCGATGATCAAGGGGCATTGGGCGTATCACTGAAATTATCTCACCGCCGCCATGATAAGGCTGAGATGAAAGTCGGTCCCGCTTAGCTCTCCACCACCCTGAACCCCCTCAATGCCCATTGCCGCGCCGACAGGCACGTTCGGCGCTCAAGCCTGGCGTTGATTACCGCCTCGCCTTTGGCATGTGGCGTCAGGCAGATGGCGCGCGGGCCCGACACATTGCTCTGGGTCGAGACGATGACGCGCGTCATGCTCGGAGTGGGACGCGCGACGGCGGGGAGGGCGGCGCTTGCGGCGGCGATGGTGGCGACACATGCGAGCGATTGGCGGGCGGTGACCATGGGTTTCTCCTGTTGCGAAGACAGGCCGCAATCGGCCCGCATCGCGGCAACAGGTGCATTAGTCGTGCCATACAGCCGAAGCGTGTGATTTCAATGCTTTACGTATCCACTGCCAATCAGATGCATGTTGGATCACGCCAACAGGTCGCCAATTCCACCAGCTTTTGGTGGTTGCCATGGCGTGGCTCAGTTCGGATTTCGGCCGCCGCTTACAGCAGGCGCAGAACCTCAAGCCCCATTTCAGGCGGCACGGCCAGCGCGGTTTCAATCAGCGCAATACGGGCGTCGCAGCGGCTCTTCGCTGTACCCTTGCCCATCATCGATGCCACGAACAGCTCGTGCGGCTGGTGTGCTCGTCCGGCTGCGGCGTTGACGAACATCTTCTTCGTGGCAATGGTCCCGGGTTCGGCCTGCACGGTCGATCTGGTGCCGGCCGCGGTCAATGTCCGGGCGATGATCTCCTTTTGCTGATCGGTATCGTTGAAGAATGTCTCTTGCGGGATCTTCCCAGTCGTGAAGAGCGCCTCACAGGCATCGGCGCCCATTGACCGCGCCTTCTTCATCCGATTGAGAGTTAGACGAGCATATGCGGCGACGATATCATAATCGGCCTGCCGCAGGGCGAGGCCGTAGCGTTTGGTCAGCAGCTCGACCATGCCCTGGTTGATGCCCTCGCGATCGACATTCTCCCTCTTTGCCGCGGTCCAGTTTGCGGCAAGCTCATTGTAAAGCGTCGGGTTTTTCCTTTTGAGGATGTCATAATCGAGCCACCGACCGCCGACTTTCTCCAGTATGGCGTCAAGATCTTCGTTGAAAGCGCTCAATTCGGCCTGCCCGGGCGGCAGCGAAACGGTATCGGAGGCAAGGCTATTCGATGGGGAAATACTATTCGATGACGTGTTCGAGAGCCCGCCGAGCGAACTGAGGATCGTCAGCGCGATCCACGCACCGATCACCCAGACAACCCAGTTACGCTTGGAATTGCTGAAGCTGGACGCTTCCCACAACGACACCCGATAGCTGTCGAACATGTCTTCCAGATCGGGATATTCCCGGCGTATCTTGACGAGCAGCGAGCGGACCGCCGCGCCGCTGACATCAATGCCTTTCCAGCTATTCTCCTGCGCGGGCGTGGTCAGCTCGCGCCACGCCTTGCGCAGGGGATGGTCCTTGCTTTGCACGCGCGTGACGAACGCGAGCGAGTCGTGCCGCGCGACGATCGCGGCGATGACCGGTGGCTGGTCGATGCGGCCGCGGCTATCGAGCCAGCCGAACGCCGTCATGACCATATCGAGGATTGGGTCGGATCGCGGGATCGATTGCGCGACGACATTGGCGAACCAGCGGTCGGCGTCCGCGCGAAAGGCGATTTCCTCCATGCGCGGATCGGCGAGCAGCACCGCGACATGATCGCGAAGCGCGGACAGGTCGGGATCCCGCACATGATAATGGCGCCGTTCGTCCTGCGGGAAAAGCAGGCTGAGCACGGCATTGTAGCGCTGATCCATCGCCTCGGCGAAGCCCGGCGGGAGGCCGTTGATGGGTTGCAGTGGTGGTGCCTCGCCCAGGTCGAGAACCGGCGGCGTCAGCGTCACCTCGACCAGCGGCAGAATCCGTTCCTCAGCGGCCGGTACCAGCTCCGGCGGCACCGGCCGGAAATCACCATCCGGTGGGATCGGGGTGATCGCGATCGGTGTGTCCGGCGGCGATGCGTCGAATAATGTCGGGGCGCTGAGGCCTGTCGCGAAATCGGGCAGGGGAATCGTGATGCCGGGGAGGATTGCCTCCTCGGGGTCGGTTGCCTGGCCATCGCTCGCGTCGTCGTCGGATTGCGGCTGTCGGGCATAAGCGAGCGCGGCGTCGCGCGCGTCGCGCAGGGCGGCGTAGCGTGCCGGCTCGTCATCGATGTCGAAAGATTTCAGTGCCCGGGCGTAAGCCGCGCGGATCGTCGGAACGTCGCGGGTCCTCTCTACATCGAGTATCCGCCAGATTCCGTAGAGGGGGCTCATAGATAGCGATCGCCTTCGAGCTGGTTGAGCGCATCCTCGAACTGTGCGCGCGCCGTGTCGATCACGCGCGGATCCTGCCCGTCGAGCGCCGCCTCGAATTGCGCGGTCCATTTGCCGACCATGTCGCGGCGCTCGCCAATAAAGCTTTCGTAGCAGCGCGCGGCACGGGCCAGCACCGCCATATTGTGGCTTTCCTCACGCGGATGGCGCTTCAGCGCGGCGAGCACTTTCCGGCGCGCCTCGACTTCCTTCGCATTCGGCGCCTCGTCATCGTCCATCAGCACCAGGTTGCGCACCAGGCCGGAGGCGGGGACCTTGATATCGATTTCGAGCAAACCGCTGGTGTCGTAGCTGAAGCGGCATTCCACCTGGACATGGCCGGCAGGGGCCGGTGGCACCGGCACCTTGATTGCGCCGAGCTTGACGTTGCCCTGCACCTCGCGCGCTTCGCCCTGGTAGATGCCGAATTCGACGTTGCGCTGATTGTCGGACAGGGTCGAATAATAGCTCACCCGGCTCGCCGGGATCGGCGTGTTGCGCTCAATGATCGGGGAGAACAGGCCATGACGGAAGCCGCCGCGGCCGTCCGGCGCGCTGTTGTCGACGCCCAGCGTGAACGGGCAGACATCGGTGAGGCGGATTTCCTCCAGATCGGCGTCGCGCGACTTCAATCCGCCTTGCACCGCAGCGCCCAGCGCGACCGCGTGATCGGGATGCACGGCGGCATTGGGGAAGCGGCCGAACATGCGCGTGATCGTCTTGCGCACGATTGGCATGCGTGTTGCGCCGCCGACCAGGATCACCTCGCTCAGCGTCTCGACGCGGATGTCGCTATCGCGCAGCGAGCGCAACACGGGATCGCGCAGCCTGGCCAGCAAGGGGGCTGCCTGCGTCTCGAACTCGCCCGCGGTGACGGTGGTGGCGAATTGGCGGTCGCCTGAGGTAATGGTGAAGCTCGCTTCCTCCTGCTCGCTCAAGGTGCGGCGGCAACGTTCGGCGGCGGCGCGCAGCAATTCGTGCAGCACCAGTGGGTCGATCTTGGCCAGATGGCCTTCGGGGTCGATGCGCGGGCGGGCGACCTCAATGATCGTGTCGTTGAAATCTTCGCCGCCCAGCCGGTTGTCACCGGCTGAAGCGCGGACCTCGATCACGCCGTCGAAAATCTCCACGATCGACACGTCGAAGGTGCCGCCGCCCAGATCGAAGACGAGGAACGGCTCCTTTTCCGACCGGTCCTGGATGCCGTAAGCGAGCGCGGCGGCGGTCGGTTCGTTGATCAGCCGCTCGACCGCCAGGCCGGCAAGCTCGCCCGCGCGGCGCGTTGCCTTGCGCTGGCGGTCGTTGAAATAGGCGGGGACCGTGATCACCGCGCTGGTCACCGATTCGCCGAGAAAGGCTTCCGCATCGGCTTTCAGGCTGGACAGGACGATCGCCGACAGATCCTCGGCAGTGAAGGTCTTGCCCGCCAGCGTGACGGTCTGGCGCGTGCCCATCCAGCGCTTGAACGCCGTGACGGTCGCGGTCGGGTGCGTCGACTGACGCTCGCGCGCGGCCATGCCGACGATCACTGCGCCGCTGTCGTCGATCGCCACCGCCGAGGGAGTCAGCAGGTCGCCGAGCGCATTGGGCACGAGCTGCGCCGCGCCGTCGCGCCAGATGCCGATCGCGCTGTTGGTCGTTCCAAGATCGATTCCGACGATCATCGGCGTCTGTCCCCCCATTTGGTGCGATGGGCGATAATTGGTTCGCGGCCGGGATGCCAGCGTGCGCCGTGCGGTGGGCGTTGAAAATCTGTGTCGGTTTGGGCGGGTTGCGACGCGGCACGCAATAAGCTGCTGACGGCCCGGCCGGATCGGATTAGGCCGTGACCCGCAACCGCCAGGACGAGGCCGATCATGTTCCGAATGATGCTGTGGCTGATGACCCTGATCGCCGGCATTGCCGTGCCCGCCGCGGCAGCGCCGGCCCCGACCGCGCCGCTGGTGCTGGCGGCGGCGAGCCTGCAGGAATCACTGAGCGCGGCGGCCGATGCCTGGGCGCGCAAGGGGCACCCGAAACCGGTCTTGTCGTTCGCCGCGTCATCCGCGCTGGCGCGGCAAGTGCTGGCGGGCGCGCCGGCCGACCTGTTCATCTCGGCGGATGAGGAATGGATGGATGCACTGGCGGCCAAGGGATTGGTCGCATCCGGGACTCGGGCGTCTTTCCTTGGCAACCGGCTGGTGCTGGTGGCGGGGCTACGCAATGCGGCGCGAGTCGACCTGCGCAGCAGCCGCCCGATCGTCGCGGCGGTTGGCGCCGGGCGGCTGGCGATGGCCGATCCGGATTCGGTGCCAGCGGGGCGTTATGGCCGCGCGGCACTGACCAGGCTTGGCGCCTGGGCCGCGCTTGAACCCAAAGTTGTGCGGGCGGAGAATGTCCGCGCCGCGCTGCTACTGGTCGAGCGCGACGCGGCGGCATTCGGGATCGTCTATGCGACCGATGCGCGGGCCTCGGCCAGGGTGCGCGTGGCGGGCGCGTTCCCGGCCGGCAGTCATCCCGCGATCACCTATCCGATCGCGCGGCTGACGGCGTCGCGCAATCCCGAGGCCGAGGGGTTCCGGCGGTTTCTGGTGTCGCGCGAGGGCAAGATGATCTTCGCGAAATACGGATTTTTGCCGCGTTGAGGCGGGCGGCCACCTTGCAAGGAGTTGTCACCCTGAGCGTGTTTCGGGGTGACGAAGTAAGTTGGGCAACGTCATGCTGACCCCGGACGAATGGGCGATCGTCGCCTTGTCGTTGCAGGTCGGTGGCGTGGCGATGCTGGCAACGTTGCCGATCGCCTTTGCGCTCGCCTGGATCCTTGCCCGCACGGCATTTCCCGGCAAGATCGTGCTCGATGGCCTGATCCACCTGCCGCTGGTGGTGCCGCCGGTGGTGACCGGCTGGCTGTTGTTGCTGGCCTTTGCGCCGGGTGGGCCGATCGGGGCGTGGCTGGGAAGCTGGTTCGGCGTGTCGGTGCTGTTTCGCTGGACCGGCGCGGCGATCGCGGCAGGGGTGATGGCACTGCCGCTGATGGTGCGGGCGATGCGCCTGTCGATCGAGGCAGTCGACCGCCGGCTGGAGGGGGCAGCACGGACGCTGGGCGCGTCGCGCTGGCGGGTGTTCCGAACCATCACGCTGCCATTGTCGGTGCCGGGCGTGCTGGCCGGCGCGGTGCTTGGCTTTGCGCGGTCGATCGGCGAGTTCGGCGCGACGATCACCTTCGTGTCGAACGTGCCGGGCCAGACCCGCACGCTTCCGCTGGCGATCTACGCGGCACTACAGCAGCCGAACGGCGATGCGATGGTGCTGCGGCTGTCGGCGATCTCCGTCGCCTTGTCGCTGGCGGCGCTGATCATGTCCGAACTGCTCGCGCGACGGGCGGGGAGGGGGCTGCATGTCCTTTGAGATCCATGTCTCGAAGCGCCGCGGCGACACTCAGATTGCGCTGAAGCTCGACGCGGGGGACGGCTCCACGGTGCTGTTCGGGCCGTCGGGTGCGGGCAAGACCAGCATCCTCAATATGGTTGCCGGGTTGCTGCGGCCCGACCGCGGCACGATCCGGGTCAGTGGCGAGACGCTGACCGATATCGCTGCCGGGATCGACATCGCACCGGAGCATCGCCGGGCCGGCTATGTGTTCCAGGAGGCGCGGCTGTTTCCGCATCTGCGGGTTCGGGCCAACCTGCTTTATGGCGCGGGCGATGCGCCGCTCGATGCGGATCGGATCGCGTTCCTCGGCATCGGCCAGCTGCTCGACCGCTGGCCGCGGACCTTGTCCGGCGGTGAGGCAAGGCGGGTCGCGATCGGGCGGGCGTTGCTCAGCAATCCCCGTTTCCTGTTGCTTGACGAACCGCTATCGTCGCTCGACCGGGCGCGGCGCGAGGAGGTCATGCAGGCGATCGAGCATGTCCGCGATGTGCTGAAATTGCCGATCCTGCTCGTCACGCACGATGCGGGCGAAGCGGAACGGTTGGGGAGCCGTATCGTCGCGATCTAATGCAGTTTCGCGCTGCGTTGATCCATCCCGATCCATTCGTGAGCGATCCCACCAGTTTCGTCCCACTTTTGGGTTGCTCCAACCGCTCGATCATGACGTATTTGTCATGCGTATGACCTGAAAATGCCAATAGCCGGAGTCTAGTCGCGCCCGTCATGACCCAGCAATCGATCTTCTATGATTCATCCGGGCGCAGGCGCCGCCGTTTTGGTGTCGCGGTGGCGGCATTCGTGTTGCTGGTGGTGGTCGCGGTGGCGGCGCTGGCGATCTCGATCGGTGCGGTGCCGCGCGCGCCGCTGCTGCCCGTCGTGGCCGAACATCCCGCGCTGACCAAGCTGCCCGCGCCGCACGAGCCCTTGCTCAAGCGCACCAAACACCGCCTGTACGACTATGCCCGGCTGCTGACCGGCCGCAAGCGCGGCGTGGCCGAGGATGTGCCGCTGGCGATCGGCTTTCATGTGCCATGGGACGAATCCAGCGCGGCGTCGCTGCGCGAGCATATCGGCGAGCTTGACTGGCTGATCCCCGGCTGGGTTTCGGTGACTGGCGCGGACCACAAGATCTCGGTGTTCCGGGACGATGCCGGGCGCAACGTGATCAACCATTCACCGCATCGCCCGCTGCTGCTGCCGATGATCCAGAATGCGATCCAGGGCGATTGGGATTCGGCCGGGATGGCGGCGCTGCTGCGCGTGCCGGCACAGCGCAAGGCGCTGCTCGACCGGCTCGAACCTTGGCTGGCGGCCAATCAGGCGGGCGGCGCCTTTTTCGATTTCGAGGAACTGCCGGCGGCGTCGCAAAAGGATTACCAGGCCTTTCTGCGCGAGGCCAAGGCGCGCTTTGCCAAGCGTAACTGGGTGGTCGCGATTGCCGCCCCGGTCGGCGACGAAAGCTGGAACATCAAGGCCTATGCGGCGATCGTCGACCGGGTCTTCCTGATGGCCTATGACGAGCATGAGCTGAGCGGCGAGCCGGGGCCGATCGCATCGCAGACCTGGTTCGAGCAGAGCGTGGCGCGCGCCGCGAACGGCGTGCCCAAGGCCAAGCTGGTCGTGGCGATCGGCAATTACGGCTATGACTGGCATGATAAGGGTGGCGAGCCGCTGGCGATCGACGAAGCCTGGGAGGCGGCGCAGGAATCGAGCGCGATGCCGGTGTTCGACAAGAATAGCGGCAACAGCAGCTTCGCCTATGAAGAGGGCAAGAGCCGCCATGTCGTGTGGCTGCTCGATGCGGCGTCGGCCTATAACCAGCTGCGCTTCCTGAAGCGCGCCGGCCTGAGTGGCGTTGCGCTGTGGCGGCTCGGGTCGGAGGATCCCGGCCTGTGGTCGATCTTCGGCCGGTCGCACCGGATATTGCCGCCGCCATCGGCGATCAGCGCGATCCCCGCCGGTACCGATGTCGATATCGAGGGTAATGGCGAGATATTGAAGATCGCCGCGGTGCCGGTCGCGGGGACACGCCAGCCCATCGTGGCGCGCGACGGGTCGATCGAGGGGGTGGATTTCACCCGGTTGCCGTCGCCTTATGTCGTGGCGCGCACCGGTTACAAGCCGGGCCAGATCGCGCTGACCTTCGACGATGGCCCTGACCCGACCTGGACGCCGCGCATCCTTGATGTGCTCAAGGCGAAGAATGTCCATGCGACCTTCTTCATCGTCGGCGAGAATGCGCTGACCCAGCGTTCGCTGCTGAATCGCATGGTCGCGGAGGGCCATGAGATTGGCAGCCATACCTATACCCATCCCAATCTCGCCGGTGCTTCGCCGGCCGAAACCGCATTCCAGCTCAACACCACGCAGCGGTTGTTCCAGGCGTTCACCGGGCGCTCGCTGCGGCTGTTCCGCGCGCCCTATTTCGGAGACGCTGAGCCGACCACGGCGGACGAGATCGAGCCTGCGCTGCAGGCGCAGGACCGCGGCTATATCTCGGTCGGGCTGCATGTCGATCCGGATGACTGGAAGCGCCCGGGCGTGCAGGCGATCATCGACAAGACGCTGAGCATGGTCGATGCCGGCAAGGCACCGTGCGGCAATAATTCCCCGGCCAATTGCAGCCGCAATGTCGTGCTGCTTCATGATGCCGGCGGCAACCGTGCGCAGACGCTCGCTGCCCTGCCGGTGATCATCGATCAGTTGCGCGCACGCGGCTATACACTGGTGCCGGTGTCGACGCTGGCAGGCATTCCGCGTGACGTCGCGATGCCGCCGATTTCCGCGAGCGACCGGCTCGCGGCGCAGGTCGACCTGTTCATCTTCGGCACGCTGGGCACTATCGTGACCGCGCTGGGATGGATCTTCCTGTTCGCGATCACGATCGGCATCCTGCGCGCACTGACCCTGTCGGCGCTGGCGTTGATCCAGGCGCGGCGCGAGGCGCGGATGGTGTTCCCGGCGATCGATCCGGCACGCTTCGTCACAGTGATGATCCCGGCCTTCAACGAGGAGACGGTGATCGTGCGCGCAGTCGAGGGCGTGCTGGCATCGACCGATGTGCGGATCGAAGTGATCGTGATCGATGACGGATCGAGCGACACGACCAGCGAACGGGTGCGCGAGGCCTTTGCCGAGGAACCGCGCGTGCGGCTGCTGACGCTGGAAAATGGCGGCAAGGCGCGCGCGCTCAATCGTGGCCTAGAGCTGGCGACAGGCGAGATCATCATCGCGCTTGATGCGGATACCCAGTTCGAGACGACGACGATCGCGCGGCTGGCGCGCTGGTTCGCTGATCCCGCGCTGGGTGCGGTCGCGGGCAATGCCAAGGTCGGCAACCGCGTCAATCTGGTCACCAAATGGCAGGCGCTGGAATACATTACCGCGCAGAATCTCGAACGGCGCGCGCTGGCGCGGCTCGACGCGATCACCGTTGTGCCGGGCGCGGTCGGGGCGTGGCGGCTGGCGGCGATCAAGCAGGTCGGCGGCTATCCCGACGACACGCTGGCCGAGGATCAGGACCTGACCATCGCGATCCAGCGTGCCGGATGGCGGGTGACCTACGACCAATATGCCGTCGCCTGGACCGAAGCACCGGAGAGCTTCGCCGGCCTTGCCAAGCAGCGTTTCCGCTGGGCGTTCGGCACGCTGCAATGCCTGTGGAAGCATCGCCGAGTGATGGCCGAGGGCAAGCCGCGAGGCTTGGCGCGGGTCGGCCTGCCACAGGCGATCATATTCCAGATCATCCTCGCCTCAATCTCGCCGATCATCGACCTGGCGCTGATCGTCAGCTTCGTGACCACCTGGGTTGCTGTGCAGGCGCATGGCTGGGCGCAGACCCAGCATGATGTCGAGAAGATGCTGATCTACTGGCTGGTATTCACTGCGATCGACCTGCTTGCGGCAACGATCGCCTTTGCGTTGGAGCGGCGGGAGAATTGGCGGCTGCTGTGGCTGCTGATCCCGCAACGCATCGGGTATCGCCAGGTGATGTATTATGTCGTGCTGAAAGCGATCACCCAGGCGCTGCGCGGTCCGCGGGTCGGTTGGGGCAAACTGGCGCGGACTGGGCGGGTGAGCGTTTAACCTCGGCCGCGATCTGGGATCTTTGTCATGCGGACGCGTATGCTGCCTGGCGCCTACGCAGAGCGGCCAGCGCTACGGCGGCGACCAGTGAGCCAAGACCCATCGCCACGGCCACAGGGAAGAGTCCCCAGCCCTGATTGAACAACTGCCCGGCGATGATCGGCCCGAGCGCTGCGCTGCCGCGCCCCACGCCGATCACGAACCCGGTGCCGCCGGCGCGGACTGCGGTCGGAAAGGTCTGTGCCATGATGGCGTAGAGGCCGACGACGCCGGCATTGGTGCAGAAACCAGCGGCGGCGGCGATCAGGCTCAGTTGCGACAGGTCTGACTGGCCCAGCCCGAAAACCGAGACTATTACAGTCGACGCTAGCAGCGCGGCGATGACCAATGAGCCCACCGCGATTCGCCAGGTCAGGAAACTGAGCAGCACCGCGCCGGCAAGCCCGCCGACATTCGCCCAGACCAGCACGCTACCGGCGGTCGACGCCGCATGACCCATATCGACTACGATCTTCGGGATCCATTTCAGGATGAAGTAAAAGGTCATGATGTGCATGAAATAGGCGGTGGTGAGGAGCAGGGTGATCGGCGCCAGGGCAGGAGCGAATAACTGGCCAAGGCCGGTGCGTGGTGTGCTTCCGGACAAAGCGGGGAGAGAATCGACCGACTCGCGGCTGAACCGCGCCAGGAGGTGATTCACTTTCGCCAGCGCATTGGTCGGCCGGCGCTGGACCAGATAGCCTAGCGTTTCGGGCAGCAGGAACCAGACCAGCGGCAGCAGCGCCGCCGTCACCAACGCACCGAACGAAAACACAATGCGCCAGTCACCCGCAACCAGCAGCTGGGAGGCGACCGCGCCGCCGATGATCGCGCCAGCCGGATAGCCCGCCGCCATCAGTGCGACGCACAGGCTGCGGTGCTTCGCGTTGGCGAATTCGGCGACGACGGCATTGGTCGCCGCGAGCATGCCGCCGATACCGAAGCCCGTGAGCAGGCGGAACAACGACAGCGCGACGACGTCGCCGGCCGCCGTAGCCAGCGCCATGCCGGCGGACATGATGACAAGGCAGCCCAGCACAATGGGGCGCCGCCCGATGCGGTCGGCGAGATTGCCCAGCACCATCGACCCGACCGCCATGCCGATCAATTCCATCGACAGGACCAGGCCAAGCGCGGCGCGATCGATCCCCCATTCCCGGGCGATGCCCGGCGAGGCGAAGCTGATCGACAGAACATCGAAACCATCGAGCGCATTCAGACCCACGCACAGCGCCACGGCGATGATCTGGACTCTGCCCATCGGTGCGGCGGCAATCGTTTCCCGGGGGTCCGTCTGCATCGTCCAATCCTCCCAACTCTATTATCTGCTTATGTCGTCAGGATCGCGTCAACATCATGTCCCGGATCAACCGGCAGGGTCTTTCGCATCGGCAAGAATCAGGGCGTCGAGGACCATCACGCCCTCGCCTTGTGGATAGACGATGACCGGATTGAGGTCGATTTCGCGGATCGACGGCTCGGTTAGGAGCAGGCGGCCCAGCGTGTCGACGAGGCGCGCTACCGCTGCGACATCGCAGGGTAGCGTACCCCGGAAACCACGCAGCAATGCCGCCGCTTTCAATCGGTGGATTTCCTCGATGATCGCGGCGATCGGCAAGTCGGGCGCGAGCAACCGGACGTCCTGGTAGATTTCGGCCGTGACTCCACCGAAACCGACTAGGATCACCGGTCCCCATTCGGGGTCATTGCGCGCGCCGACGATCAATTCGATGCCGCGCCGGCTCATATTCTCGATCAAGACGCCATCGAGCGCGAGATCGGGGCGATGATGGCTGACATCATGCTGCAGTCGCTGCCAACCCTGCTCGAGCGCTGTCGTATCGGCCAGACCGAGCACGACACCGCCCGCGTCGCTCTTGTGGCTGAGCTCGGGCGATTGCGCCTTCAGCACCACCGGATAGCCAATGGCCTCGGCCGCGATTATCGCTTCCTGCAGTGTCTCAACAAAGCGCCCGTGGGGAAAGGGGATGCCGAGCGGTGCGAGCATTTTCTTGGCGCGATATTCTGGAATGATGCCGCCCGCTTCGGGCAAAATAGGTGCCGTAAGAGCGGACGTCTCGTGCGGGGTGAAATCGCGCTCCGCAAAATCGGCAAGGCGTTTCATTGCGCGCAAGGCACGCTCGCTGGAGGGGAAATAGGGAATGCCGAGCGCGCGGAGCTCGGCGATATAGCCGGCGGGGATGGCGGCACCTTCGTCGAGCCCGGCGAAGATGATCGGCTTGGTGGGCCTGAGGTCGCCGACCGCGCGCAGGATTGGTGGCACCTTGATGCCGCAGGTGACCGGGTCGGTCTGAATGATCGCGGCGAGAACCGCACCAAAGCGATTATCGGCGAACAATGCTGCCAGCGTCCGGAAATAGAGATCGGGTTCGACCAGCCCCTGCGCAGTCAGGTCGAGCGGGTTGGCGATGCCGACGAACGGGGGGAGCGCGGCGCGCAGGGCGGGCGCGTTCGCTTCGTCGATCGTTGGAAGGTCAAGCGCCAGCGTCTCGCACAGATCGAGCGTCAGCGCCTTGAACGCACCGGATTCGCCCATCACGGCAACGCCGACTGATGTCATCGCCGGGCAGCGCAGGGCGATTTCGGCGATGTCGCCCAGTTCCTCAAGCGTCTCGGCCAGGATCACTCCGGCGCGGCGTACCTTCGTCACCATGAGTTGATAATCGCCGGCCATTGCCCCGGTATGGGTCGCGGCGGACTCCCGAGCGGCGCTACTTCTGCCGGGATGGAGCAGTACGATAATCTTGCCGGCTTCGCGCGCCCGGCGAGCCGCAGCGAGGAATCGCGCCGGCTGGCGGAATTGCTCGACGATCATCGCGATGACATGCGTGGAGCGGTCATCGACGAGATAGTCGACATAATCCTCGACGCCGCTCGCCGCTTCATTGCCGGTGGAAATGGAGAAGGAGAGGCCAAGATCGCGGCTGGCGAGGGTAACTGCGAGCACCGCAGCCATCGCGCCACTTTGCGATACGATGCCGATGCCGGGCCGGTCTCCCAGCGCGACCGCGTCGGTCTCGACAAAGGTTAGCGGAATGCGATCGACATAATTGACCAAGCCAAGACAATTGGGCCCTTCGATCACCATGCCGCCCTGATCGGCGATGCGGGCAATCTTGCGTTGTTCGGCAAGCCCTTGCGGGCCACCTTCGGCAAAGCCGGCGGAGAAGATCACCGCGGCACCGACGCCGCGCCGCGCCAGCGCGGCGATCGTCTCCAGCACCGCGGCGCGCGGGATGGCAAGCACCGCGGCGTCGACGCCGTCGGGCAAATCATCGACCGAGGCGAGGCAGCGCCGGCCGTTGATCTCCGTGCGTTTGGGATTGATCAGATGGACCGCACCGTCAAAATCATTGCGGTCAAGATTGGCCAGCACTGACGCGCCCAGCGCGCCGGGCTTGTCGGACGCGCCGACAATCGCGACCGACCGCGGCCGCAACAGGCGATCCAGCGACGTGCCGGTCGTTGTGGAGATGGGCCCCGCCACGGGGGGCTGAAGTGTCTCTACGGTCATCCGACGGCCGATCAGGCGGGCTGTCTGGATTTGTCATAGGCACCGAGACCCGGCTTATAGGCCTTGTCGTCGATGAATTGCCGGATCCCTTCCTTGCGGCCTTCATTGTCGTAGCTGTTGGCCGCTTCCTGCGCGCGGATGAGATAATCCTCGGCATTGTCGTAGCTCATCTCGCGAACGCGGCGGATCGCGTCCTTGGTCGCCTTGAGCGCCACCGGATTCTTCTGCAGCAGGACATTGGCGACTTCAGTAACGCGCGCCTTGAGCCGGGCGAGCGGCACCGCTTCATTCACCAGACCCCATTGGGCGGCTGTCCGGCCGTCGACATTCTCGCCCATCAGCGCATGGTACATCGCGTTGCGGAACGAGGTCAGCTCGACCGCGACCTTGGCTGCGCCGCCGCCGGGCAGGATGCCCCAGTTGATCTCGGACAGGCCGAACTGCGCCTCCTCCGCCGCAAAGGCGAGGTCGCAGGCGAACAACGGGCCATAGCCGCCCCCGAAGCACCAGCCATTGACCATCGCGATGGTCGGTTTCTGATACCAGCGCAGACGCCGCCACCAGCCATAGCTTTCGCGCTGCGCCGCGCGCGTACCGCCCAGGCCTTGTGCCTCGGTCTCGCGGAAATATTCCTTGAGGTCCATGCCGGCGGACCAGGCGGTGCCTTCGCCGGTCAGCACCAGCACGCCGACATCGTCGCGATATTCCAACTCGTCGAGCACGCGCATCATCTGCCGGTTGAGCTTCGGACTCATGCAGTTACGCTTGTCGGGGCGATTGAAGCTCACCCAGGCAATGCCGCCGTCGACGACATGGGTGACCGTTGCCAGTTCGGTGGGATCGATTGTCATGAGGCTGCTCCTGAAAATGAGTTAGATCGGGAAATGGCCGGGCTGCGTCTCGATCGTGATCCAGCGCAGCTCGGTGAAGGCGTCGATCCCGGCCTTGCCGCCAAAGCGGCCGTACCCCGACGCCTTGGTGCCGCCGAACGGCATCTGCGCCTCGTCGTGAACGGTCGGGCCGTTGATGTGGCAAATGCCGGATTTGATCTGGCGCGCGACGCGCAGGCCGCGTGCGATATCGCGAGTGAACACCGCGGCGGACAGGCCATAATCGGTGTCGTTGGCGAGCTCGATTGCATGGGTTTCGTCGCGGGCGCGAATGATCGCCACGATCGGGCCGAAACTCTCGTCGCGGAACAGCTTCATGTCGGACGTCACCCTGTCGATGACCTGCGCCGGCATAAGCACGCCGTCGCTGCGCCCTCCATTGGCCTGCACCGCGCCCCGCGCCAGCGCGTCGTCGATCAGCGCCTGGACGTGGCCGACGGTGCGGAGGTCGACCACCGCACCGAGCGGCGTGTTGCCCTTGCGCGGATCGCCGGCCGGCATGGTGTCGACCTTGGCGGAAAACTGTTCGGCAAAGGCGTCGGCGACGGCATCGACGACGATGATGCGTTCGGTCGACATGCAGATCTGGCCTGAATTCATGAAAGCGCCGAACGCGGCCGCCTTCACCGCTTCGTCGAGATCGGCATCCTCGAGGACGATCAGTGGCGCCTTGCCGCCCAGTTCGAGCAGCACCGGCTTGAGATGCTCCGCCGCGCGTTTCGCGATGATCCGGCCGACAGCGGTCGATCCGGTGAAGTTGATCCGGCGCACCGCCGGGTGATCGATCAGGACGCCGACCACCTCGCTCGCATCGGCGGGCGCATTGGTAACGAGATTGACGATCCCGCCACCCAGGCCGCCCTCGATAAACGCCTCGACGATCAACGCATGGGTGCGCGGGCATTGCTCCGATGCCTTGAGGATGACGGTGTTGCCGCATGCGAGCGGGACGGCGATTGCGCGGACGCCGAGGATGATCGGCGCGTTCCACGGCGCGATCCCGAGCACGACGCCCGCCGGCTCGCGCAGCGCCATCGCGATACAGCCGGGCTTGTCCGACGGGATGACCTCACCGCCGATCTGCGTGGTGAGGGCCGCAGCCTCGCGGACCATGCCGGATGCCAGCATCAGGTTGAAGCGCGCCCAGCCTTCGGTCGCGCCGATTTCGCTCATCATCGCATCGACGAAATCGGCGGCCCTGGCATCAAGCGCGTCAGCGGCTCTGGTCAGCAGCGCGCGGCGTGCGTTCGGGCCTAGCACCGACCATGCGGCCAGCGCGTCGGCGGCCGCGTCGGCCGCCGCGATCGCATCGGCGGGCGTGGCGGCGGCGGCGCGGGTCGCGACGGTGCCCGTCACCGGATCGTGCCGTTCGAAACTGGTCACCGCGTTGGCCGCGCGGCCGCCGATCGACAGGGAAACATCATGCATCAGGCATTTGCCTCTTCGGTATAAATGTTATGCTACATAACAATGTGGATTGCATACGGCAAGAGCGACCGCCGTTTGGACGGTCAGCTTTGCGGGGTGCAGCCATAAGGATGGTCCGCCGGCAGGAGCGGCGGACGTTGCGTTCTACCGGGAGCGGACCGATTGCAGCATCGCGAACAATGCCGCCCGGTCCATACCCTCCAGACAGGTGCTGAACTTCGCTTCGTGCGTCGCGATGATCGTCTTGACGATCTTCGCCTGGGCTCGTCCCGCCTCGGTTAGGCTCAGCCCCTGGGATCGGCCATCGACCCGCGTCTTCTGGATCAGGCCGCGGCCGGCGAGCTTGGTGATCAACGGCACCATATTGGCGCGCTGGACGCCCAGCGTGCGGCCGAGGTCGCTTTGCGTCGCGCCCGATCGGGTCTCGACCAGCCAGAGCAGCGACGCCTCCACCACCGTCAGCCCGATCGGGACCAGACGCTCGGTGAGGTCGGCCATCATTACTGCGGAGGCCCGCCGCAATTGATATCCGAACAGGGCGTCCAACCCACCCAGATCGTCTTGTTCCATCAGTCACCACGGCAGAAAGGAGAAAGGCTTCACCTAACATAGGCCGATCCTCGATCGTAGAAAGCGAAACGTCCCGAAAGGGGCCGGATCGACCGGTGCGCCGGCCGATCCGGTGTGCCCGATCAGAATTTGAAGCTCGCCGAGACGCCCCATTCGCGCGGCCGCCCATAGCTGGCTTCGGCCAGCCCGAACGCGCCGGAGGCATTGCCCGATACGAGATAGAGCGTGTTGGTCAGGTTGGTGCCAAAGGCCGATAGCTGGATATCGCCCCCCGGCAGAGTGTAGCTGATCCGCGCGTTGACCAGCGCATAGCCGTCATCGGTGATGATCGGGGTGTTGGCCACGTCATGATAGGTGCGGCTGTACATGCTGACATCGCCGCGCAGCGTCACCTCACTGCCGCCGCTGAATTCATGCCGCACCTCGGCACCGGCCGAGACGGTCCAGTCGGGCGCCTTGACGAAATGGCTGGAGAGGGTGATCGGCAGAATCTGCGTCGGCCCCAATCCCTCCCCGATCGAGGTGTAGCGCGCATCGAGATAGCCGACCGCCGCATTGGCGGTGAACCAGCGCACCGGACGCATCACCAGTTCGAGCTCGAACCCATCGACCTTTCCTTTCGCGGCATTGGCGACGAAATTTGTCGGCGTCTGGTTCACGGTAAGCTGGATGTCGTTGTAGATCGAATGGAACACCGCGAGATTGGCGGTCAAGGTCCGGTCGAGCCATTGCGACTTGATGCCGATCTCATAGGTTTCCAGCTCTTCGGGCCGGAACTGTGTCACTTCAGCCTGGCTGACCAGCGGTCGGCCATTAAACCCGCCCTGCTTGAAGCCCTTCGACCAGGATGCATAGAGCATGACATCGTCGGTAACCGCATAGTTCACGCCCAGTCGCGGGGTGAATTTCTTGAAGGTCGCCTCAACCGTCGTGTTGACGAATTCGACATTGTCGCGCTGGCGCACATTGATCGAGGTGAACCGCTTCGTGTCATGGGTGTAGCGTCCGCCGACCGTCAGGCTGAGCCCATCGGTGATCTTGACATCGGCCTGGCCGAACACCGCCCAGCCCTTGTTGTCGACATAGTTCTGGATGAACACCGCCGGGGTGAAGGGCGGGGTCAGCACGAGTGGGGGATTGAGGCCGATGGCCAGATCTGCCGTGGCCATATCCGACGCCTTCTCCTTGAAATAGAAAGCGCCAAGGACATAGCTGACCCGGTCACCGAAAGCTTTGCCGGCGAGCTGGAGCTCCTGGCTGAGCTGCCATTGCCGATCGTCGTTGGTAGTCTGG
>NZ_JBOHHW010000037.1:0-54049 GCF_050725575.1 Sphingomonas sp. | reverse complement strand
GTGTAGTACAAAGCTATGTTCAGGATATCGTTAGGCTATCAGGAGGGATTTGGAATAGCGTCAAAGATTCAGAAAAAATAAATCTATGATTATAAATTACGAAATTACGGTAGAATCGGGTTACGTTGACAATTCTACTTAAGCCCTTGAAAGAGGGACTGCTTGAGAGGGGCCATGCCAGAGCGACCTCAGTCTTCCTTGCTCTCTCCTTATCTGTGTCATCAATCCTGACAATAACTGACCCCGAACCTTCATAAATCCGCAATCAAGCCGTTTTTTTACCTCGCTACAGGCCTGCCGGTCGCCGTTGTGCGGCGCAACATAATTGGCAGGGACGGCAATGATCTTTTTCGACAAACGAGTTTTCTGGCTGAGCGGCGCGGCAGTGATGGCACTGGCGACTGCCTCCCCTGCCCTGGCCAAGGACGAGGTCGCCGCCCCGGCAGCGGCCGTGCCGGACGACAGCGCCGCGACCCCGGCCGCGGATGCGCCCGTTGATGCCCCCGCGGAGGGAGATGACGATGCGATCATCGTCACCGCGCGCACCACGCGGTCGGTGACTCAAGTCGCCAGCACCGACATCCAGAAGATCCTGCCCGGCGTCAGCCCGCTCAAGGCGATCCAGACCCTGCCCGGCGTGACCTTCCTGACCGCCGATCCGTGGGGCAATAACGAGCAGAATATCTCGCTGTTCATCCACGGCTTCAATGCGCAGCAGCTTGGCTATACGCTCGACGGCGTGCCGCTCGGCGACCAGACCTATGGCAATTATAACGGCCTGTCGCCGCAGCGCGCGATCATCTCCGAGGATGTCGGTCGCGTCACGCTGGCCTCGGGCGCGGGCGATCTCGGCACTGCATCGACCAGCAATCTTGGCGGCACGATCGACACCTTCTCCAGCGACCCCAAGTCGGAAATGGGCGCGACGATCGCACAGACTTTGGGCAGCCATGACACGCAGCGCACCTATGTCCGGCTCGACAGCGGCACATTCGGCAATGGCAACAGCTTTTACATCTCGGGCCTGCGCCACAAGGCGAAGGCATGGGATTTCAACGGCAAGCAGGGCGGATACCAGGTCGACGGCAAGTTCGTTCATGACGATTCGACCGGCAAGCTGACGCTCTATGCCGCCTATTCGGACAAGATCGAGCCCAATGAGGATGCGACGGTTTACGCCGTCACGAGAGATGCAGGCGGCCAGATCCTCACCGACAATCGTGGCACCGCACCCTATGCACGCCCGTTCCTCTATCCCAACTTCAAAGACGCGCAGCCCTATTTCTCGCCCGTTACGTTCGACGACAAAAACCCCAATTATCGCAATTATTACAGCGATGCGCAGCGCACCGACTGGCTCGGCTATGCGAAGTATGATTGGAATATCAGCGACAAGGTGACCTTTTCCAACCAGCTCTATTATCATCACGACGACGGCGTCGGCGTGGTTGCCGGCCCGATCAAGGTTGCCGGCCTGCCGCAGCTTTTTTCCTATTATTTTCCCGGGACTGGCCTGCCGACGACACCGGAAAATCTCACGCGTCTGAGCAATTTGTTCGGCGGATCCGGCCTGGCGACCCGCACCACGGAATATCGCATCGACCGCGGCGGCCTGTTGTCGACCTTGCAGATCGAGCTGGGCAATCACCAGATCGAGATCGGCGGCTGGTACGAGCGTCAGAGCTCATCCGCCAAGCGCCGCTGGTACGCACTGGACGTCAATAATCCGTCCACGCCCTATCAGCGCCCGGCCGACACGCTGACCCCGCTGATCACGCAATATTGGAGCGAAGTGCGCGTCGATGAACTCCAGACGCATATCCAGGACAGCTGGAAGCCGATCCCGACGCTGACCATCCAGGCCGGGTTCAAGAGCACGTTCCAGCGCGCGCGGCAGACGATGAAGGTGCAGCCGATCCCGAAATCCTTCACCGGATCGACCGAACTGCCCAATGGCGAGATCAGCACCAGCACCTGGTTCCTGCCGCAGCTCGGCGTGCTGTGGGAGGCCAGCGACCATATCCAGCTGTTCGCCAACGCGCAGAAGAATATCCGCCAGTTCCAGACCAGCGCAGCCAGTGGCCTGTCGCCCTTCGCCCTGGGCAGCCAGAAGGCGTTTGACATCTTCCGCGACACGGCGAAGCCCGAGACCAGCTGGACCTACGAAGCCGGCATCCGCACGCAGCAATCGTTCGGCAACGGGCTCAGCTTCGACGGCCAGATCAGCTATTATCATGTCGATTTCAGCAACCGGCTGCTTTCGGTCAGCCCGACCCCGGTGATCACCTCGATCGTCAGCGGTTCGCCGCTGATCAACAATGTCGGCGGCGTGAAGACCGACGGCGTGGATATCGCCGGCACGCTGCGCGTCGGATCGCACTTCTCGCTCTACAATGCGCTGTCCTACAATATGTCCAAATATCAGGACGATTATGTCAGCGGCACCGCGACGGTGCCAACCGCGGGCAAGAAGGTGCCCGGGTCGCCGGACTGGGTCTACAAATTCATCGCCAGCGCGAATTACAGCATTTTCGACCTGCAGCTGGTCGGCGACTATCTCGGCAAGCGCTATGCGACCTATACCAACGACCTGTCGGTCCCGAGCTATTTCACGCTCTCGGGCCGGCTGGGCGCGGCGATACCGCTTGGCGACGGTGCGTTCGTGAAGGAGCTGAACGTCAGCCTCAACGTGACCAACATCACCGACAAGAAGGCCGCATCGACGCTGAGCATCGGTGCCGCATCGGGGACCTACAACGCTTTCCCGCTCGCGCCGCGCCAATGGTTCGGGACGATCAGCGCGAAGTTCTAGAGCGGAATAGAGTTGATTGAGTTCACCCGAAACCGTTCGGGCTGAGCCTGTCGAAGCCCTTGTGCCACATGCGACACGCCGCCTGTGGCACCCTGCCCTTCGACAGGCTCAGGGCGACCGGAAGGGAGGAGGCCGGACTCGGAATTTACACCAATCGACGCAAAAGGAGCCGCGATGCGAATCGCGGCCCCTTCCTTATTGCTCGGCTGACGGCGCGTTACGGGCAGCGCGGGTCGCGTTCCGGCGGCGCGGCCGTGCGTGTCTTCCAGCTGCCGTCGGGCGCCATATATTTCTCGCCCGGCTTGGTATTGCTGATCAGGTTGCAGCCAAAGGTCAGGCCCTGGTCGATCACCGTCACATTCGCGGCGGCGGCCTTTTGGGTATAGGTCGCCTTGCGCTGGATGTTGATGTTGGAGACCATCGCGCGCAGCTGCGGGGTTCCCGCACCCACCACGCCGAGATAGCCGTCAGGCTGTTCGCCGATCTGTCCGGCATCGCGCGCGGCCTGATAGGCGGGGTCACGCTGTTGTGCCAGCGCCACGCCCGAAACGGTGGCGAGCACCAAGCCCGCCGCAATCATCATCTTGTCCATCGTCTTCATCAGAAAATTCCCGGATTGGCCTGGATGGTCGTTTTCGCCTCACCATCGAGACGGTAGACGACCTCCTGTTTCACGTTGATGTTGAGGTTGATCACGATCGGCTTGTCGGGCGCGCTGACATTCACGCACCCCGCCAGACCAGACAGTGCCATCACCCCAAGGGTCATCGTTCTACTTCGTTTCCAGATCACTGCATCTGTCATGGCACGGTCCTGCTTTCTTGAGGCTGAATGGCCCCCGGCTGTTTAGGGGGCTGTATCGGTGGCGTTACTTGAGGCGGGGTGGCACGCTTCTTCTGTTCCTCGATCAACGCCGGCAGGTTCCGCTCGATCAGCCGTTTCGGATCGTAGAAGGATTGGGCCGAATCGATCAACTGCCGAAACGGCGCGGTGATGCGGACGTTGAACACGAACGGCAGTTTCTGCAGCCGGTCGAACAGGAAATTGCGTTTCGCCCCCTCGCCCTGACCGACGCCGGCAAAGCGCACCTCAGTGATCATCTCGCCGGCGAGCGGCCCGTTCATGATCACCTCAAGATTGCGGTAGCGCAGAGATTTCAGCGCCTGGAAGGCGAGATTGCCCCAGAAACCGACATCTTCTTGCGTCACTTCGCCGAGATAGGCGACGGTCCCGCCCCCGGCGCGCATGGTCAGATGCCCATTCTCGATCCGCCCGCCGGCCTGATCGAAGATCATCGGCAGGCTGCCGTCGAACGTGCCGGTCGCGTTGAGATTGTCGAAATCGAATTGCTGCAGGAACTCGCCCGCATCCATACCGGTGACGCGGAAGGTCATGCGGCGCTGCTGCGCCTCGGTGAAGTCGAGCAGAGTCGGCTCAAGCACCAATTGCCCGCCGGCCAGCGGCCAGTCGCCGCTCTCCACCTGCACGCGCGTGCCGGCCAGCGTGCGGAACACGATGCGCCCCTCATTGACCGGGATGCCCGGGTTGATCGTCTTGATCGTGACGACCTGGCCCGGCGCGCTTTCGAGGTTGAGCAGATCCGTGAAGTGGATTTCGCCGGCAATGCCGGTGACCGGACCGAAGGCAGCGGCGAGATCGACATTGGCGGTGCGGAACACGCCGTCGCTGGTCACCGCATCGGCGTTCCAGCGGATCTGGCCAGTGCCGGTCACCGTGCCCGCGACATTGGCGATCACGCCAAAAGTCAGCCGGGTCAGCTCGTCGGGCTGAAACTTGTCGTTGAAATTCAGGTCGGTGACGGTGAGATCGGCCTTGCCGGCGCCGTCCGACAAGTCATGCGCGATTGCGACGGTCGCAACCTGCACGCCCTTTTCGGGGTGCACCAGCGTTCCCGTTGCGGCGATCTTGCTGTCGACCAGCGTCAGAGCGACGTCGCGCGCGGCAAGCGGCTTGAAGCGCGGATCCGGATCAGCATCGGCGACGCTCATCGCGCCGTGCAGGCCAAGCCGTCCACCCTCAAGCGTCCAGTTGCCCGCTGCCGCCGACATCAACAGCGGCACCTTGCCGATCTGGCCCGCACCACCCGCAAAGCTGCCCTTGACGATATTGCCGTCGAGCCGCCCATCGAGCGTCGCGAAGTCAAGCCGGGTCAACCGCTCCTCAGTGCCGAGCCGCACCGCCAGATCGGTCAGGCCGAACCCGGTATCGCCGAGCGTGATGCGCGAGCCGGCCGCCGCCAGCGTCACCGGCGTACTGCCGAGATTGCCGGCGAGACGCGGCGCGGCGATCATCGCGCCGCCACCGAGCCGGCCGTGATCGACCCGCACCAGGGCGCCGCCAACCGGGCAGAGTGTGAGGCTCGCCGGGCGCAGCACCAGGCCGGAGACCGCCAGCCGCTGGAATGACAAGGGTGCGCAGACGGGATTGAGCAACAGCCGCGCGCCGCCATTCCATGCGCCGTCGAGCGCGACGCTCAATCCATCCACCCGCCCGTCACCGAGCGGCCCTGACAGCGTCGCCCGGGTCGAGAAGCGCGTATTGCCGCCCGGCGTCGCGCTGAACCGAACCGGGGTCAGCGCGAGGCTGGCGCCGTTCGCCGCATAAGGCTGGCGCAGCGTGGCAATGCCGGTAACCGGCTTGCCCGGCGCCGATTGCGCCAGCGTGGCCGACAGGGTCGGGAAACCGCCACCGCCGATATCGAGCTGTCCGGCGATGCGCATGCCGCCAATGGGCCAGCCATAGGAGAGGCCCGCATTGTCGAGCGCGGCTTTCAGGCCGGACGGCGACGACAGGGCGATTTTCGAAACATCGACCCGGCCCGAATTTCCTTCGATTACCGCCACGACATCACTGCGCATGCTGAAGCCATTGCCGGCCGTGATCGCCGCTTTGGACAATTGCGCCATGATGGGCCCGACCGGCGTTCCCTGCCCGGCGGTCGCCAACCGACCGACTGGCGCCAGATAGGATTTGGCCAGCGCCATGGTCCCGGCGCTGATCGTACCGGTGAAACCGCTCTGCCTGGCGATCCGATAATCCCCGGCGATGGCCAGTGACGATCCGCTTGCCGCTGCGTTGCCGAACCGGTTCGCGGCGAGATCAACTCGCCCCTTCGTGTCGGTGACGGTGCCGGCAAAGCCGATCGTGCCGCTGACCGCCGCCAGTTGTGCCTGAGGGTGCCGTACCGTCGCGACCGCCAGCCGCGCCGTGCCGGTCCAGCGGTCGAGCGCCTCGCTCAGCGCGACAATGAGATCGCTGCCCAGCCCGGCAATACGCGCGTCGCCGCACGTGATCGCCGCGGCGCGGACTGGTCCGGTCAATGACGGCTTTGCATCGGCGATTCTAATCTTCAGCGCCGCTGCCGGCTTGTCGGCGATACATCCGCCGGCGTCGAGCCGGTCGGACACCGCCGCCAGAGAGCCGGCAAAGCCGTCATCGAGCCGCCCGCGCCCGCTGAGCTTCAACCCGATCACGCCGTGCGGCGTTTCCAGCCGCATGCGGCCATCGGCGATATCGAGGCCGATCGCGGGAAGCGCGAAGGGCCTGCCGCTCGGCGCCGGCAGCAGCCGGTCAAGCGCGCCCAGCGACAGTTTGCCGTCGACCAGTTTGCCGCGCAGCCGCACATGCCCCGCCCGCACGCTGTCGACCGAGGCACCGGAAAAGCCGAAATTGGTACGGAGTTCGACCCAGTCGGCCACCAGATCGGGGTGAGCCGGATCGCCGAGGACGACATTGGTCAACCGCTGCCGGTCGAAGCCGAGATCGGCGATCGCGTAGCGCGCCGGCACATGATTTTCGGCCAGAAAGCTGTCGACATAATTGGAGGCGATCGTCTTGCGCTGCGTCCAGAGCGCGATCAGCGCGCCGAGCAGGACCAATGCGATGACCGCGATGATCCGCGCGCCACGCCCGAGCCTGGGAAGTGCACGGCGGCGGCGCCGGCGTTCCGGTATGGCGTCTGGCAGGTCAATTGGGTCAGCCGTCACGCCGTTCGATACTCCTGGATGGCGTCACGTCTGGGCCTAGAATAGACGCTTGGCCGGTTCGCGCAATTGCACAGCCGTCGGCAATGGGTAATTCATGGCACAGATGAGCGTTCCCGATCCCGATAAGACACCCGATGCGGCCGGCCACCGCGCGCGGCTGCGCAAGCGGCTCAACGAACATGGCGGCGACGGGCTGCTCGATCATGAGCTGATCGAATATCTGCTCGCGCTCGCCATACCGCGCCGCGACACCAAGCCGCTGGCCAAGACATTGCTGGCGGAATTCGGTGGCATTGGCGGGGTACTTGCGGCCGAACCAACCTCGCTCGCGCGCATTTCCGGCATGGGCGAAACCGCCATCGCCGCGATCAAGATCGCCAATGCGGCCGCGCTGCGCATGCTCCAGGCCGAGGTCAAACAACGCCCGCTGCTGGGCAACTGGCAGGCGCTGCTCGATTATCTCCATGCCGATATGGCGCATCATTCGATTGAGCGCGTGCGGGTGCTGCACCTCAACACCCGTAATATGCTGATCCGCGACGAGCTGATGAGCCAGGGGTCAATCGATGAAGCGGCAGTCTATGTCCGGGAGGTGATCCGCCGCGCGATCGAGCTCGGCTCAGCGGCGATCATCCTGGTCCACAACCATCCGAGCGGCGACCCGACCCCGAGCCGCGCCGATATCGACCTGACCCGCAACATCGTCGAGGCGAGCAAGCGGATGGGCATCGCGGTGCATGACCATATCATCATGGGCACCAGCGGACATTCGAGCCTGAGAGCGCTGGGATTGATGTGATATCCCAAGACTCAGAACGGCCGCCGCATCCTGAGACACGGCGGCCGCCCCGGAGGGACTATGCCCTGGCGCGGGCGGTTAGCCCTGCGACAGGAAGCCCGTCAACTCGGTCTTCGATACCGACTTGCTCTTGTCGGCATCGGCGGTGGCGAAAGCCTGGCCGATCCATTTCTTGACCTCGGCACTATCCGACTTGGTCGCCGGATCGCTGGCAGTCTTCAGCGCGACCATCCAAGAGGCGAATTCGGTTTCGCTCAGATTGCCATTCGAATCCTTGTCATAAGACGGGAATTCGGTGTTCACGACCTGCGCAACCTGTTCCGCCCTGCTGGTGGCGGGTGCTGGTTGCTGCGCGACCGCCTGATCAGCTGGCGCTGCAGCGGGATCCGCCGGCGTGGTCTGCGCTACGGCAGAATCTTGCGCCGCCGGCGCACCGGTTGCGGCCCGATCGGTTGCTGCCATCGTGTCGGGCGCAGTCTGGCTTTCGGCCGGGGCCGGGTTGGTAGCAGTCTGCGTCGTCGGCTGCGAAGTCGTCGTCGCAGGCGTTGCAGGATCACTCGAAACCGGCTTATCTTGAGCCAGAGCAGGAACAGTAATAGTCATTGCACCGGCAAGAAGAATATATTTCAACATGATTTCTCTCCGAGTAAATAGTATCAAAATGCTCGATGGTGTTATAACTACCCTCCAGAGCATTCATGGGTATCAACCACCCACTACCCAGATAGTTCATATTTTCGTGATTTGAAGCGTCGGCTCGTCCCTGCTAACGCGCAGCTCATCGCGAGTCCGTTCGCGATTCACGATGAACAGAAACTCCGATTCTCAGGAACCGTTGCAATGGTGCCACGCTATTCCCGCCCCGACATGGTCGCTCTCTGGACGCCGGAGGCCCGATTCCGCATCTGGTTCGAGATCGAGGCGCATGCCACCGACGCACTCGCCGAGCTCGGCGTGGTGCCGAAAGAAGCCGCCGCCGCGATCTGGGCCAAGGGCGCGTTCGAGGTCGACCGCATCGACGAGATCGAGCGCGAGACCAAGCATGACGTGATCGCGTTCCTGACCAATGTCGCCGAGCATGTCGGCCCCGAAGCGCGCTTCATGCACCAGGGCATGACCAGCTCGGACGTACTCGACACCTGCCTCGCGGTACAGCTCGCCCGTGCATCGGACATTCTCATTGCCGATCTCGACGCGCTGCTGGCGGTGCTGAAGCGCCGCGCGGTCGAACACAAGCTGACTCCGACGATCGGCCGCAGCCACGGTATCCATGCCGAGCCGGTGACCTTCGGACTGAAGCTGGCCCAGGCCTATGCCGAGTTCGATCGCAACCGTGCGCGCCTCGTCGCGGCGCGCGCCGATATCGCGACCTGCGCGATTTCCGGCGCGGTCGGCACCTTTGCCAACATCGACCCGTTCGTCGAAGCCCATGTCGCGGAGAAGATGGGACTGAGCATCGAACCCGTGTCAACTCAGGTCATCCCGCGCGATCGCCATGCGATGTTCTTCGCCACGCTCGGCGTGATCGCCTCGTCGATCGAACGGCTCGCAACCGAGATCCGTCATTTGCAGCGCACCGAAGTGCTGGAGGCGGAAGAATATTTCTCACCCGGCCAGAAGGGCTCGTCGGCCATGCCGCACAAGCGCAACCCGGTGCTGACCGAGAATCTCACTGGCCTGGCGCGCATGGTGCGTGGCTTTGTCACGCCGGCGCTGGAGAATGTCGCGCTGTGGCATGAGCGCGACATCAGCCATTCCTCGGTTGAGCGCTATATCGGCCCCGATGCGACGATCACACTCGACTTCGCACTCGCACGCCTGACCGGCGTCATGGACAAGCTGGTGGTCTATCCCGCGCGGATGGAGAAGAACCTCAACAAGATGGGCGGGCTGGTCCATTCGCAACGCGTGCTGCTGGCGCTGACTCAGGCCGGGGTCAGCCGCGAGGACGCCTATCGCTTGGTTCAGCGCAATGCGATGCGGGTGTGGGAATCGGACGGCACGCTGTCGCTGCAAGAGCTGCTCAAGGCCGATCCCGAGGTCACCGCCGCCCTGTCGGTCGCCGAAATCGACGACAAGTTCGACCTTGGCTATCATCTGAAGCATGTCGACACGATCTTCGCGCGAGTGTTCGGCGACTGAGGAGGATCCTTCGCACCGGATAGCGATTGATGTACGCGTTGGTGCATCAATCATTCGGGGCGAATGACGGCATGGCGACGATCGATGCTTCGGTGGGACTCGGCGGCTTCAACGACGAAGCCGACGTCACCAAAGTCCAACATCTGCTCAACGCCTGCATTCCCGCGCTCGGTCTGGCCAAGCTGGTCGAGGACGGCGATTGCGGTCCCGGTACGATCATCGCCATCCAGGCCTATCAGTCGAAGGTCCTTGGCGCGACATTGCCCGATGGCCGGATCGATCCGGGCGGCCGGACCTGGATCGCGCTGGCGGCGGGACAATGTCCGAAGCCGGCCAAACCCAACGCCAAGGGCGCCCCGCTCAGCGGTGCGGCATGGTGGGACGCCAACCAGGCAAAATATCCCAACAGCAGCAAACTCGCCGATCTCGCGTCGCCGTTTCGCGAGAAGGTGATCGCCTTCACCAATGCACTAAAGGCGGGCGGTGCAGGGATCAGCGTGGGATCGACGCTGCGCAGTCCGGTGCGCGCCAAGCTGATGCTCTATGCCTGGGAAGTCGCCAGTGGCGAGCGCGCGCCAGACGCGGTGCCGGCGATCCCCGGTTGTACGATCAACTGGGACCATGGCGATCTCGCCAAATCGAAAAAAGCCGCGCGCGAGATGGTCAGCAAATTCGGCATCGTCCGCAAGCCCTCGACCGGCACGTCGCTGCACACCCTGGGCCGGGCGATCGACATGACGATCAGCTGGACCGGGACAATTGTGGTGAAGGACGCCACCGGCGGCAGGCAGTCGCTCGGTGCGCCGCGCAGCGGGGAGAACAACACTGCGCTTCACGCAATCGGCGCGACATACGGCGTGATCAAATTCGCTTATCTCCCAGCTGATCCGCCACACTGGTCCGATAATGGCCATTAAGCCGGACGCGAAAACCGTATCCCCAGCGTAACGATTGCATTTTCTGCACTCGCGACTGTGCGCAACAATGTTGCACTGCAGCATAATAATTGTATTTCGGCCGTACCGGACTTAACCGGTATTCGGAGACGACCCATGCGTAGTTTGGAAGCCGTGGTCAGCAGCATGCTGGCAGTTGCGGCCCAGGCGCTGGTGGTCGGGTTGGTCATTACGACCTTCTGATCCATCAGCCGGACCGCCCCTTCTTGCAGGAGGGGCGGACACGGCCGGAATCTTCATCGCATTATCCCGCGACTGCCTTCTTCATCTTGTTGAAGAAACCGGTGGCCTGCGGATGTTCTTTCCCCGTTTCGGTCGCGCGGAACTGTTCGAGCAATTCGCGCTGGCGTGACGTCAGGCTGGTCGGCGTTTCGACCTCGATCCGAATCACCAGATCGCCGCGGCCCCGCCCCTGCAGCACCGGCATGCCGGCGCCGCGTTGGCGCAGTTCGCGTCCCGACTGGGTGCCGGCCGGAATCTTGATGCTGTGCAGGTCGCCATCGGGTCCGGGGATATGAATCTCACCACCCAGCGACGCGGTGGTGAAGCTGATCGGGGCGCGCGCGAACAGCGTCGTTCCCTCGCGTTCGAAGATCGAGTGTCGCGCGACATGCAGGAAGATGTAGAGATCCCCAGCCGGCGCACCACGCGCCCCGGCTTCGCCTTCGCCAGTCAGGCGCACGCGTGTGCCCTCATCGACGCCGGGTGGAATGTTGACGGTCAGCGTCTTGGTCTTCTCGACCCGGCCTTCGCCATGACAGGCATTGCACGGATCGCTGATCACCTGGCCCTGGCCATGGCAGCTCGGGCAGGCACGCTCGACCACGAAGAAGCCCTGCTGCGCACGCACCTTGCCGGCGCCGCCGCAGGTCGAGCAATTCCTCGCGCTGGTCCCGGGCTTCGCGCCCGACCCCGAACAGGTGTCGCAAGCGGCCGAGACATCGACCGTCACGTCAGTCGACTTGCCCTGGAACGCCTCTTCGAGCGTGATCTCCATGTCGTAGCGCAGGTCGGCGCCGCGCCGCGGGCCGCGCTGGCCGCCACGCTGGCCGCCGCCCATGAATTCGCCGAAGATATTTTCGAAGATATCGCTGAACGCGTTAAAGTCCTGGCCTGCACCGCCACCGCCCTGGCCATTACGGAATGCCGCGTGGCCGAACCGGTCATAGGCCGCGCGCTTCTGCGGATCCTTGAGGCATTCATACGCCTCGCTGATCGCCTTGAAGCGGCCTTCGGAATCCTTGCACCCGGAATTCTTGTCGGGGTGATATTTCATGGCGAGCTTGCGATACGACGATTTGATCGTCGCATCGTCGGCGCCGCGCTCGATCTCGAGCAGTTCGTAGAAATCGACTTCGGTGGTCATATTGGGCCCCCGCCCTCCCCGTCATCCCGGATCGATCCGACATGACGGGGGGTACGCATCTACTGAGTTACGCTTTTTGGCTATCGTCGACTTCCGAGAACTCGGCGTCGACCACATCTTCGGCGGGTGCCGCTTCGGCGTCCGCTTCAGCCGCCGGCGATGCTTCCGACGCAGCCTGCTTCTCGTAGATCGTCTGGCCGAGCTTCATCGCGACCTGCGCCAGCGCGTTGGTCTTTTCCTTCATCGCCTCGGGATCGCCGCCTTCAACCGCAGTCTTGGCTTCGGCAATCGCCGCTTCGATCTCGCTCTTCAGCGCCGCGTCAACCTTGTCGCCATGTTCGGCAATCTGGCGCTCGGTCGTGTGGATCAGGCTGTCGGCATTGTTCTTCGCCTCGGCCGCCTCACGGCGCTTCTTGTCGTCCTCGGCGAACTGCTCCGCGTCGCGCACCATCTGGTCGATGTCGCGGTCGCTGAGGCCACCCGAAGCCTGGATGCGGATCTGCTGCTCCTTGCCGGTGCCCTTGTCGCGCGCCGACACATTGACGATGCCGTTGGCGTCGATGTCGAAGGTGACCTCGATCTGCGGCACGCCGCGCGGTGCCGGCGGAATGCCGACCAGGTCGAACTGGCCGAGCATCTTGTTGTCCGCCGCCATTTCGCGCTCGCCCTGGAACACGCGGATCGTCACCGCCTGCTGATTGTCGTCGGCGGTCGAATAGGTCTGGCTCTTCTTGGTCGGGATCGTCGTGTTGCGGTCGATCATGCGGGTGAACACGCCACCCAGCGTCTCGATGCCCAGCGACAGCGGCGTCACGTCGAGCAACAGCACGTCCTTGACGTCGCCCTGCAGCACGCCGGCCTGAATCGCGGCACCCATCGCCACGACTTCATCCGGGTTGACGCCCGAATGCGGTTCCTTGCCGAAGAAGTCCTTCACCACCTGGCGCACCTTGGGCATGCGCGTCATGCCACCGACCAGCACGACCTCGTCGATCTGGTTCGACTTCACGCCGGCATCGGCCAGCGCCTTGCGGCACGGCTCCAGGGTACGCTGGATCAAATCCTCGACTAGCCGCTCGAGATCGGCGCGCGTAATCGTCTTGACGAGATGCTTCGGCCCGTTCTGATCCGCGGTGATGAAGGGCAGATTGACTTCGGTCGTCGCTGCCGAAGACAGCTCGATCTTGGCCTTCTCGGCGCCTTCCTTGAGCCGCTGCAGCGCCAGCTTGTCCTTGGTCAGGTCAATGCCCTCGGCCTTTTTGAAATCATCGGCCAGGAAGCGCAGCAGCTTGTCGTCGAAATCCTCGCCGCCCAGGAAGGTGTCGCCATTGGTCGCCTTCACCTCGAACACGCCGTCGCCGATTTCGAGGATCGAGATGTCGAACGTGCCGCCGCCAAGGTCATAGACCGCGATCGTCTTGTTGCTGTCCTTGTCGAGACCATAGGCAAGTGCGGCCGCCGTCGGCTCGTTAATGATACGCAGCACTTCGAGGCCGGCGATCTGGCCGGCGTCCTTGGTCGCCTGGCGCTGCGCGTCGTTGAAATAGGCAGGAACGGTGATGACCGCCTGGGTCACCGTCTCGCCGAGATAGGCCTCGGCGGTTTCCTTCATCTTCTGCAAGGTGAAGGCGCTGATCTGCGACGGCGAATAATCCTTGCCGCCGGCCTGCACCCACGCATCGCCATTCGCGCCCTTGACGATGGTGTAGGGCACCAGCTCAGTGTCCTTCTTGGTCACCGGGTCGTCGAAGCGGCGGCCGATCAGGCGCTTTACCGCGAAGATGGTGTTTTCCGGATTCGTCACCGCCTGGCGCTTGGCCGGCTGGCCGACCAGTCGCTCGCCATCCTTGGCGAACGCGACGATCGACGGCGTGGTGCGCGCGCCTTCCGCATTTTCGATCACCTTGGGCTTGCCGCCTTCCATCACGGAAACGCAGCTGTTGGTCGTGCCCAGATCGATACCGATTACTTTAGCCATTTGGTCCTCTGACCCCCGTCGTTCTAAAAAAATGCCTTCCGACCGCATCCCGATGTTCGAGACACGATACGTTACAGAAGGCGATATAGGGGGGCTTTCGCTTGCCGCAAGATTTTCGCTTGCGTAGTTGGGACCCAGCTTTCCCGAACTGAGAGACTGTGATGCGTCTTGCGATCCTGCTTTCTGCCGCCGCGCTGGTGCTCAGCGCTTGCTCCGCCCCTGCGGAAATCGAGGCGCGCGACGGCTATGTGCGCCTCGCCGCAGTGAAGGGGCGCCCGGCCGCTGCCTATTTCACCCTCCATGGCGGCGCCGCGGATGCGACGCTGATGAGTGTTGATTCGACCGTCGCGATCAAGTCGGAGATGCACGAATCAATGAAGGCTGGCGCTGGTATGACGATGAAGCCGATCCAGGACCTGCCGTTACCGGCGCAGGGCACGCTGGCATTCACGCCCGGCGGCAAGCATGTCATGCTGTTCGACGTCAATCCAGGGATCAAGCCCGGTTCCGTGGTGCCGCTGACCTTTACGTTCACCAGCGGTCAGCGGGTCAGTTACAAGGCAAGGGCGATTGGCGCCGGGGATCCCGCACCCGAATTCTGAGCGACGACATCACCGCAGCGGCAATTCCGTCGTCGATTTGATTTCCGACAGGGCGACCATGGAATTGATTTCCTGGACCCCGGGCACCTGCGACAGCTTGTCGAAGAAGAAGCGCTCATAAGCCTCGATATCCCGGGCGACGATGCGCAGCATGAAATCGACGCTGCCCATCATGACGAAACAATCGAGCACTTCCGGAAAGCTCTGAATGGCTTCGGAAAATTCGGCGAGATTGGATCGACCATGGGCGCTGAGTTTGACCTGCGCGAAAATCTGCGCATTGAGGCCGACCTTGCGGCGATCAAGCAGACTCACCTGTGCCTTGATATAGCCTGCCTCCTTCAGCTTGTTGATTCGGCGCCAGCATGGCGGCTGCGAGAGACCAACCATGTCGGCGATCTCGCTGGTCGATCGCGAGGAATCGGCTTGCAGGATCTCAAGAATCTTCAGATCGAACTCATCCAGGCTTTCAAGCATCATTTATTCTCCGATATGATTTTCTATATTATTTCTATACCAGAATAGCACCAATTGAACCGAATTACGTAATTTTTATCAGCCTCCCCCATGGTAATTATCGACCGGAAGGAGAGGCAAATGATCGCCCAAGCCCTGCGTCCGGCCGATTTCGAGGAATGCCTGCACGTCATCGACGACAAGGCCAGTGGCGTTCAGGGGGTTATCGCGATTCACTCCACGGCCCGCGGCCCTGCCGCCGGAGGATGCCGGTTCTGGCATTATGAGACACTGGCGGCGATGCATCGCGACGCCGTCCGGCTGGCGCGCGGCATGAGCTACAAGAATGCCCTGGCCGACCTCCCCTTTGGCGGGGGCAAGGCGGTGCTGCGCCGCACTGCCGGCTCGTTCGACCGCGCGACGGTGTTTCGCGTCTTCGCGGACGCCGTGGCGGCATTGGAGGGCGCTTATATCACGGCCGAGGATGTCGGCACGGGGATCGCCGACATGCAGGCTGTCCGCGAGCGCACGCGCTATGTGGCCGGGCTGGAACCCCGCCCCGGCAAGGCGGGCGGTGACCCGTCGCCCTGGACCGCACTGGGGATTTTCGAATCGATGAAGGCGACCGTGCGTTTTGCGCTAGGATCCGATCTCAGGGGATTGACTGTCGCGGTCCAGGGCACCGGCAATGTCGGCATGCATTTGTGCCGGTTGCTTGCGGATGCAGGCGCAAAGCTGATCGTTGCGGATGTCGATCGGCACCGCGTGGAGCAGGTCGCCCAGGCCCTAGGTGCACGCGCCGTGGGCGTGGAGGACATCATCGGGGTTGAGGCAGATATCTTCGCACCCTGCGCGCTTGGCGGTGTCCTCGATGCGACCAGCATCCCGCAACTCCGCGCCCGAATCATCTGCGGCGGGGCCAACAACCAGCTGACGACCGAAAGCGACGGGCAGATGCTGCTTGACCGCGGCATCACCTATGCTCCCGATTATGTCGTCAATGCCGGCGGCATCATCAATGTCGCCGCCGAATATCTGGACGAGACGCCGGGGCAGGTACACGAACGCGTGCGCAAGATCCCCGATCGCCTCCAGCTCATTCTGGCACGCGCGGCGGCGGAGGGCCGACCGACCAACATCGTGGCCGACAGCCTTGCCCGGCAGATCATCGCCGATGCGCGGCCGGTCTCGGTACCGATCAATGCATGACCTGACGGTCGCCGAGTTCCGGATTCGCGCTTTGGCCGATGTTCAGACGCTGTTGCGGCTGGTCAACAGCTTTGCCCAGCGCGGGCTGACTCCGTCGGACCTGACGGCGCGGGTTGATGGCGCGTGGCTGGACATCTCGATCAGCCAGCCGGGTCTCGACCATGCGAGCGCCGCGTTGATCGCGGAGAAGATGCGCGCGACGCACCAAGTGAGCGCCGTGGAGATTCTCGCATCGCGGGAGAGTGCGTGCCGATGAGCCGGAATACCGTACCGCGCGGCACCTCTATCGCCGGGTCGTCATTCGCCCCATTTAAGAAGCATGCATGACGACACGATCACAGCGCAGGGAACCGGCCGGCCGCTGACAGCGGGCGAAGTCGCGCTTGCCCGGTCGATGTATCATGACAGCATCGACCTGAGCGGGATCGAGATACGGCGCCGCAAATGGTTCTTCCTTCAGCCGCGCAACACGGTGATGGCACCGAGCGGCCATGTTCATTTCCACCCGCACAGCGATCTGTGGCGTGAGGATTTCAGCACCGAGGATGCCGAACTGCGCGGCCTGTTCCTGCATGAACTCTGCCATGTCTGGCAGACCCAGCGCGGCTTGTTCCTTCCCCTGAAGCGCCACCCCTTCTGCCGCTATGATTATGCCATCCGGCCGGGCCTGCCATTCCACCGCTACGGCATCGAACAACAGGCCGAGATCGTGCGTCATGCGTTTCTGCTGCGCTGCGGCCGCACTGTGACGGGTGCACCGGATCTGGCGCAATATGAGACGATCCTGCCTTTTGGCAGGAGGAACGGCGCAGGTGCAGCGACATAATAGAGGCCGCTTCTCGCCCGGTAACGGTGGTCAGGATTCGATGTTTTCCAGAGCCAGCAGAAGCGCAGCAGTGGATGAACTGCAGAAGCTAAACGCGCGAGTCCGCGTCGATATAGATCCACGCGTCCAGAATGCCTTCAGCCGTCTCGACTCGCACCTGAGTGCGCCGATACTCGCTTCCCTCAAACGCATCGAGCTGCTCCCAATGTGTCGGCAAATCAGGTGACACGAAAAGGTGAACCCCGATGTCAGCACCGTCGTTCGCCAGTACCAGGGCCAGATATCCAAGGGCTGCGCCCCAGCCCTTCTGCACCAGATAACCTTTGACTGTCCCGGCCCGCCAATCTCCTTCGAGATGAGAAAGCTGGTGGTGATTGGGCCTGCCCGGTGCAAGCGTCCCATAGGTTGCGAGGTGATGATCGACGTTCATATCGAATGCCCGGCGGCGACGTCATTCTCCATCAGAAAACGACCATCCTAGAGGCTCGCCAAGTCGATCTCGCCATGCCGGTCCAGCGTCTTCGACGCATCGGCCATCGGGTATTTCAATCCCGTCGCGCAATTGAACAACACGGCGGTCTCATCCTCATCGACCAGGCCAAGCCGCAGCGCCTCGCGATAGGCGGCGAGCGTCGCACCGCCCTCGGGACACATCAGCAGGCCGTCCTTCAACGCCGCATCCTCAACTGCCTGCAAGATCGCCGGATCACCGACCGCCATCGCCCGGCCGCCGCTTTCGCGTACCGCGCGCAGGATCAGGAAGTCGCCCACCGCCCTCGGCACGCGAATGCCCGCCGCGACGGTATGGGCATCCTCCCAGCGCTCGGCATGTTCCTCGCCGGCCTCGTAAGCGCGCACGATGGGAGCGCACCCCGACGACTGGATCGCGAACATCTTGGGCCGCTCGGCGCCGATCCAGCCCAGTGCTTCCATCTCGGCAAACGCTTTCCACATACCGATCAGCCCGGTTCCGCCGCCGGTCGGGTAGAAGATCGCCTGCGGCAGTTTCCAGCCGAACTGCGCGGCCAGTTCCAGCCCCATGGTCTTCTTGCCCTCGATCCGATACGGCTCCTTCAGAGTCGAGAAATCGAACCACAGGCCTTCCGCTGCCCCCTTGCCGACGATCGCGCCGCAATCGTCGATCAGCCCGTTGACGCGGTAAACGCGCGCGCCCTGGGCGGCGATCTCGCGGACGTTGATCTCGGGCGTATCATCGGGGCAAAAGACGATCGTCTCGATCCCGCAACGCGTCGCATAGGCAGCCAGCGCCGCGCCGGCATTGCCGTTGGTCGGCATTGCGATCTTCCTGACGCCAAGCGCCTTGGCCATCGCCACCGCCATGACCAGCCCGCGCGCCTTAAACGATCCCGTCGGCAGCCGTCCTTCATCCTTGACCAGCACGTTCGGGCCGCCAGACTTCGGAATCGGCACCAGCGGCGTCTCGATCTCACCCAGGCTGACGATATCCTGGGTTCGCCGCACCGGCAGCAGCTCGCGCCACCGCCACAGATCGGTGGGCCGCGCCGTGATCATCGCGCGCGGCGCGACGGCGCGAATCGACGCGAGGTCATAGCGCACCAGCAAGGGACGCCCCGCCTGCGACAGGCCGTGAAGCTGGTCCGCCTCATAGCGCTCGCCGGTCAGCGAGCATTCGAGATGCGTGACGAAGGTCGGGCGATCGGTGGTGAGGTTCGGGTTGATCGGCACGCGGCCCTCCTGACGTTAAATCGGTTCTAGCGCACCATCGCATTCAGCCAAGCCGCGAAAAACATCAGGCCGTATACGACAACCGCCAGCACCGGCAGAGCAAATGCATAGGAGAGCGCTGCCACGCGGAGACTGCGGGAATAGCCCGGCAGGAACAGAAACCAGACGAAGATGATCGGCCAGGCGATCAGCCCCAGCATGAACAGCGCGTTGACCGCACGAGGTTCTCTGGCTGAGGCTTCCCCCTGGCTCACCCGGCCTTCGCGACCCCAACCAGCGCCGGGCGCAGCAGCCGGTCCTTGATCATATAGCCCGCCTGCATTTCCTGCACGACTGTGCCCGGCTTCTCGTCGCTCGGTACTTCGAACATCGCCTGATGGCGATTGGGGTCGAGCGTCTCGCCCAGCACGGTCATCCTGGTGATGCCGTGGCGCTGGAACACCGATTCCAGTTCGCGACCGGTTGCCTCAAGACCTGCGACCAGGCCCTTCATCTTCTCGTCGTCGCGCAGTTCGGCCGGGATCGCGTCGAGCCCGCGCGACAGATTGTCGGCCACCGACAGCAGGTCGCGCGCGAACGCCGTCGCGGCATAGGCGCGGGCGTCGGCCGCTTCCTTCTCGGCGCGGCGGCGGACATTCTGCGCCTCGGCATGGGCATACAGCAGGCCGGACTTGGCCTCGGCCAGTTCGGCCTCCAGCCTGGCTAGGCGGTCCTCGGCAATCGGGTCCGATGCAGCCGGGGCGATATCCACCGTGTCGATCGTTTCGGTTGCTTCGGTCTTTTCGTCTTCGATCATGTCTTCGCTTCAGTCCTGTTGGAATTTTTGGCCGATTCTGGCCTTCAACTCATCAGCCGCGCCCCATTAATCGTGCCAGGGTCGCGGCGGTAAAATCAACCATTGGCACAACCCGCGCATAGTTCAACCTTGTCGGGCCAATGACTCCGACAACGCCGACGACACGCCCGTCGAGCCCACGAAACGGTTTGGCGATGACTGAGGATCCCGACAGCGAGAACAGCTTGTTCTCCGCCCCGATAAAGATCCGCGTGGCATCCCCTGCGCTTGCGCTGTCGAGCAGATGGGCGATCTCCTGCTTGCCTTCAAGGTCGTCGAGCAGCGTACCGATGCGTTCCAGGTCGGCGGCAGCGGCCGCGTCGATCAGCCGCCCCTGACCGCGCACGATCAACACCGGGCGGCGATCGCCATCCTCGCTCCACACTGCGAGGCCGCGCTCGATCAGGGTGCGCGCGACGCTGTCGAGCAAAGCGCGCTCCTCGCCAATCTCACGCTCGATCCGCGCCCGCGCCTGGGTCAGGGTCATCCCCGACAGCATCGCGGTCATGTAATTGCCCGCCTCGACCAGGGCGGATGGCGACACGCCCGTCGGCAGGTCGACCACGCGATTCTCCACCGCGCCATCCTCGCTGACCAGCACCGCGAGAGCCTTGTCTGACGACAGTGGCACGAAGCTCATCTGGCGCAGTACCAGTTCGCGCTTCGGCACCATCACCAGCCCGGCACAGGCCGACAACCCCGACAGCGCGGCAGTGGTCGCGGCGAGTGCCTCCTCGACCGGGCCGACCTGCGACACGCGCGATTCGATCGCCGCGCGCTCCTCGGCCGAGGGCTCAAGCGCGTGCATCATGCCATCGACGAACAGGCGCAGCCCGATCTCGGTCGGCATCCGCCCGGCACTGGTATGCGGCGCGGCAAGCAGGCCAAGCTCTTCCAGATCCTGCATCACGTTGCGGATCGACGCGGGCGACAGGTTCAGGCCCGACAGTTGCGCAATGGTGCGCGACCCGATCGGGCTGCCGGTGTCGAGATAGCTCTCCACTACCACGCGAAACACATCGCGGGCGCGGTCGTTGAGATCGCTGATCGGTGGGGCGGACATGCCTGTCATATGGGGCGGCGCCACACGTGGCTCAACGTTTGCCGATGAAGTCGGCGATCGGCAGCAGCGACGGCGCCGTCGTCAGCGCATCGGCCATCGCCGGACCCGATGCCGGGCGGCAACCATAATAATAGGACAGTTCATCCGTCCGGACGTCTTCCCAGCGCACATTTACGCTTGGCATGTCGGTCACCGTGTCGTTGCACTCGGGCCGACCAGGCGTGATGTCCCGTTTACCCTGGGGGCGATAAGGCGAAAGCGTCCCCGCAAAGGCCGTGAACTGGCGCGGCGTGACCGAAAATTTCCGATCCCCCCCGATCGCGGTGTGCCGGATGCCGGTGAAAATGCCGGCGCCGTCCGATCCGACAGTGACGCGATAGACCGGACAAACACCATAACAGGGCGCCGTTTCATAAGTGATCGTCTGCAACGTCGCCGACTGCCGCTGCGGTGTGGCGCATCCGGCAATCAGGAGCGCCCCTACTACAATGGTCATACGCATCGGCACCACTCGCCTCGTTCTAAACTGCGCACGACACTGGCGCGTTCGAAGCGACCCGTCTAGGTGCGTGCCGACCCGTTTTTCTGGAGAATGATTATGCGCCCATCCGGCCGCACCCCCGATCAGATGCGCACGATCACGATCGAACCGCGCTTCACCCGCCATGCCGAGGGATCGGTGCTGATCGGTTTCGGCGACACCAAGGTGCTGGTGACAGCCTCAGTCGAGGAGCGGCTGCCGCCATGGATGCGCGGCAAGGGCGAAGGCTGGGTAACGGCGGAATATGGCATGCTGCCGCGTGCCACACATACCCGCGGGAGCCGCGAGGCGGCCAAGGGCAAGCAATCGGGCCGCACCCAGGAAATCCAGCGCCTGATCGGGCGTAGCTTGCGCGCGGTAACCGACCTGAAGCTGCTCGGCGAGCGCCAGATCACGCTCGACTGTGACGTGATCCAGGCCGATGGCGGCACGCGCACCGCGTCGATCTCCGGCGCGTGGGTTGCGCTGCGCCTCGCAATCGACGGCTTGATGGCCGAAGGCAAGCTGACCGCCGATCCGTTGACCCAGAAGGTTGCGGCGGTCTCATGCGGCATCTATCAGGGCACGCCGGTACTCGATCTCGATTATGACGAGGATTCGACGGCCGACGCCGATGCCAATTTCGTGCTACTCGAAAACGGCAATATCGCCGAGGCGCAGGCCACCGCCGAGGGCGCGACCTATGACGAGGAAGCCTTGTTGCGTCTGCTGCGTTTGGCACGCATCGGCTGCGCGGACATCTTCGCGGCACAGGCAAAGGCGGTCGCGAAATGAGTGGAGAAGGCAGCGGGTCCCAGGCGATCCGCAAGCTCGCCCCCGGCAAGCTGATCATCGCCAGCCATAATGAAGGCAAGGTGCGCGAGATTCGCGACCTGCTCGGACCGTACGGCATCGAACCGATCTCCGCTGCTGAACTCGACCTGCCCGAACCCGAGGAGACCGGCACGACCTTCGTCGCCAATGCCGAGTTGAAGGCACTGCAGGCGGCCGACCTGTCCGGCTTTCCCGCGCTTGCCGATGACAGCGGATTGTGTGTCGATGCGCTGAATGGCGAGCCCGGCATTTTCTCTGCCCGTTGGGCGGGGGAATCGCGCGATTTCGGCGTGGCGATGGCATTGGTCAACGACCGGCTCGACGCGCTCGAACCGGAAACCGGTCCTGCGGAAATCAGCCGGGACGCGCATTTCGTCTGTGCCCTCGCGCTCGCCTGGCCCGACGGTCATGTCGAATGGTTCGAAGGCCGCGTCGAAGGGACGCTCGTCTGGCCACCGCGCGGCGCAAATGGCTTCGGCTATGACGCGATGTTCCTGCCCGATGGCGGCAGCGAGACTTTTGGTGAAATGGACGAGAACGCCAAGCACGCGATCAGCCACCGCGCCGATGCGTTCCGACAACTGGTGACCGCGGTCCTCTAAGCTACGCGCCGATACGCGACGCGCCACATCGCCAGGCCGATCGCCGCCGAGAAGCCGGCAAGGATGAAGCTGGTGGCGATCGCGCTGAGGATGCGGAACATCAGTGTGCGCGCATCGGACACGGGCATGTCGAACAACCCAAAGCCATAGGTCTGTCCGCCGAGGAACAGCGCGAATCCGGCAACCGCGCCGACGATGGCGGCGGCCATCGGGCCGCGCCTGCCGAGCGCATGGCAAACCATCCAGAGCGGCCCGCCGATCGCGACGATCGCCATTGCCGAGATCGTCGCCCCGACAACGAATCCCACGACCAGCGATAATGACGACCATGACCCGCCGAGCAGAACGAGCGGGACCGCGAACAGGCCTCCCATCAGCCCTCCGGTCCCAAGCGCCAGTCCCGCGCGATCAAGTGTGGTATCGTAACGACGCAGCGCAACCTGCTCGATCAAGTCCGTTCTCCCCGCGAAACGACCTTATCACCGTGCGGCGCGGCGCCCAAGCCCGGCCGCGCCCAAATTAGGTATCAATATCGGACATTTCCCTAACGCAGCGCAAAACCTCCGGCGCTCTTCAGGCATCGTATGACATCTTCCTGTGACGCCGCTGTTTCCCGCTTCGGCGCCGCATAGGGTGCGATCGTCATCGGCTGGCCGATCCTGGCCGCCGTGAAACCGCTCATCCCTGAACAGCGCACCATTTTCTCAAGCAATCTGGGTGGCGTGTCATAGGCTTCGTAAGAGAGCCGGAACGTACCCCAATGGATCGCGATCCCCCGGCTCGCTCCGAGTCGGCGATAGATCTCGGCCGCATCGATCGGGCCGATATGGGTATCCGATCGCATCTGTCCGGGCTGAAAACGAAACGCGCCGATCGGCAACAGCGCCAGCCGGATCGGGCCATAGGCCGCTGCCTCCTCCGCCCATTTCAAGTCGCCCGGGCCGGTATCGCCGGCAAAGAAGAGATTGCCACCGGGCAGCGTCACGACGAAGCTCGACCACAAGGCACGGTTGCGGTCGGTGAACCAGCGGCTGTCCCAATGATGGCTGCGCGTGATGATCACGTCCACACCGGGCCGGATCATGGCCCGGCCGCCCCAGTCGAGCGCCCGGGACGATACGCCGACCTGGCCGATAACGCTGTCGTTGCCGAGACTGGTGACGATCAACGGCTTGTCGCGCTTCCATAATTTCCTGAGCGTCGCCTGATCGAGATGGTCGTAGTGATCATGGCTGATCAGCACGAGATCGATCTTCGGCAAATTGTCGAACGCGATGCCCGGCTCGGTCACCCGCTTGGGCCCGGTGCCGAACGGGCCTGCGGTCCGGCTCCAGATCGGGTCAGTCAGGATATTGAGCCCCTCGGTCTGCACCAGCACGGTCGCATGACCGACCCAGGTCGCGACCATCGCGCTGCCCGCGACTCGCGCAGCGACTGGCTTCTTCGTCACCGCGACATGGGCCGGCCAGGGCGCGCGCCCGTCATTGCCGGTCAGATAGCGCCAGAAGAACTGGGCGCGGCTGCCGCCGCCCGGCGCGCGCAGCACATCCTGATCGCCATCCGGATTGAGGAAGCGCTGGCCGTCGAAATGCATACTGACCGGCCCACGATAGTAGACCCGGTCGAGAAAGCGCGGCACGATGGTAATCGCCAGGCACGCCATCACGGTCGCGAAGAGCAGGGCGGTAAGGGCGCCCTTCATGAGGCGCTTGAGACTCGGCAGGCTACTCATTTCGCCCACTCACACGATGCGATGTTGCGGGCAAGGCCGGTGGCGCATCAAACCGGACAGGCTGAAATGGTGTCGTCAAGAAAGGCGAGGATCGCCGCCTCGTCTTCCTTCGCGGTCGCCACGCTGCGCCGGTACAGCCAGCCGCCGAACGCCATCATCGCAAGCGGGACCGCGATCAGCCGCCAGCCATCGCCGAACGCCGTGCCCGACTCGATCATCCAGCGCACGGCAAGGGCCAGGAACAACGTCAGGACACCGAACCAGCAGCCGAGAAAAACCGCCGCACTGGGCGGCGCGCCAATCTTTCCCGCAATCCGGGAGCCATCGCCGTCGGGCTCGATCGTCGCGGTCAGAGCTCTTGGAAACGCGTTCCGGACATTGGGTCGGAGATAGAACAGCATCATGTCGCGATCGGTCCCCTGCCCGGTCACGCCGGCCTTCACCTCCCTGTCGCGTCCACCCAGCGCCGTTTTCAGCTTCTTCGCCAGCGCGACCGGCGTGAGCGGCGATCCGAGGACGATCTTGCGGGCCATCAATGTCCTTCCCTCAAAGCGATCCGGCGAGCGCCAGCACCACGCCGACCGCGACCAGCAACAGCCCGATCGCTTCGCTCCGCGCGATCCGTTCGCCGAGATAGAAATGCGCGAACCCCATGGTGAACACTACCTCGACTTGGCCGACGATTCGCACCAGCGCGACCGGCGCCGTGGCAAAACCGGTGAACCAGCATGCCGATCCGAGCGACGACATCAGCCCGACTTGCCCCGCGACGCGCCAGTTGGCGAACACCTTCGCGATCTGCTCGCGCTCGCGCCAAAAGATATAGCCGCCCTGTAGCACCGTCTGCAGCGCCACGGTCGTCGCGAGCACGATCAGCGCCGCGCGCAGTTTGTCGTCGGTCGCAACCTCGAAGGTTGCGCGGCGGATCGCAATCGTGGTCAGTGCAAAGAAGAAGCCCGAGGCAACGCCATAACGCGCCGCCCGCTGGCCGAGCGCGCGGATCAGGTCCCCAGCACTCATCAGCTTGCCACCGGTCGACAGCATCATGATCCCGGCCACACCGAAACCGATACCAAGCCAGGTAAGCCGGCCCAATCCCTCGCCCAGCAGCACGACGGAGAGCAGCGCGCTCTGCACCGCCTCGGTCTTCGAATAGGCCGTACCAACCACGAAATTGCGCTCGTCGAACGCCATCAGCAACAAATTGGTCGCAACAATCTGCGCGATCCCGCCCGCTACGCAGAGCAACAGGAACCTGGCACCAAGCACCGGGAACGGCGCCGGCGCGATCACCCATTGATAGGCCAGGACGAACAGGATCGCGAACGGCAGGCCATAAAGATAGCGCACCAGCCCCGCCGCATTGACCGACAGGTCCCGCCCGACCTTGCGCTGCACCGCCGTGCGCCATGCCTGTAGCGCGCCGGCGAACACCGTCGCGGGCAACCAGATCGGCAGGGCAATCATCACCGACGGTGCTTCAAGGGATCAAATCGACGTGCGAGGGCATCGCCTGGATCATTCTCGCCAATTCCTCACGCGGGACGGCCCGATGATAGGCGCCGCGAAAGATGTCCTCGATCCAGGCAGCCATCTCATCCTTCGTAACATGCGTTCGACCGCCCCCCGGCCGGACCATCAGGTCGAGCTCGGGCGGCGAGTCAGCGCCGATCTTGGGCATCCGGTACTCGACACCGGGGATCTGCCGCGCGCCCAACCGGGCGTAGAATTGCTTGCGCCGACGGCGCATCTCCAGATCGCCGCTGTCCTGACGATCGCTATCGACCTCTATCACCAGGCTATCGCTGCCGATCCGGTCGATCGCCGCACGAAACATCTCCGCGCCCAGGCCCTTCCCGCGTGCGGCGGCTGATGTTCCGAGATATTCCAGCAACGCGATCGGATAGCGATCGGACAGATAGAGGATCGCGAACGACATCACCCGACCGCCAATTTCGCCGATCAGGAGGTAATAATCTGATCGCGTCGCCAGCGCCACGATCAGCTCCCGTGGCTTGCGTTCGCTCGCAGGGAGAGCCTCGCAGAAAATCTCGTAGAATTCTTCGAACGCTGGCCCTTCCGCCACGTTAAGCTGCCCGATCCGCAGATCGGTCCGGGCAGATCCCTGCGTCACGCGGTCTCCAGCGCTCGCTGTGCGATCTTTTCCTTCCACACTAGAGGCGCCAGCGTGTGGACATTGGCGCCGCTTGAATCGACCGCCACCGTGACCGGGAAATCGCTTACGTCGAATTCGTAGATCGCCTCCATACCGAGATCCGCGAAGCCGACCACTTTCGACCCCTTGATCGCGCGGGCGACAAGATAGGCCGCGCCGCCGACCGCCATCAGATAGGCGCTCTTCGCTTCGGCGATCGCTTCGGTCGCGGCCGGGCCGCGCTCGGCCTTGCCGACCATCGCGAGCAGCCCCTGGGCGAGCATCATCCGCGTGAACTTGTCCATCCGCGTCGCGGTGGTCGGGCCGGCCGGACCGACCACTTCCTCGCCGACCGGATCGACCGGGCCGACATAATAGATCACGCGCCCCCGGAACTCGACCGGCAGTTCCTCGCCCGCATCGAGCATGTCCTTGATGCGCTTGTGCGCGGCATCGCGCCCGGTGAGCATCTTGCCGTTGAGCAGCAGCCGGTCGCCCTGCTTCCAGCCCTGCACCACCTCCGGCGTCAGCGTGTCGAGATCGACCCGGATCGCCGCCTTGTCCGGCGTCCAGTTGACGTCGGGCCATTCCTCCAGCTTGGGCGCTTCGAGATAGGCCGGGCCGGAGCCGTCGAGCGTGAAATGCGCATGGCGCGTCGCGGCGCAATTGGGGATCATCGCCACCGGCTTGGACGCGGCATGAGTCGGCCAATCGACAATCTTGACGTCTAGAATGGTCGACAGCCCGCCAAGTCCCTGCGCGCCGATGCCCAGCGCATTGACCTTGTCGTAAATCTCGATGCGCAGCTTCTCGATATCGTTCTGCGGCCCGCGCTGCTTCAACTGCGCCATGTCGATCGCGCCCATCAGGCTTTGCTTGGCAAGCAGCATCGATTTTTCGGCAGTGCCGCCAATGCCGATGCCGAGCATGCCCGGCGGGCACCAGCCGGCACCCATTTGCGGCAGCATTTCGAGCACCCAGTCGACAATCGAATCGCTCGGGTTCATCATCTTGAACTTGGACTTGTTCTCGCTGCCACCACCCTTCGCCGCGACATCGATCGACACCGTGTTGCCCGGCACCATCTCGACATTCAGCACACTAGGCGTGTTGTCCCTGGTATTACGGCGCGTGAAGGCTGGATCGGCGAGGATCGAGGCACGCAGCTTGTTCTCCGGGTGGAGATAGGCGCGGCGCACGCCTTCATCGACGACCTCCTGCAAGCTGCGGTCGCCCTTTTCCAGCCGGCAGTCCTGACCCCATTTGATGAACACCGTGACGATGCCGGTGTCCTGGCAGATCGGGCGATGCCCCTCGGCGCACATACGGCTGTTGGTCAGTATCTGCGCGATCGCGTCCTTGGCCGCCGGACTTTCCTCCGCCTCATAGGCGACGCCCAGTGCGCGGATATAATCCATCGGATGGTAATAGCTGATGAACTGCAACGCGTCGGCGACGCTCTCGATCAAATCGTCTTCGCGGATAATCACTGTCATGGTCGGTTCCCGGCACTCGCTTTGGCGCAGTCCATATGCCGAGCGTGCCGGGTGGCCAAGGGCCTTTGCACCCTGGCCATCACCTCGCGACACATCTTGTTAACCATCAACAGCAAGTAAATCCGAATGCCTTGTCGTTATCCAAAAAATCGATGCGCCGGCCGTTCAATCCCATGTCCGAGATTCTCGGATCGATGACCTCGTTGTGGAGCGATCTGTCGCTCGGCGTCGACGAGGACAGGGCGCCCGACGCGCATCAATTGCAATTCGAACAGGCAGCGACAGCCTGGCCGGCCGCCCTGCTTACCCAGACCCTGGCGGCGGCCATGCTGCTCGCCACCGCCACGACCGTCGGGCTCCATGATCTGCTCGCACCAATCGCGGTGCGGGGCGGATTGGTTGTCCTGCTCGGCCTTGTCGCGCTGGCGCTGCTCAAGCTGCCCGCGCCACGCAACTGGTCGCCGCATATCAAGGTCCGGCTCTCGCTGGTCTACGCCACGGGATTGGGTGCCGGGCTATTCTCGATGCTGTGGATGACAACGCACGTCTCGAACGGCACGCTGCAACTCGCCGGCTTCGTCGCCGTGTTCGGCGCGGTCATCGTTACCGCCATGGCGCTTCAGGCGTTGCGCGCCGCGACGCTCGGCTATGCGGGAGCGCTGGTCGCGACCATTGCGCTGCACAATGGCCTGGGCGTGGTCACCGGCATCGCCGCGGTGTTTCTCGCCTGCCTGATCATCGCCACCAGCGGCCTCGCGCGGCTCGATCGGGCCCAGGCCGAGGAACGCGAGGCCGATACCAATGACGGCAATCTCGCGCTGCGCCTGATCCGCGAATTCGAAGATCATGGCAGCGGCTGGTTCTGGCAGACCGATCGCCAGGGCCGCTTGGTCTATCTCTCGCCCCAGGTTGCCAGTGAGGTCAGCACCCCTGATAATGAGGCGATCGGATCACAGCTCACCGCGGTATTCAAGGTCGACAGCGCCTCACCCGATACCGAGCGCACTTTGGGCTTCCATCTCTCTTCCCGCACATCCTTTTCCGGCTATCCGGTGCGCGCCGCAGCCGGCGGGACGGAGCGCTGGTGGTCGATCTCGGGCCGGCCGATCCTCGACGGGCTGAACCGCTTTCAGGGTTTTATCGGCAATGGCAGCGACCTGACCGAAAAGCGCAAGTCGGAAGCCGAGATCACACGCCTTGCGCTGTTCGACGGCCTGACCGGGCTCGCCAATCGTCAGCGCATGCGCCTCGCGCTCGATCAGACGCTGGCACCGCAAGGCGGCGGCTATGGGTCGCCCGCGCTGCTGCTGCTCGATCTCGACCGCTTCAAGGCGGTCAATGACACGCTCGGCCACCAGACCGGCGACGCACTGCTCAAACAGGTCAGCCAGCGGCTGCTGCGCAGCGTCGGCGATGCCGGGCTGGTCGGGCGCCTCGGCGGCGACGAATTCCAGGTCGTGCTGGCGCGCGAGGCCAATCGCGACCGGCTCGCCGAATTGGCCCGCGCGATCATCGCCTCACTGTCACAGCCCTATTTCATCGATGGATCGTCGATCACGATCGGCTGCTCGATCGGCATTTCGATTGCCCCGGTCGATGGCGAGGATTCGGAGACGCTGGTGCGCAACGCCGATCTCGCGCTCTATGCCGCCAAGGCCGACGGGCGGGGCATCCACCGCTTCTACCGCGAGGAGCTGCTGCACGGTGCGCAGAACCGCAAACAGCTCGAGGACGACCTGCGCAACGCGCTCGCGCAGCATGAATTCCATGTCGCCTATCAGCCGGTGGTCAGCACGAAGAGTGAGCGGATCGTCGGTTACGAAGCGCTGCTGCGCTGGAACCACCCGACGCGTGGCGCAGTCAGCCCAGCCGAGTTCATCCCCGTCGCCGAGGATTGCGGCCTGATCGAGACGATCGGCGAATGGGTTTTGCGCACCGCCTGCGCCGATGCCGCAACCTGGCCGCGCGACATCCGCGTCGCGGTCAATGTCTCGCCGATCCAGTTCGCCAATCCAGCCCTGCCTGCCGTAATCACCAATGCGCTGGCGCGGTCGGGCATTCGCCCGGACCGCCTCGAGCTCGAAATCACCGAAGGTGTGTTCCTCAACAATGAGGACGCCTCATCGGAACAGATGTTCAAGAATCTGAAGACGATCGGCGTGCGTCTCGCACTTGACGATTTCGGCACCGGCTATTCCTCGCTCGGCTATCTGAAGCAAGCGCCGTTCGACAAGATCAAGATCGACCAGAGCTTCGTGCGTGGTGCCGCAGTCGCCGGCAACCGCAACGCCGCGATCATCAAGGCAATCGTCACGCTCGCCGACACGCTCGGCATGGAAACCACCGCCGAGGGCGTCGAGGTTCAGGATGAGATCGCGCTGATCCGCGAACTGGGCTGCAGCCACATCCAAGGCTATGTCTATGGCAAGGCAGCCGGCGCCCCGGCGGTGCTCGAACAGCTTGCCGCAAAGGGCGGCATGGCCACCGCCACCGGCTACCGTGTCAGCCGCTCGCCGCGCACCAAGATGCTGCGCACTGCGCGCATTGCTGCCGATGGCGTCGAAGGCGAGGTCCGCATCCGCAACATGTCCTCGACCGGTGCGATGATCGACGGGATCGAAATCGACGGCGAGGTCGATGGCATTGACCTGCTGATCGAGCTGCTCGAGGGCCAGATGTTCCCGGCCAAGCTGCGCTGGGCTGCCGACGGCAAGGCCGGCATCGAATTCGCGCAGAATTTCAACATGGAACGGCTCAACCCCGTCAGCCAGCCCGCGATCCGTCGTTCGGGGTTAGAGGCAGCGAGCCCACCATCCAGGCCCGCTTCCCCGGCCAAGGCCGGTGCCCAGTCGGGAAACAAATGATAATAGCCGTTGCGCGTCGTACCTCGGCCATCCGACTGGGCATCGGCCTTGGCCGGGGAAGCAGCTTAGGTCGAACGGCGAGGACTCTCCACCTACCCGTTCGCCAGCGGAAACCACTCCCAATACGGCTTACCCTCATCCCGCGTCCGCGCCACTGAGGGGCGCGCTTCCAGCCGCTCATGATAGGCCGCGACATGGTCGAACTCGTCGAACGGCAAGGCGTGTTTAGCGTAGAGCAACGCCGGCGCCGCCGCGCAATCGGCCAGGCCGAATGTATCGCCCGCCGCCCATTCCCGCGTCGCCATCACCGTATCGAGCCAGCCATAGGCCCGGGCCAGCATCTCCCGCGCCTTCCCGACGCCATAGGGGTCGGCATTGCCCTCGGGCCGGCGGCGCTCGAACACCACGGTCTGCAATGGGGTCATGACATAATTGTCGAAGAACCGGTCCATGAAGCGCGCTTCGAGCGCGGCGTCGGTGTCCGCCGGAATCATCGGCGCCGTACCAGGATGATAATGGTCGAGATATTCGATGATCACGCTGGTCTCGGCGACCGAACGCTCTCCATCGACCAGCAACGGCATGTGCTGAAGCGGCCAGAGCGTCGCAAACTCCCGGGCATAGTCGGGCGTGTCCGGCCCAAGCTCGCGATAGTCAAACGAGGTGCCGTTCTCATACAATGCGATCAGCACCTTCTGGCAGTAGGACGACAGGGGGTGCGCGTAGATCTTGATGGTCATCTCTCTCTATCACTTACTTCGTCAGCACGATGTGCATCGCATTCTCGCCCTGGGCATGCTCGGTCACCTTATAGCCGAGCGCCAGCAGGTCGATCCCGGCGAACATCGCTTCGCCGCTGCCCAGCATCACCGGCGCCACCGCGAAATGCAGTTCGTCGATCGCGCCGGCCTGCAGATACTGGCGGATGGTCGCCGGGCCGCCGCCGATGCGGATATCGCGGCCATCCGCCGCTTCCTTCGCCAGCCTCAGCGCTTCATCCGGCCCGCCCGTCACGAAATGGAATATCGTGCCGCCCTTCATCTCGATCGGCGCCCGGGTATGATGCGTCAGGACGAACACCGGGCAATGAAAAGGCGGAGTGTCGCCCCACCAGCCCTTCCAGTCGGCGTTCGCCCCCTCGTTCGGCCACGCGCCGCGAACGGGTCCGAACATGTTGCGGCCGAGGATCCAGGCACCCAATCCATGCATCGCCCGGGCAGAATAACGCTCGTCAATGCCGGTCGAGCCGTCTTCCTCACCGCATGGCATGGAAGGTCCTGGTGCCGACAAGCCATTCGTGCAGCTCATCGCCCCGCACTCCGAGTGGATTGTCCAGATCCTGATCAGGGCCGGCACCGAAACCGTCCACCGATGTCGAGAAACCGCCAACGCGAATCTTCGTCATCATTCGTCCTCTCAAAACTGATTGCGAATCAAAAGCAGTTGCTTTCTACACAACTGATCCTATTTTGCAATCAGTCATGCCAATCCATATCGACAACCCCCGATCGGGCTGCCCGATCAACCTCACGATCCAGGCATTGGGCGACCGCTGGAGTCTGATCATCATCCGCGATGTGATGTTCGGTAATCGCCGCCATTTCCGCGAATTACTGGTCGCGTCGGAGGAGCGCATCGCGTCGAACATCCTTGCCGACCGACTCAAGAAACTGGTCGCGGCTGGCTTTCTCGCGATTACCGACGACCCGAGCCATAAGCAGAAACATATCTACAGCCTGACCGAGCCGGCGATTCAGCTCGTGCCGCTGATCGTCCAGCTCGGCTCGTGGGGCCGGCGCCATCTGCCCGTCACGCCCGATCTCGCGATCCGCGCACAACTGCTCGAAGAGGGCGGACCGGAGATGTGGGCAGACTTCATGGACGAGCTCCGCGCCGCACATCTCGGCACCCCGTCCATAGGACGCCCGAGCGTCGCCGTTCGTCTTCAGACGGCGTATGAGGCGATGGTCGCCCAATTGGACCGAGACTCGGCCAGCCGGACGAACTAGCGTACCCGTAGTTCAAAAACGGGAGAGTTGCATGCGCCTGGGCAAAGCACGGATCGAACCGCTATCGGATGCCGAAGCGACCGATGCGCAGAGAGAAGTCCTCGCGCCCTTCGTCGAGCGCAACTTCGTGCTCAATATCTTCCGTACCATGGCGCGGCACCCCGGTGCACTCGACCGATTCCTCAAATGGGGCAATTACATCCTCGGCAAGTATAACACGCTGCCCGGACGCGAGCGCGAACTTGCCGTGCTGCGGACGGGTTTCAACTGCGGCTCGGGCTATGAATGGGCACAGCATGTCGTGATCGGCAAGCGCGCCGGGCTGACCGACGATGAGATCGCCCGGATCAAGACCGGCAGCGCCGCGCCTGGCTGGAGCGAAGCCGATGCCGCGATCCTCGATGCGTGCGACGACCTGACCCGCGACCATTTCATCACCGACGCGCATTGGGCGGCGCTTGCCCGGCATTTCCGCACCGAGCAACGCATGGATCTGGTCTATACCGTCGGCCAATACACTCAGGTGTCGATGCTGCTGAACAGCTTCGGCGTGCAGCTCGACAAGGGCCTGGTGCTCGATCCCGACCTGGACCGCCGCGCATGACCGGCCGGCTGGCGGGCAAGACCGCGATCGTCATCGGTGCCGGGCAGACACCGGGCGAGACGATCGGCAATGGCCGCGCGACAGCGATCCTGTTCGCCCGCGAAGGTGCCGCGGTCTTCTGTGTCGACCGCAATCTCGACCGGGCCAAGGAAACCGCCGCGCTTATCGCCGGCGAAGGCGGCACCGCGCATGCCCATGCTGCCGATATTCGCGACGAGGCCGAGTGTGCGGCGCTGATCGCGGCGGGCGTCGCCGCGCTTGGCCGGCTGGACATTCTCCATAACAATGTCGGCGGTGGTGCTGGCGACGCGTCGGTCGAGGCGAGCGACCCCGTGCGATTCGACGCGATCCTCCACCTCAACCTCACCGCTATGATGCAGACGATCAAGCACGCCTTGCCGGTAATGCGCGCGCAAGGCGGCGGCGCGATCGTCAACGTCTCCTCGCTCGCCGCGATCGCCCCGTCCGGGATCATCGCCTATGAAGTGTCGAAGGCCGGCGTGAACAAGCTCACTACCAGCGTCGCGGCGTTCAATGCCCGGCACCAGATCCGCTGCAATGCGATCCTCCCCGGCCTGATCGACACGCCGATGGCGATCCAGGGCTGGGCTGGCCTGACCGGCGAGGCGCAGGCCGAATTGCGCGCCAAGCGCGACGCGCGCGTGCCGATGGGACGGATGGGCACAGCCTGGGACGTGGCGCACGCTGCATTGTGGCTGGCATCGGACGATGCGCGCTTCGTGACCGGCGCGCTGCTGCCAGTCGATGGCGGACAGTCGGTGCGGCTGGGCTAAGCCTGAACCTGCGATAACCGCCCGGTTCAGGAACAGGATTCAATCATGCGCGTATTCTTCCCGATATGCCCGACGTGGCGGGCTGGAAAGGATGTACCCATGAAAATGCCCAAATTTCTCGTTGCCATCGGCCTGATGGTCGCGGCGATGAGCGTGAGCGGCACCGCAAACGCCCAGCGCTACGATCATGGTCGCGGTGGTGGCTATCACGACCGCTATGATCGCGGTGACCGTCATTGGCGTGGCGATCGCGGCGACCGCCGCTGGCGCGGTGATCGTGGCTGGCGCGGTGATCGCGGTTGGCGTGGTGATCGCGGTTGGCGCGGCGACCGGCGCTGGCGTGGCGATCGTTACTGGCGCGGTGATCGCTGGGATCGTGGCCGTTACTATGGCTGGAACAATGGCTACCGCCGTTGCTGGACCGATTGGCGCTACGGCCGTCGCGTGCGCATCTGCCGCTGAGCGAAAATGGGGCGGCGACCGGACAGGTCGCCGCCCTTTCTTTATCAGCCGGCGCTGTTGCCGGTCACTGGCTGAGCCGGCACGACCGGCGGTTGAACGGCAGGCGGCGGCGGTGCGGCCCCATCAGCCGGCGGCGGCGGTGGCGGACCGTCGCGCCCCTCCCGCTCGCCATCCGGGCCACTAAATCGCGGCCCCCTGGGGCCATGCGGCGGGCCGCCCAGCGCGGTCACCTTGCCGTCCGCGCCGATCAGAAAGGAAGCGCGAACGATACCGTCATGAAAATGGCCTTGGATCGTCACGGTCGCGCCGGTCGTGACCAGGCTGGTCATTCCGATGCCGAACGGCCCCGGCCGGCGTCTCGAATCGATCAGCGCACGACCGCTGCCGTCCTGCAGCACGAACATCGGCCCATAGACCTCGCTCACTTTCCCGCGCAGCGTCACCACGCTGCCATTGTCGGTCAGGCCACCGATCGCCACTGGCTGGATCGGCGCCATTTCGATCGATGGCCCACTTGCCTTGATCGCAGTCGCCCCGGCGGCGACTCCGACACCAAGTAGCGCCACGGCGGCGAGCGACGCCTTGAGCGGCAGCTTGCGGCTGGTCTTGGTTTCTTCGGTCATTACGGTCACTCCATCTGTGTCGATGGCTTTTCCTAGCGAGTCGCGACCACAGCCCGCTGAACCTTCCCGTTCAGTTTCGGTTTAACGCAGGACCCTAGCCCGCAGGTCGAAAGGACGAGAATGCGCATCCTGCTGGTCGAGGACGATATCGCACTTGCCGACGGCATCGCCCGTGCGCTGCGCGCCGAACATTTCGCCGTCGACATCGCCGCGAATGGCGAGGACGGTGCGCATCTCGGCGACACCGGCCTTTACGATGCCGCCGTGCTCGACCTCGGCCTGCCGGTTAAGCCCGGCATCACCGTGCTGAAGGAATGGCGCGCAGCGGGACGAGCGCATCCCGTACTGATCCTCACCGCGCGCGACGGCTGGTCGGACAAGGTCGAGGGGTTCCGCGCCGGGGCCGACGATTATCTGACCAAGCCGTTCCGGGTTGAGGAGCTGGTTATGCGGCTGCGTGCGCTGGTCCGCCGCGCCTCGGGTCATGCCGCAAGCATCGTCACCTGCGGCCCGCTGTCGTTCGATGCGCAGACCGGCCAGTTCGAACTCGACGGCCTGCCGCTGCGCCTGACCGCGCTCGAATGGCGCGTGCTTTCTGCGCTGACGCTGCGCAAAGAAGTGGTGATCGACCGGCTCGACCTGATGGAGCGGGTTTATGAGGGCGATGCCGATCCCGACTCCAACTCGCTCGAAGTCATTGTCGGCCGGCTGCGCAAGAAGATCGGCCGCGACCTGATCGAAACAGTGCGCGGACGCGGCTATCGCCTGACCGAGGCACCACAATGCAGCTGATGCCGAAATCGCTCTATGGCCGCTTGCTCGTCACCGCGTTGCTCGCGACGCTTGCTGCGCTCGCCTTCGCCGCCGTCGCGATCGGCGCCGTGCTCGAACGCGTCGTGATGCGTGGACTGGATCAGCAACTCGATGCCCAGATCGCAATTCTCGCCACCGCGGTCGGTCCGGACGGCGCGGTCGATCGCCGGCGCATTGCACTGGCCGCGCCTTATGATCGGGGCAATTCCGGCTGGGGGTGGCGGATCGATACGCCGGGCGGCACGATCAGCTCCCCTGCCGCGCCGGATCTCGCCCCTTCGCGGTGGGAAGAGCCCCCGCATCACATGCGTTACGACCAGGATGATCGGCTGGATACGCCGCGCCCTCGCCCGCTCGACTGGCGCGCCGCCGATGGCCGCCCACGCCATGCCCGCGCGCTGACCATTCCGACATCGGCCGGCATTGTCCAGATCACCGCATCCGCGCCCCGCACCATCGTCGAACGTCCGATCCGGGCGGCGATGGTTCCCCTGCTTGGCGCGCTCGCCCTGCTGGGTATCGCGCTGGCGCTATCCACCCTGATCCAGTTGCGCATCGGCCTGCGCCCGCTCGGACGGCTGCGCGAGGCACTGGCGGCAGTGCGGCGTGGCAGTGAGGCGCGCGTTCCCACCGACCAGCCGACCGAGCTCACGCCGCTGGCCGGTGAGATCAATGCCCTGCTCGATGCGAACGAAGCGGCGCTGGCCAATGCGCGCGGCCATGTCGCCAACCTCGCCCATGGGCTGAAGACGCCACTCGCCACGCTCGCCCTCGCGCTGCGCGAGGGCGACCCCGACGGATCGCTCGGCGCGCAGCTCGATCGCATCGACCAGGCGGTGCGCCATCATCTCGGTCGCGCCCGCACCGGCACGCCCGGCGGCGCGGCACGGGTCGCAACGCCGCTGCGCCCGGCAATCGAGGGGCTGGCCGAGGCGCTGGGCCGCATCCATGCCGCCCGCCCGATCGCCGCCGATATCACCATCGATTCCGCCCTGTCGGTCGCGCTTGATCCGCAGGACCTGGATGAACTGGCCGGCAATCTACTCGACAATGCCTGGCGCTGGGCCGCGGGACGCATTTCGGTGCGCGCCGGGCGCGACGCTCAATGGGCCCGGCTGACCATCACCGATGACGGCCCCGGCATTCCCGACACCGAACGTGCCGCCGCGATGCAGCCGGGCCGCCGCCTCGACGAATCCGGCGATGGCCACGGCTTCGGCCTGTCCATAGCGCGCGAACTGGCCGAGCTTTATGGCGGGACGCTAACGCTGGATGCGGCTGAGGGCGGCGGATTGCGCATCACCGTGATGCTGCCCGCAACCCTCTAATTCCTTCCCCCGAACCGGGGGAGGATGAGTCTCACCCCCGTTCGCTATCGAGATGCGCCATCAGCAGTGTCGGATAGCGGTCGCCCGCTGCGGCACCCTTCGGCACCGCGCGCTCGATCGCGGCCAGATCCTCACCGCTCAGCACCACATCCAGCGCCCCGAGCGCTTCGTCCAACCGGTCCCGCCGCCGCGCCCCGACCAGCGGTACAATGTCGCGCCCTTGCGCCGCGACCCAGGCGATGGCGATCTGCGCCACGGTCGCACCCTTCGCCGCCGCGACTGCCTGCAGCGCATCGACCAAGGCAAGATTGGCATCGACATTCCCGGCCTGGAACCGCGGGCTCATCACGCGGAAATCGCCCGCCCGGCTGGCATCCTTCTGCCAATGCCCGCTGATCAGCCCGCGCGATAGCACGCCGTACGCGGTCACCCCGATCCCAAGCTCGCGCGTGGTCGGAAAGATCGCTTCTTCCGGCCCGCGCGAGATCAGCGAATATTCGATCTGCAGGTCGCAGATCGGATGCACCGCCGCTGCGCGCCGGATCGTCTCGGCGCCCATTTCCGACAGGCCGATATGCCGGACATAGCCCGCCTTCACCATTTCGGCGATCGCGCCGATCGTCTCCTCGATCGGGACATCGGGATCGAGCCGCGAGGGGCGGTATATATCGATATACTCCGCACCGAGCCGCTGCAGCGAGTAGGCCAGGAAATTCCTCACCGCTTCGGGCCGCGCATCATATTTCGACCAACCACCCGCAGGGTCGCGCATCGCGCCGAACTTGACGCTGAGCTGATAGCTGTCGCGCGGCAGCCCCTTCACGGCCTCGCCGATCAGCATCTCGTTATGCCCCATGCCGTAGAAATCGCCGGTATCGAGCAGGGTCACGCCCGCATCGAGCGCGGCGTGGATCGTCGCGATGCTCTCCGCCCGGTCGGCCGGGCCGTACATGCCCGACATGCCCATGCAACCAAGCCCGATCGCCGATGTCGCGGGGCCGGTGCTGCCGAGGTTGCGTTGTTCCATGATCTGTCTCCTCAAATAGCTTGCCCTCTTATGCCGCACCATGGATCGTGCGATAAGCCGGCACTATCGGAACGGCCCGTGCGGGAATTCGGACAATGACCACACCCAATCTCGACGATATCCGGCTCTTCGCGAGCGTCGCTGAGGCCGGCGGCTTCCGCACCGCGGCGCAGCGCCGCAACGTTTCCGCCTCCTCGCTCAGCGATGCGGTGCGCCGGCTGGAGGGCGATCTCGGCGTGCGCCTGCTTAACCGCACGACGCGCAGCGTGACGCCGACCGAGGCGGGCCAGCGGCTACTCGAACGGCTGCGCCCCGCGCTGGCCGAAATTACCGATGCGCTTGACGGCCTGGCGGTGCGCGCCGGCCAGCCGAGCGGTACGCTGCGGCTCAACGTCCCGACCGTCGTGGCGCATTATATCCTGCCGCCGATCGTCGCGCGCTTCCTCGCCGCGCATCCCGGTATCCGCATGGAAATTACCGCCGAAGACACATTCCTCGACGTGCTCGCGCATGGTTTCGATGCCGGCATCCGCTATGAGGAGAGCATCGCGAAGGACATGATCGCGATCCCGATCGGCCCGAAACATCAACGCTTCGCGGTCGCCGGGTCGCCCGCCTATCTCGCTGCGCACGGCGTGCCGAAACACCCGCGCGATCTCGCCGACCATGCCCGGATCGGCCATCGCTTCGCCAGCGGCCATCTCGCGCTGTGGGATTTCGAGCGCGGTAGCAAGCGCTTCCGCATTACGCCGGAGGGACCTTTGATCTCCTCATCGCACGCGATCACCATGGCCGCCGCGCTTGCCGGGCTTGGCCTGATCGCCAGCTTTGCGGAGTTTCTCCAGCCCGAAATCGATCGCGGCGCGCTGGTCCAGGTGCTGAGCGACTGGCAGGAGGATTTCCCCGGTCCCTCGCTTTACTATCACAGCCGCCGCCACATGCCCGCGCCGTTACGGGCGTTCATCGATTTCGTGAAAGCGGATGGATAGTTCGGAGACACCCATGCCAAAACCCCTCGCTCTCGCCTTCGACGTATTCGGCACGGTGGTCGACTGGCGCACCAGCATCGCGCGCGAGGCCGACGCGTTCTTCGCCGCGCTCGGGCACGACATCGACGGCGCGCAGTTCGCCGACCAGTGGCGCGGCCTTTACCAGCCGGCGATGGAGGAATGCCGCAGCGGGCGCCGCCCCTATACGCGGCTCGACATCCTCAACCGCGAAACGCTCGAGGCGCTGCTCGTTCGCCACGATATCGATCCGTCCGGCATCGACGAGGCTGCGCTCGACAATTTCGCCCACGCCTGGCGCCGGCTCGATCCCTGGCCCGATGCGGTCGAGGGGCTGACCCGATTGAAGGCCGGCTTCCCGATCGTCACTCTGTCCAACGGCAATACCGCGCTGACGCTGGAGATGGCGCGCCGCGCGGATCTGCCCTGGGACACGATCCTCGGCGCCGAATCGACCGGTCACTACAAGCCGCTGCCGCAAGCCTATCTCGGCACTGCCGATATCCTCGGCATCGCGCCCGGCGCGCTGTGCCTGGTCGCCGCGCATCACAGCGATCTCGCCGCGGCGCGGGCGTGCGGGCTGATGACCGCCTATGTCCACCGGCCATTGGAATATGGCGGCCGAATCGCCCCCGATGCGCATCTGGCGCAGGACTGGGATTATCGCGCCGACAGCTTTATTGAGCTCGCCGACCAGGTGGAACGATAGCGTTCGATACCATCTGACCGGCTTTGAACCGGTCTGAATCAGCGTCGGAATCCGCGCGGCTTTTTTTACAAAATTTTTCTCCGTTCCGTGTTCGTCCTCTTGCCTTTCGGCAAAGCCAGCTTTGACCACGCGTCGCTGCGCTGCGGTACCGGATGCGCGCCGTGAACCGACTCAAAATAGCGACGAACCGAGTCTCTAATCTGTCATTTACTGTCTTGCTTACGCGCCCGAATGAGCACAATCTGTAGGGGTTGAGTTCGGGGGCGAACCCAAGAGCTGGTAGAACATCAGTCGCAACACCATATTGCGAGCTTACCCGCACGCGCCATCACGGTGGCGCGAGGAGTGAGATTTTGTTCTCACTGGGGCGCCCGAAAATGGTAGCTTGGGGGTTCGCCCCGATTCGAACGGACCGGGAACGCCGGTCGAGAAACATTGTTGATACAAGGGCGGCATTTCGATGGACTTCAGAGACGGTCAGGAAGCGAGCGTAAACATGGCAACCGACGCGATGGACGCGATCACCGGCACCACCACCGAGGCACCTGCCGCGGAGAAGGCCCATGACAACAAGGGCAAGGGTACGGCGAAGCGCAAGCTCGACGCACGCGGCGATTCGAAGGAAGTGAAGCCGCAGCTTTATCCGGTCGAGGTCGATCATTCGCGCGACGCGCTGCTCACCGATTTCGGCAAGGACACGCTGACCGACCGCTACCTGCTGCCGGGCGAGCGTTACCAGGACCTGTTCGTGCGCGTCGCCTCGGCCTATGCCGACGATGCAGCGCACGCGCAGCGCCTGTACGACGCGATCTCCAAGCTGTGGTTCATGCCCGCGACGCCCGTGCTGTCGAACGGCGGCACCGGCCGCGGCCTGCCGATCAGCTGCTATCTCAACTCGGTCCCCGACAGCCTCAACGGCATTGTCGACACCTGGAACGAGAATGTCTGGCTCGCCTCGCGCGGCGGCGGCATCGGCACTTATTGGGGCAATGTGCGCGGCATCGGTGAGCCGGTCGGCCTGAACGGCAAGACCAGCGGCATCATCCCGTTCGTGCGCGTGATGGATTCGCTGACGCTGGCGATCAGCCAGGGCTCGCTGCGCCGCGGCTCGGCCGCCTGCTATCTCGATGTCAGCCACCCGGAGATCGAGGAGTTCCTCGAGATCCGCAAGCCGTCGGGCGATTTCAACCGCAAGGCATTGAACCTGCACCACGGCGTGCTGATCACCGACGAATTCATGGAATGCGTGCGCGACGGCAAGGAATGGACGCTGCGCAGCCCGAAGGATCAGTCGGAGCGCGGCAAGGTCGATGCCCGGTCGCTGTTCCAGAAGCTGGTCGAGACCCGCCTCGCCACCGGTGAGCCGTACATCGTCTTCTCCGACCATGTGAACAAGGCGATGCCGAAGCATCACCGCGACCTCGGGCTCAAGGTCTCGACCTCGAACCTGTGCTCCGAAATCACCCTGCCGACCGGCAAGGACCATCTCGGCAATGACCGCACCGCGGTGTGCTGCCTGTCCTCACTCAACCTCGAAACCTGGGACCAGTGGAAGGACCAGAAGGGGTTCATCGAGGATGTGATGCGCTTCCTCGACAATGTGCTGCAGGATTATATCGACCGCGCCGAACCCGGCATGGAGCGCGCCGCTTACTCGGCGATGCGCGAGCGCTCGGTCGGCCTTGGCGTGATGGGCTATCACAGCTTCCTCCAGGCGCGCGGCCTCGCGTTCGAAGGCGCGATGGCCAAGTCGTGGAACCTGAAGATGTTCAAGCACATCAAGGCACAGGTCGACGAAGCCTCGATGCAGCTCGCGGTCGAGCGCGGACCCTGCCCCGACGCCGCCGACCAGGGCGCGATGGAGCGCTTCAGCTGCAAGATGGCGATCGCGCCGACCGCGTCGATCAGCATCATCTGCGGCGGCACCAGCGCCTGCATCGAGCCGATCCCGGCCAATATCTACACCCACAAGACGCTGTCGGGCAGCTTCTCGATCAAGAACCCCTATCTCGAAAAGCTGCTGATCGAGAAATCGAAGAACAGCGACGCGGTGTGGAACTCGATCCTGGAACAGGGCGGCAGCGTCCAGCATCTCGACTTCCTCACCAGCGAGGAAAAGGATTGCTACAAGACCAGCTTCGAGATCGACCAGCGCTGGCTGATCGAGCTCGCCGCCGATCGCACGCCCTATATCGACCAGTCGCAGTCGCTGAACCTGTTCATCCCGGCCGATGTCGAGAAATGGGACTTGCTCATGCTCCATTTCCGCGCCTGGGAGCTCGGCATCAAGTCGCTCTATTATCTCCGCTCAAAGTCGATCCAGCGCGCCGGTTTCGCCGGCGGGGTGGAGGCCGACAACACGATCGACGCGCCCAAGTTCGAGGTCGAATCGCGCGATTATGACGAGTGCCTGGCGTGCCAGTGATGGTCGGCTGATGCGCTAACCGGGAATAGCGACATGGATCAGAAAACGGGCTGTACATTGGTGGCGATCATCGCCGGCGCATTGCTGCTGGCGATCACCCTGTTCGCCTATCCGCAGTACCGCGTCTATTCGCAGCGTCTCGCCGGCGAAGCCGCGCTGGCCGAGGCGCAATCGTCGCGTCAGGTCGCGATCCTGGAAGCCCGTGCCAAGAAGGAAAGCGCGATCGCCCTCGCCGAGGCGGAGGTGATCCGCGCGCGCGGCGCGGCGCAGGCCAATGCGATCCTGCAGAACAGCCTGGGCGGACCCGAAGGCTATCTGCGCTACCTGCAGATCCAGGCGCTGGAATCGAGCCGGGCGTCGCTGATCTATGTGCCGACCGAGGGCGGCCTGCCCATCACTGAATCCCGCCGCCTCGCGACGAACGCGCCCGACGCGGACCGATGAGCGTCGCAATACTCCTGCGCACCACTGGATTGGTTTACAGGCCGGAAGACGGGGCGGCGATGGTCAACACCACCGCCCCAGGCTTCGGCTCAGGCTTCTTCTTCGAAGCTCACCGCGACATCGGCATTGGCGCTCAGCCGCACCGTGTCGTCCTCGACCTCGGCGACCAGGCCGGAGGCGATGAAGTGATGATGCCCTTCATGGCTCCCCTGGCCGCTATCGGCCTTGGTCAGCTTGATCCGGTCGCCTTCGACCCGGTCGACCGTGCCGACATGGACGCCGTCGGCGCCGATGACGTCCATATGTTCCTTGACTGCGCTCAGATCGGCCATGCTCGTCGCTCCTTGGTTGGGATTGGGGTTGCCGCGATTGAACGCGCACCGGCGGGAATGGATGCACGGGAGAGCCGGCCATGCTGATCACCACCCCGCGCCTGCGTCTGGCCGTCGCGCTCGCGCTGATGGCGACGCTCGCCGCCTGTGCGCATCAGGCGCCCGCTACGGTTGCGCCCACAGCACCCGGCTTCCTGCTTGGCCTGTGGCACGGCTTCATCTTCCCGGTCGCCTGGGTCCTGTCACTCTTCATGCCCGACGTCGCGGTCTATGCCGTGCCCAATAATGGCGGCTGGTATGATTTCGGCTATTTCCTCGGCATCGTCGTGTTCGGCGTCGGCTCGCATCGCGGCTCGCGGCGGATCTATGTCGAACGGCGCCGGTCGCGATGACATTGCAGATCGCCATCATGTACGCGGTCGCGGTCGTGTTCACTGCCACCGGCGCGGGCCTGCTGCTCGCACTGCTGCGGCCTGCCGGCCCGGCGAAAGTCTATGTGTTCCGCATGACCGGGATCATGGCGGTGGCATTGGGCGTGGTGCTGGCGATGTCGGCGACCGCGATGTGGCGCTGGAGTGCGGCGTCGTGATCCTCAGCACGCCCGCCTTTCTCGTCGCGTCGCTTGCCTGCGCGCTCGGCATCATCGCTTTGGTCAAAGCAATCGACCTGTTGATCCTGCCGCCGGTCAGTACCTTGCACCGTCGATGGCTGGAACGTCGTTTGCGGCGGCGCCTGGAACGCGGTGATGACCGGTATTTCGAGGAATTGCGGTCGATCGAGACGGCGCTTCAAAAGCCTGAGGCTGCCCCGCGACCTATGACGAATGCCGTTCGTCTGGTACAGGGGATCAGCGTTGTAATCTTCGGAGCGATCATCCTCGCATGGGTCGTCCCCACGGGCGCCCGGCCAAACTGGACCGATATTCTGCCCCAAAGCGTGTTCATGCTGATCGGGCTGCAATGGGCATCGGGCCTGTCCAGTTTCGACGGACGACCCAGTCGCAGGAATCGGCTCATCGGCGTCGCGATGATCGTGATTTTCGGATTCTTCCTTTGCCTCGACATTTCCAGACTACACTGAAAGGCGTAACCCCATGTCCCTCACCGAAGCCCGCAAGCAGTACAAGCCATTCGAATATCCCTGGGCGTTCGACTTCTGGAAGCGTCAGCAGCAGATCCACTGGATGCCGGAGGAAGTGCCGCTCGGCGAGGATTGCCGCGACTGGGCACAGAAGCTCAGCGAGCATGAGCGCAATCTGCTGACGCAGATCTTCCGCTTCTTCACTCAGGCCGATGTCGAGGTGCAGGATTGCTACCATGAGAAATATGGCCGCATCTTCAAGCCGACCGAAATCAAGATGATGCTCGCCGCCTTCTCCAACATGGAGACGGTGCACATCGCCGCGTACAGCCATCTGCTCGACACGATCGGCATGCCCGAAAGCGAGTACGGCGCCTTCCTCGAATATTCCGAGATGAAGGACAAGCACGACTATCTGCAGGGCTTCGGCGTCGATACCGATGAGGATATCGCCAAGACGCTCGCCATGTTCGGCGGCTTCACCGAGGGGCTTCAGCTCTTCGCCAGCTTCGCCATGCTGATGAACTTCCCGCGCTTCAACAAGATGAAGGGCATGGGCCAGATCGTCACCTGGTCGATCCGCGACGAAAGCCTGCACTGCGAAGGCATCATCAAGCTGTTCCACACCTTCGTGAAGGAACGCGATTGCTACACCAAGGCGGTGAAGCAGGACATTCGCGACATGTGCCAGACCACGGTGCATCTCGAGGATAATTTCATCGATCTCGCCTTCGAAATGGGCCCGGTCAACGGCATGACCCCGAAGGAGATCAAGAAGTATATCCGCTACATCGCCGACTGGCGGCTCGGCCAGCTCGGCCTCAAGCCGATCTACATGGTCGATGAGCATCCCCTGCCCTGGCTCGCCCCGATGCTGAATGGCGTGGAGCACGCCAATTTCTTCGAACAGCGCGCGACGGAATATTCCAAGGCCGCGACGCGCGGCAACTGGAACGAAGTGTGGGACGGCTTCGACAAGCGGCAAAAGGCCAAGGCCGGGCCGGCGGCGAACGAGGATGCCAATGGCGGGGACGCCGGCGGGGATATGTTCTCGCAGGCTGGTGTCGCGGCGGAGTAATATCGGCAAAGGCCCCTCCCTTTCGAGGGAGGGGCTATATACGTGCATACGTGTGTGACCCCGAGCAGCGCTACAGCTTCCACCGCTCTTTTGTCTGCTTAAACCGGAAATAGAGCGCGACGCTCAATAACGGCACCCAGACCACGAAAGCGTTTGGATCGCGCGTGAGTCCCACAACGACGAATGCAACGAGAGCCGCCAGAAGCAGCAAATCTATGGTGAGGTGGAACACCGCCATATATTTTGCTCCGTCCGACATGACGGAAAACCGCATCCACACCGCGACGATCACATGATAGAGCTTAAACATCGAACCCCCGTAGAAATGCGGCGCATCGCTATCACCAAAAAGCCCGGCTGGTTAGGCCGGGCTTCTCGACCAGAATAACGGTGCCAGTCCACAATTGTCCGGTGACGCCTTACTGTATCCCTGAATTCGATGGCTCGCTTGACCGCGTCATTCGGCAAACACCCTGTATCGATCACCTTCGCACCAGCACGCGACGCCAGCCCCGCTACTTCTCAACCCGATTGTCAAAGCCCCAACCAGCAACGCTGGACGCAAAGTTACGACCCCGTTATGTTCCACTCCCGGAACGCCGGAGCGGGGCGGCGGCAACTTGGGGGCGGCGTCATGAGCAACAGTCGATCGTCGGCAACACTCGCCGAACGACTCCTCAGATACATTGCCCTGATCCTCGCCGCTTCCCTCTCGCTCACACCCGCCACCGCAGCGCCGGCGCGCGACGACCGGATGACCTTCAGCGTCATCACCGACGCCTATTTCAACAGCGCCGAAGCCGACACGCTCGGCGTCACCACCCCGATCCTCGCCAGCGGCGAGATTGATGACAACGCCGCCGCCCGCCTTCGCGCCTTTGTGAAGAAACAGGGCATCACATCCGCGACGATCTATTTCAATTCACCCGGCGGGCTGCTGAGCCAGGGGATGGAGCTGGGCCGCGCCATCCGCGAGCTTCGGTTCAACACCAATATCGGCCATCCGGGCCAGGAGGCGATCTGCGCCAGCGCCTGCACCGACGCCTATGCCGGCGGCGTCGCCCGTTTCCTCAACGAACGCAGCGGACTGCTCGGCATTCATCAGTTTTCCAGCGGCCGCAAGCCGACCCGCGACACCGAATGGGCCGTGCAAGTGATAAGCGCGGAGAATATCGACTATCTCGCCGAAATGGGTGTCGACGCCCGGCTTTTCTCGCTCGCCAGCTCGATCGACTCCAACGAGATTGGCTGGCTTCCGCCCGAGATCGCCCTGCGCCTCGGCCTGGCCAATAATGGTACCCTGCCGACCGTGGCGTCGATCGAGACGTACAAGATGCAGCCCTATCTCATGGTGCAGCAACAGCATCACGACATGTTGGGCAGAGCGATCTTCTTTTGCCTCAGCGGTCGCCTGACGATCAGCGCGAGCCTGATCACCACGCCCGACACCGCACGCGCCTGGACCGCCGGACCGACGCTGGCCTATGTCGAACTCGACGGCAAATTGGCATTGCCCGGCACCGATGCCGAAGTGATCGGTGATAGCGTCAGCTTCACCCGCCCGCTCGCGCCGGAGATGGCAAGCCGGCTGGTCTATACCAAAACAATGGCGATCCGGGTGCAGGACAAGGCGTCATCGCCGCATGGCCAGACGATTGACCTGCGCCCCGGTGTCGAGACGATGCGCTCCTTCTTCGGTCAATGTTTGCCCGGAGGGCTCCCCGCTTCATCGGGCAAGGTGCGTGATCTGGTCATTGCCAGCCTGTCGGACCAGGAGGGCCGCCGCTCTGTCATGATGCTCGACCGCGCGTCGCTCTCCGGGGTCGGCAAGCGACTGGTCCGTGGCATGACCTATGCCGTCACGATCGCAGGCAAGGAGAATATCATCTTTTCGTCCCAGGCCGAATTCGATTGCGAGGCGCGCCGCTCACGCAACCTGGCCATGCAATTCTACGACATCAGCGGCAGGCCGATGGACAAGGTCAAGACCGACTGGGCCGGCGTCGCGCCCGGCAGCAACGCCGAGGCCCTGCTGTTGACCGCCTGCGGCGACAGGCGCCCGTCGGAAAAGACCATGATGGGCGATACGGATCCATTTGAGCTGATCTATATCTTCATCGGTCAGCCGCGACCGAAACAGTCGGCGTCACAGCAATGACGGCGAAGGGACGGTGGCGTCACTTTAAAACCATCCACCCCATGCGCTCACGACTGAATTTCGCACTGGGCGCGGCGATCATGCTGCTCTGGCCCGTCGCTGCGGGCGCGCAGGAAGATCTGTGGTTCCGTATCGTCGATCAGCGCGGCCAGCTGATCGGCTGGCAGCATGAAACAAAAGAGAGTGATGCAAAAACCACCCGGATCATCCGGGAACGGGACATGGCCTTTCGCGTCGAGGGGCATAACGACTCCCGCTCGCATATACGTAGCGTGCGCGAGCTCGATGCCCAGGGCAGGATTGTCCGGGTGTCGATCGAGTCAGGGGACGGCAAAACGCGGCATCTCCATCAGGTCACGGTTCAACATGACGTCGCGGCCGTCGACAAAGGCACGCCTGATCCCGACAATGCCGCCGAGGTCGCAGACGAAGACGGCCAGTCGATCCTCTATCTGGAACAGTTGCTGGCGGCCGGCGACAAACCGCCTCGTTCGGACTCCGGCACACGCTGGCAACGCACCGAGGGGGCAAGCAAGAACGATCTGATGCTGTCGGCCTGGCGAGGTGGACTGCCCGGCCTGGTCTGGTCGATCCGGCTTGATGACAAGGGCCGCATCGTGCGCGCCGAACAGCCACTTCCCGGCAACAGCGTGATATTGCAACGGTCCGATCAACCGATTTCACCGCAGGAACTGGCGGTGCCGACCACGCGCCATCAAATGATCGCGTCGCCCTATGCGATCTCGCCCGCCGCGCTGGAGGGTCATATCCGCTACCGCTTCGGCTTGCCCGCCACCTTCCGCCCGGTGTTGCCCAACACTAGTGAGCAACGGCTAACGGCCGAGGGGCCCGCGCTGCTGCTCGATATCTGCGCCTTCTGCGGCCCCGGCCTGTCGACCGACCCGGCCGACCTCGCACGCTGGCGGCGGCCATCGGCCTGGATCGAAAGCGATGCGCCTGAACTCCGCGGCGCCGTTCGCGGCATCGCCACATCCGCGCTGGACGATATCGGCAAGATGAAGAAGCTTGAGCGGCTCGCGCGCCGCCGCCTGAAGGATGTGGATTTCGACGGCCATTATTCGGCGCTGCAATCCTGGCGCCGCCGGGCGGGCGACTGTACCGAGGACGCCACCCTGCTCGCCGGCCTCGCCCGCGCCGCCGGCATCCCGGCGCGTGTCGCCAGCGGCCTGATCTATTCCCGCGCCCGCTATCACGGGGCCAGAAACGCGTTCATGCCGCACAGCTGGGTGGTCGCCTATGTCGATGGGTCGTGGAAAAGTTTCGATATCTCGTTCGGGAGCTTCGATGCGTCGCATATCGCGCTCGCGATCGGCGATGGCGATCCCTGGGCGATCGCCGCGGCGACGCAGATCGCCGGCCTGCTCGACTGGCAGGGAATGACCGAAGTCAGGACGCGGCCGGCGTCACCGGTGCCGGCGTCATGACCGCCCGATCCGTCGCCGGCGCAGGCGCCGGGTCGTCATAAATGACCGGAAGCGCCGGCGCGTCGCTCACCGGCTCGTCCTTCACCCATTGCGCATCCTTCGGCGCGCGCAAGCCACCGACAATGATGTCCATATATTCGGTCGTGTCTTCGGCCGCTGCGGCAACCGGTCCCGCCTGCTCCGTCTGCTGCGCGACCGCAGGCGTGGTCATGGCGGCCAGGCCAACGCCCATCGCCGCGGCGGCAAGCACCGAACGCGCACTCACCGCATAGCTGACGCAGATTTCCGTCTCGCAGCCGTTCAGCAGCGCCTGCCGCTCACCGACGCTCAGCGCGGTCAGGTCAAACACCTCGCGCTTGCACAGCCGGCACAGGCTGCCGTCCATGATATCGGACAGATTGCCCTTGTACGGGCAAGGGCTCTGAATGCGTGGAAACAGGCTCATGGGTCGACCTCCCGATGCGAGCATATCGCATCGCGGCTTCATTGCAACTCGCCCTTCGGCCAAGGTCGTCCCCTGCCTTGAGCGGTCGTGCGGCCTATCCCTCGAACCGCCCCGCACCCTCGCGATCGCGCTCATAGCGCCGCGCAAACGGAAACGGCGGCAACCAGGATTCGCGACGGACCGTCCAGCTTTCATAGCTTGGCATCAACTGGTCCGGCGCATCCAGCGCGCCCAGCGCCACCTCGACCTCATCCCCACTGCGCGCGAACACCGACGAACCGCAGCGGGGACAGAAAAACCGCCCGGCATAATCACGCGTCTCGCCGTCGATCGTCACCGCATCCTCGGGGAAGATCGCGGTCGCCTGGAACAGCGCGCCATGATGCTTGCGGCAGTCGAGACAGTGACACAGGCCAACCCGGTACGGGAGGCCCGTCGCCACGATCCGCACATCGCCGCACAGGCAACCGCCGGTGAACTGGTCCATGCTGCATCTCCATCAATCGGGCGGCCAGACTCGGTACAACGGACATTGTCATCGTAACGATCCGGGTCACCGCAACGATCCAGCGTGCGGCAATGGCGGTGACCGGCGCGTCAGCTCGCCCTTGCTTGCCGCTCCCGGTCGGCCGCCTCGAAATGATCGATCTGGTCGGCCTGCGCCTTTTTGAACGCGGGACGATCGGTGACGCGCTTCACATAGGCTTCGGTCGCCGGCCGGTCGCCGAACGCGCGGATATCCGAAACGCGCAGCACATCCGCCATCAGCAGGTCCGCGATGGTGAAGCGGCCGGCGGCGAGCCATTCCTGCTCGCCCAGCACACGCTCCAGATGGTCGAGCCGCTGGCGCAGCCATCCGGTCAGGCCATTATCCTTGTCGCCGCACATCTTCAGGAACCACCATGGCACGCTGACCATCTCGACCGAGTTGAGCGCGGCGATCGTCCATTGCAATGTCTGCGCTTTGCCGACCGGGTCGCGCGGCATCAGCCGCTCGCTCTTCCCGGCCAGATGCAACAGGCCGGCGCCGCTTTCGAACATCTCCACGCCCTCGTCCTGCAAATACGGGACCTGGCCGAATGGCTGATGCTCCAGATGATTGGTCTCGCGGCCATCGAACGGGATCGTGCCGATCGCATAGTTGAGACCGGCCTCCTCGCACGCCCATCTCAGCCTGAGATCGCGCACGAAACCACGCGGGCCTTCGGGAACCCAGTCCAGGGTCCAGATGGTCAGTTCGCTCATACCGGTGCGCCCTTCCTGTATCGGTTGCGGGAAACCGCTCCCATCGGCTGGCATTGATTAACCCATTACCGCCATTCCTGCGCAAGCAGGAATCGGAGTGCGGGTCGCCAGTCGACGGCGTTGTCGATTCACCGGGTCGCGAAACCGCCCTTCCCCGCCCGGGACCGGCGTCCATCCCGGCGCACGGATCGTTCATGCCGGCCTATGCCCGGACGGCGCTGAAAGGCGCGCAATATCTCCCCGGCCGAGATATGGGACACGTCCAACATCCAACTAACAGATTGATATTGATGCGCTTTTCTTGTGGCTTATTCAAGCCGGCCGGTCGCCGATATCCGGCCCCTCACCAACAAGACCTGCCCGCCCCGACCCCGGAGATACGACACAACCGGTGTCCCATATCTCCCCCGCCCCGGTCGTACGATGCGCGGCGTCGGCCATGGGCCGCCCATAGGATTCAACCCCGTGGCAATTGCGCGCAGGGTCACTCCATCCGACGTTTCCCTGACCACCGGCCCGCGCTTTGACATGACGAGACCCAATGACCATCGCCCGTTTTCGCGCCATAGCACAGTTTATGGCCGGCTTTCCGCCGCAACACCGAAAGGCCACCGCTCATGAACCCGCTGCTCGACACGGTGATCACCGTCATGGCGTTCATCCTGATCGGACTGGCGGTCGTCCCGTTGCTGCTGGTCGGGCTCGGCGCGCTGGCCAGCTATTTCGACCTCAGGATCGCCGGTCCGATCCTGGCCGTCGCGGTCCGCCTCGTGACGCTGCAATGGATCAGCGGCGGCGTGGTGAATGTCGTGGCCGGGCTGGCGCTCGCCGCGCTCGGGATCTGGGCGGTGCTGCACTTCGACCCGCCGCTGCATCGCATCCTGGGCGCCGCTCTGGTGCCGTTCGGCTTATGGCGGATTTTCAGGGGCGTTGCCGTGCTCAGGCACTGGACGAAACCCGATACGCCCTGAAGGGTCGCCGCCAATTCCCGACAGGCCCGCGAGCACCCGGTAAAATTCCCGTTCGGCTCCAATAAAATTCCCGCAGGAATTCCCGTCGCTGGGAATTTCGATCGGCATAACCAGGCCGATTGATCGCGCCGACGCCCTGACCGCGCGGCGCATCGGCGATGCCCCGCCCGATTCAAACCCGCCGCGATTGCGCCCACTGTCCTCCAACCGGCGGCTCATCGGCCGTCGGCCCGCTCTTTGACGTGATGAAACCAGCGACAATTTCCGCCGCGACAGCGAAAGGCCGATCTCTCATGAATGGTGTGATCACCGTCATTGCGTTCATCCTGATCGGGCTGGCGGCCGTCCCGTCGCTGCTGGTCTGGCTCGGCGCACTGGCCAGCCATTTCGATCTCACGATCACCGACCGGATTCTGACCATCGCGGCCCGGTCGGTGCAGCTTCAGTGGATCGGCGGCAGCGCGCTGAATATCATGGCCGGGCTCGCGCTGGTGGCGCTCGGAATATGGGCGGTGCCGCATGTCGACCCGCTGCTGTACCGGATATTGGGCGCCTCGCTGGTGCCGTTCGGCTTGTGGCGCATTTGCATGGCCGCGGCGCTGCTCCGGCACAGACCGCAATCTTTTCTCGATGCCGGACAAGGGGATTGGCGTCCGCCCCGGACTTAGGCCCACCCGGCTGTCCTGGCCTTACAGCGGGTACATCGGGAGAGAAACATCCGCGCCCCGCTTCGGATCGACCGGTATATCCGCCCATTCGAACCCGCAGAAAGTCCAGGAACAGTTCGAGGCTTGTTCCGTATCGGCGATCAGGGTGCGCAGCGCACCGCATGTTGCGCGACGGTCCGCTTGCACGATCACGAATGGCTGTGGCGCAACCCCTTTCGCCTTGTCCAGAAACTGCCACAGGCCAAGCTTGTCCACCGGCGCCTTGTTCCATAGGAGGCGATTGCCGGCATCCAGCCTAACCCGGTTTACGACGCGCTTGATCTCCGCCGCCTCTGCCGACGCTGCGGCGATGGCCGCTGGCGCAATCTCCCATCTTGGCATCCACAACCGGCATTTCGGGTCGGACGCGCTGAACGCGGCATCGGGTGACGCAACCGGCTGTGCTGCCGGCTCAGGGCTGCACGACGCGACCATCGCCATCACGCCCAGCGATGCCGCGACCCGGGAGATCATGCGCAAGACGGTCGCATGTCCAAAACCGGCCGCCTCAACCCTTCTTGTCTTCCTTGCGGTACACCTCATGGCATCCGCCACAGGTCTTGCGCACCTCGCCCCATTGCGCCGCGAAGCCGGGCTTGTCGCCCGCCTTGGCCAGTGCCGCGAGCTTGCCGGCAGCCTCGGCATAGGCCGCCGCCTTCGCGTCGAACCCGGCGCGGTCGGTCCACACATTGGGCAGTGCCTCGGTCGGCGCGACATTGCTGCCTGGCGGGAACATCGCGGGCAGCGCCTTTGCCCAATTGGCCAGCGACCGCGCCGCAAAGGCCTGGCCGGCGACATCGCCGCCGCTGTCGATCACGGCCTTCATGCCGCCGAAACTGGCCGCGGAGAGCAGGAACGCCGCCTTGCGCCCGGCCACGATCGCCCCCGGATCGACCGGTACGCTCGCCGCTGCCGGTGGGGTCGATGCGGCGGGGGCGGTCTGCCCGCCCGCATTGGCGCCGGTCGTCGCCGCCAGGACCAGGGTCGCGCCAAAGATCGCTATCGTTCCACCGCGCATCGCCCGATCTCCTGCAAGAATGCGGCAAGGCTATGCCCTCTTCCACACTCACGCAATGGCGGATCAGAGCCCCAGCGCCGCCTTGATCTCGCCCCAGCGCACCAGCTTGAAATTCTGCGCGCGCGTCGCGTTCATGCCGTCCTGCGCGACCATGATGCCGTCGGGATAGGCCGGGCCGAAATCGCCCGCGGCGATCTCGATCCCGTCGGTTTCCTCGGTCGATCCAAAGGTGCCCGCCGCGATGCGGAAACGCCCGACATAGGCCTCGTCCGACAGGCGATAGACCGCATAGGCGTTGTCACCCTGGCTCGACACCACGACATAGCCATCGGCCACCGCCACGCCTTCGGCATCGGCGACGATC
>NZ_JBOHHW010000036.1:0-55351 GCF_050725575.1 Sphingomonas sp. | reverse complement strand
GGCAAACAGTTCCTGCGGGTCACGACCAGCCAGAAGCTGGTCCAAAACGTCCTTGTCGATTGCCATATCGATGGTCCTTTCTCTTCCATCTATATGACCTCACGCACAAAATTCCTGACAGTCCCGGTCATAGCCGTAGTAAACATCAGCCACGGTCGAGCCCGGGATATCCTTTATCATATTACGGCTGAGCGCATCATAGGCGTAGCGGATAACATTGCCATCGCGCTTCATCAGCTTGGCGCGGTTGCCGCCGCGATCGTAAGCATATTTCTCGCAATCGTTGCCGGCGGTCCGCGTTTCTGATGGACCCGTCACAACCGCTCCAAACGTGTCGGTCGTCTCAGCGATCGTTCCGACAGTGCATGATGCTGAGCTTCCGATTACGGTTTTCGACGGGAACGACCAAGCGACCAGCCGGTCGAAAGCATCATAAGTATAGCCCGCCAAGTTGCCGTTGGCATCCTTGACACTCGCCTGCTTCCCGTTGGGTGTGTAAGCATAAGTGACGTAGTCCTGCTGGAGCTGCGGCAACCCGTTTGCAATGGTCTGGCCGTAGGCTTTGGTCAGCTTGAGCAACTGTCCCGCAGCATCGTAGACATTCCGGGTGATGCGGTCCGGACCATAAATGCTGCCGGTGGTCGTGAGATTACATGCCGAAGCTGGCAAAGCGCTCCAGGTGGCCGGATTCATGCGTACAGCAGTGCATTCAAGCCGACCGGCCGAATCATAGCTGTATTGCGTGACCCGATAGACCGTTCCACCCGACGATACGGTCTCTTTAAGCTTGTGATCAATCAGATCATAAGTCGTATCGACTTGGCTAAACAGAGTGAAGCCAGGCCATGTTTCGGGCGCCACCGCTTCGGACTGCCAGCTCGCCAGTTCGCCATTCTCCACCCGCGTCGGGCGCCCCGCACTGTCATAAGTAGTCCGCGTCGCTGCAAAATGCAGTGGACCTGCCCCATCGGGATCAGGGCTTATGGTGCCTGTGGCTCTTCCATTGAGGTCATAACGATAACCGACCGTAAAATCTGACGAGCTGGCTTGCGCGCGCGCGCCGGACGCCCCCAGCGCCGCTGTGAAACAAAACGCGATCGCCAAGACGACAATTCGTCTGATCATTCCCAAGCTCCCAGGAGGATTGTGAATTTTCATAGCAACCGCATAGATCATGGGCAGCTTGCCAGCCCGGCACGCGGCGCCGTCTCGCTGATCTTTCGGCCCATTTCGTCGTAACCGTAACAGGCCCGCAAGGAGACGCCGCCATTGCTGACCGTCGTTCCTCGCAAAAGAAGATTATTAGGGCCACTATCCGCACCATAGTCATAACTGGTGACCACCTCATCCAATGCTCCGCCAGCGCACGAGCTTCCGGCTGTCGCGCTGGTCTTACAGGTCTTCACATCGGCAAGAAGCCAGATGGGATGTGCCGCGCGTACATACGCGCCAGTACTATCCTTAATCCAGGCATAGCGCTGCGTGTATGAGTAGCGCTTTACGGGGGACACGCCACTTACGGCCGGGAACGTTTCCATCAGGAGCCCGCCATGGACAACGTCATAGGAATAGCTTGTCACGTTACCCTTGGGATTAGTCATGCTTGTAGGCTTGTTGCAGGTGAAAACGTTGCCGCATGTTGCTGGATAAATGGCGCTTTCGGTTAGCGCCGCCAACCCCGACCCCGGCTTGGGGAGAACCGTCTTTTGAGTAACATTGCCCCGACCATCATAGGTGTAGGAAACATAATTGCCTTCGGGCAGGGTCACCTTTGTGATGCGCTTGTAATTGTCATATTCGTAAGAGATCGCGTGCCCAAGAGAATCGGTAACCTTGGTGATCAGGTGCCGGCGATAACTTCCCTCAATAGTGGTGACGTTTCCTAGCGGATCGGTAATCTTATTTTTGACGAAATCATATGTCGGATACAAGTTGTCGGTCTCCAATCGCTGATAGGTCCAGGTCTGGCCGTTTTTGGTGACATGGAATGGGGCGGACGATGTCTCGTTCCAGACCGAGTCTCTGCTTAACAAGGCAGAGGAACTCACCGGCGTCCTCGCGCTAAGCATCACCCAATCGTTGTCGCCAGCGACATTATATGAAAATGAGTAGGTGCCGCCGAGCGCATCCTGGATGTCATTCGACGTCCTGGGCTCGTTCTTGATCGACGGAAGGATGGTACCGTAGCCACAGGAGTCGACAGCCAGGCTACAATATTTGGTCGCCTCGTTGATCCAATAGGCCTTCTTCAAAAGCCACATGTCGGTGCTATTATGATATTCAAATTTTGCCTGATATCCAAAGCTCGTCTGTAATGACTTTATTCTGTAGGCGTCATACAATGTGCTGCATTCACTACCAATGTTACAATTAGAAGGATATGATGATGCAAAACCCAATGTATAATTTATGTCGATAACATTTCCACTGGGATAAGCTATCTTAGTGGCGACTCCAGACACGGGTCCACCAAGGTAGAGACCGTAACCTGTTCCGCCAAATATCGGACCGTACACGAGTGAGTACTTAAAATCGATGCGAGTGCCATCGCCAGAAATATAAACTGCTGATTTTGTTGCGTCTGAGAAGGTCAACGTACCACCCCGGGCGCCGACCATGCTGTCCTCATTCAGATTGATCTGTCCGGTTGTGGGATACAGATCCTCCGATTTTCCATCGAACGAGACCGTGAACGACACGTCCAGCAGATCAAAGTTGAGACGACCAAGCAGGTTATTGCCGTACATCGGAAATTCGCCACTGAACGCCATTTTCATCTCACCCGCACCAGATCCGATAGCAAGGCTCGGACCAGGGCTCGCCATTCGGAGCGTTACCGGATCTATGCCATTCTCATCCTCGGTTTGATAAGGTATCGGCGGCGGAATGCTTACCTGAACCGTCTGGGCGGACACAGGCCCTGCCAGGATGATGAAAATGATCGGTAGAAACTTGCGCATTAGTTCCTCACAGGCATTTCGCTCTCGAGAAATCTGAGAATCCCGGAAAAGTTTTCGACGAACCTTTCCTAACTGAGCAGGCCAACCCTCTCTGCTCGTGGCTTGAAGGTTCAAGGTGACGGAGTTGGTGTAGGGCTTGGGCAGACGGCTGGCGAACTTGTCGCCACGTCGTAGCGCGTGCGATTACCGGCGGCGTCGAAACAGGTTCCCGTCACGCGACCGTTGTTGGTTCCGCCCGTGATCGTCGCCCCCTTCAATCGGCCTAGACCATCATAGGAATAAGTCGTCGTTTCCTGAGCCAGCGCACTGCACGCCACGATGCCGGCAGCGCCCACAGAACCCAACAACCAGGATTTAACCCGACTCATCGCCCCCTCCGCTCATCCCGCAAACCGGTAGTGGGTGCTCATCGCTTCAGGAGCTTGGCAATAGGCAAACAGCAGCTGGGGACTGTGGGGATATAAATGATGATCTAAGGAGCAAAAAATGTACTCCGCCTGCGACCCAGCAACTGCAGCAGGATCCACGCCGATCCGCCTGCCCGCGAGACTGCAATCTGGTCGCCTCTGATCGAAGCCGTACGGATTGGCACTACTCGATAACAGCGTTCACCGATATCTGACGGGTCCTGCTAAATCGACATTCAACGAAGATGGTCGGCGCGGCATCGCGGCAGCCGTCGGCGCAAATGGCAATATATTCGCCTCGCCGCCTTCAACCGACATCAGCGGGACCGGCCAAACGCGTGGGGTGTGCCATCCACGCCCATTCGTCGAACATTAACCTGAGCGCTTCGATAGGGTCCCAGACTTCGCGCGCATGTGTCTGATCGGCGACGGTGTGGCCGAGGAAAAATCTGAAGCTGGCAACGCCAAGGCCGAGCCTTTGCAGGTGGCGGAATTGCTCCTCTGTGGTGATCCGGAGCGCCAACGTCTCGAAAACCGCGGAACCGCCGGGCGCGCGAGTGGGGATAGGCTGCGTTGTCGCTGTTAAAAGCGATGAACGACACTGTCGCTGCGCTGGGGTAAATCTGCGTCGGGTCCGACCAGAATAACCGATAGACGCCAATGGCTGGCCAATCCGCGACTTCGTGACCCGTGAGGTGCTTGCCGGATCCCATCAGCCATAGAGCCATGCGATCGTCAAAGATAAGGTGATGGCGGAGGAGACGGTGCTGGCGATAACCGTCGAGTTCACTTCCTTCGTGTTCAGGCCATAATTGGCACCGAACAGAACGCCATAGAAACCTGATGGAAATGCAGAGAACATTATGGCCATCTTTGCGGTCGTCTCGGGCACAGGCAACAGTGCGGCGATGCCGAGTGCGAGAACGGGCCGAAGGATGTTCGCCGCAGTGGTTGCTGCAACGACACTCCAGCTCAGTTGGAACCGCTGGCCGGACAACAATAGGCCTGTAATGAAGAGTGCCAGGCCGCCTGCCGCAGCGCCAAGCGGCTGCAACAAGGCTTCCGCAAGCGGAGGAAGGCGCCAGGCAAGCAAGGAAAGCACGGTACCAGCCACTGGTGCCAGCATGATCGGTTTTGCCAGTGGCCGGGATATCGCCCGCAGGAAACGCAGTGCGGCCCCGCCATTCGCTGTCGGGGCGCGGGCCACCGAAAGCTCGAGCAAGGCCAGGGTCAAAGGTGATGGGAGCAACGTGCCCGTCGCAATTACCATGGCCACCGGAACAGCATGGCCGGGCCCGAGCAGGGCGGAGACAACGGGCAGGCCCACTGCCGCTGCGTTGGGTAAGGCAACGGTCAACGCCTGCAGGGCCGCATCACTGCTGACGCGCCTCAGAAAACCAAAGGCGATCAGATACCAGAGGGCATAGACCGACATCATCGCGCCGCCGACAATGACCAGTACCGGCCATTGCTCGAATATCTCCTCCCGGGTTGCCGAGGTTGTCGCAATGAAAAGAGCGGCCGGCAAAGCATAGTTCATGAGAACGGTGTTCAGTTCGCCCGCATGGGCGTTGTTGACGATGTTGAGCTTTCCGGCGGTAAATCCCAGGGATAAGATGAAGAATATGGGAAGCAACGCGAACATGATGATGCTGATCATGGCATATTTCTTCCGGGGTTTTCGGGGTCGGTGGTGTCCATCGCGCGCACGCGATCGCTCTGCCCCTGTTCAAGCAGGTCGTCCGGTATTCAGCTGAACATGTTCGTGCCGGGCGGAATTCGGCTTCTCGCGGTAGCTTCAGTCGTCGTGCATCAGGACGATCATCTTGTCCTGTGACATTTCCCGCATCGACCATGGTATCCCGCCGATGCCGTAACCGGACTGGCGCCGCCCCGCGAACGGCATCCAATCGGTGCGAAATGCAGTGTGATCATTGATCATGACCGCAGAGGCATCGAGACGATGTGCCGCCTGCATCGCGGGGCCAATGTCAGTCGAAAACACGCTGGCTTGAAAGGCAAAGGGCAAGGAATTGGCGGTTTCGATCGCCTGCCCGATCTCCTGGAAGCCGTAGACGCAAGTGACAGGGCCGAAAACCTCGAGCTGAGATAGTTTCACGTCGCCGGGCGGGTCGAGCAGGATGGCGGGGATGAGCGTCGTTTCCGACAGAGAACCTCCGCCGATCACGCGCGCGCCAGCGGATGCCGCTTCGCCGATCCACGATGTCACCCGATCTGCTTCTCGAGCGGTGATCAGGGGGCCGACCTCGGTCTCCGGCAGGAGGGGATCGCCGACGCGCAAAGATTGCACATGCGTGGCAAACTTATCCACGAAATCCGCCAAGATGTCCGTATGAACGAAGATCCGCTGTGTTGAAACGCAGACTTGGCCGGCGTGATAATAGCCGCCCTTGGCAATCGGTTTGATGATCTTGTCGAGATTCGCGCTGCGATCGACGATGACAGGTGCCGCGCCACCATGCTCCAGCGCGCAGCGCGTCCCCGGCGGCAGTTTGCTGCGCAATTGCCAGCCGACGCGGGCCGATCCGATAAAGCTCAAAAAGGACACGCGCGGATCCGTTGCGAGGCGTTCCGCGAGTGCGTTGTCGTCGGTGACAAAGGTCTGACACCAGGGCTCATCGAGGCCCGCCTCGCGGAACAGGGCAACCAGTTCGAGGCACGACAATGGTGTTGCCGTGGCCGGCTTGATGATGACCGGGCAGCCAACGGCGACGGCAGGAGCCACCTGATGAACGATCAGGTTTAGTGGATGATTGAAGGCCGAGATGGCCGCCACCACCCCAATCGGCTCTTTCGTCGTGAACGCCCAACGTCCCTCGCTGGCAGACGTCAAGCCCATCGGGATTTCCCGGCCGGCGAAATGCCTCAGTTCATCCGCTGCATTGCGCAAGCCATCGATCGCCCGAAGCACTTCGACCGCCGCATCCGCAATCGGCTTGCCGCCTTCCATGGCGATGAGCGTGGCGAAATGCGCCTGTCGGGTCTCCAGCAGGCCCGCAGTGCGCAGTAGGATGGCGCTACGTTGATGCGGTTTCAGCCACGCATCGCGGTCCCGCGTCATTCGCAACGCTGAAGCGAGCTTGATTTCCAACGCCTGGGCGTCGTCGAGCGCGATTTCTGCAATGACCGAGCGGTTGAAGGCCTGCACGACCGGCATCATTCGCGACACCGTCACATTCCCTTCCTGGCGGTCAGTCGTTCACGCAATTCATCAACCAGAACGCGCTTATTTTCCGAATAGTCGATCGGCACGATGACGAGATGCACGCCGCCGGCGGAGAACGCTTTTTCGAGAGTGGGTTGTATTTCAGCGACTGCCCCGATCCGGGATGCTTTTGCCCCATAGGCCTCGGCATATTTCACGAAATCCGGGTTTCCAAAGGTCATGCCGAAATCGGGAAACGCGTCGACCGCTTGCTTCCAGCGGATCATGCCGAAGGCGTGATCCTCGATGATCAGCACGACGAGGTTGAGTTTGAGCCTGACAGCCGTTTCCAGCTCCTGGCTGTTCATCATGAAGCCGCCGTCGCCGCAAATGGCCATGACGCGGCGTTCGGGGTAAAGCATGGCGGCCATCATCGCAGACGGCAGGCCGGCCCCCATGGTGGCCAGGGCGTTATCGAGCAATATCGTATTCGCCATCTGCGTTCGATAGTTTCGAGCAAACCAGATCTTATACATCCCGTTGTCGAGAGCCAGGATGCCGTCCGGCGGCATGACTTCGCGCACGTCATGCACCAGACGTTGCGGCGTGAAGCGTTCGTCGGTGGCCCCGGCGGCAACGCGGCTCAGAATGTTTTCGCGCATGGGCAGAAGAGCTTGCGCATTGGCAATTTTCCCTTCGACGCGATCCGCCAACAGCCTCAGCGACAAGCCGAGATCACCAACCACCTCGGTCTGGGGAAAATAGACCTGCTCGACGGTGGCGGGCTGATATCCGACATGAATGACCTGTGGTCCATCCGGGCCCATGATGAACGGCGGCTTCTCGACCGTATCATGACCTATGGTGACGATGAGATCGGCTCGTTCTATCGCCTCGTGTATATAGTCGCGCTCGGAAAGCGCTGCCGTTCCCATGTAGAGATTGGTTCCCCCGGGTACGGTGCCCTTGCCCATCTGGGTCGTGAAATAGGGAATTTGGATTCGCAATACGAACTCGGCAAGATCGGGTGTCGATCTTGGCCGGGAAGCCGCCGCCCCCAGCATGAGCAGCGGACGTTGAGCCTGCATGATGATCGCCGCGGCGCGATCAAGGGCGCTCGTACTCGCTTGCGAAAGCTCCACGGGATGGGGAGGAACCAAGCTGACGTCAGCGCATTCCTCGGCGGCAATGTCCTCGGGAAGTTCCAGATGTACAGGCCCCGGACGCTCCTCCTGCGCGACGCGAAACGCTTCGCGGACAAGTGTCGGGATCGACATGGGGGAGACGATCTGGCGCGAAAGCTTAGTGAGAGGCTTCATCGCGGCAACGACGTCCACGATCTGAAAGCGTGCCTGCCGAGACGATAATATTCCTTTCTGACCCGTGATCATGATCATCGGCATCGCCCCGAGCAACGCGTAGGCGGCCCCAGTCGTGAGGTTCAACGCGCCGGGCCCGAGCGTGGTCAGGCAAACGCCGGGCTTTCCGGTGAGCCTTCCATATGTGGCAGCCATGAAGGCGGCAGCCTGTTCGTGGCGAGTCACGACGAGTTTGATGGATGACTTCCGAAGAGACTCGACGACGTCCAGGTTCTCTTCTCCTGGAATGCCGAAAATGCGCTCCACTCCCTCATTTTCGAGGGCGGCGATAAGAAGGTCAGACCCTTTCATGGCAACGATCTCCTATATAAATCTGATGGTAGATTGGTGGAATATTGCCGTTCCGGCTGGCACAATGTTCGAACTGATTGCCTCATGTTTGCCGGGGCAGGAAACGCCCCCGGCACGCTCGCCCGCCGGGCTGTTCGATGGCTGGGGAGATGCGGCTCGCTCGCTTGCATGGGCTAAATATGTTGAGTCCGGTGCATCGTGACTATGGGCAAGAAGGGCAAGTCAGTGTCAAATTACAGTTGAGGAACTAAGTGGAATCTGGCTATATATAGTTGAAATAACACGTAAATATTCCTGTATTTAGACGGTGCTTGATCAAGGAAAGGCAGCTTGCTGCGACCATGTCATCGCCAGCAGCGCTTGCGGCGATTTCAGATGCAATATACGAATCGAGCGTTCTGTTTGCTGTGCTGCACCATCCACAGCATGCAAGCGCTCCGAAAAAACGCGCTCGCGGCCGGCTTTTATCGAGCGGAGCGGGGAGGGAGGGGCACCTCACCCGGGCAATATTTTGCCGTGTGAAGCCGGCGACGACGTTTTGTCGGGGGCGATTGAAAGCCGTCTCCTGCTGCAAGGAATTCCGATGCAAAAAATACTTGTGCGCTTGATGATCGCCTCCGGGCTGGTCGTGGCTGTTGCGACCACCGCTCTGGCATTTTCAGGCGGCCGTTCGGATCGGACATTGACCCCGGATTCGATCGCCGTTCCCAGCGAACAAGTATATCATCTCCCCTTGCCCGGGCGCGCGATCCAAAATCTTCTCTACGCAGCCCCTGCCGAGCCCCGGGGGACCATCGTCATGCTGCCCGGCGGGGCAGGCGAGCTCGGATTGACGGCCGATGGTGATGTGCGTCACGGCGACAATTTCGTCGTTCGGACTCGGCGACTATGGGTCGCTCATGGCTATGCCGTCATTATCCCCGACACCATCGATCGCGCAAATCTGCGCGGAGATCGGAGTTCGCCTGTCTATGCCGACATCGTCGCGCGGCTCGTTGCCTTCGCGCATGATCGGGCAGCGCGCCCCGTCTATCTTCTCGGCACGAGCCAGGGGTCGATCGCGGCGATGAATGGTGCGGCTCATGCGCGCGCCGGTTCGATCGCGGGTGTCGTGCTGACAGAGTCCGTTTCAGTGCTCGGCGGCAGCCATGAGACCGTTTTCGACGCGGACCCACGCGATGTTCGAGTTCCGGCGCTGGTTGTTGCCAATCAGGCCGATGCATGCCCGGTTGCGCCGCCTCAGAACGCGGATCGGATCGCACGGGCCATGATCCATTCTCCAGACGTGCAGGTTCGGATGGTCGATGGTGGTGAGCAGCGCTCGAACGACGCTTGCGGCTCCCTCACGCCCCATGGCTATTATGGAATAGAACAGTCTGTCGTCGCACTGATCACCCGGTGGATGAGCGAGCATGTCTGAATGCGCGAGAGTGTTCCGAGCGTGCGGCCGATTGCGACAGGCTATTTCGGCGGGGTTGAGGATCGCTGCTGTGCGTGTCGTCGCATCAGGCGGCGTCCGCGCATTCCGCGCAATGTGTTCACAGATGGAATTCGCGACCCGACCGCTGCGTTTTTCGGGGCAGACATATCGACGCTTGGCTCCATGATGCCAGCGCGTGGCGTGGAGCGGATGCCCGGGTTCAAGCGGGCGCTTCATGTGTCTGACGACGATTCCGACCCGCACGCAGCACCGCGGCGACATGGGCGGCGAGTTCGTCCAGCAAAACGCGAGTCTTCAAGGGCAAATGCTGCGCACTGGGGAACAGCGCAACGATCGGTGCCTGCCCGCAATGCCATTCGGGAAGCACGCGTTCGAGCAGGCCAATTGCAAGGTCCTCCGCGATGTCGATCTCGGATTTGAGAACGATCCCAAGTCCGGCGAGCGCCCAATCGCGCACGGCATCACCATTGTCGACCCGCAGCCGTGCCGATGCGGACAGGGTGGCCGTCGCGCCGTCCGCTCGTTCGAGACGCCAAGGTTCAAACGCGTTTCCATATCGAATAAAGTCGTGCCGTGCTGCGTCAGCCGGTGTCGCGGGGCGACCTGCGCGATCGAGATATGACGGCGCCGCGACCAGGATGCGATGGTTGTCGGAAAGCTTGCGCATCATCGAAGAACTGTCGGCAAGTGCGCCGATGCGAACGGCAAGGTCGAGGCCGTCGCTGACGAGATCGGCCAACCGATCATCGAGCTGGAGCGATATCCCAAGTCGAGGATGGCGTCGGGCGAGCTCACCGAGCACCGGCGCGACATGCCGCCGACCAAAAGAGACCGGAGCACTGACCCGCAAAGTGCCAGTCGGCTCGTCACGTCCGCCGGCCAGGCGCTTCTCACCACTTTCGATCGCGTCGAGCGCGTGTTCAATGTCGATCAGCAAGCGCTTGCCTTCTTCTGTTGCGCTGAGAGCCCGGGTGGTCCGATGGATCAGGCTCACACCCGCACGGGCCTCGAGCGTGGTCAGCCGCTTGCTGACCACCGCCAATGTGACGCCCAGACGGCGAGCCGCGCCCGAAAGGCTGCCTTCGGCCAGAATCGCACGGAAAGTCTTCAATTCGTTCAGATCGTCAAGCATCGAATTATCAACTTGAATGCAAATAAGACTCGCTTGCTCGCACGATTATCACGCGTGAGGCAATGGTCTATTTCGTCGATATGACAGATCCAGCTTTCCCACTCACCCGCCGGACGCTGCTGGGCAGCGGCCTTGCTACAGCGGCGGCGGCCTCCCTCTCATCCGCTCTCAATGCAAAGGAGTTCATCATGTCGGCAACTGAACCTTTCTGGCCCAACAACGCCCGCCTTGCCGTCAGCTTCTCGCTGATGTTCGAAGCTGGCGGTCAGTCGATCTCCGGTGCGGGCGGTGTCGTCCCCGAGCCGATCGAGAAGGGCTTGCCGGATCTGCCGACCAATGCCTTTTTCCAGTACGGAATTTATGAAGGCGTCCCACGCATCCTTGACCTGATGGACAAGCATCAGGTCAAGCTCAGTTCATTCATGGTTGGCCAGGCGGTCGAGAAAGCTCCCGATCTTGCCCGCGAAATCGTCAAGCGCGGGCATGAGGCCGCAGCCCATGGCCAAACCTGGCAAAACAGCTACGCCCTCGATCCCGATGCCGAGCGTCGCTTCATCACCAACGGCGTCGAGGCAATCCTGAAAGCGACCGGTCAGCAGCCGATCGGCTGGAACGCCTATTGGATGCGCAATTCGCCTCACACCCTCGATATTCTTCAGTCGCTCGGTTTCAAATACCATATCGACGAACCCAGCATGGACGAGCCTTTCATCGTCAAGCTGAAGGGCGGCGATTTTGTCACCGTTCCGTACACCCTGCATATGAACGACATTGTCTCTTTTCCTTTCGTCGGCTGGAATCCGGCCGCCTATGAGCAGGCGCTGAAGGACGAGTTCGATCAGCTCTACGAGGAAGGTGCCCATCGTCGGCGCATGATGGTTATTTCGCTGCACGACCGCATCTCGGGCCATGCCAATCGGGTACGCGTACTCGATCGCTTTCTGGCCTATGCCAAGTCGAAGCCGGGCGTCTGGTTCGCCCGCAAGGACGAGATCGCCAAATGGGCGCTCGAACATCGTGCGATCACGCCCGTCTATGATCGCGGTGCTCCGACGGTTAGCGGCCTGCCCGGTTCGGCGGCCTGAGATTTGGCGGCAAGGAGCCTCATCATGTCTTTCGATCTTATAGGGAAACGCGTCCTTGTCGTGGGCGCGGGTGGCGGCATCGGCGCCGCCACCGCTGCAGCGTTCGGTCATGCCGGAGCACAGCTGTTCGTTGCCGGCCGGCCCGGACCAAGACTCGATGCCGTCAGCACTGAAACCGACGGCGAGGCGGTAGCGCTCGACCTGCTCGACAACGCTGCGATCGAAGCGTTCTTTGCCGCTGCGGAGCCGTTCGATCACGTCGTGATTGCGGCCGCCGCGACCAGGAGCGGTTCGGTTGCCGGGCTGGCGCTCGACGACGCCAAAGCGTCGATGGACAGCAAATTCTGGGGTGCCTACCGCATCGCTCGGGCGGCGAAAGTCGTCGCCGGCGGCTCGATCACCTTTGTGTCGGGTTTTCTCGCGCACCGCCCGAACGCCGGCGCTGTACTGCAGGGCGCGATCAATGCCGCTCTGGAAGCGCTCGGCCGCGGACTGGCACTCGAACGCGCGCCGGTCCGCGTCAATACGGTCTCACCCGGCCTGATCGACACACCGCTCTGGAGCGGCATGCGGGAGGCCGACCGAAAGGCGATGTTCGTCCGCACCGCCGGAAGCCTGCCCGCGCGCCGCGTCGGTCAACCAGACGATATCGCGCAGGCCATCCTGTTCGTCGCCACCAATCCGTTTGTCACCGGCACGACCGTCACGGTCGATGGCGGCGGCACGATCGCGTGAGGCCGGCATGCTCGACCATGCCACCTTGCGCACGCACGATCCGGAGGGGACGCGTGCCTTTCTGGAAGCGGTCCTGGATCTGAAGCCCGGCTATCGCCCAGATTTTTCCTTTCCCGGTTACTGGCTCTACGCCGGGGACGCGCCTGTCGTGCATCTTATTCCAGGCGACGGTGGTCAAATCGATCGCGGCGGCGAGGCGATCGATCATGTCGGCTTTCGGCTGACCGATTACGACGCCTATCGTCGCAAGCTCAAGGCTCTCCACGTCTCGTATTCGCAAATGGAATTGCCCGAGCTCGGTGAGCGGCGGCTGTTCGTACGAACCCCCACAGGCATCCTGCTCGAACTGGTTTTCCGGGAGAATGATGCCGCATCCCCAACCCGGCAGGAGCAACGTCATGCATAAGTTTCTCGTGGTCATCGCTCTTGCCGGGACGATGCTTTCGGCACCTGCGCTGGCAAAGGAAGTGAAGATCGACGACCTTGTCGTCGTCACATCGATGCCAGCGGCGCAGCGGGATGCCGCGATCGACGCGACAAACGCCTTTTATCAGTTCTGGAACACCGGTGACGAAGCCTTGCTGAAGGCCGCGATCGCGCCCGACTTCACAGATCATACGCTTCCGCCGGGGCGACCTCAGGGACCGCAAGGCCCGGCATTCGCCTCGAAACGGTTCCGCGCGGCGGTTCCCGATTTGAGCGTCGAAGTCCGGAAGATGGTCGTGGCCGGCGACTATGTGACCGTACACATGGAATTCACAGGTCATTTCACGGGCAGTTTCGGGCAGGTCAAGGGCAAGGGCCAGGCGATTGATTTCATCGCGACCGATCTCATCAAGGTCTCCAACGGTCGCATCACTGACAATTGGCACATTGAGGACAATCTGACGCTTCTCTCGCAGATGGGCGTCGCCAAAGTCGAGCAGTGAACGCTCGCGACTGGCGGGAAGGGTATCTTGATTATGAAGCTCGTTGAACCACATCGCCTTTGGAGGATCGCTTATGCCCCATATCAGCATTGAGGCGACGCCGCGGCTGGCAGCCGCGCTGGATTTCCGCAGCGTGTTCGCGGCCATCCACCACCGCCTCGCCGATGAAGGTCATGGCAAGCTCGATGATTTCAAAAGCCGGGTACACGTCACCGCAACGCACCTTGCGGGCGACGATCCGGACGGTGAGATTCTGGTTGCCAGACTGATGACCACCAATCCGCGACCCGCAGACGTCCAGCGCGCCATGGCTCAGACGATACATGATCTGCTCACTGCGGCGATAGAGACGGAGCTTCGCCCTTATTGGTGGCAATGCTGCGTCCTAAACGAGCCGTTCGAGCGGGCCGACTATTTCAAGACCGACTCGCAGGGAGGAGGGGCGAACTCGTGACGCGCGGCGTAGCGGACGTGATGGTCGAAGTGCCGGCAAAGCACTGCCACGGCGCGCCCGGCGATATTCGCGCCTCAACCGCTTCGCAACCTCAAGGGAGCCCGCATCCATGATAACCCGGCGCGCATTCACAACAGCATTGGTTTCCACCGCCGCGGCGTCGTTGATACCCAACCGCGCCATGGCGGCGCTTGCCGCGCCCGTGAAGGCGCGCAATGTCGTCCTCGTCCACGGGTTGTTCGCTGATGGATCATGCTGGTCGGAGGTGATCGGGCGATTGCAGGCGGCAGGGCTGAACGCCACGGCCGTGCAGAATCCTTTGACGACATTGCCTGAAGCGGTCGCTTCGGCGGAGCGCGTGCTGGCGCGGCAGGATGGTCCGACAGTCCTGGTCGGGCATTCCTTTTCCGGGATGATCGTTACCGAGGCGGGCATGCATCCAAATGTTTCGGCGCTGGTCTATGTGGCCGCACGAGCACCCGATGCCGGCGAAGATTACACGGCTTTGGCGAAGAGGTATCCGACGCCGCCCGCAACCGCCGGGATTGTCTTCGACGGCGACGAAGGGCGCCTTGGCGAGGCTGCGTTCCTGCGCGATTTCGCGGGCGATCTGCCGGAAGCAAAGGCAAGGATACTTTATGCGGTCCAGGAACCGTTCCACAAGGAGCTGCTCTTGGGCAAGACCACGCAGGCGGCCTGGCGGACGAAGCCGGGCTACTATGCCGTTTCGACGGAAGATCGCACAATCGATCCCGATCTCGAACGATTCATGGCCAAGCGCATGGGTGCCAAGACGATCGAAGTGAAGGCCGGCCATCTGGCGCTGATTTCTCATCCCGACGAAATCACGCAGTTGATCCTCGAAGCCGCCGGCGCATCAGACGTGTCCGAAAAGCGAGGGCGGTGAGGAATGTGGTTTAGCCCGGACCCAAGGTAGGGCTTGGCGGATGAGCGGCTAGGACAGCATTTGCGTCCTCGCCAAGGACACGCTCGTTTTCCGGCCGCGAGCGCCGTTGGGCCGACAACAATGGGCGCCGCCCGCACAGGTGCCGCATTGCCATGCGACCCGCTTGGAAAAGGCCGCGCGCACGATATGCGGCGGCGGCGACGGTTTATGTTCCTCCCGACCTGAGTTGCCATCGCGGCGCGCTTATCTCCGTCAGCCGCCCATCAGGAGCACCTGATGAACAAGCGCCGGGCGGCCTTGCCGGCACAGCAAGCAGCAGCGATGCACGAAAGCCGAGGCCGGTCAGTGCCCGGGATGAATTACGCTTCACATTTCCCGATACGGCAGTCGTTTCGGTAGCGATGGACTGTCGTCTGCGCGGGGCGGGTTAAGACGGAGCATGCAAGGCGAGCCAATGGCTGCCGTCCAGTCCGCTTTCTACCCTGGTATGCATGTCCATGCGCAGCGGCTGCGCTTCCGAAGACTGAGTAAGGTGTATTGCAGTATTGAAGAATCATGATTCATCGTTCATTTATGGTGACGACGCTGATTGATGATGCGCTACGCCGAAAGGAAATAGCGATGACCGTCCAAGTCGATCTCTACGTTGATCTAAGCCGTCCATCGTGCCTGATCAGCGCACATTGTTTTGATCAAGTGACCGCAATGCACTTTGTGGAGGCTGACATCGCCATCGACTATCATCCTGCCCTACCGATACCGGACTTTCCGGCTGATGGCATGGCGATGGCCGCATTGGTGCGGCAATGTTTCGGTCTCGACGGCCCGGCTCGCGCCGGAGTCCGCTCTTAGGATTTCATCGGGCCGGGTGGCCGAGGCGCATGTCCAGGCCCGCAGGGCTAAAGGCCTCGGCGCATGCCTCAAGCATGTTCCTCGACACCCGGCTTGCGCGGTGCGGTATTCGGTCGGGTCGTCGCTCGGGCGCGCTTGTCTTGCTTGTTCGATGTCCGAAACCAGGAGGATCGCGACAGCCGCGTGCCCGACCAGGTCAGGACACTCAGCTTTGGCGGAGCAGGTTGTCGAGCGTGCCTTCAAGCATCTCCGCCAGCGCCTGCCGATCAACGGGCGCCGCGCCGTCGCGACTGGCCACGATACGGATGAGGGCCAGGCCGAGAATCTGCGCGGCGATCATCATGCTCCTTTCGCGAGACCGGGCGCCGCCAAGCGCGGTCGCCAGGGCCGCGAGAAAATCCCGGTCGAGGCCCGTCGCGAGGATTGGTCCTGCCAATGGGCTGCTGATCGAGGCGAGCATCAGGAGCAGGGGATTATAGTCGTGTTGCCAGACGCCGTCCTCCCAATCGCCCAGCAGCAGTTCGGAGGCATGGCTTGCCAACCGGGCGACACCATCAGCCAGCAGGTCGTCGGTGCCGAATGCGCTATCCACGATCGCGCGGAACAACGCTTCCTTCGAGCCGAAATGGCGGATTACCAAGGCCGGATCGACCCCGGCATCGGCGGCGATATCGCGCACGCCCGCGCCTTCAAAGCTTGCGTGGGAGAAACGGATCTTAGCGGCGTCGAGGATGCGGCGACGCGACCGGTCCGGATCGCGTGGCGCCGCGCGCCGTTGGCGGCGTGGTTGCTCGGTGGTGTCGCCTTTCGACATAATGGATTTTAATCAACGATCGTTGAATAGCTGTCGACGCGACGGTGGGCGGTCCCGGGACCGCCACTTGCATTGCCGGGGCTGATCTTTAAGCTGATGGCGCGTCGCCATGGTGACGCGAAGGCACGCGAGCAGCGTTGTCGGAAAGATGGGCCGGAGCGTCAGAGCGTCCGGACGACTGTCGCGAATGTCCAGGCCGCGTGGCGGCTAAAGGCGATGGTGCAGCTTCCGGCCGTCTCGCACGTTCGGCCGCGCCGAACGGCTTTCCTGCCGGAGAATGGCCCATGCTGTTGGGCTCGGGGGTCGCGTGCGCGCCGCGCGATCGACACGCTGGCCAATTGGCCAGCGAAGCGCTGCCATGCGTCTGAACCTCGACGGGGAACCGCTGGTCGGCAAGCCGATCGCCGAAGCCGATCCGTTGCCGCCGGTCGATCGCGTGCCGCGTGCTCCGGCGGCCGAGCTCGACCTGCTGTACCGGGCATATTGGCACAAGCTGTTGCGCTTTGTCCGGCGCCGCGGCCCGCCGGATTTGGCCCCCGATATCGTACAGCAGTTGTTCGTGCGGCTGACTGCGCAAGCGGTCGATGCGATGCCCGCGATCAGGGCGCCGGACGCCTATCTCCAGCAGGCGGCGCGCAACCTGATCCGCGACGAGGCGCGGGCTGCCGAGCGCCGCTCGGCGCATCTTCACATCTGCCTCGACGATGTGCCGCTGGCTGCGCATGATCCGATCGCGGCGCTGGAGGCGCGCGATATGCTGCAGCGCTTTGAAGCCTCAGTCGCGCGGCTTGATCCGCGAACGCGCGAGATATTCCTCGCGCATCGCATTGACGGCTTCAGCTATGGCGAGATCGCATTGCGGACGGGGTTGCACATCAAGACGGTCGAGAAGCATATGAGCCGTGCCATCGCCTTTCTTGGCCGGCAATTTCGGCGATGAGGGCGCAGCATTGTGAGTCGATCCTTCGATGACCACCGAGAAGAGCGCCGCTGACTGGTTTGCGAGGATGCATGGTCCGGATGCGGGCGATGCACGCCATGCCTTTGCGCAATGGTCTGCCAATCCGGACAACGCGGCCGCCTATGAGCATCTTGTGCGCGCCTGGGACCAGTCGATGTTCCTTGCCAACACGTCGACCGGCCGGGCGCGGGATCTCACGCCTGCAAGATCCGGTGGCGGCTACAGAAGCGCTGCAGTCCTTTGCGCCGGGGTCGTGCTCGCCATCGCCCTTGGTCTCGTGCTGATTGCCCGACTTGGTGCTCCCGACAGGCGTGTCGAGGCAGGTGCCGTCGCGACCGAAATAGCATCGAGCGGGGGAGGGGTACGCACCATCAGGCTCTCTGACGCCTCGCGAATCATGCTTGATCGTTCATCGCGGCTGGAGATCGCTTTTACCGGTACCGAGCGCCGGTTGCGGCTCGTCGCAGGCCGTGCGCGGTTCGATGTCGCCCATGATCGGGCGCGCCCCTTCGTGGTGGCTGCGGGCGGCGGCAGCGTCATCGCGCACGGGACGATGTTCGACATCGCCGTCACATCGAAGCAAATCGACGTGATGCTGCTTCGCGGCGCTGTCGAGGTCCGCGACGGGTCGGGCGCTCGCGCGCCGCTGCATGTTCGGCATTTGCAGCCGGGGCAAAAGGTCGCGTTGTTCACTGCCGGAATCAGCAAGCCGGTCGCTGTGACGCACACGGATGTACAATGGCCGCAGACCATGGTCGAATTCGAGGCAGTGCCGCTCGGCACCGCCGTCGCGGCGTTCAACCGGATCGGCGGGCGGACGATCCTGGTCGAGGATCTGGCTGCGCGGCGGCTGCGAGTGACCGGCGCCTTTCGCCGTGACGATCCGCAAGGCTTCGCTGATACTCTTGCCGCCACCTTCGGCCTCACGGTCCGGCGCAATGCCGATGCGACCTTGTCGCTCGTTCCCGGACAATCGGCGGCCGGCTCAAAAAAACCATAGGGTAACTCGGTTCCCCGGCGTCTCGCCCCCCGAAGGGCCGCTCTGAAAGCGCGCCCAATTCGGGGAGAGACCATGCGAAACGATCATCTGACCGGCTGCGGCCTTGCCGCCATCGCCTGTATGGCCTGCCTGCCCGCCACCGCGCAGGATGCCGGGCGCCGCGCGCTCCATCTGCCGGCACAGCCACTCGCTGTGTCGCTGCGCGCCGTGGCGCTGACTTTTGGGCGGACGGTCGCCGTCGATGCCGACCTTGTTGCCGGCCGGACCGCTCCTGCGCTCGACGGCACTCTGAGCTTCGATCAGGCATTGGCGACCCTGCTGGCGGGGACTGGCCTTGAGGCAGCCCCGGTCGGCAACGGTGTCGCAATCCGGCCGGCTGTGAGCATCGCCGATGCGCAAGGCGACATCATGGTAACCGGTACGCGCATCCGTGGCGCGCCGGTCGCGTCGACCACGATCCGGATCGATCGTGAGGCGATGCGCAATGCTGGGCAGTCGAGCGTCGCCGATGTTTTTCGCGCGTTGCCGCAGAATTTCGGGGGCGGGCAGAATCCCGGGATCGGTTCGAACGTGCCGTCCGGCAAGGGTGCGGATGTGAGCGGGGGCGCCTCGGTCAATCTGCGCGGGCTCGGCAGCGACGCCACGCTCACCCTGCTTGACGGCCGGCGGCTGAGCTACGACGCGGCGCGACAGAGCGTCGATGTTTCGGCGATCCCGTTCGGTGCGATCGATCGGATCGACGTGGTGCCCGACGGCGCCTCCGCCCTGTTCGGGTCGGATGCCGTGGCCGGTGTTGTCAACATCATCCTCAGGCGTGATTTCAACGGACTGGAGACCAGCGCGCGCGTGGCGGGCTCGACCGACGGGGGCAATTTCCAGCAGCAATATGGCGCGACGGCCGGACAGACCTGGGCGTCGGGCAGCGCGCTCCTGGCATATGAGTTCGCGCGCACCACGCCGATCACCGCCAGCGAGCGCTCTTATGCCGAAACGCGCACGCCCGGTGTCACGCTTTTCCCCTATCTGCGGCACCATAATGTGGCGCTGACCTTCCGCCAGGAGCTCGCGCCCGGCCTGACCTTCGATCTCGACGGGCTCTATAACAAGCGCCGGCGCCAACTCAGCGCGCCGCTTAATCCTGACGGCGATCTCTTGATCAGCCGGTTCGAGGGGGTCAATAGCGCCGAGTCCTGGGCGATCGCGCCATCGCTCAAGCTTACGCTTCCCGCCAAGTGGCAGGCGGTCCTGGCCGGCAGCCATGGCTGGAACCGAGTGCGCTACGGCGGAACCTATGTGTTCGGCTCTTCCGCGATCGACGCGGGGTCGGGGGCCTATCGCAACATCACCGACAATGTCGAGCTGTCAGCCAATGGCAAGCTGATCGACCTGCCCGGCGGTGCGGCGAAACTGGCGTTCGGCGCTGGCTTTCGGCACAATGGCTTTCAGCGCGTCTCGGCGCGGGGCGCACAGGAGCAAGTCGATCGCGGCCAGGACAGCTATTACGGTTTTGCCGAACTGAGCCTGCCGCTGGTCGGCCCCGGCCAGTCCGTCCCGCTAATCGATCGCCTCGATCTCAGCCTCGCAGCGCGCCACGAGCGTTATCCCGGGATTGGCACGGTGACGACGCCGAAGTTCGGTATCATCTACGCGCCGACTCCCGATGTCGCGCTCAAGGGCAGTTGGGGCCGCTCGTTCCGCGCGGCGACGCTCTACGAACAATATCTGCCCAGAACGGCCTATCTCTATAGCGCGGCAAGCCTCGGCGCCGCCGCCGTGCCTGGAGCGACCGCCATCCTGCTTGAGGGCGGTAGTCCTGACCTGCGCCCCGAGCGTTCGACCAATTGGTCGGCGACGTTTGCGCTCCATCCGCGCGCATTCGCCGGCGCGGAGCTCGAGATCAGCTGGTTCAGCGTCCAGTATCGCGACCGGATCGTCACGCCGATCCTGTTTGAGAGCGTGGCGCTGTCCGATCCGCTTTACCGGGCCCGCATCACCGCCAATCCGGCTCTCGCCACCCAGACCGCCGCACTTGCGCAAGCGGTCTCCTTCACCAATTTTGCGAATAGTGCCTATGATCCGGCGACCGTCATCGCGATCGTCGACAACAGCAACGTCAATGCCGGCCGCCAGACCGCGCGCGGCGTCGATGTGCTCGGACGCTACCGCTTCGCGCTGGGGGGCGGTACGATGAGCTCAACGCTCAACCTGAGCTGGCTCGACAGCGACCAGCAGATCGGGCCAGGCCAGCCACTCACACAGCTTGCCGGCGTGCTGTTCAACCCGCCACATCTGCGCGGGCGCGGCGAGCTCAGCTGGACTGGCGGCGCGCTCACCGTGACCGCCGATCTCAATTATATCGGTCCGGTGCGCGACGCCCGGGTGTCGCCTGCGGCGCGGATCGCAGGCATGATGCCGTTCGACCTCACCATCCGATACAAAACGGCCCGCGGTCGGCGGCTGTTCGACGGGATCGACATCATCGTCTCGGCGCAAAACCTGTTCAACGCCAAGCCCGCGCCGATCGCGACCAGCCTGTTCCTCGATACGCCATATGACAGCACCAATTACGCGCCGTTCGGCCGCGTGCTCGGCCTGACGGTAACCAAGTCGTGGTAAGGGGCCTGGCAAGCGCGCTCGCCCTTTTTCTGGCGGCCTTCCCGGCAATGGCGCATGCCGCGTGCGATGACCTGCTGCCGGATGTGGCACCCATGGCGGCCCGCGACATCACGACCCGCGACCTCGTGCGGATCCGTGATGTGGGAGACCCGGAAGTCGTCAATGGCGCGACCAGCCCCTATGCGCTTTCGCCGGATGGGCACAGCCTCGCCTTTGTGATTGTGCGGGCCGATCCGGCGACGAATATGGTCTGTAGTGCGCTGGTGGTGGCACCGGTCGACGGCAAGGGGGGACTGCGGATCATCGACCGGGGCGGGCGGCTGCCCCTGCTCGCCGGCCTGTTCCGCGGGCTTTTCATTACCACCGGCTTCCCGCAGCAGATCGCGCCGCTCTGGTCGCCTGACGGCCGGTCGGTGGCCTACCGCAAGCCGGTCGACGGGATTGTTCAACTGATCCGCGCGGCGGCAGATGGTGGCGGCGCCTCGGCGGTCACCCATGCGCCGGTCGATGTCGAGGATTTCGCCTGGACGCCCGACAGTGCGAGCATTGTCTATACCGCGCGTGCCGGCCGGATTGACGGCGATCGCCAGATCGAACGCGAGGGCGAGGCGGGCTGGCTCTATGACGCACGCGTCATTCCCGAGATCAGCTGGCGTCCCAATCTCTGGGTCAGGGATATTCCGGCGAGGGGATTCATCGTCGCGCTTTCCACCGGCGCAACGCGTGCGGCGTCGCCGGACGAGGAAACACTGGTCAATCGGGCACCGATACCGGGTTATCCCTATGATGTGGTCGCCGCTTCCGGGACCGGCGCCAGGGCCTGGACCATTCCGCTCAGCAAGCATCCCGAAGCACCATACCGGCTCTGGGCGACCGGTGCGCGCGGCGAGCGTATCGCCTGCCGGCTGGCCGCCTGTGTCGGTCGGATCTCGCGGATATTCTGGGACCGATCGGGGCGCTCGCTGGTTTTCCTCAATCGCGACGGCTGGCATGGCGAGGAGACCGTGCTTTATCGCTGGATACCGGGCAGCAACCGGTTGTCGACGGTGCTTCGGACGACGGACAGCCTGACCGGCTGCATCCAGGGCGGCATGACGCTGATCTGCGGCCGTGAGAATGCCACGACGCCGCGCCGCATCGTCGCAATCGACCTTGCAACGGGACGTGACCGGCTGATCTTCGACCCCAATCCGGAGTTCGGCCGGCTTCGTCTGGGGAGAGTCGAACGGCTGCGCTGGCGCAACGACCGCGGGCTGCCGGCCTGGGGCGACCTTGTCCTGCCACCCGGTTATGACGGCAAGGTCAAGTTGCCGCTCGTGGTGGTCGTCTATCACAGCCGCGGCTTTCTGCGTGGCGGCACCGGCGACGAATATCCGATTTTTCCGCTGGCCGCGAAGGGCTTTGCCGTTCTGAGCTTCGAGCGGCCGCCGGGTGTGTCGTCGTCCGACCCAGGCATCACCAGCTGGGAAGAGGAGTTGGCCGCCGACCAGCGAGATTGGAAGGAGCGGCGCAGCATCCATTCGGCGGTGATGGCCGGCATCGACAAGGCGATCGCGACCGGAGCGATCGATCCGGCGCGGATCGGCATTACGGGTTTGAGCGATGGCGCCTCGACGGTCGAGTACGCTTTGGTCAACTCGCAGCGTTTCGCGGCGGCGGCGATGAGCACATGCTGCGACGACCGGTTGACCTCGCTCGTGCTCGGCGGTGAGGCATGGGGGGATGCCAATCGCCGAGTTGGCTTTCCGCCCTCGGTCGATAATGATCACGCCTTTTGGAAACCGATTTCGCTCTCGATCAACGCCCGCATCATCACCACGCCGATCCTGTTCCAGGTCGCCGATCGCGAGACGGCATTGTCGCTCGAATCCTATGGTGCACTGCGCGAGGCGGGCAAGCCGGTCGAGATGTATGTCTATCCCGACGAATATCACTACAAATGGCAACCGCTGCACCGGCTCGCGGTCTATGAGCGCAACATCGACTGGTTCGCTTTCTGGCTCAGCCGGTACGAGGATCCGGCTGCGGACAAGCGGCGGCAATATGAGCGGTGGGAGAGCTTGCGCGCGGCAGCTCAGCGGCCGCCGCCCGGCTAGATGATGGCTGGACGAATCATGGCGACGGTTCTGGCAGTGGACCTAGATAGGCACTGAGACGGCGCGGCCTTGGGCAATGTTTATTGCGCGATCATGGAAACGAGCGACCGTTGGTCGATGGGCGACCGAAATGATTGCCGTGTTGGGCAGTGATTCTGCGAGTGCTTCATAGAGCTCTGCCTCCAGTTCCGAATCAAGAGCACTGGTCGCTTCGTCGAGGAACAGAAAATCCGGCGCGCGCAGCAAGGCCCTGGCGGCCGCGAAGCGCTGCTGTTCGCCCGGCGAGAGGATACGGCGCCATTCTCCCTTCTCATCCAGCCGGTCAACATAGGCGCCGAGAGAAAGCTTTTGCAGTGCTTGGACCAACGCCGCCCGAGCAATTCCTTCGGGAGAACCTGGATAGGCAAGCAAGTCCGTCAGCGTTCCGTCAGGCATATAGCCGCGCTGCGGCAGGAACATCACGCGATCGCGCGCGGGCATTTCGACCGATCCCGACCCGTTGGGCCACAAGCCGCCCAGCACGCGCATCATCGTGCTCTTGCCTGATCCCGATCGGCCGCGCACCAGCACGCGCTCACCCGAACCGATTTCGATCTGATCGACATCGAGCAGTCGACGCCCATCGGGCAGATCGATCGCAAGATTCGACATCGCCACCCGGTCACCGCGCTGGACGATGGCAATGCCGCTGGCGAGCGGTTCGGCGAGCACTTGTTCGAGCATCCGGATACGCGCGACACCGGCCCTGAGTGTCGCAATCTCGGCATAGGAGAGCGCGAAGAAGCTGAGGCTGGAGACCACGGTTTGGAAGACAGGAATGACAACCAGCAGTTGCCCGATCGTCATTTCCCCGGCCATGATTTGCGGGATGCTGAGGAGAACCGGCAGCAGACGCTCCAATATGGAGGCAATCGAGAGGTTGAACGTGAGCAATCGGATCTGGGCACCCGTAAACTTCCACCAGTTACGGCGGATCAACGAGAACATCGCGTCGGCCCGCTCCTTCTCGTGAGCGGCACCAGCCTCGAAGGCGATCGCCTCGCCATGCTCGCGGACCTGACCCAGCCCATGGCGGAAATCGGCGTTTAGACGCTGACGCACGATCTCGACGCGCGTGATTGCCTTGCCCGCAAAGTGCGCCCCGATCGTCCAGACTACCCCGAAAATCAATGCCGAGGTCATTAAGTGCGCAGGAAGGGAAAACGGAAGCCCGATGGTGCCAAGGGGGAGGGGTTTAGACAATTTCCAAAGCACGCCGATCGCTAGGACGAACGTCACGACAATCGTGATAAGTTGGGGCATCAGGACGACGATCTTATCGACGACCAGGAAAACGTCTTCCTGGATACGCTGCTCGGGATTTTCGATCCTGCCTTCGCGCTGGAGATGATAAAAGCGATTGCCTGCCATCCAGTCGCGGATGAACTTCAGCGTAAAAATACCCTGCCAGCGTATCGTGAAAATATACCTCGCTCCACCGGTCAGTATCTGGACGAGCATCATCCCGAGCAGGCTGAGCACACAGGCGACAAATGCCGCAGTGGTCTTATGGCCGTCTCGCGTGGCAAGCGCGTCCATCAACGCCCCCCACCGGACGGTGGTTAGAATCGCCATATATCCGGTGACGATACTTGCGCCGAGTATCAGCACGATGAGCGCCGACCCCAGCCAAGGATCGTTCGCGAGATATCGGGCAAACATCGAGCCCATATATTTCGTATCGCGCCAGAGCGTATCCCGCACGAGTTCTGGCGGCTTTTCGTCGATCGCCGCGCGCTCCTGATCCTCGATCGTCGCTATCATGATTTTGCGCGCGCTCCTGAAATTTGCTCCATGGACCCAGCGCTGTGGCGGCGCGTGCTTTGAAGATACGTTGAAAACTTGCGCCCGAAACGCTTGGCGCGCTGACGATACCGCCCGTGATATCCCGGGACTGAAACTCGCGCCACGCGTAAGCCGAAACTTCTTCCCGCTTGGTCCGGAGACTCTTGCCACGATCCGTCAGCGGATTGCTCCACAGTGTTCGAAGAGGGAATGGCAGCTGATCGCCCAGGGTAAAAGGTAACGCACCCGAGAGGCGTGGCGTTACTTCCGCAACGCTCGCCATTTTTGTATTTGTCCGGGACGCGTTTCAAAGTTCAAAATTCCCACGCAACTTCCAAAAAAGTAATGACTGCTTAAAGAAGATTTTACGTAATGGGCTATCGTCTATCCTCTTGAAACAGAAAGATTGTTCTCTTGTTCGCTTGAATGGGGTGCATATTAATATGCGTGACTGTTTCAGAGCGTTCGGGCAAAAAATTGGAGGGCTGAATGCAGGTTCATATGATCCCCGCAGGGATGATGTCGCCATATCGCGGTTCTGTCTTGCCCTACAGCTTATGATTGATTGTCTGAGAGTGGAACGGTCGAGGCGGGGTAATGCCCGCGAGCGGCCTTGGGCTAGCCTCGAAAGGACATGAGCGGCCTGTTTGATCAATGTGCCCGGCACATATGTTAGGAGCATGTTTTTGATGACTCCGCGACGGTCGCTTTTCTTCCGCGATCGCTTCGCAATCGGTTCACCAGGCCGGAGCCCGACAGACGGATCGGCGGCTCTCTGAGCTTGCTCCGGAAATTCAGCGGGCGGCGGGCGAATTAGCTCCGACGGGCATCAGGCGGAGAGACGCGGCGTCTCGCCTCATTCGCGGTCAGCCCAAAGCGGGCCTTGAAAGCGTGGCAGAAATGCGAAAACGACGTGAAGCCGCAATCGAAGGCGATTTCCGATATGCGCTGCGGATCTCGCGCGAGCCGGAATGCCGCTACCGAGAGCCGCATCGTTGACACCATCGTGCCGAAAGTCGTGCCTGCCGCGGCGCATGTCTTATGGATGCTGCTCAGCGAACAGCTAAGCGCGGCGGCGGCATGCTGTGGCGACAGGCCTTCCTGGCGGTAGTTCCAGGCAATGAAACGATTGATGCGGTCAAACTGCCCCTCTGGCTCGGCGTCGCCACGCCCCGCGATCAGAAGGCAGCGGTGCAACACATCGCCGAACAGGCTGACAAGGTCTTCCGCACCATCAGGGGTATTGCGCCGTCGCATCAGCTCCAGCACGGCCCGGAGCATCGAGGTCGAACCCAGAGCGCCGTCCAGGCGTTCGCGCGCGCCACTAAGGCCGCCACCAAACAGGTCAACAAGCCACCAGATCGGCAGTTCAAACCACGCCCCGGCAAAGTTGGCGCTGGTCGTCAACACCAGCGGTTCAATCGCGGTGAAGAGGAGAGCGTCGCTGCGGCGAAGGTCCCGGGTAACGTTGAACAATTCGACGCGGGCGCTTCCGGATTCTACCAACAGAAGCAGGAAAGTGCCGGCTTTGAAATCCGTTCGCCGCCCGCTGCCGCGCGTCGCGATGCGCAACGCGCCATGACGCAGCTCCCAGTAGCGAATTAAGTCGCAGATCCCGTTCGACGCATGCGTCGCTTCCTCAGCACCGAGCATTTCCGGGTGCGATTCTCCGAACAGGGTCTGGATCGCAGTCGACCAATCGTTTGCCGCGGGCGGCGCACTTTCCGTGTCCGTCATCATACTCCCTTCACCGGCACGAGCCGCGACAATGGCCCATATTACACGCTGAAGCAATTTATCGTGTGCTGAAGGGCAAGACAGATTGACAGCGGGGGTACATCTTTCAAAGCGTAGACAGGAAGGAGCCGGAACAGGATTCCGCCGGGCTACGCCGCATCAGGGAACGCTTAAGGCCGCTGCTTTGCGCTGCTTGCAGTATGCAATAGAGTCGTGTCCCGGCCCGTCCAGTCGTTGGATTTCCGGCCTTGGATAAGCTCGTGCAGCGGATAACGTCTATCGGGGGAATATGATGATCCGCATGCAACACAACCGACGCCCGTCCGTCCTTTTACTTCAAACGGCCAGCCTGCTTGGCCTTTGTACATTGCCTCAGATGGCATCGGCGCAAGCAGCTGCAGTGGATACCGCACTGCCAGCGAACACTGTCGGACAATCGGGCTCAGCGAACGAAGACCTTCGTAACGTGCCGGAACCGAAGTTCACATTCGAGGTGAAACCGGGATCGTTGAAGCGGGTGCTGGACGATATCGCCACCCAGTCGGGTTCCGCCTACCGCTCCGACGATGGGGTCATCCCTGCTCTGAAATCGCCGGGTGTCTCCGGCTATATGACGCTGCACGAGGCTGTCGTGCGCGCAATCGCGGGCACCGGTATCAGCGTGGTCAGCGTGTCACGCGGTCAGATCAGACTGGCGGCGCCGCAGGCCGGTGAAGCCGATATCATCGTCACCGCGCGCCGCGCCGCCTTCAAGGAGAACATCTCCTCGGCCGCGACCCGTACCGCAACGCCGCCACGCCAAACGCCGGCGATCATCGACACCGTTACGGCTGATGTGCTGGAAAGCCGCAACTCCTATTCACTGGGCGATGCGCTCCGCAACATCCCGGGTGCGATCTTCCAGGCAGCGGGGGCGCCGAACCAGGTTCGCTTCGGAGCGAGCAGCACGAATGGCGTCACCTTCACCGATGGTCTGCGCAATGGATCGCTGAGCGACAATCTGCCAACGCCGCTGGTCGATAGCATCGAGGTGGTCAAGGGCCCGGCCTCGATCCTGACCGGGACCTCAGTTGGCGGCGGTCTGGTGAATTTTGTCCCAAAGCGCGCCAACGGTGTCGCGCCCACGGAGATCATGCTGGGCTATGGGACCGGTCGCGAAACGATTGCGAGCGGCGACGTCAGCTACAAATTGCCGATCAAGAATCTCTATTTCCGCGTGATTGCGTTCGCGCAGCACGCAGCGCAGAATCCGGCAGGCGGCAATGAGCCTTATCAATATGTCATCACGCCGATGCTGGGTTATCGCGGCGACAACACGACACTGGATTTGAGCTTTCAATATTCCAATCAGCGCGTGCCGTTTACGCGTCGATCCTATTTTCCGACGACCCCGGTCGTCGGCCAACAATTCGTCCAACTCATACAGAGCGGCCCGGTCCAGTCACTGGCCGGTCTCTATAATCCGGATGCGCTGATTCGGATCGAATATAAGCAGGTCGGCTATAATGCCGAGCAGGTCCTGGCCGACAGCGGCGGGTTCCAGCTGAAGCTGCGCGCCCGCGGACTGTATCAGGACGGCAAGAAAGAAATCGCGGCCTCGGCCGTCTCCAGAGCCAATGCGAATGGCACATTCACCGTCGTTGGCATTTCGCAATATGCGCCGGAATGGACGACCAGCCACGCGGCCGACCTCTATGCCAAATTCAGCACGGGCCAGCTCGAGCATCAACTGATCATTGGCGGCGATTTCAATTACCGCAAATTCGGTCGGGCGGCAGGGGCGGTTGTAGACCCCGCTTTGACGTTGTCGCAGCAAGCACGGATCGCACCCATTCCCTATACCGGCGTGCGATCGGACGAACGATATCGCCAATATGGCGTTTTTATCCAGGACCAGATCAACTGGGGTCGTTTGCACCTTCTCCTGGGTGCGCGCCAGTCCTGGTATCACTCAACGACTCAATCGGCGCCGACGGTCGCAATCAAGGTCGTGGATACGCAAAAATGGACCCCGACCGCTGGCGCGGTGTTCGACGTCACAAAATGGGGATCGGTCTATGGCAGCTATACCCAGTCCTACACGCCGCAAAATGCGACTACGGTTACCCATACCGGAGACCCGCTGCCGCCGACGCTCGGCAAGCGCTATGAAGGCGGTATCAAGCTCGGATTGTTCGGCGACAAGCTCGATGTGAATGCGGCAATATTCTGGCTGAACACCGATAACGAGGCACGCATCGATATTGAGCATCCCACATACTCGGTCCCCGGACCGGGCCGAAAAACCCATGGGTTCGAAATTTCGGCCACGGGTGCCATCTCGCCGACGTTGAAGGTCACCGCCGGCTACACACATACCACCGGGATATTGATCAATGGCGATCCACTCGATCAATCGCCGACAAATGTCGCCAATGTCTGGGTGGTGAAATCCATTCCCGTGGGCGAAAGGTCGGGCTTCGATCTCGGCCTTGGCGGGAATTATTTCGATGGCTTTTATCTCGGAAGCCACAATTCCTACGTGTATTTCGGCCGTAAAAATATCTCGCTCGACGGGTCAATCGCTTATCATATCAACAAGCTCCGCCTCAATTTGACGGTCAGTAATATTCTCGATCGCAAAAATTATGCGCTGTCCGGCGCGGCCTTCCAGCTCGAGGATGCGCCGCCGCGCGTCGTCCGTCTGGTCGTGAGCACAAAGTTCTAGAGTGATAGGTTTGGCAGCGCGTCGAAACAGGGAAGGGCGGCCGCAGACGCGTGGCCGCCTATTCTCTTCTGGGTGCGAAACCATGCGGCGCGAAACCATGCCGGTGGTCGATACCTGATTGCCGCCCGCCACCAACCGGCCGCATCGCGCGCAACCTCGCCAGCGCCTGATGCTGATCCAGTCATAGTATAATCCAGGAGATTCAAGTTGAGCAACGTAAGCAAAGTGACGGCGGCCACCTTCGAGGCGGAGGTGCTCGGCGCCGAGCTTCCGGTATTGGTGGATTTCTACGCCGACTGGTGCGGTCCCTGCCGCGGGATGGAGCCTGCGCTGAAGGATGTCGCTCGCGAATATGCCGGTGAGGCACGGGTGGTGAAGGTGGATGTCGAGGCCGATCCGGAGTTGCAGACCAGATACGGCGTGCAGGGGCTTCCGACGCTTTTGATGTTCAACGGTGGCGACGTCGTCGATCGGATCACTGGAGCCGCGCCGCGATCCGCGCTCGCCGCAGTGATCGAAAAAGTGCTGGACGAGAAAAAATGAGCGCCTTTCATCACGACGCGGCGATCAAGACAAAAATATTGGCGGAGCTGGACGCAGGGACAGTCCCGGATAACGATGCATCGGCCGAGACACTCTCTGTCTGGGCTGATGGTGCGGGGTTGCCGCCGGCGCTGGTGCTGCTTGCGACCTATCTCACGCGTGGCGAGGATGAGAGCGGCCAGCGCTTCCTTCGCACGCTGCTCGAGCCTGCGGAGCCGGGTGCGAACTTGATACCGGTGGCTCATAGCTGGGTGGTGTGGGCGTGGGAAAATGCCCCCGCACCCTTATGTGTGGCGAGTGATGATCCACGCTATCGCGATGCCGGAGAAGCCATGGTCTCGCTGCATCGACGTGTCGCGGCGGGCGACACGGTCGAAAGTGGGGTCTGGCGGTCGGTCCGCGGTGCACTGAATCGGCTTGCCAATGGAAATGACGTGATGGCCGATGCCGCTTCTGTGCTGGCGGCCGGGTCCTGGGATTTCGCAACGGTGCCCGGCGCCGCGCACGATATGGCGAACGCGTGGGACAAGGCGGAGATGTCGCGGATCAATCGCGAGCAGAACTGGACCGATGCCGATCGTGGCCGCATCCAGGAAATCATCATTGAACAACGTGGCATTGCCGAGGAGAGGCTCGGCAAGGATGCTGAGCGGTCCGCCTTGACGACGGCCATGGTCGCCCAACTGGATACGCTGAACGATCCGCACTTGTTCCGTAACCGTGACGTGCGCGACCTGGTGTTGGCCGCCTTTGAACAGTTGAGGAAAGCGAGCAGCGCCGCGTTGATCGAACTGGTCCACGCCACCACTCAGGTCGAGGCTTGAGGCACGCAGATGGCAGTGACTGATCGGCTCGTCCCGCGCAGCGACTTTTTCGGCGATCCGGTGGTACGCGACGTCACCATCAGTCCCGATGGGCAATGGCTCGCCTGGCTTGCACCCGTTAAGGGTGTCGCCAACATCTGGCTCGCCCCGCGCGATCGTCCCGGGGAGGCGCGCGCTGTTACGTTCGAACGCCACCGCGCGCCGGGCGCGCCGTCCTTTGCCTATGACGGGCGACATCTGCTTTTCGCCAAGGATGGTGACGGCGATGAGAACAGCCATGTGTTCGCGCTCGAGCTTGCGGGTGGCGCGGCGCGCGATCTGACGCCAGTGCCCGGCGCGCGCTGCATGGTGATGGGGGCCAGCCGCCGGCTTCCTGGAACCTTGCTGGTTCTGATCAACGACCGCGATCCACGCTATCACGATATCTACAGCGTCGATATCGCGACCGGCGCCCGTGTGCTGATCGAAGCCAATGAAGCCGGTTATTCGACCTATCTGGTCGATGAGGACTTCCGCCTTCGCATCGCGCGCCTCTCGCGGCCCGATGGCGGGGCTGTGTTGCGTCGGCGGGCGGACGATGGCGCCTGGGTCGATTGGCAGGAGATCGGTCCTGAAGACGCGAATACCACCCGAGCCTCGCATCTGAACGCCGAAGCGGACACGGTCTATTTCTATGACAGCCGTGGCCGCGAAACCGCGGCCCTGGTGGCGATCGATCTCGCCGAGGGGACGAAATCCGAACTCGCTGCCGATGCCGAAGCCGATATCGATGGCATGCTGCTCAATGGCGAGACCTTGCGGCCGCTCGCCTGGGCGGGCGGGGCGCTGCGCCGGCGCTATCGTGCGATCGACCCCGCGTTCGAGCAGGATATCGCCCGGATCGACCTTGCCGTCCCGGGTGACTGGAGGCCAACCGGCCTCAGTGACGACATGCGCTTCTGGGTGGTCGCCGCAAGCGCCGACCGGCAGCCCGGCACGATCTGGCTCTACGACAGACAGCAGGGCAGCATCACCAAGCTTTTCGACATGCGGCCCGCGCTCGCCGCAGCGACGCTCGGACACACCTATCCGCTGCGGCTCGTCGCGCGCGATGGGTTGTCCCTGATCTGCTATCTGACATTGCCGGCGGGCACCGCTATGGTCCCGGAGAACAATCTGCCCGCAATCGCCGCAGCGCTGCCGCTGGTTGCGATCGTCCATGGCGGGCCCGCCACGCGCGATCGCTACGGTTTCGATGGCGAGGCGCAGTGGTTGGCGAACCGAGGTTATGCCGTGCTCCGCGTCAACTATCGCGGCTCGAGCGGGTTCGGCAAGGCATTCCAGGATGCCGGGAACCTGCAATGGGGCCTGGCGATGAGCGATGACATCGACGATGCGGTCGATTGGGCGGTCGCGCAAGGCATCGCCGATCCGGCGCGCCTGGCGATTAGCGGCGGCAGCTATGGCGGCTATGCCGTGTTGGTGGCAATGACCCGCGAACCGGGCCGCTATGCATGCGGGATCGATCTGGTTGGTCCGTCGAACCTCGAGACCCTGGTCGAGACTGTGCCGGCCTATTGGGCATCAATCCGCACTGCCTGGCTGCGCTCGGTCGGCGATCCGGCAACGGAGGAGGGCCGCGCTTCGCTGCGCGCTCGTTCTCCGATCCACCAGGCGGGTGCGATCACCCGGCCATTGCTGATCGGTCACGGCGCCAATGACCCGCGCGTCAAGCAGGCGGAAGCGGACCAGATGGTCGCCGCGATGGAGGCCAATGACGTCCCCGTCACCTATGCCCTGTTTCCAGATGAGGGGCATGGTTTTGGCCGACCTGCCAATGCCCGCGCCTTTGCGGCGTTGCGGGAAATATTCCTGGCCCGGTGTCTGGGCGGTCGTGCAGAGCCGATGCATGACCTGGAACGCGAGCAAAGCTCGCTCCAGATCGTGACGGGCAATGACTGGCTGACGGCGTCGATGGCGACGGTTGCGGCATGAGGGTCATCCGGGGACTGGTCATCGCGTTTCTCGCACTCACATCATGGCCGGGGGCGCGAGCGGAGGTGCCAGCCGGATATCGATTGCCGCCCGAACCAATCCGAACCATCCTCGACCACGCACCGACGCCGGATGTCCTGATCGCACCGGGCGGCGCTACGCTTGCGCTGCTGGACCGCGAGACCATGCCGCCGGTGCGGTCGCTCGCCGAGCCTGCGGTGCGGCTCGCGGGCCAGCGGCTGAACCCGCGTACCAACGGGCCGGTGGAAGCCCGGGCGCGCTGGCAGATCGGGATCACCCTGCAGGACGTCGCGACTGGGCAAAGCCATGTCATCTCGCTTCCGCGAGCCGGCCGGTTTTTCGCGGCAACCTGGTCGCCCGACGGGCGGTATCTGGCTTTCGTTCTGGGCGTTTCGACGGGTCTTGAACTCTGGATCGCCGATGCGCGGGACGGGACAGCCCGACGGTTGAGCGGGCCAAGCCTGAACGCCGCGTTCGGCACGGCTTTCTCCTGGCTCCCGAATAGCAGTGGCCTAGTGGCTCTGATGGTACCGCCCGGACGTGGTGCCGCGCCGGCGGCGGCCGCCACGGCGCCCGCACCGATTGTCGAGGAAAACGGTGGAGGCGTAATCGGCCGCCGCACCTATCAGGATCTGCTGGGCGGGCCTGCCGACGAGCAGGCATTCGACTATTATTTCACGAGCCGGATAGCCATTATTGGCCTGGACGGCACGATCCGCGCGATCGGCGCGCCGGGCCTTTATCGCACTGCGACTCTGTCGCCCGATGGTCGCTACTTGCTGATCGAACGGGTAAAACGGCCCTATAGTCATACCGTCCCTGCCGCCCTTTTCCCGACCGAGATCTCCGTGCTGGCGGTGGCCGGCGGCACGCTGGCCAAGCTGGTTGTCGATCGTCTGGCGGCCGACAAGGTGCCGGCCGACTTCGATGCGCGCGTGCCGGGGCCGCGTGATGTCGCCTGGCGCGCTGATGCCCCGTCGACGCTCATTTGGGTCGAGGCCCTGGACAATGGCGATCCGCAGCGCAGCGCCCCCATGCGCGACCGTGTGTCCATGCTGTCCGCGCCCTTTGACGGTACGCCAGCCATTCTGCTCGATGTGCCCGACCGGGTCGAGACGATCGACTGGGGCACCCCAAGCATGGCACTCGTCCGCACACGGTGGTCGCGAACCCGCATGGAAAGCTATGTCGTCACCGATCCTTCACGCCCCGATACGCAGCGCACCATCCTCCGGCGCAATTATCAGGGTCGCTATGATGATCCGGGCACCATTGCCGTGCGACCGGGCCCCCGAGGCGCGCCAGTCCTGCACCTGACTGCCGATGGCGGCGGCGTGTTGACCACGGGCCTGGGATTCACGCCGCGCGGCGCTTTCCCCTTTCTCGGGCGGCTGGATCTGACGAGCGGCGTGTTGACGAAGCTCTGGCAGTCGGACGCGGCCTATTTCGAGGTGCCGATGGGCATTGCCGATGCTGCCGGCACGCGCATCATCACGCGGCGCGAGAGCCGTGACGACACACCCAATTATTTTCTGCGCAGCCTCGCCGGCGGTGCTCCACATGCGCTCACCCACTTCGTCGATCCCGCGCCGCAGTTCGCCGGCGTCACCAAGCGGACGCTCGATTATGCCCGCGCGGATGGGGTGAAGCTTTCGGGGACGCTCTATCTGCCGGCCGGGTATCGCCAGGATCGCGACGGTCCGCTGCCGATGCTGATCTGGGCCTATCCCGAAGACTATACCGACGCCGCGGTCGCCAGCCAGACGATCGACATGTCGAACCGCTTTCTGCGCCCGGCAGGTGCAAGTCCGCTCTTTTTATTGACCCAGGGCTATGCCGTGCTCGATGGGCCCTCGATGCCGATCGTCGGGAAAGACGGCGCGCCGCCCAATGACAGCTATATCGCGCAGTTGACCGCCGATGCTGCGGCGGCGGTTGACGCCGCCGTTGCGACCGGCGCGATCGACCGCGGCCGGATCGCCATCGGCGGACACAGCTATGGCGCGTTCATGGCCGCCAACCTGCTTGCGCACACCGATCTGTTTCGCGCAGGGATCGCGCGATCCGGCGCCTATAACCGTACGCTCACACCCTTTGGATTCCAGTCGGAGCAGCGTTCCTATTGGCAGGCGACCGAGACCTATAATGCGATGAGCCCTTTTGCCTATGCCGACCGGATCAAGGCGCCGCTCCTCTTGATACATGGCGCGGCCGACGACAATGACGGCACTTTTCCGTTACAGAGCGAACGCTTCTATGCAGCGTTGAAGGGCGTGGGCGCCACGACGCGTTATGTCGTGCTGCCCTATGAGGCGCATGATTATCGCGCTCGCGAAAGCAATCTCGACGTGCTGGCCGAGATGGTCGATTGGATGGATCGACACGTGCAGGCTGGGCAATAACCGATGAGCGAGGATTCTGTCTGGCTGTCCGAGGCGGTCCGACGCATCGAGGCGGACTATAATCGCTCGGCGGACACGCATCTGATCCGCGTCGATCTTCCGCGGCATCCCGGTATCACGCTATATCTCAAGGACGAAAGTTCGCATCCGACGGGCAGTCTGAAGCACCGCCTCGCGCGCTCCTTGTTCCTTTATGCACTCTGCAATGCATGGATCGGACCGGATACTTGCTTGATCGAGGCGTCGTCAGGTTCGACCGCTGTGTCGGAAGCCTATTTCGCCCGGATGCTGGGGCTGCGTTTCATCGCGGTCGTGCCCACCACGACCGCGCCGCCGAAACTCGAGGCGATCCGCTTTTACGGGGGCGAGATCCACATGGTTGACGATCCGCGGAGCGTCTATCAGGTAGCCAGGAACCTGGCTCATGACGCAAAAGGCCATTATCTCGACCAGTTCACCTATGCGGAACGCGCGACGGACTGGCGTGGCAACAACAACATTGCCGAAAGCATTTTTGCGCAAATGGCGCATGAAGAACGCCCCATTCCCGATTGGATCGTGTGCGGAGCTGGCACCGGCGGGACATCGGCGACCATCGGACGCTTCATTCGCTATCAGCGGCACGCAACCAGATTGTGCGTTGCTGATCCGATGGCATCGATATTCCACCGCCATTTTGCCGACCGGACGGTCACGACCCTGCCGGAAGCCCGCGGTTCTTGCATCGAAGGTATTGGCCGGCCGCGGGTTGAACCAAGCTTCGTGCCAAGCGTGATCGACAGAATGATCGCGGTTGAAGATCACGAAAGCATTGGCGCCATGCGGGCAATCTCGAGGCATCTGGGACGCCGCGTCGGAGGATCATCGGGCACGAACCTCTGGGCGTGCGCCGGGATCATCGCGGAGATGGCGGCTGCCGGCAGAAGCGGCTCGATCATCACGCTGCTGTGCGACGGCGGCGAGCGATATGGATGCACCTATTATGACGACCATTGGCTGGCTGAACGAGGCATCAATTGGTCGAGCGCGGCGGCGTCCGTCGCGACGCTGTTCGAGAACCACGCGCGGTCTGCCGAAGCTTGATCGAGCGTGGCATCCCCACCGCCCAGGCTGCGCGTTGCTCGACGATCGCGCCCTGCAGGTCCATCGACCGGCTGTATCGCCAATTTTCATCAAAGTTTGAGCAAGGCGGATCTCAGATCTTGCAATTGCGTTGAATTGTCACGTGCTGTAAAAAGACAGCGAGTGTATTTTTTGCGAACCCCATCTGAGCTGTCGGGCAGCCAATGGGTCATCCGCCTTGTTGAATGGAGTGAGGCATGGCGGTCACCCATCTGCTCGTTGTCGTCATAGCCGCGATTGGTTTGACGATCTTCGCCGAGCGTCGACAAGTGCAGGCGCCACTTCTGCTCGCGGCGGTCGGCATCGCTGCGTCGATAATTCCCGGGTTTCCCGAAATTACGCTTGCGCCGCAGCTGATCCTTAGCCTCGTATTGCCACCGCTTCTCTATTCAGCTGCGCTCGAATTTTCCTTTTTCAGTTTCATGAAAAGGATCGGCTCAATCCTGAATTTGGGCGTTCTCCTCGTTCTGGCAACGACTGTCGCCGGTGGCGCTGTCGTCGGTCTGATGCTGCCTTCCTTATCGTTGCCGCTTGCCTTTGTGCTCGCCGCCGCCGTCGCGCCGCCCGACGCAGTCAGTGCCGTCGCGATCGGTCGAACGCTGGGTTTGCCGAGCAGGCTGATGACGATCCTGAAAGGCGAGAGCCTGATCAACGACGCTGCCGCGCTGACGCTCTTCTCGGCGACCGCCGCAGCAGCCACGGGGCGCCATACCTTGATTGGAAACGGCGCATTGTATTTTCTCTATACCGCGGTGGCGGGGCTGATCATCGGCATCGTCCTGGCCAGGCTGGTCCATGCAATCCGACGGCGACTGCTCAATCCGAGCTTGGTGACCGCTTTGGCGTTTTTGACCCCGTTCGCTGCTTATGCCTTGGCCGAGGAGGCCCATGCCTCCGGCGTCATCGCGGTGGTGTTTGCCGGATTCACACTGGGGCACAATGCGGCGCAAATGCCCTTTGCGGGCCGGATCCAGGAACGCGAAGTGTGGCGTGTGGCGGACACGCTGCTGGAAGCTTGCGTGTTCGCCTATATGGGGCTCCAGTTCAGGTTCATCATCAGCGATGCCGGCCAGAGCGGGTACAGTCTAACATCACTTGCGGCTGCGGCTGCGGCACTATTCGCGACAGTCGTTCTGATGCGCATGCTGTGGATTTTTGGGGCAGCGGAATTGGGACGGCTGCGCCGAAGGCTGAGATCGGCCACGGCGTCATCTCCTCGGCGCAAACTGGCCGAACCGCTCGGATGGCGTGAGAACCTCGTTCTGTCCTGGGCCGGCATGCGCGGGGTCGTCACGCTCGCTGCGGCCGCCGGTACGCCGCTTTTCACCGGGGAGGGAACGCCCCTGGCCGGTCGGGCGGCCCTGTTGCCGATCGCTTTTGTTGTCGCAATGGCAACCCTGCTTCTCCAGGGGCTCACTCTCCCTTGGCTGATCCGGCGTTTAGGTGTTGAAAGCGCAGAGGATATCGAGCGACGCCAGTTGGAGCTCAGTCACGCCTATGCGATCATGACGAAGGCTGGTGAGGCGGCGTTCGACGAATTGACAGCAAAACAGGGCAGCGCCGCTGACCTTTCCATGGCTCGGCTGATGCTCGAGAGGATGCAGCCTTTCATCGAGGATGGCACGGTGCCGGCGCAGCCGGGTCTTGTCCGATCTCACGCGAATGCACTCGTCGCGGCCGATGCCGTCCTGACCGCCCAGCGCAAGGCGCTTATCGCGGAGCGAAACGCCGAACGTCTCGAGGATGAGATTGTGCGCGATCTATTGACAGGGATCGACATCGAGCAGGCGGCCCTGCTGGCCCGCGCGGTACATTCTCCGCGCGAAGCGGGCAGCGTTGTTCGCGCCAGTCCACTGCCATAGGTCACGTCTCCAGAACGCACTCGATTTGCCTGGTTGCCTTACGATACTTCCCTGGGGACATCCCCAATATCCGGCTGAACGCATTGCTGAAGGCGCTCTCCGATGCGTAGCCGAGTGACCAGACAATGGCGGCGATCGATCGGGCGGTTTCGCTCAGGTCGCGTTCGGCCAACCGCATACGCCAGTTGAGGACATAGGTGAGCGGCGGGACGCCGACCATTGCCCTGAATCGGACCGCGAATGACGTTCTTGACATCGCGCACACCCTGGCGAGCGCCTCCAGCGTCCAGGGATATCCGGGTTCGGCATGGATGCTGTGGAGCGCGCGCGCGATCTGGTCGTCGGTCAACGCCCTCGACCAAGCCGTCTTCTCCCCTCCCTGGCTGGCCATGTGCAGACGAAGCGCTTCCACGACCATCAACTTCGGCAATTGCGACTTGAACACCTCGGCACCTGGGCGGTGCTCGAACGTCTCCTGTGCAAGAAATTCGATCAGCGAACTCAGCTTCGCGGCGGCGCCATCTTGGTCGTGGACATGGATGAATGGCGGCAGGATATTGATCAGAAGCGCGGCCCGTCGCGCATCTACCGCCACGAGCCCGGCGATCATCTCGAAATCAGAGCCGGTGCCTAGACGCCGGATGCCATGCTCGTCACTCGCAAGGGGGGTGCTGGATGCCGTTGGTAACAGGTCAAGGGCGCTCGCCATTGTGAGTGCGCGCGCGCCGTTGGTTATGACGACGTCGCCCGCGACGAAACGCCGCGGCGCTGAATCATCGTTGACGACAAGCCAGCAACCGCCGCGCATCGCTGCACAGAATTTCACGGTTTCGCTGTGCTCGAACCGGTGTGCCCAATCTCCTCCGGCGATCAGCGTGCCGGAGGTCAGGCAACGGGCATTCGATAAATTCAGGATGTCGGATAACGGGTCAGATGGCATGAACCGAACTATCTCTCATAAAATACGTACGATCAAGCATCATTCATTCGCAAATTCCACAGTAGGATGCTCTTTTTGAGGAATGGATAAATTGCATGCCGCTCGACCATTATATCACGCTCGGCCGGTCCGGCCTGCGGGTCAGCCCCTTTTGTCTCGGCACGATGACCTTCGGCGAAGATTTCGGCTGGGGTGCGAGCCCGGAGGAATCCAACAGAATGTTGGCCGAGTATCTCGGCCGCGGCGGCAACTTTATTGATACCGCCAACATCTACACAGGCGGCCACTCGGAACGGATCGTCGGCGATTATCTTACCGGGAATGGCGTGCGACGCGACGGCATCGCGCTCAGCACAAAATTCTATTGCAGCCTGTTCCAGGGCGATCCCAACGGCGGTGGCGCCGGTCGCAAGGCGCTCATTCAGCAGTGCGAAGCATCACTCGGTAGACTGAAGACGGACTATATCGACATCTATTGGCTGCATAACTGGGATCAGACCGCACCGATCGAGGAGACGATGCGCGGCCTTGACGATCTCGTCGCCGCCGGCAAGATCCGCTACATTGGCTTCTCCGACGTGCCTGCGTGGCAGACCGCGGAGGCGCAGACGATCGCCCGTTTCCGGGGATGGTCGCCGATCATCGCCCTGCAGCTCGAATATTCGCTCCTCGAACGCACGAGCGAAGGCGAGTTGATACCGATGGCGCAAACAATGGGTATGGGCGTGATGCCCTGGTCGCCGCTCAGGAGCGGCTTCCTCACCGGCAAGTGGCGGCGCGGCCATACCGACGAGGTGGACACCAGGCGCGCGGGGCTGGTCGGCCGGCCGAGCGAGGCCGATTACAACGTGATCGAGACGCTGGTCGACGTCGCCGAAGAGGTCGGGAACAGTCCCGCGTCCGTCGCGCTCGCCTGGATTCATGCCCGACCTGGCATTAGCTCGACGCTGATCGGCGCACGCAGTCTCGACCAGCTTCGTATCAATTTGGACGCGCTGGATGTCCAACTGACCGATGGGCAGATCGCCAGGCTCGAGGAGGTGTCCAAGCCGAAGCTCAACTTCCCGGCCGAGAACAACGCGGTCTTGGGGCCGGTACTTGGCTTCCCCGGCACAACGATCGACGGACGCACCGTTCCCGGCTCGTCGCGGTTCAAATGAGCTAAGTCGGATGTCGGCCAGATCGACGATGCATCGTCTCGAAGAGATGCTGGCGCTGCGACTTCAAAAAGGTTCGGCCCGGTCCGCGAGGATGCCGCGTGCCCAGCTCTCCGTATCGGCAAGCTTCAGAAGACGGCCGAATCCGGTCCCGTGCGGCGGTCGCGGATCGTCGATCGCGGCGATGATCGCATCGCGGTCGAGCAGCCCGGCCGCTGCAAGCACACCGCTGCCAAGATGGTCACGGATCCACAGGCGGTTGGTTTCGAACAACAGGGCGACAAAGCTGTTCGGCGATCCCTTACTCCGCCGCCAGACGATTTCGGGTGGAAGCAGCGGCTCGAACGCCCGCCGTGCCGTCGCGCGGTTGCGCCCGTGCGCGAACCAGTCCCAGCTGGGCACGCGCAGGCAGTGCTCGACCAGCGGCTGCGATACCAGTGGCGAGATTGTGCATTGTCTGGTGCCGTGCGGGCCGTCCTCGACATAACCCTGGGCAGCGACCAGCAGCGCGATGTGCGCGGCGCGCCCCGGTCGTGCGAACGCGACATTGTCGAGCCAGGGATGGCGCACCGCATCGCCGGCAAGACCGCAGACCTCGCCAGCGAGATAGCGAAGATCGACGGTCCATCGGAATGGACGGTCGGCCTGACGGGCGCGCGCAATCGCGCGCCAGGCGACTTTCCAGTGCGACGTATCGGCAAGCAGGCCGATGTCCCGGCACAGCCGCCAGAAATGCGGTCGCCCTGCCGGGTCCAACCATGCGTCCGCCGCGGGCGAGGGCGATTGCAGCGAGCAGAAGACATTGTCGCCGCCGCCGCCATCGACCAGCCCGTCGCACCCCATTGCGGCTGCCTGGTCGAGCGCCAGTGCATGGACGTGCTGCTCGAAACTTCGTGCGACCGGACGCGGCAGGCGCACCGCCGCCAGCCGCTCGATATCGGGCTGCCCCGAGGCCATGTCGCGCTCGACCAGCGGCCTGCCGATCCGTGTCGCGACCGCGCGGGCATAGTCGCGCTCGTCGGCGGTCGGGTTGGTGGTCATCAGGTTGAGACAGGCAAAGTCGCGGCCAGCCGCGGCGAGGCAGGCGGCGGTGATCGAGGAATCGAGCCCGCCCGAGAGCAAGAGGAGCGGCCGGGCGAGCCTCCCCGTCCTGCGCGTTACGCACGCCACCGCTTGATCGCGCAAGCGCCGCGCGGCCTCTTCCGCATCGTCGATGCGCCGCGCCGGCGCCACGAAGGTCCAGGGCGACCAGAGCCGCTCGCGCGTCACGGCGCCGCGCGCGATGGTGAGGCGGTCGCCGCCGCGCACCTCCTCGATCCCGCTGATGCACGTCGTGTCCTGCCGGAGGTCGCCGGCGATCAGCTGGCGCGCCACCGCGTCCTGATCGATCGCGAAGCGCGGCGCGCCGCCGAGGCTGAGGGCATCGATATCGGACGCAGCGAGCAGGCCGTCTCCGGTCTTTGTCCACAGGCAGGGCAGGTCGCCGAACGGCGCGCGGAGCAGTGCGACCGCCTCGCCAAGCAGGAGGATTGCGACATAGCCGCCCCAATAGGCCTGGAGGAGATGCCGGCCGGCGGATCCGAGGATCGCGGCAATGGCTGCAGGCGGGAGCGTTTCGAGCGCGTGCGGTGCCCCCGGTACGAATAACGCGCCCAGCACCAGGCCCTGTTCGCCAAGGGTTATGGCCGGCGTGCCCGGCGCGATCGCGACGATCAGTCCGGGCATATCGAACGCGATCGCGAGCCCGTTCTGCCGGGCGCGCTGCCGGAACCGGTCGCGGGCAAGGTCACCGAACTCGCCCCCGAGCACGAACCGCGCGCGCTTCATACGACCAGGATCGGGGTGAACTGGCGCGCGACCTCGACGCGCTCGTTGACCAGTACATCCCTCCACTGCACCCAGGCATGCGCCTGGAACGGAGCAAGCTGCACCGCGACGACGAGATCGGGCATCACGCCAAGCGCGAGCAACCGGTGCGTGATCGCGATCGCCCGCGGCAGGCAGCGGTCGTGCGCGCTGACGAAGGCGCCGGCCGCATCGAACGCTGTCGCGATGGCCGCGACACGGTCGCAGCGGGGGTGTGCGTTCCGTCGCGCCTTGCGGCGTCGCAGACGGGCGATCGAACGCGCGAATCCCGCCAGGCGAAGCTCGATCCGCACGGCCGAGAGATGGAGAAGCGCGAGCGAGAGATCGAGCGGATGGGCTCGGTCGATCCCGGAGTCGAGCAGGCTGGCGACAGCAGTGGGCGGCGCGGGGCAGGGTGCGATCGGTATCGCGCCGTCGCTCTCGACGAGCAGTGTCGCCCGGGCAAGGCCCGCCAGCCGCGTGCGGTCGCCGGGTTCGAGCCTGGCGCCGCGATAGAGGTGCGTGAAGGCGCTTTCGGCCGCACGCGACAGGCAGAAATAGCGATCCGCAGGCAGGTCGAGGAACAGCAGCCGGTCCTCGACCGCGCAGAAGGAAAGGCCCGCGCGCAGCATATAGGGCATCGCGGCATCCCCCGCGGCAAAAAGGAGCGGCAAGGATGCGCGGCCGAGCGGTCGCGCATCCCGTTCCGGTCAGTCGTCGCTGAGGCCGGGCACGAGCTGGCCCAGTGCTATATCGGGCTTCGGCCCGAACTGGCCCTTGGTCTCGACACTGGCGGTGCCCAGCTCGATGATGTCGTCGTCGCGATCCATCACACATTCCTTTGGTTGTCGCCGCTGGATTGCGGCACCGGAAAGGCTAGGGCGAGCGAGCGACTATCCGAACTTTATAAGTCAGCAATAAAGCGATTGTTGGCGTCGGGTTGATAGAGCGCGTGTGCGATGCGCGGCGTCGCCGCGATCCGGCGACGATGATAGGCCCGTACCAGCTTGATCAGTTCGCCGGGCGCGCCATGATCGAACGCCGTCGCAATTGTGCGGATCTCCGGATCGATCGCGTCGAGCACGCGTCGTTCGGCGCTGCGCGCCGCAGCCAGCCGATCGCTACAGGCCTGAAGCTGGACACCATGCTCCGCATTGGCCGAGCGCGCGCCGATCAGCGCGAACAATTGCCGTGTCGCGCGCGCCGCGTCCGCCGACAGCGCGTCGCCGCGCCCCATCTCCTGTCCATGCGGCCAGGTCCGCACGGCGAGGCGGACCAGATCGTCATTCCATGCATAAAGCGCGCGCAGGCCGGACTCGGTCACGAGCGGCAGATGGAAGCCGTCGCTGGTCCGGGTCTCGACCAGCCGCTCGCCCGCGAGGCGATGGAGCGCGTCGCGCACCGGCGTCACGCTGCTCGCGAATGCCTCACCCAGCCGCGCCGGTTCGAGCCGCTCGCCGGGCCGCAGATCGCCGGAGAGCAGCCGCTCCTTCAGCGCGTCATAGACGCGCTCGGCCGTGGCGCCCGAATTCACCGCCGCCGCCGCTGGTCGGCGACATAGGCGGCCACCAGCTCGGCTTGGTCGGGCCGGAGCTCGTCGATGGCGCCGAGCGGCGCGTCGGCCGAATCCGAGAGCAACACCGAGGGGCAGCGCCCTTCATAATTGCCAAGATTGGGGCGATGCTGGCGATAGCCAACCAGTGCGGCGAGCTCGGGCGAGAAGCCGCGCGCGATCGCCGGCGGATAGGCGAGCCATTGATTCTCATAGGGCTTGAGCCAGCCCAGACAGTAGCTGATGATCATGCCGCGCCGGATGTCGCGGGACTCGTTGCCGCCGGCGCCGTGCAGTGTCGAACCCAAAAATAGCAACGCATCGCCCGGCTGCATGTCGACGACGACCGGATCGCCCGTAGGCGCATCGGTCAGCGCATTCGCCCCGTGGCTGCCCGGCCAGATGAGGGTCGCGCCATTATCGGCGCGATAGTCGGTGAACGGCCACATGACGTTCACCAGATATTCGACCTCGCCGATGGCGCCGCGCCACATGTCCTGGTCGCGGTGCGGCAATTGCGGGAGCGCGCCGGGATGGAGCGCGATCGCCTGGGCGAGATTGAGCTGGATCGTATCGCACCACGGCGCCAGCACCTGCTCGGCGAGCGCCAGCACCTCGGCATGGCGCACGAACCGTTCCGTGTCGCGCGAGCGGGCAAGCAGGCGCCCGAAGCGCTTGGTCCGCTCGCCGTAGAAATCGCCCTGGCAGAACGGTGTCTCGTCGAACGCCGGAACAAGCGCGCGGTCCAACGCTTCGACCGCCGCCGCTGGCAGCGCGCCGCGCAGGATATGATAGCCATTTGTGCTGAGCGCTTGCACCAGGTCCGGCCCGGCGCAAGCGGCGCGGTCATGCGGCATGAGGCATCTCGCCGACAAAGCTCGGCGTGCCGCATATGCCGGCCCGCTCAAGCAGTGCCGGGGTTTCCGCATCGATCTCGATCGCGATCGCGCCGAGACGCGATCCCGCGATGTTGCGGGGCGCGCCGAGCCGGTGCGCGCGCCAGCCAAACGCCAGAACCTGTTCCATCCAGCCTTGCTCGGCGACGCCGGTGTAGAGCGTGATGCGGTTGTTCGCGCCGAACCGCGCAAGCGCGCTGACCAGTTCGTTGCGCGTGGCGCGGCGTTCGCGTGTCGATAGCGAGCGCTCGAGGCAGAAGCGCGTGATCTCGAAGATCGTCTCGCCGCGCGGTGGCGGTCCGTCGCACAGACAGGCGAACATCGTATCGAGAATGTGCGGGCGCGTGGTCGGCAGCAGCCGGGCCGAGGCGCGATGCGCGCCATCGGCACCGGCGAGCACGAGATAGATCGCGTTCGGCGTGTCGAACTGGTCGATCTCGAACCGGCCGGCGCGCACGGGCACGTCCCAGCCGAGCAAGTCGACGAACACGCGCTTGCGCGCGTCGAACATGTTGCGCAGCACCGCATCGCCAAGATGCGGTCGCACGCCTTCGATCAGGTATAGCATCGCGAACCTCCCATGCAGGTTCGCGCAAGCGTCGCGGGTCCGGCCGCCAGCCGCTATCCCGGAAAAGGGGGATATCAGCGCCGGGCGATGTCGGCGAAGCTGATCGTCCCGTCGAACAATGCGTGGATCATGAGCGATGTCCGCTTCTGCACGCCGTACCGCTCACAGGCCTGCTTGATATGCTGCGCGACGGTTTCCTCGCTGATCTCCAGGATCCGGCTGATTTCCCAATCGCTTTTCCCCCGCGCCGCCCAGATCAGGCAATCGCGCTGCCGGTCGGTCAGTCGAGGGCGTTCATTGCGTCCAGGCGTCCGCACTCGCCAGATCCGTCGCGCGCCCTCAAAGGCGAAACCGCCGACCAGTTGCGCCAGCGCGAGATTGCCTGGCGGGAGGGTTTGGCCGGTTGCGGTCGCGAACGAGCACGATCCAGTCACCTCGCCCGGGACATGGGCCGGGATCGTGCATCCCCCGCCGATGCCATGATCGACGGCAAGCGCGAGGATGCAGCGGTCCTGAGGCGTCAGCGAAATCATCTCCGGGACGTCCTGCCAGGCAAACGCGACCGCGGTCTGCTGGCTGGCGCGATGGATCGGGTCGGCGGCGGCGAGGCCGTTGCGATCGAAATACTCCACCCAGCGTGCGGGATAATTATGCACCCGGATCGTCGAGCCGGGCGCGGCCTGCAAATCGACATGGTGGGTGAGCGCGAAATAATCATAGCCCATCCCGGCGGTGATCTCGCTCAGGATATCTGCCAGATCGGCAGGACTGTTCGCGCCCGCGACGAACTCGATGAACCGGGCCAACGCATTACACATGCCCATGAGGCACACCGGCTTCGGGCGGCGTCTCAAGCCGCCGTTGCTCCCGCAGCCGACCTTTCCTTGACCGTGCGCCTCGCCAGCCGGTCCTCGCGCCGGCGTTGGAACGCGGTTGAAAAGACGGGACGTTTTATTGATTTCGCCGCCACGATCAAATCCATTTCGGATGTAATCCGGCAGTCCTGGATCTTTCCTGGCTGCGATCACCGGTGACCGATGAGGCGGAGGGGGATCGAAACTGGCGCGACGCGGCGCGTTATCGCTCACTGGCGGGCATCGATCGTGCCGGCCTGATGTGGGAATGGCTACGCCGTGATCCGGATTATATCGCCTGGTATGCCCGTGCGAGCGACGTCACGCGGGGCGTCGGGGCGATGCCGCCGGACGCCTTGTCCTGGGGGCTTCATTTTCGCTGAGGATCCAGCGATTACCGCCCCCGAGGCGCGATTGATCTGGCATGCCGATCTTGATCCGGGCACGCTGGCGGTCGAGGCGGTGCCGACGTCGTGCTTGGATCCCGATGCGATCGATCCGGCGGCGCTTGGCGCCTGGCTGACCGCGATTGCCGACCAGGAGGGGTGCGAACATGCTGTGCTCAGCGATGGCTGGCATCGCATTCGGTTCGACGTCGAGATCGGGACCTTGTCGTCGGGACCGGTCGCCTTGTGTTATCGGCTCAAGGGCAGCGTGTCGGCGCGGCCGAAATTGCTGCCGTTGCGGCGCCTGATCGAATTTTCGCTCCATCGCCGCTTCCTGCGTTCGCTTTATCCGCCCGATCCGCGCGTCGCCCGCTGGCTGGTGGCGCTCCAGGTCCGGGACGGCCTCGCATCGGATGCGAGCCTGCGCGAAATCGGCGAGGCGCTCTACGGAATCGAGCGGGTCGCGGCAGATTGGGACGGCGCCTCGGAGTCGCTGCGGTCGCGCGTGCGCCGGCTGGCGACGGAAGCGCGGCGGCTCGCCCGAGGCGGCTGGCGATCGCTGATGCGGCGCGAGTGATGATGTGCCGCAAAAGGCATGACGGGTTGGGCTTCCCGACATCGGTGCGCCGTATTTCTCCTTGCGATCATCCTGCCGTGCATTTCGATCGATGGCGGGAATCGAACAAGACAGCTGGCGGGAAAGATTTTCGGAAGATGGAGAATTTATTACCATTTTGGCTCTTTATTCCTGAGCAACTATGGCCATCTTTTTGAGTAATCTGGAGCAAGTCCTGATCATCACAAAGATTTTGTATCAAGAAATGGCTCGCAGAAGTTCGGATTTAAAGATATAGTTTTACCAATTGATTGGCATTCCGGGGGAGATGTCGGTTGACTTGGCTTGCTTTTGGTTTTCTCGGCTTCCTGATCGGCAATCTTACCGGATTGAGCGCGTCCCCGATTGCGTCCGTTCTCATCCCCACGCTGTTCACGCTTTTTGGCGGATCGCTACTGGCCTATTTTTCGAAGCTCGATGAAGCGCTCAGAATTGTCAGCTCACGCTGTCTCGCGGCATTCTCGCTGGCATGTCTCATCGGGGTGTATTGCGGCATTGCGGTCAATGCCCGCCAGATGCTCGGGCCGCCTCCCTTCCAAAGCGTTGCTGCCAGTAGCCGGTAGGATGCCAAGCCGGTGGAGATCTCCTCCAGCTATCTCAGGTCGGAGGAACTCCGGGCAAAGGTCGATGTGACCAAGCGGCGGGTCGATACCGGCGAAATCACTAGGGAACAGGGCTATGAAGAATTGGCTCGCGCGGTTGCTCGCTGACCGGCGGGGAGTCGCTGTTCCGCTGTTCATCGGACTGATCTCGTCGATCGCATGGGCGGTGCCGGCGCACGCGCAGCGGAGCGAAAGGCAAATCGTCACCATCTATGGTGAGCTTGGCAGCAAGCGCGTTTCCCTGGGCAGCGGCTTTGTCGTCGCCGGGGGTGTTGTCGCTACCGCTTATCACGTGGTGGAAGGTGCAACGACGATCGAGATTGCGGTGCCCGGTACCGTGCCGCTGATCCGCGCGGCCGCAATCAGGGCTATTGCGCCGCGCCAGGATCTCGCGCTTCTGACGGTACCGGCGTTAAGATCGGTTGTGCCACTTCAGCTCCGCCTGACGCTTCCTACGATCGATACCGGCTTAAAGATGGTCGGCGCCGCGGCAGGCATCGCAGGGTCTACATATCGGGCCAGCCTTGCCCATGCCAAGCCGATCCCGCTTACGTCGTTCGCGGATGGGCAAGGGCGGCCCTTTTATCCGAATATGGGGGACATTCAGGTCCTTCATATCGGCGGTATTATCTACAACGGTCTGAGTGGTGGCGCGCTTCTCGATGCGGACGGGGCCGCGCTTGGCCTGATCTGTGGTAGCTTGAACATCGGGGGTGCTGCTGGGTGGGCCATACCGAGCGCCGCGATCCGGCGGTTGCTTGCCCAGCCGGACCTCGCGCGTCCGATCGCCGGTTTCGCATGGCCTCGCGGATTGCGGTCGGGGGCAGCGAGGTCGCTTGCCTATGTTCGCACCCTCGATCCCGGCGTTGCGGCCACCGTGGACGACTTCACGGCCCTCGCCAACCGTCTGGCCGAGGTAAACCGCCAAGTCGGCCTCAAGATGTTCTGGGCCACCTCGTCGCTATCGTCTTTCAGCAGCGCGGTGAGCGCTCACCGCTCAAGCGCGCGGATCCTCGCCAATGGGCCGATCCCATGGCCGGTGGAGCGGTTGAACGATTCTCTTGCCGACAGGGACCCGCAAACGCTCCGCGACGTCCGCGTCCTGCTGGTCGAGCGCTTCTCGCTGGATCGCCGGCTTCGGGCGGCCGTGGCGCGGCTGGATCAGGCGGCCGCCAATCCGGCTCTTGATGAAACAAGCGCCGCACGAATCCGGCAAACGGCCGAACAGATCAAGCGGTCTCAGCCGGACATTGCGACGACGACTTTTGAAGTGCTGAAGGGGATTGACCGTTCCCAGATGCTGCAATCACTGGACACGCTCGCGGCGCATTTGGGTGGGCCGTTCCAGGACTCCGGTGCCGCCTTGGTCTATGCGCGCCGTGCTGACCGTCTGCGCGACCAATTGGAGCAATATGGCTTGGTCAACGATTGGTTCTTTCACGAGCAGGCATATTATTCCGAGGCGGCGGCGTTCATCCGTCGATACCGGGGTGTGGTCGTGTTCGTGCCGGAGCGATGACTGCGCAACGCAAGGGTCTGGCTTTGGCCCTTATTACCGGGGGGGCATCCACTGCCATTTGGGGATTCTGGATAGAGATATGATCACGCTTGCGCGAGCGATTGAGGCAGTCAGCGTCATGACCGGCATTTCATTTTGTATCAGCACGCTGGCCAACGCGATCGCATTCGCGTCGTTTCTTGAGAAGGTGAAGCATCGATTTCTTCGCCGCGCCGCGATCTATGGAACGCTGTCGATCGCCATTTTTATCGCGTTCATGTTCAGCCCCTCGGCGAGCTATCTCAGCGGGCTCAGGCTTTCCGCTGAAAGTAAGGTTGCCCCGCAATGCGCTGGCGCTCCCGTCTTGTGGCTCGGGTCCAGCGCGGCGATCATCAGATGCCATGACAGCATTCGTGTTTATCGAGCCTTGGATCAACTCGTGATGCGTCAGGGAGATCATTAAAAATGGCCAGTGCAATCGATGCGGATCGGGCCCATGTCGTCCGTCTAACGCCAGGCATCGGCAGTCTGACGCTGCAAAGCCGTGCAGGCGCCTGAATGGCTTTTCCTGAAGTTTTCGACCGGACTTTGCCGCTCCCGCAATTGCGGCAATCTGTGTCCTCCCTCCGTGCACTCCAGATGATGCTAGGCCGCGATATCGCGTTCACCATAGACAGGCGATCGGTCGGCAGATGGACTTGAACGAGCGTTATTATGCCCCCTTTGATCGAACCTATGCGGACGTCACCAAGCGCATCGAAGATGAGGCCGAAAAGCTTTCCGGAGCCAATGCCGCATGGCTCCACCGCCTGGTGGTCACCTTTAAGCGGGAACGCACCTTGTGGAATTCCCGGCCCGAGTTGGCCGGTTACCGGCTGCGCTGGCTGCTCTTCCGAAGCAAAGCCCTTCGCCTAGTCGCGGGTGCCTTTCTCCATATCGGCTATGACCTTCCGCGCGCAATCGCCGACGACTGGCCCGGTACGGGCGTTTGGCATGGCGGGCCCGATGTCCCGGAGGGCAGGAAGATCTATTTCAGGCTCAGCAGCATCTTCCCCGAGTCACTTGTTCGGTCATCGCGCGATCCACGGACGATCGGCATCTCCGCCATTTTCCTTCGGCTGGCCTCGCGCCGGGCACTGACCGCAGCCGGCATATGGGTCGACCATCTCAGGCAAGGGGCATGGATCCATGCAGAGATTCTGTCGGCCGCATCGGACCGGTCTTCACGAGAGGCGGCGATGGCAGTGGCAATGACCGCTGCACTTGAGGATGCTTCTCTCCTTCCGCCCTGGTCGATTTTCCATCTGAGGCCGCCGCATGATGCGTTCTTCTCACCTGCCTGGGCGGCTGTCGCGGCAGCCCTGCCACCCCTGGTTGACCAGTTCGGCGATGCGCTCAGTCTGGTGATCATGGTCAGTCTTGTAACCTGGCAATTGATCCACGGCCGCCTCCAACTGAACTCGATCGCCGACTTCATCTATGCTTGGGGGTATCTGCTCAACGACTATCTCACCATGGCGGTGCGAGAGCCCGACGGCTTCGACGGCTATCGCCAGCGGCGCCAGGCTGAACTCGGCATCGTGCCTGGTCTTGGCGCATCGACGGCCTGAGGGTGATAGAATCGGCTTGGGGCTGATGACGATCAGCGGGACGGCGACAGGGGAGACAAGAATGACGATGCCATGGGACTGGGAGGCGCTGCAGCGCAAATTTAGCCGGCATGCGGCCTTGAAGAGGCAAGGCGCCGATCGCTGCCAGTCCCAAGTGCGCAACGGCAAGACAGATTATAAGCGGTTCCATGATGAGGACTTGGCCGAGCACATGATGGCGACCTTCCTGAGCACGAGTGCTGCCCTGACGAGCCGGGATGCGCTCCTCACGCAGCTTGCGGACCTTCAGGAAAGCGTGGCGGACGGTCGGCACGATGCCGAAGGCATGTACAACGCCAAACATTATAGACAGGCGGCGAGGAAATATCTCAACACCCTTATCGGGGATTTCGCCGGGCAGTAGCGCGTGATCGACCGGCAGCTTGCGATGTTCATAAGGGTTCAGTGAGGATCCGGAGGTGGGCGCCCCGCGCGGGCCCCGTGCCCGCGCGATCGCGCTCTATGGCTCGGGCCATGACCCTCGCCACCGAGCCCTGCCGGGTCTCGACCTGGCGGTGACGATCGGCTGGCGCGGGTCAGCAGCGGCTGACCCTGAAAGAGCGGGGCTGATGACGCACACTGCCGGGCGGCTGCGCTTCGCCCGGACAGGGTGCGGTGCCTGATCGCGGCCCCGCGGGCGCTCCGGCTCGGCGACCGGGCGGCGCGCCCGGTTTCGCTGGCGGACGACAGGCCCCGTCCGCTGGCGCGAAGCCCGGTTCGACGCGGCTGATCCGTCCGCTCGCTCGGGGAGCCCGTTATTGTCGGGGCGGGCGGTGCCCGCCAAGGGCTGCGGTCGCCGCTGGCGCGGCGGCGTTGTCGGGCCTTTCCCGGACAAGCGCGGGTGAGCGGCGCTCCCTGCTAGGCGCGGCCGCGGTGCCGGCAAGCCGCGTGCCGCGGCTCCTCCACTTTGTTCCGGCCTGACGGTGCCGGCCCCGCTCGGGGCCGCGCCTCTTCGGTCGCCGGCGCCGCCCACCCCCGCTTTTCCGGGGGCCATGCAGGTTTTGGGGCGGGGCCGGAGGCACGGACATGACATCGATCCCTTGCGCGCGCGCCGCGCGCGCTGACCGCCGCGCGAACCGCAACCGCGCGGCACAGCCCGAACGGGCGAGCCTTTATGAAGACGTCACGCGCCGGATCATCGGCGAGCTGGAGGAGGGGCGCTTCCCATGGGTTCAGCCATGGGGCGCGGTCGAGAACGGCGCGCCCTGCTTGCCGTGCAACGCCGCCACCGCCCGGCCTTACTCGGGGATCAATATCCTGATCCTGTGGGGTGCGGCGATCACCCATGGCTATCGCGCTCAGGGCTGGCTGACCTTCCGGCAAGCGCTCGATGCGGGCGGTTCGGTGCGCAAGGGCGAGCGCGGCACGACAATCGTCTATGCCGACCGCTTCGTTCCGCGTGACAGCGAGAACCGCGACGCCGATCGCGCGGCGCACCCGTTAAGCGGTGCGGCGGGTGAGGGCGAGGCGGCTCGCCCGGTCGCTTTCCTCAAGCGCTTCACCGTCTTCAACATCGCGCAAATCGACGGCCTGCCGCCCGACCTCCTCCCCGACGCCGTGCCGCTCCCCGACCGCGAGATCGTGCCGCTTGCCGAGGCGGTGATCGCGGCGAGCGGGGTGGATTTCCGCATCGGCGGCAACCGGGCTTGCTACGCGCCCGGCCCCGATGTCGTGCAGGTTCCGCCGCAACCGGCCTTTTTCGTGCCGGTCAATTATTACCGGACTGCGCTCCACGAACTGACTCATGCCACCGGCCATGCATCGCGGCTGGCGCGCGACCTGACCAATCGCTTGGGCAGCAAGGGCTATGCCCGCGAGGAACTGATCGCCGAACTCGGCTCGGCGTTCCTGTGCGCCGCGCTCGGCATCGTGCCGACCGTGCGCCATGCCGATTATCTGGCAAGCTGGCTCGATGTGCTGCGCGAGGATTTGAGCGAAGACGCAGCGGTGCGGGGGACCGGCGCGCCGCGCGTGTGCGCCATCTTCCGTGCTGCGAGCGCCGCCAGCAAAGCCGCCGACTGGCTGCTCGCGCGGCACCGCGCCGCCGGAGGCGAGGCGCTGGCGCAAGGCCCGGCGGCGACCGCGCCCCAACCGGTGTACCCGTCATGACCCTGCTCACCGACCCCTTGCGCGCCGCGCTTGTCGCAAACGCCGTCGCTTCCGCCGAACAACCGCGCCACGATCCGTTGCCCGTGCTCAAGCTGTTCAGCCCGCTGGGCCCTGCGACATGGCTTGCCACCGAGTTGATGGACGATGGTGACAGCCTGTTCGGCCTTGCCGATCTTGGGTTCGGCTGTCCCGAGCTTGGTTATTTCAGCTTGAGCGAGATCGCCGCCCTTCGCTTGCCCTTCGGGCTCGGCATCGAGCGCGATCTGTCATTCGCCACGGTCCATCCGCTTTCGCTCTGGCTCGCCGCCGCCCGTGCTGGCGGGTCGATCCAGGTCGCCGAGGCATGGCTTGCGCACCGTGCCCGGGAGCTTCCGCCCCATGACCGGGGCGGCTGACGCGCGGGCGCGTTCTCGCCCGCTTTCGAACACCGGTCCCGCCCGGCCCGACAGGTCGGTAGCGCCGGTCCTTACAAGGAGTGATCCCATGAAACTCGACTTCATCGCCCCCGACAAGCTGTTCCTCGACAAGAGCAACATGCGGCACGGCAAAAAGCCACCGGACGTATCCGACCTGATGCCGACCATTCGCAAGCGCGGCATTCTCCAGCCGCTGGTCGTGCGGCCCGCGCCTGACGATGACCGGTTCGGGATCGTCGCCGGACGCCGCCGCTGGACCGCCGACAGTCTCGCGCGCACCGAGGGCATCGACCATGGTCCGCTGCCCTGCGCGATCCTTGACGACAGTGACGACGCGGATGCCATCGAGGCGTCGCTGATCGAGAATATCGCGCGGCTCGACCCCGACGAGGTGACGCGGTGGGCAACCTTTGTCCGGCTGGTCAAGGAGGGCCGGACGCCCGAGGACATCGCCGCGACCTTCGGCTTGCCCGACCTTGCGGTCCGGCGCGTGCTGGCGCTCGGCAACCTCTTGCCGCGTATCCGCGACCTTTATGCGCGGCAGGAGATCGATGCTGCGTCGATCCGCCATTTGACCTTGGCCAGCAAACGCCAGCAACAGGACTGGCTGCAACTCGCCAATGATCCGCAATGCTGCGCACCGACTGGCCGCGACCTCAAGGCATGGCTGCTCGGCGGGCAGGTGATTCCGGCGAGTCATGCCCTGTTCGACATCGCCGAAAGCGGGCTCGCGACGGTCGCCGACCTGTTCGGCGAGGATCGCTATTTCCCCGATCCCATGGTATTTTGGGAAGAGCAGAATGCGGCGGTCGAGGCACACCGCGCGGCCTATCTGGCGGTCGGCTGGGCTGAGGTCATGATCATGCCGCCCGGCGAGTTTTTCAGCCAATGGGAGTATGAAAAGACCTCCAAGCGCAAGGGCGGGCGCGTCTATATCGATGTCCGGTCGAACGGCGAGGTCAGCTTCCATGAAGGCTATGTCAGCCGCCGCGAACACGCGCGGGCCGAGCGCCAGCAGCCGGGCGGCGAGGCAAAGCCCGCTCGTCCGGAAGTCACGAGCGCGCTAGGTACCTATATCGACCTGCATCGCCACGCCGCCGTTCGCGCGGTGATGACCGGCCACCCGCATGTCGCGCTGCGGCTGATGGTGGCGCACGTCATTGCCGGGTCGCCGCTCTGGTCGGTCCGTCTCGAGCCGCAAAGCACACGCGATTTGGGCGTTTGCGAAAGCGTCGAGACTTGTGCGGGCGAAGCCGCCTTCGACCGGCACCGTCGCGCGGTGCTCGACCTTCTGGGCTTTAACAGCGAGGAAGCAACGGTGACCGGCGGCGATGGTGACCCGTTCGGACGGCAAGGCGACCGGCTGACCGCGATCTTCCTGCGCTTGCTCGACGTGCCCGATACAGCAGTGCTCGATGTGGTCGCGGTGGTGATGGGCGAGACGCTCGCCATGGGCAGCCCGCCGATCGATGCGCTGGGGCTGACGCTCGGTATGGACATGGCCGATTGGTGGCAGGCCGACCCCGCCTTGTTCGACCTGATCCGCGACAAGGAAGTGCTTGGCGCCATGGTCGCCGAGGTCGCGGGACCGACGATCGCCAGCGCCAATGCGGGCGAGACAGGCAAGGTCCTGAAGAAGATCGTCACGGATCATCTGGCCGGTGCCGATGGCCGCACCAAGGTCGAGCGCTGGGTCCCTGGATGGATGCGGTTCCCGCCCGCCGCTTATACCAAGCGGGGTGGTGTGGGGTCGGTGACGGCTCATGCCAGGGTCGCCTTCGTGCTCGCCGAACGTGATCGCCCGGAGCCCGATCCGGCAGCGCCCGCGCCCGCCATCGATCCCGGCATGGACGAAACGCCGGAGCCGCCAGCGCCGGTCGCGGTGGCGCCCGAAGCGCTCGCCGCCTGATCGGTCCTCACGATCCCCGCGCGAGCCTTGTCCGCGCGGGGCCTTTGTCACGCCTTTGAACGTGCAGCCGCTCGAAATCCGGCCGCGCGCCCGCGCCCCTGACGGGGCGCGGG
>NZ_JBOHHW010000035.1:0-55770 GCF_050725575.1 Sphingomonas sp. | reverse complement strand
ATTTTCCCATGACCGTTCAAAGCGCCGCGAGCGGGTTTTCGCCGCATATTGCCTTCACCGCTCACCGTCGCGCGCCACCCCAAACCTCTTCGGCCGGGGGAGGGCCGTCGCTTTTTATGCTGCCGATAATCGCGTTGCCGTCGAAGCCCTTGTAAAGCAGTTTCCCGCTGCCGCTTTTGCCGGTCCCGCCATACCGGTAGGTGAAGGAGAAATTCCGTCCCCCGTTGCCGACCTTACCGGTCAACGCGCCGGTGTAGTTCGGATCGCCGGCGCTCATGGTGCCGAAAATAGTGTCGGGCCCGCCTTCGCTCAGAAGACCTTCGCGCAGGATCAGGGTGAAGCTCTTGCCGCTTCTGCTGGTCATGACCCAACGGCCGACAAAGCTCGGCATTTTTACCACGGGCGCCGGCGAACCGTCCGTCGGCTTTCCAATGGTTTTTATCTCGCGGGGCTGCACCGGACCGGGCGGTGTCGTCGACGGCGGTGGCGCCGACGCTGGCTGGAGTTTGATCGCAGTGCAGATCACGCCGATGGCGTTGACGTGCTGGCCGTAACGCACCTTCAGACCGGTCACCGCCATAGTCGCGGGACAGGCCCAGTCCCTGTACCAGATATAGTTGTTCCCCGGAATCAAGCTCTGGCCTTCGTCCGGTCCGCCGATCGCGAAGCCGGCGCCTTCGCCCGCCGCGTTCCCGCACCCGGCGCGGAGCTCGCGGACCTGCTTTTTTGCCTGGTTCAGGGTGACCATGATCGATCGCGCATAGGCTTTCGCGCTGCAGGTCACGGTCGCGGGCGCACCGCCATTGCCGCCGACCGAGACGCTCGTCGTGTCCGCCGGCAGCGCCATGCCGTCGGCCCCAAGCCTGGCGCACTGCAGCTGGAGGCGATCCACATTGGTGCCGGACGCCCCGATCACCCCGACGACATAGCGGTCGCCATAACATCGCACGTCCAGCCCGTTGTCGCCGCGCGCACCATAAGGATCCGTCGTGAATTCGGCCTGTGCCATCACAGTGCCGGGGTGCATGACCGCCCCCGCCAGAGCAAATGCACAAAGTCGCGTCCAAAGTCGCATCATCACACCCCCAGGATCGGACGACTGGAGAAGGCTGACACTTGAGTATCGACAAGTCAAATCACCCGCACCGAAGCATCGGATTAGGCCAGGTTGGTACGTCGTGTCGCCGCACGGACTTACACAATTGGGGGCAGATACGATGACGGATTTGCGCCTATTCGTTGCCGTTACAGCGGCGCATGGCGATCCCGAAAATGCCGAACCAGGGATCGAAACGACACGGCCGTCGTTGGCGAAATCCGGGATGTTGTACGGCAAGCTGCTTTACAGGCCGCTGCCGGTGGATTGTTGCAAAGGAGAAGGATGATGACTCGGATCGCATTGGCGATCGCGCTGGCGGGGGTGGCGGTTACGTCCGCAATCCCGGCGAGCGCGAAGGTCTGCCGTACCTATGTTCGCGGCCATCATGTCAAATGTCACAAGGCGTTGCGCCCAAGCGTCAATTTCAAGCGGAAGCACCCCATCAAGGTCGTCCGCTGCCGCACTCGGGCCGGTCATAACGTCAAGTGCTGATCTTCCGATAACGGGAAAGGGCCGCGTTTCCGAAAGGAGGCGCGGCCCCGCTGTTTGGGGCCGCACGTCACTGGCATGGTGCGGGGAGCGGATAATCAGGCGTTCGTTCAACGGGTCTCCAAAGCACCGCGATGGCCGAAAGCGGTCATTCGTTCGGCCAGGCCGACCTTGCCTATGTTAGGGAGCGCTTGGCCATTCTTTGGTTACCAAGCGCCCCCCTAACATAGGCACGGTCCCCTCGCGAACACACCTGTATCATGATATCGATGCACGCCCGCTCGCGCGATGATGTTCGGTTCGCGGCGAACGATCTTGTGGACGCCGATGGAGGCATGGAACCGAATGAAATCGGCAATTCTTGTATCTCTGTCCCTGGCCACAGCGGGCTGCGCGCATTTACCGCGCGCGGCGGAGAATCGAACCTGCCGTCCCGGTGGGATGGACTCGATCGAGCTTCCTCAGGGGCGCTTGGCCGTGAACATAGGCGCCGGAGCGGCCGGAAGAGCCGATTACGAGGTCGTCATGTGGACGCCCAATTCTCCCCAAGCCCACGCGGTGCGCATGACGCTGCGGTGGGAAGCGCACGCCCCGGTTGCGCTCGATTGGGACCGTGGCTTGATCATGTTCGACAGCGAGCGGCTTTGGAGAAATCTGCCGACCGCGAAATTGCCGAGAAAATTGACATTGGAACTGCGAGTGAACCGGGAAGGGCCGTGGGAGGAATCCGCCGCCCTCCGGGGCACGATCGCGCTTCAATATGGCGTGAGACTGGCGACCGACTGGGCGGATGTCAAAGCGATGGCATCGGGCAGAGCGGAGATATTTCTCATTACAAAAAGTAGAGGGGCCGTTGTCGATACGGTGACGTTGAAGAGGAGTGACTTCGAATTGCCTCTGGCGGACATCGATGCGTTTCGCGCTAAGGTGCGGGCGCAGGCGACGGGCCCGGACGTGATCTGCGATCCGGCCGAGGATATCATTGTCACTTAGCCACTCGGCGCCTTCGCTGCGTTCAGATCGACAGCCGGTCGTTCGTTCAACCCGCGTCCACGCCCAGATTCCCAAGGACATGGCCGTCTAGCGGATCGGCGCCAGCCCATCCATGATCGCGCTCAGCGCGAGCGCCGTCTGCAACTCCATCGCACTATGCCCGGCATTGGTCCGGACATAGCTGGCCGGCGCGGCGCCGACCGCGGCCAGGGCATCGATCAGACGCGATGCCTGGGTAAGCGGGCACACCTGATCGAAGCGGCCATGCACGATATGCATCGGAATCTCGGCAATCCGGTCGACATTCCCGAGAATATAATCCGGCTCCAGGAACAGATGGCTGGCGAAGAAATGGGCTTCGATCTGTGCGAACGACAATGCGAACTCGGCATCGCCGAACTTGCCCGCGTCGTCGTCCTTGGGGATCAGGTTGGAGATCGTCCCTTCCCAGATCGACCAGGCCAGCGCGGCGCGTAACTGCAGTGCGCGGTCGGCGTCGCTTGCGGGAATCATGTCGAAGATCGCCTTGTACGCGCGCATCATGTCGTCGCGCTGGCCGGCGGGAATGACCTCGACGAACGCCTTCCATTCGTCGGGATAGGCGACATAGCTACCCGGCTCGGTGAGCGCGAAAGGCACCTCGGCGAAGGTCGCGGCATTGCCCTGGTACATATAGCGCAGGTCTTCGCGCGCGCCGATGAAGATGCCGCGCAGGATCAGAGAGGCGACATGTTCCGGGTGCCGGATCGCATAGACAAGCGCGAGCGTACTGCCCCAGCTGCCACCGAAAACGTGCATCTTGCCGATAATGCCAAGCGCCACCCGCAATGCGTTGATATCCTGCACCAGAGTGTCGGTCGAGTTGCGGATGAGCGCCACGGCGGGGCCTGCATTGGCAACCGTGGGCTCGCTCTTGCCGCATCCGCGCTGGTCGAACAGGATGACGCGATAGCGCGCGGGATCGAAGAACCGCGCCATGACCGGCGCACAGGCGCCGCCCGGTCCGCCGTGCAGGAACATGACGGGCTCCCCCGCCGGGTTGCCATATTCCTCCCAGTAGAGCTTGTGGTCGGGAGCGGTATCGACCTGAAGCAGCCCGCTCCGGTTCGGATCGGTCGCAGGATATTTCCACTCGTCCGTGATTGCACTGGTGGCCTGAAGCCCGGAAAAATCGATCATCTTACCCTCGTCATATTATGCTGCGGCTAAGCGCATCTGAGAGGCGTGGCAATCGCGACACGCGGTTGGTTTGTCATTGGTTGCTGGAAATTCGGAAATTTGGTGACAGGAAATTTGGTGACAGTGCACTTTTTGGCGAAGTGCCTCCAACTGCTAAGCCAACCAAATAGTCTGAATTGATCCACTGTCGCCGAATTCAAGCGAATTCCAGCGAGATAGGTCGAGCGAGTGTTAGCGCTCGTGCGCTGAAGATGACCGAAATGCCCGATCGCTCGGCTGAATCCAAACCGCATTTTTAACGCTTGTCTTAGTGAGTTTCCCATTGTGGCCGGAAGTATATGATCGGTCGTCATATTGAGGCCTGCTCCATTAGATATTCTATCCGAAACGGATTGAATTAGCCGTGACAAATTGACTTGCGCACCGGCTCCTATTGTGATGCCTTGAATGGGGAGGGGATCAGAATGGATAAGGCGAAGGCGCTTGGCATACTTGAGGAACTGAAAGGGCAAGAGATATTCGGATGGCGTATTACGAAATTTCTGGACAACGGTAAGTCTGCAGCGGTTTTTCATGGGGAGAAGGAGGGGGCTCAGGCCGCTATAAAAATCTTCGATACCGATTTGATAAATCGCTTTGGTGGTGATGCCTTGATCGTAAGATCAGAACGCGAAAAGAAGCTGATTAACCACGACCACCCTCACTTAGTCAGAATGCTTGACGCCGGCGTGGACGAGAAATTCGGATATCACTTCCTAGCAATGGAGTTTTTGCAGGGAAGAAGTCTAGCAGATTGCCTAGAAGAGATTCCGGAAGGAAATATTGCTGCTCTAATTGAGCAGCTTGCCTCAGCAGCGAAGTATTTAGAAGATATTGGATTGGCTCATAGGGACATAAAGCCGGCAAATATCATGGTTTCTCTAGATTTTCAGAGATTAACTCTTCTGGATCTTGGTGTTCTTAAGCCGGTTGGGGAAGGTGGGCTTACGGATTATGGGAGCCAGGTTATATTCATCGGTACCAATCAATACGCTTCTCCAGAGTTTGCCCTACGGAAAGAGGTTGATGACTTAGATGGGTGGAGAGCTCTCTCCTTCTACCAGATGGGGGCAGTGCTTCACGACCTCATCATGAAGAAGCCCCTTTTTGAAGAACATCTGGGCGTTCCCGCCCGGCTAGCCCATGCCGTGCAAACTGAGGTGGTGCCAATTAGGTCTGCAACGGTAGGGCCATGGTTGGTGACCCTGGCACAAAATTGCTTGGTGAAATCGCCCGAAACCCGCCTTCGCTTGGTGCGGTGGGAGAGCTTCGCTGCCAAAGCTCCCAAGACTGACATGGCATTGGAGCTGCGCGAGCGTATTCGGCAGCGACTGGCGGCGGCAACTACAATTCAAGAAGAGACTAAACTCTATCAATCGCCGATGGCAGAGGCTGACGATCCCTTGGCGAAAATGACTGCAAATCTTCTGCAAGATTTGATGAGGACTATAGGTCGAAACGATTTGCAGTTGGGAAGGCGCATTGTCTACGAGGTCGCTGATCATCGGGCGATAAGGTGTGATTTTGAGCCGTCCGAGCGAGTAGGTATTCCGAACGGATTTACAGTATGCTTGAGTTTCGAAGTGACGGACCGGGCCAGTCGCGTCATTCGCCTCGCTGGTTGTCACACGGCCTCGGCAGGTGGTGATTGGCAGCCCAGCGGATGGGTGGCGGTATTTGAAGGGACTTTTGATGAATCAGAAATAGAAGAATTTGTAGGATTATTTGTTTTGACGAGCATGGATAACGTGCAGGTTGCCGCTCTGCAGGAAGGGGCTGAATAATGGAAGCGTCTTGGTGGACTAGGACCGATCAGCTCGATGATGAACAGAAAGATGTCATTGCACTTCCATTGAAAGGAAGCTTTCTTATAGTTGGACCTCCCGGATCCGGAAAGACTAATCTTCTGCTGCTACGGGCCGCATTCCTGCAGGCGAAGGGAAGAAATAATTATCAGGTTCTCACATTCGGAAGAGTGCTAAAGGAATTTCTGATAAATGGCACTGACTCAAATAACGTAGAGCCTGATAGGATTCGAACATATCGTATGTGGGCGGGTGATATTCTTCGAGAATATGGAGTCGAGATATCTACGAATACGGACTTCGATACTGTTAGGCAGGAAATACTGAAGGGTCTTCAGAATTTGTCTGACGCCGAAGTGCTGGATCATAGGCTGGATTGCCTGCTTCTGGATGAAGCTCAGGACTATTCTAAATCTGAGATCGAACAACTAGTGCGCTTTGCCGACCACATATTCGCGGCGGGCGACTCCAATCAAGCAATCTATCGAGATTCGCAAGCGCTGAGTACTCTGCAGGCGCATTGCGATGAGGTGCGTCATCTTTCCTACCATTACCGTAATGGCCGAAAAATATGCCGCGTTGCTGACGGGATACGAGGTTTGGTGGGGAAAAGGGAGGGCTTGGAAGCTGCGTCTCAATATGATGAGATTGCCGTCCCTTCGGAGGTGATCGCTTACCCCAGCGAACCGCTTGAGGCTCAGGTAAGTCGCGCTATTCTGGTCATAGCGGACCAGTTGCGCGCCTATCCCACTGCTTTCATTGGTGTTCTTTGTCCGCTCCGGCGTGATCTGAGGGAGGTGCATGCTTCCCTTGCGCGTTCTTACCTTGCTGATTCGATTCAGTTGCAGATGTTCGAGACCGGCTACTCGCCGTTAGACCCGGAGCGCCGTGTCCTGGTTGGCACCGTTCACGGCGCGAAGGGTTTGGAATTTCGGGCTGTGCACCTGCTGGCGGCCGATGGTATCGGTCGTTTTCCGAAGAATCGGACTAGGATCGCTTACACTGCGGTGACTAGGGCTAAAACGAGCCTTGCAATCTATCGTGAGGGAGCGCTCACTGGACGCCTCCAGAACGGAATGTCCGCTCTGGAGCCTGCGCCGGCGCGCGTGGACCTCGACGTACTTTTCAAGAGCTCATGACCATGATTTTTCACCTTACCGATCGCCGGGGGCTGCTCGACTTTCTTTCGTCGCGAGAGCAGGGTGCGCGGGTGACGGTCGGCAACGCCGCCTCTCCTTCGCAACTTGTGGGTGCATTACAGGATGCAGGCAAGGTAGGCGCTCTACTCTTGGTGTGGGATAACGAATCAAGTCTAGATAGCTTATTTGAGACGTTCGTAATCGTTGTGACTGATAAAGATTACGATGAGTTCTTGGCTTGGACTTATACTTATATTGGCGACTATAAACCATTCACAAGCTTCTTTCGGGTTATTAAGGGATCCGATGTGGAGCGATTCGACATTTTTGAACTTCCTCAACCTTGGCTCCCAAGGAAGGTGTTAGACGCACTCGCTGCAGTTTCAATTGCAGAGGCGGTTTTACAGATGGGCGCGCGAGGGCGTGACCCATCGGTGCAGAACTGCGTTCTGACATTCTCTTTTGCTGCCATGAGAGGCTTGTATTGCGGACTTCATCCAGCGCAGATCGTTGACCTCGCAGAGCGTTGGGATGGCATTCGCCAGTTAGGCGGCAACGCACCAAAACTGTCAGCCAATGAATCTCTTTCCTTTTGGTTGATTGCTACCAGCGCCCTTCTTCCCGAGCCTGAAGCAGATCGCGGTCACGATTGGATGGCGCTTTTGGGAGCACTGGTGCGAAGTACGTTTTCAGATACGCGCAGTGTCGTAGACGGAAATTTTTGGACGGAATTCCCAAGTATTGGGAACTCCATAAAGGAGTTTGATGAAGCAACTGGCCTGCCTAGAGAACAGCTAATTCGTATTCTAGATCGTGCTGCTAATAGTATCAAATCCTCCCCCGCTCCGCGCCCACTAAAGGATGCAATTCTGGGATGGTTGGTCGCCAAGCTTGGCGATGGATCGATGGACTACCTCCGGCTCGCTCTAGAATTCGGAGAGGAATATGCCTGCGCACCACTATGGTTCGCATTTTTCTCCGGATTTCAAAAGAGCTTTGACGGTCTAACCTATCGCAACTCTCTTGGAAGGCACCTGGTGAGGCGCGCTGCAATTAAGAGAAGTGCTTTCGATAAATCCAGCGTTTTCGTGAATTATGACGAAATGCTGCTTGTAAATGGAACGAAGAATATTGGTCATATTCAAAATACGTTCGGCTCTATCTTCGAGGTAGAACTCCTGCCATCCGTGTCCGCGCCAGTGCCAAATCCATTCCGTCGGGCCGAAGAAAGTGTGCGACGGACCGAAACAGTCGATCAGTCTCGGGTGTCTCGCCTGCTGCGAGAAGCCCTTTTCCTGCTCGACCACGCAGAACGGCAGGACCGGGTGCCGCCTGAGCCGAGACCAAATGATCTTTTCGAAAGTACTGCCTCTAAGCCTCGGGTTGGGGGGAAACGACGAAAGACGACGTAGGCGGAGTGTTGGGCCATTAATGCCGCTTTTGCGACCTCCGAGCCGAAACAGTCGATCAACTTCCGGCCAAAAATCACTAACGTTTTAAGTGATTCTGAGTTCGCAGAGATAGCAAGCGGAATTTGGTGACGCAGAATTCGGTGACAGTGCGCTAGTTAAGAGTTCTCCGCTGCTGCACAGTCTGCGCCGCTCAAAGGGGGCAGCATGAATTAAACGCACTGTCACCGAATTCGAAAGCTGCCAGTCAGCACACGGCCTTTAATCGCCGTTTGCATCTACCATGAAAATCATCGGCTTGCCGCGGGATGCCGGCTTCCACCCCGCTGATAATGCTGCGCGAACGCCTCGGGCGGCAATCACGTCGTTTATTTGGGAACGGCCCCTGGGTAACCCTTTCAACAGGCGTTTGGGCGTGGGGAATTCCAGTAGCGCCTCGCGCTGGGTATCGACCTGCCGCAACAAGACTGTCATGCCCTTCCAGCCGTCCGCCGTGAATTGCGGCTCCCGCTGGAGCTGCCACTCATATTTCAGGCCATCAATTTCGACGATGCCACCCGGACTACGCGTATGAACCATGACGTTCCATAACAGGTACGGCTTCTTCCGCCAGCGCAGGCCGCTCCGATCAACGATCGCGCGTTCCAAAAGCGGATAGCATGAACGGACCTCGGCTGTTGGGAGGCGACACACGCCGACCTGAATGTCTGCCTTTGGGTCTTTGAATACAGCCGCTAGCTGAACGAATGGCGGCCTTCCCGGACTCGTCACTTGAAAGCCACCTGTCGGCAAACGGCCAGATAGCGGAATTAGCGCCATACGGCACACCTCGCGCCATGGGTTGTCAAATATGGCGACTATCTAATTGAATTAATACATATATTGTAAATTTCTGCGCCCGGCCCACACCGGAGATATGTTACAAAAGGGGTGTAACATATCTCCCGGGTCGCCCCTCTGATCCTTCAGCATTGCCCTTGAGCGGATCGATTTCCCTCACGCCCGGACGACACGCCGAAGATACGACACAACCGGTGTAACATATCTCCCCCGCGCCATGTCTCTCCACCCGGCCCGCGCGCCACGCACGGCACAGATTCAACCGCCCTCCGACCCCCGCTATTCCATCCGCCATGGAAAACCCGCCCTCCAACCTCAAACCCGCTGACACCCCTCCGCCGCTGCACTCTCGCCACCGCCGATCCGCGCTGCTATCGGCAGGGGAATGACCACTGATGTGACCGACCCCGTTCCGGATGCCTTCAATGCCATCGTCGATGCGCCCTTCGATAGCGCGCTGTCCGATCGCTATCTCGTCTATGCGCTGTCGACGATCACCGCGCGTTCGCTGCCCGATGTTCGCGACGGGCTGAAGCCGGTGCACCGCCGCCTGTTATGGGCGATGCGGCTGCTCAAGCTCGATCCGGCGCAAGGGTATAAGAAATGCGCGCGCGTAGTTGGCGATGTGATCGGCAAATATCATCCGCATGGCGATCAGTCGGTCTATGACGCGATGGTGCGCCTCGCGCAGAGTTTCGCGATGCGTTACCCGCTGGTCGACGGGCAGGGCAATTTCGGCAATATCGACGGCGATAACGCTGCCGCCTATCGTTATACCGAGGCGCGGCTGACTCAGGTCGCGATCGACATGATGGACGGCCTTGATGAGGACGCCGTCGATTACCGCCCGACCTATAATGGCGAGGAGCAGGAGCCCGAGCTGTTCCCCGGCCTGTTCCCCAATCTGCTCGCCAATGGCGCGGCGGGGATCGCGGTCGGCATGGCGACGAGCATCCCGCCGCATAACGCCGCCGAATTGTTCGACGCTGCGATCCTGCTGATCGATCAGCCGGCCGCGACCGATGCGCAGATCCTGGAGCATGTGAAGGGTCCGGACTTCCCGACCGGCGGGCTGGTCGTCGACAGTGCCGCGGCGATCGCCGAATCCTATGCCACTGGGCGTGGCGGATTCCGGGTGCGCGCGCGCTGGAGCGTCGAGCGTGAAAAGGGTGGCGGCTGGAACGCGATCGTCACTGAAATCCCCTATGGCGTCGCCAAGGGCAAGCTGATCGAGCAGATCGCGGGGCTGATCAACGACAAGAAGCTGCCGATCCTCGCCGATGTCCGCGACGAATCCGACAGCGAAATTCGCATCGTCATCGAACCGCGCAGCCGCACGGTCGATCCCGACATGCTGATGGAAAGCCTGTTCCGGATGAGCGATCTGGAAAATCGCGTCAGCCTGAACCTCAACGTCCTCGATTCGCGCCGCACGCCGCGCGTGATGTCGCTGCGCGAGGCATTGCAGGGCTGGGTCGAACATCAGTTCATCGTGCTGCAGCGGCGCACCGCGCACCGCCTGGGCAAGATCAGCGACCGGGTCGAACTGCTCGATGGCTATCTGATCGCCTATCTCAATCTCGACCGGGTGATTGAGATCATCCGTACCGAGGATGAACCGAAGCCAGTGATGATCGCCGAATTCGGCCTGACCGACCGCCAGGCCGAGGCGATCCTCGACATGCGGCTGCGCCGGTTGCGCAAGCTCGAGGAAATGGAGATCCGCAAGGAGCGCGATGGGCTCGAGGCGGAGAAGGTCGGGCTCGAATTGTTGCTGGGCAGCGACGCACGCCAGCGCACCCGGTTGAAGAAGGACATGGGCAAGCTGCGCGAGCGCTATGGTCCCGAGACCTTGCTTGGCAAGCGCCGCACCACCGTCGCCGAGGCCGCGCCGGCGCGCGACATCCCGCTTGAGGCGATGATCGAGCGCGAACCGATCACCGTGATCATGTCGCAGCGGGGCTGGATCCGCGCGATGAAGGGCCATGCCGACGACGCGACCATCGCCGCGCAGAAGTTCAAGGAGGGCGATGGTCCGATGTTCGCCTTTCCGGCGCAGACCACCGACAAGATCCTGCTCGCCGCCGAAACCGGGCGTTTCTATACGCTTGCCGCCGACAAATTGCCCGGCGGCCGCGGTTTCGGTGAGCCGGTGCGGCTGATGATCGACCTTGATGGCGAGACCGGCATTGTCGGCCTGTTCCCGGCGAGCGCGGCGGAGAAACTGATCGTGGCGGCGACCGATGGCCGCGGCTTCATCGTGCGCACGGCGGACACCATTGCCGAGACACGCAAGGGCAAGACGGTGGTCACGCCGCGCATCGGTGCGAAGCTGAAGGTCGTGCGGACCGTGATGCCGGGTGCCGATTATGTCGCGGCGATCGGCGACAATCGCCGCATGCTGGTGTTCCCGCTCGCCGAACTCGCCGAGCTGGCGCGCGGGCAGGGGGTGCAGCTGCAGCGCTATCGCGATGGCGGCCTGTCCGATGCGATAACCTTCGTGTTCGCGGCGGGGCTGAGCTGGCCGATGGGCGGCGACACCGGACGCATCCGCACCGAGACCGATCTGGCGCCGTGGCGCGCGGCGCGCGGTGCGGCGGGACGGATGCCGCCGACGGGTTTCCCGCGTGACAATCGCTTTTAGCCGTTAGACGGCACCGGCCCGCTCCTCTCCGGCCACCCATCCAGGATACGCTGTGGGTGGCCGGGAGGGGAGCGGGCCGGTACCGTCTCTCTTCAATCGAAACGTTCGTAAAATAAGTCAATTTTCAGCGGGCTTTAACGAAGTTGGGTTAGGCGCTGATCCAATGGCGCTGACAAAGCCTCTGAACCTGTTCAAACCGAAGCAGCCGGAGGCCCCGGCGGCGATGGCCACGCCTGTCCCTGCGCTCGACATGGCGGCGGCGGCGATCAACCTGTTGCCGATCCCGGCGGCACTTATCGCGCACCGTGACGACCGCTTCCTGCTGCTGACCGTCAATCATCCGTTCCGGCTCGCCGGCCTCGGCACCACGCCCGAGCAATCGCCGTTCATCGCGCAGATCGGCCCGCGCGTTCAGGCCTTTATCGATGGCGATGCGCTGCGTGAGGAATTTCCGTGGGAATTCGGCGATAGCGTCGATTGCCGCTATTACCGTGTGACGCTGGCGCGGCTGGTGCGCAATGACGAGCGCCGCTGTCTGGTGACATTGGTCGACCACACCTCGGAACTGCGCACTGAGCATAATCTGCGGCGCGAGATGATGACTGACAGCCTGACCGGCCTGTCGAATCGCGCCGGCTTCTCCGACCGGCTCGAAACGCTGATGGCGGATCAGGAGCAGCGCGCGCGCTATGCGGTGCTGGTGCTCGATCTCGACCGGTTCAGCCGGGTCAATGCGTGTCTCGGGTCGATGGCGGGCGACGAACTGCTGATCACCGTGGCGCGACGGCTGAAGGGAGCGCTTCGTGCGCACGACATCCTTGCCCGCACCGGCGGCGACGAATTCGGCATCTTGCTGACACTGGAGGAAGGGCCGGCCGATGCCGATCATGTCGCGCGGCGCATTCAGAGCGCGCTCGCGACGCCGTTTCGCCTGTCGGATTTCGAGATTCGCGTCGCCTGCTCAATCGGCATCGCCTTTGGTTCGTCCGAGGTCGAGGAAGCGGAGGAACTGATTCGCCACGCGCAGTTCGCGGTCAAGCGGTCCAAGATCAGCGGCCGGGCCGAGGCGTATCAGACTCAGGCTTTCGACATTGCACGCGAACAGTTCGGCATGGAAACCGCGCTGCGCCGCGCGATCGAGAATGGGCTGATGCGGCTGACCTATCAGCCGATCTGCGATCTCGCGACGGGCCGCATCGTCTCGTTCGAGGCGCTGGCACGCTGGACCGACGAGGATGGGGTGCAGCATTCGCCCAACGACTTCATCCCCGTCGCGGAGGAATCTGGCCTGATCGTCCCGCTCGGCCGCTGGGCGATCGAGGAAGCGGCGCGTACGCTGGCGGGCTGGGACGCGAAGGCCGGCGGCGATTGCGGGGTCAAGCTGGCGGTCAATTTGTCGGCGATCCAGCTGCAACGCGACGCGATCGCCCCCGTCGTCGAACGCGCGCTATCGCTCAACGGCCTGCCCGGCTCGCGCTTCACGCTGGAACTGACCGAAAGCGCGCTGGTTACGGATCCCGATCGGATCGCGGCGATCATGCATGCGCTGAAGAGCCTGGGTACGACCATCGCGATGGACGATTTCGGCACCGGCTATTCAAACTTGGCCTATCTTCAGAAGCTGCCGATCGACGTGCTCAAGATCGACCGCAGCTTCATCACCGGCATGCTGGCCGACCGCGACAAGATCGCCATCGTCCGTGCGATCCTGAGCCTGTCCCAGGCACTGGGCATGAAGACCACGGCGGAAGGCATTGAAACCAACGAACTGGCGCAGACATTGGCCGCGCTCGGCTGCACCTATGGGCAGGGCTATGTCTATGCCCGGGCGCTCGAGGCCAGTGCGGCTTATGCCTATCTGGAGGCGAGCGCCCATTGAGCGACGGCGTCGTCGGCGATCGCCGTCACGCGCGCCGCATCGGGAAAGCCTTCCGCGATCCATTGCTCCTCGACCCGGCGGAGCAGTCGCGCGACATCCGGTCCTTTGTTGACTCCGCGCTCGACCAGCGCGCCGCCGGTTAGCGGCAAGGAGGGTGCCGTCCAGTCGGCCAGGCCGGCTAGGTCGTCCAGCGGACGATCCGACAGCAATATCCGGTCGATCGCGAGCATGGCTCCCATCCGGTAGGACATCACCTCGGCCGGCTCGTCGCCGGTCGGCTCGACCGCGCTGATCAGGCGCCGGCGATCCGTCTTGGACAGCTTGAGCCGGGCGCCGACATCTTCGGCGATCGCCGGATCGCACGGCAGCAGCGCCGCCAGCCGCCGGATCGCGGCCGGGGCGATGGCCGCGGCGGATTCGCGCGCCGCCAATGTCGTCAGCCGCTCGACGCCAGCGCGATCGATTTCGGGCAGGACGGGCAGGAAGATGCCACGATCGACCATCAGCGCGACCACCCGCACGGCATGGACGGCGACCAGCAATTTGACCAGTTCCGCCGCGATACGCTCGCGCGACAGCGCCATCAGGTCATTGGCGCGCGCCGCGCAGGCTGCGAGCCCGTCGGTATCGGGCTCATCGCCGAAGCGCGCATGGAAGCGGAAGAAGCGCAGGATGCGCAGATGATCCTCGGCAATCCGCTGCAACGGGTCGCCGATGAAGCGCACGCGCTGCGCCGCGAGATCGTCCTGCCCGCCGAAATAATCGAAGATCTCGCCGGTCAGCGGATCGGCATAGAGCGCGTTCATGGTGAAATCGCGCCGCGCGGCATCCTCGCGCCAATTGTCGGTGAAGGCGACCACCGCATGCCGCCCATCGGTCGACACGTCGCGCCGCAGCGTGGTCACCTCGACCGGCGATCCGTCGGGCAGCACCGCAGTGATCGTGCCATGCGCCAGGCCGGTCGGGATCGCCTTGAAGCCGGCGGCTCTCAGCCGGTCGAGCACCTCGTCGGGGGCAAGCGGCGTGGCGAGATCGACATCGGCGACATCGATGCCGAGCAGCGTATCGCGCACCGCGCCGCCGACAAACCGGGCATTACCGTCCGCCGCGCCGAGGATTTCGCACAGCCGGTCAAGGCCGGCGTGCGTGCGCCACGCCGCGTCGGGCAGTGTCACGCGCTCCATCGCAACCGCCGCGACAGATTGACGATGATCGCCGCGGTCGCACCCCAGATGCGGCGGCCGTTCCAGTTGATCTCGTAATAATGCCGGTTGCGCCCCTGCCATTCGGTGGTCGCTTCGACATGGTTGGCGGATTCGAGCAGATAGCCGAGCGGCACTTCGAACACGTCGGCGACCTCGGCGGCGTTCGGCACCAGCACCAGATCGGGCGGCACCACGCCAATCACCGGGGTCACATCAAACCCCGTGACCGTGCGATAGCGATCCGCCATGCCGATCACCGTCACATTGGCGCGGGGCAGGGCGATCTCCTCTTCCGCTTCGCGCAGTGCCGCCGCGATCGCATCCGCATCGCCCGAATCGATTCGCCCGCCGGGAAAGGCAATCTGGCCGGCATGGCGGCGCATCGTGTCAGGGCGCTGGGTCAGGATGACTCCCGGGTCGGTGCGGTCGGTCACCGGGATGAGCACCGCGGCGCGTGCCGTCGCCGCGGCCGAATCGAGATCGGGATCGCGGTGATCGCCGGTCAGCAGCACGGTCTCAGTCGCATTGCCCGTCTCCAGGGCGTGGCGCAGCCGTTCGACGAGACTCATGCGGCGGGCTCCAGCGGGAAAAAAGCGCCATCGCTCCAGATGCCGGGCGGCGTGTCGTCGCCGGCCAGCGCGATGGCGGCGAGTTCATAATAGACGGACCGCGCGACCAGCGCTTCAAGCCCGCCGCGGACATGGAGATAGGGGCGTGGCCCGTCCTCGCGCGTTTCGAAGCGCAGCGGGTGGTCCTGGCCGGCCGTCACAAGGTCCCCGGTATTGAGCCGAAAGGCGAGGCGGGCACCGCGTCCTTCGCCCTCGGCCTTCATCTCGACCGCAACGAACGGCGCATCCTCGACCACGATGTCGAGTTTCTCGACCGGTGTGACCAGCACATAGCCGCCATCGGGCTCGCGCCGCAGGATCGTCGAAAAAAGCCGCACCATTGCCTGTCGCCCGATCGGCGATCCCTGGTGAAACCAGGTGCCGTCGCGCGCGATGCGCATCTCGCTGTCGCCGCAATGCGTCGGATTCCAGCGATCGACCGGCGGCAGCCTATTCTCTTCGGCAAGCCGTGCGATGTCGGTCAATGACAGCGAAGCGAGATCCGGGACTTGGGGCATTGGCATATAAGAAGCGGTAGGCCAGCCCCGCGCCCCGGTAAAGCCAGGCGAGGTAAGGAGCCAATGTCAGGCGAGCACGCGCGGCCCAAGCGCCCCCGCGCCGGCCGGCACCCGATCCCCGCGCGACAATAGTCGCGTGCGTTCGACCGGACCGGGGAGGCGCCAGCCGCCGGTGCGCTCGGCCGAAAATCCGAAGAAGCGGCTATAATATTCCGGATCGCCGATCAGCATCAGCGCGTCCGCTTCGCCGCGCGCATCGGCGGTTTCCAGCGCATGACGCATCAGCATCCGGCCGATTCCGTCGCGCTGCCGCGCTGGCTCCACCGCCACCGGCCCGACCATCACCAGCGACACGAGGTCGCCGTCATCGCCGGTGAACAGGATCGGCCAGCACTGGATCGTGGCGATCAGCGCGCCCGCGTCGAGCGCCGCGAAGCTCAGCGCGGGGAGGGCAGGCATGCCGTCGCGAATGCGATAGGCGGTTCGGCCATGCCGGTCCGTGCCGAACGCGCGGTCGAGCAGCTGCTCGACGGCATCGTTGCTGACCTCGGCAATGGGCACGATCTCGATCACGGTTCTGCTCCTGCCCGCGCATTTTTCCACGGGGCCGCGCGCTGTAGGGCCTATGCGGCTGAACGCAAGAAGAATGAGAGCCGGAAGAATGCCGGAAGAATGGGAGCGAGGAAGACGCGCGGCTTTCGCCCGGCGCGGCATCTGCTATGGCGCGCGCTTCCGCCAGTGAAAGGGCCACGCTTGGACGACAGTCTCAGCCTCGAAGTGCATGATCTCGACGTTCAGGTGCTGACAGGAATCTATTCGGAGGAGACGCATCTGCCGCAGCCGCTGCGCATCTCCATGACCGTCGATATCGACTGTCCGGACCGATTCGCCGCGGATACGCCGCTGCATGCGTCGAAAAACTATATGGACCTGCGGCATGCCGCGCTCACTGCGCTGCCCGAGGGCGTACATTTCACGCTGATCGAGGGCGTGGCCGATCATATCGCCGAGACACTGTTCCTGCAGGACAAGCGCGTGTCGAAAGTCGTGGTGAAGATCGTCAAGCTGGCGATCGCCGAAGCCGGCGAATCGATCGGCATCACATTGACGCGCCACCGGCGATGACCGCCGCGCCGGTACCCGGCGATATGCTGACTGCCGTTACGGCTGCGGTCGATTCGGCCTGGATTCTCGCTGCGACTGTCCCGATCGGGGACATGGTGGAGGCGGTGCGGCGGTCGCCGGCGGAGATGATTCTCGTGCTCGCCGGGTCCGAATTGACCGCAGTGGATCGCGCGGCGCTGCTTGCCGCGATCGGACCGCTGGCGGCCGAGCTCGCTCCCGGACGGCGAATCGGTGCGCTCGATCTGACCCGGGGGGCGTCGATTGCGGACTGCGTTGCTGCGGCGCGATTCCTGTGTGGGGCCGAATCGACCACCGGTCAGGTGCTGCGCATTACTTAAGGGTAACGAGGCAGCTGAGCGGGCTGGCATCGCGAACGCGCCTCCGCGCGTTTCCAAACCGACTCTTAGCGGCTCGGCCCCCGATCGCAGGGGCCGAGCGATTCGATAACAAACTGATAATCTTCCCGCGCGATCGCGGCATCTTCCCCGTCCTGCGCAGTGTTCGGCAATGCTGCCGGCAAGGCGCAAGCCAGCCGGTACCAGAGCAATGTGTCGTGGGCCGGCGGCGGCGCGGCCTGCTCCACCACGTCGCTCAGCGACACCGACCAGCGGCGCTGCTCGCCCGGGCGGCGCGTGATGTTCAGCGACACCGGACGGCTGTCCGCAGTGGTCAGGAAAATCTGCGTCTCGCCCTCACCGGGCAGATTGCCGGGAGTATGAAAGGCATTGCCGATGCCCGTGACCGTAGGGGGCGCATCCGCGGCCAGCGTCTCGGTCGTGATGCGGCGGGTCAGCTCGTCGGCACCCGGTGTCCAGGCGCGTTGCGCATCGGGGCGGACCAGCTGAATCTGTCCGGCCGTGCCGGCCACCGCGCGAGCAAATAACAGTACGCGGAACTTGCGCAAATTGGGCAGCTTGCCCCGCGAATCGATCGGTACGTCGAGCAGATACCCAATTCGGGGCGGCAACGGTGCAGCGCCGCGAATCAGTGCCTGAACATCGGCCTCGACGTACAGGCGGGCGGAGCCCGCCGGCACGTTCAGCGCCTCCGGTCCCTTGATTCGCGTCGTGCTGCGAATGGCTGCGTCGACGATTACCGGCGCCGCCAAAACCAGGTCGGCGAAGACCGCATAAGGAGGCGACGGCACTGGAACCGGCGCCGCAACGGGTGGGCGCTGGCCGGAGGATCGACGCTGCGCAGTGGCGGAAATAGGGGCGATTACGGCCGCGACAAGGGCCGCTCCGCACAAGATAATTGGAACACGAACCATGCCTCCGCGTTACGCGATCAGGTCGATTTTAGACAGAAATAATTCTGTCGCGTTCCGATTGTACGTTTGTTGCGTCCGACAAAGCGTTTGCGTCGTAGTTTCCCTCACGATAGAGGTTCGGCTCTGCTTGAGGATACACTAGCCCATGGCAGACGGGTAAACGACCGCTTTGCGGATCGTCACAGCCGAACTGACCGGGACAGAGGAGTGTCGTTTCTGAATGTCGTATGCTGACCAAAGAATGAGCGGTAGCAAGGTGGTCGCGATCGTTATCGTCGCGCTCATCCATGCCGTTATCGGGTACGCCTTCGTCACCGGCCTCGCGTATCAGTACGTGAAGAAGGCGGCGGAAAAGCTCAATACGTTTGACGTGGAGGAGCCACCACCCCCACCCCCGGACGAACCGCCACCACCACCGCCAGACACGCCTCTGACGCCGCCGCCGGTTGTATCGCCGCCGCCGATCGTCAACCTGCCGCGCCCACCCGCCGTGATGCAGACGGTGACCACGCCACCGCCGGCAGCGCCGATGGTGCCGATCGCGGCCCCGCCGGCCCCGCCGGCTCCGCCTGCGCCGCCCCGCATCGCCACCCCGGTTACGCCGCGCGGCAATCAGGGCGACTGGTTCCCTCAGGATTCCTATCCTGCGGCAGCCCGTCGTGCTGAAGCCGAGGGCCGTGTCAGCGTCCAGGTGACCGTGGATACACGAGGGCGCGTCTCGGCGTGCCGCGTCACTTCATCGAGCGGAAATTCCGACCTTGATGACGCCACGTGCAGGCTCGCCACGCGCAACGGCCGGTTCAACCCGGCCAAGGACGTAAACGGTACGCCGATCGAATCCACGACCTCCATCCGGGCGGTCAAGTGGCAGATCGAGGACCGCTAGTATAAGCGACGCCCCCGGTGACCCGGGGGCGTCGATCCAGTTTCAAGATTTTGACTGATTGAGAGGGAAGTACCGCAATGTTGATCACCATTCTTGCCGCAGGTGCGGCACCCGCCCCAGGAAACAACCCGTACGGCTTCTGGGAAGCGCTCCAGCAGGGCGGCATCATCGCCTGGTCGGTGTTTTCGATCCTGGCGTTCATGTCGATCGTGTCGTTCTACATTCTGTTCACCAAGCTGTTCGAGCAGCAGAAGATCATCAACCAGGCGCGTCGCGTTCGCGCCAACTTCTGGAGCTCGAACTCGCTGCGCGAAGGCGCCGCCAAGCTTGAGAAGAACTCGGCCTACCGCCAGATCGTCGACGACGGCCTGCAGGCACAGGACCAGCACGCGCAGCTGACCGATCCGGTCGAGGCGCATGACTGGCTGCACGGTTCGCTGGCGCGTTCGGAAGCCTCGATCAACTCGAAGCTGGGTGGCGGTCTCGCCTTCCTCGCGACGGTCGGCGCGACGTCGCCGTTCATCGGCCTGTTCGGTACGGTTATCGGCATCTACCGCGCACTGATCAAGATCGGTGCGGCTGGTCAGGCATCGATCGACGCCGTCGCCGGTCCGGTTGGTGAAGCACTGATCATGACCGCGCTCGGCCTTGCCGTGGCGGTTCCGGCCGTGCTCGCCTACAACTTCCTGCAGCGCCGCAACAAGTCGATCGCAGAAGACCTCAGCGCCTTCTCGAACGACGTGCTCGGCTTCCTCGCATCGAATGGTGCGGTTCGCCCCGTCACCACGTCGCGCAAGGCAGCCGCTCCTGCCAAGCCGGCTGCTGCAACCACGGCCGCTCCGGCGCGCTGAGAATGACGGATCGGGGCCGCTTCGTGCGGCCCCGGACCTTTGCAGCTGCTTCAGGGTGGCTGCTAAAAGCAAGCCTCGCCGGGAACGATCCGGTGACGGGATTGAATGGATAGGGATAGCCCTCAATGGCAATGAGTGTTGGCGGCGACAAAGCCGCCGAAAAGCCGATGTCGGACATCAACACGACCCCGCTGGTGGACGTGATGCTCGTGCTGCTGATCATCTTCCTGATCGCGATTCCGGTCGCGATTCAGGCGATCAAGCTCAAGCTGCCCGATGTGCGGTACGATCCGACGACGACCAAGCCGGAGAATGTGTCTCTGTCGATCACGACCGACAAGGATGGCCGGTGCGCCGTATACTGGAACCTGTCGCGAGTGACGCATCAGGAACTGCTTGATCGCGCGGTCGCCAAGCTGAAGACTGAGATCGAGCGCCAGGGTGGCGTCGGTAACCCCGACCTCGAGCTTCCCGAAGCACATATCCGCGGCGACGTGAATGTCCCGTATCAGTGCATCGGCGGCGCGATCTACACGATGCAGATGGCAGGCTTCGCAAAGGTCGGCTTCATTTCGGAACCGCCGGCGGGTGGCAACATCCAGCGCCTGTGACGGTCGCGAGATTCAGGAGTAATATAGCATGGCAATGAGCGGCGGTTCCGACGACGGTGAACCGATGATGGAAATGAACACGACGCCGTTGATCGACGTCATGCTCGTGCTCCTCATCATGTTCATCATCACGATCCCGATCCAGACTCACGCGGTGAAGGTCGACCTTCCCGTCAACGATCCGAACTCGGTGACTCAGCCGATCGACCCTGAAAAGAACAAGGTCACGATTGATCCGGCGGGTATCGTCGCCTGGAACGGAACTCCGGTCGACACCGTCACGCTCCAGCAATATCTGGAGACGACGAAGACGATCAACCCGGAGCCGGAGCTCCACTTCCAGCCCGACCCGCAGGCACGCTATGCCAAGGTCGACGAGGTTCTGGCGGTGGTCAAGCGTTCGGGTGTGAGCAAGCTCGGTTTCATCGGCAACGAGCAATATCGCAACGATTTCTGATCTCGCATCAGCATCGCGATACGGAACAGGGCGGCCTTCGGGTCGCCCTTTTTCGTTTCGGGATCTCTCGACACGACTCTTGTGAATGTTTCACTAAAGTGACATACAGATGTCATAAAAATGAAACCATTCCGAAATGGAAGTGTCACGAGGAGAGTCATGATGCGCATTATATCCTACGCGCTTGTCGCGGCCGCTGCATTCGCCTCACCAGCTGTCGCTCAGGGGGGCGATGCGGATCGCAATGGATCGGCTGAGATCATCCGCGGCGACTATGTCGCCGCCGAGCAGACGCTGGTCGACCAGCGTCGCCTGTTTCCCGACCATGCCGATCTGACGCTTAACCTAGCGGCGGTCTATCAGCACGCCGGTCGCGTGAGCGAGGCGCGCACGCTGTATCGCGACGTCCTGCGTCGCCCTGACGAGGAGGTCAATCTGGCCAATCAGCGGACATTCTCAGCGCATCAACTGGCGACAATCGCGCTCGAGCGCCTGGAGCGCTCGCAGATCACAGCGCGCTGATCTCGGCGCTATCTCGCTCAGCGAGAGCGCACGACGGCTGGACTATTGAGCCTTATCAGGTGCGTGAATAGCACCTGAGGTCAGGCGCGCGGCCTTTGCGCCCGGAGCGCGGCGGCACTCTCGTTTTTCCCGACAATAAGAATGAGCGCGCCGGTGCAAATCCAGCAGGGATGGTGTGCCCGATGCTGTGCGGTGGTTGAATCGTCGCCGGCACAGGGCTGAGAAGACTTGTCTTCGGCAGCCCACGCCCCGGGCCGCGCGGAAGATATGCTACACCGGTAGTGTCCCATATCTCCCGCCACTGTCTCGATCGGGTTACGATATAATATCGTTATATATCAGTTAATTATCTTGATATGGCTGACAGCGGTGGCACTCGGCGCCGTGCGCGCAGATAGCTTGGAGCATCGAGCGTTACCGATCGCCGATGAGGCTCCCGCGCCAGATGTCCTTCAATACCGGGTTTCGATACGGCTTTGCCCAGGCGATTTCGCTCAGCATGAAGGGGGAGTCTACGCCTGGCGTCCTAGATCTTGGGTAGCGTCACACCGCGCTGGCCCATATATTTGCCCGCGCGATCGGCATAGCTCGTCTCGCATGGCTCATTGCCTTGCAGGAAAAGGAATTGGCACGCGCCCTCATTGGCGTAGATTTTCGCGGGCAGCGGCGTGGTGTTGGAAAACTCCAGCGTGACATGCCCCTCCCAGCCGGGTTCAAGCGGCGTCACATTCACGATGATCCCGCAGCGCGCATAAGTCGATTTGCCAAGGCAGATGACCAGCACGTCGCGCGGCACCCGGAAATATTCCACCGTCCGCGCGAGCGCGAAGCTGTTGGGCGGGATGATGCAGACATCGGTCTGCCGGTCGACGAAGCTGTTTGCCGCGAAATCCTTCGGATCGACAATGACGCTGTCGATATTGGTGAAGATCTTGAACTCGTCCGAGACGCGCGCATCATAGCCATAGGAGGACAGGCCGTAGGAAATACATCCATCGCGTTTCTGGCCATCGACGAACGGCTCGATCATTCCATTGCTGAGGGCCTGTTCGCGAATCCAGCGGTCCGACAGAATCGACATACTTCTACTCTCCTGATGGCCAAGCTTTCGCGGGAATGGACTGCGCGGGCAAGGGGGAACGGGCGGGAGAGAACAAGGTGGCGCTATTGTTGAGGAAGGGATATTAGGGTAGGGGGGTATCCTATGGCTCACCTCACCAAAGACAATGAGGCGCTGACCAACCGCGTCAAGCGCATTTCCGGACAGGTCGATGCAATCGATCGCGCCCTTGCCAGTTCGGCAAGCTGTGCCAGTATCCTGCATCTCGTCGCCGCCACGCGCGGTGCAATCAACGGGCTGATGGAGGAAATCATCGACGCCTATCTGCGCGAACATGTCGCGGGCCCGGATCTGTCCGATACGGCCCGTGCCGAAGGTGCCGACGAGCTCCTTGCCGCCATTCGACGCTACGCGAAATAAGGGCGGCACCATGTCAAAGCTCGACAGCTCGATGCGCTGCCACGCCCCGGTGCCGCTCGCGGCCAGCCACTACCGCAATGCACGGCGCACCTTGTGGGTGGTGATACTGACCGCCGTGATGATGGTCGGCGAGATCGTCGCGGGCTATATCACGGGCTCGATGGCGCTGCTTGCCGATGGGTTTCACATGGCGACGCATGCTGGCGCGCTGGGCGTTACCGCCGCCGCCTATGCCTATGCCAAGCATCACGCCGAAAGCGGCCGCTACAGCTTCGGCACCGGTAAGGTCGGCGACCTCGCCGGCTTCACATCGGCGCTGATCCTCGGCCTGGTGGCGATCGGCATCGGTGTCGAATCGGTCGTTCGACTGGTACATCCGGAAAAAGTCGACTTCGGCGACGCAACGTTCGTTGCCGTGCTCGGCCTGATCGTCAACATCGTCAGCGCGATATTGCTGTCGGGCGATCATAGTCATGGACCGGCTGGCGATCATGGCCATGGTCACGCCCATGCCGATGATCATACAGGTCATGATCACGCGCCGGGCCATGATCACCACCATCACGGGCATCATCACGCCCATGGCCACGATAATAATATGCGCTCGGCCTATATCCATGTTCTTGCCGATGCGCTGACCTCGGTCCTGGCGATCGGTGCGCTGCTGGCGGGGCGGTATCTCGGCTGGGTATGGCTTGATCCGGCGATGGGCGTGGTCGGTGCGCTGGTCATCGCGCACTGGTCGCGCGGGTTATTGCGCGACACGGCGGGAATCCTGCTCGATCGTAACGACGCGCAGCTCGCTGGCCGTTTGAGCAGCGCGATTGAGGGGGCGGGCGACGTCACCATCACCGATCTGCATGTCTGGTCCATCGGCGCCGGCTGCCACGCAGCGATCGTTACGGTGACCTCGACGCCGATACTTTCCGCCGATGTGATCCGTGCCCGGGCGGCGGGCATAAAGGGTATCCGGCATCTGACGATCGAGTGCGCTGGCCGCAGGTGACCCGTTGCGGTTCGCGCCGGAACGGGCCTTCTTACTGAAGGTCACGCGGTCCGAAGGCGTGCGGCAGCAACTCGGACAGTAAATGCCGTTCGACGGCATCTCCCTCGGCCGCGCCGCACCAGACGACGACATCGCGGTCACCGACCTGCGCTGCCTCGTTGATGACCTGACGGCAGCGTCCGCACGGCCCCACCGGGGTCAGGCCGCGCGCGATCCCGGCCGCGTCCATCGCGCCGCCAATCACGCCGATCGCGAGCACATCGCCCAGGCGCCCCGCGCTGCTGACCGTCGCCAGCGCCACGGTTTCCGCGCACAGCGACAGGCCATAGCTGGCATTCTCGAAATTGGCGCCGGTCACGACGCTGCCGTCGGTCAGCAGCACCGCGGCGCCGACGCCGAAGCGCGAATAGGGTGCATAGGCCTTGCGTGCCGCCTCGCGCGCGGCGTTGATTAAGCGATCGCGTATCTCGTCAGTCAATATCATGGCGCCACCACGTTCCAATGGATTGGTCCCTCGATGCCGTCGATGCGCCGCATGTCGCTTGCCTGCCACATGCGCCAGGGCCGGTCGGCATAATTGGGCGGGAAGAAGTTCTGCATCGCCCAGACCGGGCGTGGGATGGCGCTGGACAAGCGGTAGGTCACTTCGACCTGCTGCGACAGCTTGAGCAATATCGGCGTACCGGTATGCGATTCAACCATGGTGATGAAGCGCTTGACCTCACTGATCACCACGTCGCGCTCGGGCCGCGCCAGACAGTCCTCCGAAAAATCCATATAGAGAGCAGCGGGCAGGGCGTCGCTGGCGCGCGGCACGGTGGTGTTGAAATTATTCGCCTGGTCCGCGGCCAGGCGGCAGAAAGACCAGACATGGATCGCGCCGCGACGGATGCCGCTGGCATAGGTGTCGGTCCAGTTCTGCGCAAAGCGCTGGTCCCGTCCGTCCGCGCCCATCGTTGCGCGCAAATAGCCGAAATCGGCGCCGCTCGCCATCACGCTGGGCCAGAGGATCGGCCCTTGCGCCTCACTCACGTCGACACCCTGGAACGTATAGCTGCTGTCGGAGGGACGCCAGCTGATCGCAAAGGTCCAGACGATGATCCCGCTCAGCCCGAGGACGATCACTGCCGCACCGGTACGGCCGATCCGCCGACCCAAAAGGCGCAGACTCACCATCGTCAGCCCTTGATGTGCAGAACGCAGATCAGCGTGAACAGCCGCCGGGCGGTGTCGAAATCGATCTCGATCTTGCCCTCCAGCCGTTCCTTGAGCAGTTCGGCCGCCTCGTTATGGATGCCGCGCCGTGCCATATCCACCGTCTCGATCTGGTTCGGCGTCGCGTTGCGGATCGCCTGATAATAGCTGTCGCAGATTGCGAAATAATCCTTGATCGGCCGCCGGAAGCGCCCGAGCCCGAGGATATAGGTTTCGAGATGCGTGTCGTCCTCGCGATTGATCGCGATCGCCAGCCGCCCTTCCTCGACCGCCAGTTCGATCTTGTAGGGGCCGGCATAATCGTCGGGATAGGCGCGCTGCGGCGCGAAATGATTGCCCTCGATCAGGTCGAAGATCGCGATGCGGCGCTCCTGCTCGATATCCGCGGATCGCCACAGAATGGTGCGTTCGTCGAGGGTGACGGCAATGATGCGCGGATCGGACATTGTGACTGCCCTATCGAGGAAGGGCGCAGGGGACAATGCGCCCGATCGATCGGCGCGACTGATCGCACCGTCCCCGTAATCCACAGCCGCTTTGTCACAAGCCGCTTGAGAGACGGGATGAGGGGACTATGACGTCCGATATGGCCACCATTGTTCCTCTGCCCACGACACCCGAATCGACGTCCCTTCCCCAGAATGTCGAGGCCGAAGCGGCGATGCTCGGCGCGATGATGATCGACAACCGGCTTGCCGACGACCTGATCGACCGGCTTGAGCCCGAGCATTTCTTCGAACCGCTGCACGGCCGCATCTTCGCCGCGATCCGCTCGGCGCGCGGTGCCGATATGCTGGCGACGCCGGTGACGCTGCGGCCGATGTTCGAGGCCGATGAGGGGATGAAGCAGCTCGGCGGGCCGGGCTATCTCGCGCAGCTGACCGGCAGCGGCGCGGGATTGATCGGCGCGCGGCAATTCGCGCAGCAAATCTATGACCTTGCCATGTTGCGTACGCTGGTGACGGTCGGGCGTGGGCTGGTCGAGCGCGCGCTCGATACCTCGGAGGAGGTCAATCCGCGCGGCCAGATCGAACTGGCCGAAGAGGAATTGTTCAAGGTCGCGGCCGAAGGCGGCAGCGAAAGCCAGATCAAGAGTTTCGCCCAGGCGACCACAGCGGCGGTCAAGATGGCGCAGCGTGCGCTCAATTCGGGCGGCAACGTTTCGGGCGTCACCACCGGGCTCGACACCGTCAATGCCAAGATCGGCGGCATGCATCATTCGGATCTGATGATCCTCGCCGGCCGTCCCGGTATGGGCAAGACCTCGCTGGCGACCAACATCGCGTTCAATGCCGCACGTCGTTACATGCGCGACCGTGAGGACGGGCTGACCCATGCCGAATCGATTGGCGCCAAGGTCGCCTTTTTCAGCCTGGAAATGTCGGCCGATCAGCTGGCGACGCGTATCCTGGCCGAACAGTCGCGGATCAGCTCCGAATCGCTGCGCATGGGCAAGATCAGCCGGACCGAGTTTAACCAGCTCGCCGCTGCCGCCGCCGATCTTGAGAATCTGCCGCTGTTCATCGACGACACCGCCGGCCTGACCATCGCCGCGCTGCACACGCGGATGCGCCGGCTGCAGCGGCGGCACAATAACGAGATCGGCCTGGTGGTGATCGATTACCTGCAATTGCTGACCGGATCGGCCAAGGCATCGGGCGACGGGCGCGTTCAGGAAATCTCCGAGATCAGCCGTGGCCTCAAGACGCTGGCCAAGGACATGAACGTACCGGTGCTCGCGCTGTCCCAGCTCAGCCGCGCGGTCGAGCAGCGCGAGGACAAACGGCCGCAGCTGTCCGACCTTCGCGAATCCGGGTCGATCGAGCAGGACGCCGACATGGTGTGGTTCGTGTACCGCGAGGATTATTACCTGGCGATGCGCGAGCCGGAGCATCCCAGCTCGACCAGCTCAGCCGAAGTGCACGAGAAACACTCCAAATGGTCGCTCGCCTATCAGGATGCGGCGGGCCTGGCCGAGCTGATCATCGGCAAGTCGCGTCACGGCGCGACCGGCAAGATCACGCTGCGCTTCGAACCCGAGATCACGCGGTTCAGCGACTACATTGGCGAGACCTATTCGAACTGAAGCAGCGGGTCGGCGCTAGAAGACCGGCTCTTCGCCCGGCTTCTCGGCGACGTGAATGCCGCATTCGACCTTTTCCCAGCCGCGCCATCTGCCCGCGCGGGGATCTTCGCCGGGCTGGACCTTGCTGGTGCAGGGCGCGCAGCCGATCGACGGGTAGCCCTCGGCCTCGAGCGGGTGATGCGGCAGCTGATGCTCGTCGAAATAGGCGTTGAGCGCGGTCTTGTCCCAGTCCGCCAGCGGATTGAGCTTGAGCCGGCCCTCATCCTCCTCGAAGCGCGGCATGGCGAGGCGGGTACCGGCCTGGAAGCCCTTGCGGCCCGAGATCCACGCGTCAAACGGTGCCAGCGCGCGGCGCAGCGGTTCGACCTTGCGCAGGTCGCAGCAGCCATCGGGGTCGTAGGACCAGCGCAGCCCGGTCTTGTCCTTCGCCGCGAGCAGCCGCGGATCGGGACGGAAGACACGCAGATCGGTAAAGCCGAGCTGCTCGGACAGCGCGTCACGATAGGCGAGTGTCTCGCCGAAGATCTTCTGCGTATTGACGAAGATCACCGGGATATCACGGTCGATGCTGGCGATCAGGTGGAGCAGCACCGCGCTTTCGGCGCCGAACGACGAGACCGCCGCGACGCGGCCGAGCAGTTCGCCGGTCAGCAATTCCTCGAGCATCGCGCGCGTCGGGACGCCGGCGAAGCGGGCGTTCATCGCCGCCGCATCCGTCTTGGTGAAGGGCGTCACGTCGATCAGGTCGAGCTTGCGTGCGGCTTCACCCATGCCGCAGCTTCCACACTGGTACCGCGCCATCGGCGGCGGTCTGGTAGAATTGCTTGTAGCGCGCGAGTGAGGCCTGCGCGGTCGCTTCATCGATCTCGGCCTCGGGCGCGAAGCTGTCGAAGCCGCAGCGGCGCATATAGAGCAATTGATCGACCAGCACGTCGCCCTGCGCGCGCAGTTCGCCGGTATAGCCGGCCTCGCGCAGGATGCGCGCAGCCGAATAGCCGCGCCCGTCGCGGAACGACGGGAAGCTGATTTCGACCAGCCCGATCTGGCCGAGATGCGGGATCAGCGCGCGGGCGTCATCGCCCGCCTCGATCCGCACCGCGGTGGCGTTGGTCTGGCCGAGGAACGCCTCGAGCGTCACGGCGGGCTCGTCATGCGCGGCGTCGTCGCGGAAGCGGAGTAACCCGCCGGCGTCGGCCGGCAAATTCGACACATCACCCATAAAGCGCCTCCTTGAACGGATCGAGGCCGACGCGGCGGTAGGTGTCGAGGAAGCGTTCGCCATCTTCACGCACCCCGAGATAGACATTAGTCACTTTCTCGACCGCATCGACGATGCCGTCCTCATCAAAGCCGGGGCCAGTGATGCGCGCCAGGCTCGCATCCTCCGCGCCCGAGCCGCCGAGCAGCAGCTGGTAATTCTCGGTGCCCTTCTTGTCGACGCCGAGAATGCCGATGTGACCGGCATGGTGATGGCCGCAGGCATTGATGCAGCCGCTGATCTTGAGCTTCAATTCGCCCAGTTCGCGCTGCCGCCCGAGATCGGAGAAGCGCTCCGCGATCTTCTGTGCGATCGGGATCGAGCGGGCATTGGCAAGGCTGCAATAATCGAGGCCGGGGCAGGCGATGATGTCGCTGATCAGGTCGAGATTGGCGGGCGCGAGGCCGGCCGCGTCGAGCGCCTGCCACACGGTATAGAGATCGGCGGTGCGGACATGCGGCAACACGATGTTCTGCGCATGCGTCACGCGCAGCTCGTCGAACGAATAGCGTTCGGCGAGATCGGCCATCAGATCGATCTGGTCGGCGCTGGCGTCGCCCGGAATGCCGCCGGTCGGCTTCAGGCTGATATTGACGATCGCATAGCCCGGCTGCTTGTGCGGCTTGACGTTCTGGTCGAGCCACACCGCGAAGTCGGGATCGCTGCGGTCGGCCACGGCGCCGTCATCGGGGCCGAAGGCGGGCGCCGCGAAGAACGCGCTGATGCGGTCGAATTCGGCCTGGGGCGGATCGATGCCGAGCGCCTTGACCAGAGCGAACTCTTCCTCGACCTGGCGGCGATATTCGTCGGCGCCGAGTTCGTGGATCAGGATCTTGATCCGCGCCTTGTAGATATTGTCGCGCCGGCCGTAGCGGTTGTAGACGCGCAGGCACGCCTCGACATAGCTGAGCAGGTCGGCGGCGGTGATGAAGTCCTTGATTTCCGGCGCGACCATCGGCGTGCGGCCCATGCCGCCGCCGACGAAGATGCGCCCGCCAAGCTCACCATCTCGTTCGACCAGCTGGATGCCGATATCGTGCAGCCGCATGGCCGCGCGATCCTCGTCCGCCGCAATCACCGCGATCTTGAACTTGCGTGGCAGGTAGCTGAATTCGGGGTGGAAGGTGCTCCATTGGCGCAGCAATTCGGCCCAGACGCGCGGATCGGCGACCTCATCGGCTGCGGCGCCAGCGTACTGGTCGGACGAGATGTTGCGGATGCAATTGCCGCTGGTCTGGATCGCATGCATCTCGACCGTGGCGAGATCGGCAAGGATGTCGGGCGCGTCCTCCAGCTTGATCCAGTTATACTGGATGTTCTGGCGCGTGGTGAAATGGCCGTAACCGCGATCATATTTGCGCGCGATGGTGCCGAGCATACGCATCTGGCGTCCATCGAGCGTGCCATAGGGCACCGCGACGCGCAGCATATAGGCGTGAAGCTGCAGATACAGGCCGTTCATCAGCCGCAGCGGCTTGAACTGATCCTCAGTGATCTGGCCGGCGAGGCGGCGCTTCACCTGGTCGCGGAATTCCTCGACCCGGGCATCGACGATCGCCTGATCGTAAGTGTCGTACTTGTACATCTCAGATTACCCAGTTTCCCGCCGCCGGATCGGCGGGCTTCAGTGTCAGATCGGGCCGTACCGTCGGGCCGAGCGCGCGGACGCGGTCCTTGATATGCGCGGGGCGCGGCCCCTCAGGCGTAGCGGTCGCATCGATCACATAAGCGGCGTTGACGCGGCGCGCGCCTTCCTCGGCACGGGCGATGCTCTCGCCCTGATCGGTGACGTCGGCGGCATCCTCGACATGGCGCGACCAGCTCTCACCGGTCCACCAGATCACATCGCCGGTCGGCAAATCGTTTCCGGTCAGCAGTTTCATGCAAAGCTTCCTTCGGCGACGCGCGCCCAGCGGCCCAGTTTATCTTCCGCGTCGGACAGTTCGACGACCTCGCCGACGACGATGATCGCCGGACTTGCGACCTTCTCGCGCTCGACCATCGAACCGAGATCGGCGAGCAGGGTGCGGATCGCGCGGCTGCCTTTCAGGGTGCCGCGTTCGAGCACTGCGACCGGCATCTCCGGCGCGACGCCGTCACGCATCAGCTTGTCGGCGATGTCGGCGGCGGTCGCGACGCCCATATAGATCACCAGAGTGCGGCCCTTGCCGGCAAGACCCGACCAGTCCTGCTCGGTCAGGCCTTTGCACTGGCCGGCGACGAAGCTGACCGCGCTCGAATGATCGCGGTGGGTAAGCGGGAGCATCGCTTCCGCCGCGCAGCCAAGTGCTGCCGAGACGCCGGGGATGACCTCGACCGGCAGGCCTGCGGCACGTACTGCCTCGACCTCCTCGCCGCCGCGGCCGAAAATGAACGGGTCGCCCCCCTTCAGCCGCACGACGATCGCGCCGGTCTTCACATGCGCGACGATCAGCGCATTGATCGCTTCCTGCGGCAAGGTGTGGCGCGCGCGCTGCTTGGCGACCGAAATGCGCTGCACCTGGGCCGGGGCAATGTCGAGGACGCGCGGATCGATCAGGCCGTCATGCACGACGATGTCGGCGGATTTCAGCGCCTCGACCGCACGCACAGTGAGCAGACCCGGGTCGCCCGGACCGGCACCGACAAGGATGACGCGCCCGCGCGCGGAAGGATCGAGGAGACTAGCCATCGTTGTCAGATGGTCGCATGCGGCGCGGGAGGCAACCGACGCTTGCTTTGGGCCGGGGTAGGGAAACTTTTGCGCCACCGGCCTGTATCGCGCGCCTATTTCTTGCGGTCGACCAGCCAGGGCTTGACCAACCCCGTTGGCCTGGCCGGACCGTCGAGCCGCCGCGCATTGATCACCTTGATCGGCTTGAGCAGCATCTGGCCGCGCATGCTGCCCCCGGTCGGCTGGGCGAGAATGCGCTTCACCGTGTCCATCCCGCCGACGACATGGCCGAACGCGGCATAGCCGGGGAAATCGCCCTTGGCGTCGAAGCTCGGCAGCGCGCCGACCGTGATGAAGAAATTGCCGCCGGCCGAATTGGGTTCGGTACGCCGCGCCATCGAGATGGTGCCGTCGACATGGTGCAGGCCGGTTTGGTCGGTGCGCTCATGCTTGAACGGCGGCAGGATGCGGCGCGCATCGGTGCGGATGCCGCCCTGGATAAAGCCATATTGCTGCGCATTGCGGCTGCGCGCCGAGCGATAGATCACCGCGCCGTCGAAGCGCCCGTCATCGACATAGGACAGGAAGTTTGCACTGGTCACCGGCGCGCGGCGCGTGTCGAGCGCGAGGATGATCGGCCCGTCGGCGGTGACCATGCGCACGCGCACGATGCCGGCACCTGGGCCGGGGGGTTTTTTGGCAGGCCTGGCGATGGTCGGGCCGGTCAGGGTGAGGGCGGTAAGAGCGAGGAGGAGACGGGGGATCGGGCGCATTGGCGGGTTCATAAGCGAAGACGGCGCGTCGCCCAAGTCTTTGGAGCGCGGTTTCGGGACAGGATGCCCGGTGAGGTCGATATGTCATTATCCGGAGGCGACGGGTGGCGCTGTTCGGGTGATTGGGCGCCCCCTGTTTTCCCCTGTTTTTCTGCGATAAAAAACTCACCCCTGTTAAGTTGGATTCTCGATCCGAAATACGCGCTGTTTTTCCGTATGTTAGCGGTTCCCACCGCTGTTATCATAACAGCGGTGGAACAGGGGTCGCGATGCGCGAATAACAGGGGTCACGACGATAGGAACAGGGGTGAGGAATGCCCCTGATAACGTGCGACCATGAGAAAGAGCGGGCGGGTGCGATGCGGCATCGCGTCCGGCACCGCATTGGCACGACCGAGCCGGTCGGTTGAATCGCGGGCCCTTGGCGATGCATCCAATATGGCGGCAATTTACATGCTTAGCTGGATTTTCAGCTTGTGAACTGAGGGCAGGAGGCATCTACTCCGAGCGGGGCTACCGAATCGCGCGGGCGCGGACCTTTGGCAGTGGAACAGATAATAACGCGCATTGCCAAGGCTTTGCGTGCGCGGAGGCGATTGCAGAAAACCCTTACTTGCATTGTTGGATTTCAAATGTTCTTTATTTGTTCGAATTGATGCGCATCGGAACCTGACGGTACGTTGGTAAACTGTGTCACAGCACTGCGATGTCCGATGGGGTGGAGCTGCGCTTTTGGCGGCTATGGACCATCACAGGATATGATAGACCGAGCCGAGGTCACAAAGTATCGGCTATCGCAGCCGAATCCATATTTGCGATCGCAAAATCAAGAGACCGAGACTTGCAAGGAATTTCGGGATGCCGCCAATGCTGCAAGGTTGGTTGTTCCTCTGCGGGTCAGTATGGACAAGACTTGGAATAATCCGGTTGCTTTGGACTTCTACAAGGGCATGTATGACTCCGACAGGTTTGACGGCAAGGTTGTGCGTCAGGTCGGTACTGCGGGCAGTGCTCTAAACTTCAGCGCAGGCTTTCGTACGCAGCTATTAGGCAAATCTAACCCTTTGCCTTGGATTATCGGCGGTATAAGTTTCGTAGGTGGACGGGCCGGTTCCTACTTTGAGGCGAAAGCTCAGGGTTACATTGACGGCATCAATGCGCGTCTTAAAGAAATGAGGGCTGAGAGTGATGGGACATGTCCAAAATACAAATAGATGATTATTGGAGTTAGTTATGATAGAGAAATTGCCCGTATTGTGGCTAATTTTGATAATTATTTTTATAATGGGGTTGTCATTTTTTCTGACATTTAACCGGGATACTTTATCAAATGATGTATCTATATTTGGTGTTTTCTCTATAATGGGATTCATTATTTACGGATTATATTATTTAATTAAGAATTATAAGAATAAATGATTTTAATGTAATGTGGTGCCGAAAATTGGGAACGGACGAAGATATCGTGGTTACCGCTGCTAAGAAGATTGGGTAGTGTGTGCAGCCAATCAGTCGGTCTGAGATCAATTAGGTATTGCGATGACAGTTTACTCAATCTCCAAATGGGCCTCAATCGGTTGATGGTAAGACCATCGGAACTACTCATTCATCAAAAAAACAACACGCCGTCAGCACCAGAAACAGCAACCCAAACTCCTCGGAAGGCAGCGCTTGGATATCCCCGCCAAGCGCCGCCAGCACCCGGTCGCGGTCGATAAACGCCGGATCCAGCACCGGCGACCGCGACAGCATCGCCCGCAGATAATCGCGGTTCTCCGCAATCCCCCGCACCGCGACTTCGCGAAAACTCTCCTTCACATAATCCCGCTCGAACACCGGATCGCCGAGCCGCGCGGTCAAGGTCCGGCGCAGCAGCATGCGGTCGCGGCGATACTCCCAGGGGAGGCTGGCGATGAAGCGCGCCAGGATCGGGTTGATATAAGGATGGACCGGCCAGATCCCCTGACGCAGCAGGCGTTGCGAGCGGCCGGCGGCGGAGAGCCAGCTGGTATCGGCCAATAGGCCTTGCGGGCCCGGCGCATCCCCTTGCCGGGCAAGATCCCGGCCGCGCGCGGTGAGAAAGGGATGGGCGTCCAGCCTGTCCTCGCCATCGCCGGCGGGCTCCTCGCCGCTATAGACCGCGTAGAGCTCGTCGCCGCCAAAGCCGCTGGTCAGCGTGTCGATACCGGCGCGGGCGAGCAGGTCGAAAAAAGCCTCGAAAATCTCCGGATAGCTTTCGTCCTGCGGCCAGACGCCGAAGCGGTCGCGGCGTGCGCTATGCGGTCCGAAGGGCGGGAAGCGGTTCGCCGGCAGCACGACATCCTCGAACCCGCCATGCCGGCACAGCAATTCGCGCCGCCCGCGTTGCGCGTCGCCCATCGCGCCGTCGAACTGCGCGCCATAGCTGAGCACGCCGGGCCCGAGCAGGTCGGCGGCGGCAAGCGCCACCAGCGCGGAATCCATGCCGCCGCTGAGCTCGATCGCGGTCCGCCGCGGATCGATGTCGCGTGCGGCGATCAGCGCCTTCACCGTGTCGAACAACAGGTCCTCGGCGGAGGCCTGTTCGAACAGGCTTTGCGCCCCCGGCATGGCAGCCGGTGGCGGCAAATGGGTTTCGATCGTGTCGCCGCGTGCCGTCAGTGTCGCGCCGGCAACCGAGCGGTACAGGCCCGCGACCATGGTCCGCGACGTATAGGATACCATGCCGGCGAGCTGTGCCATGGCGGCAGGCCAGTCGATCGTCGCCTCGGTGCCGCGCAGCAGCCGGGTGCAGTCCCAGTCGATCGCCACACAGTCGGCATCGCTGCGCAGATAGACGGGCGCCGTGTGCACTTGCGACGCCTCATAGGATATCGTGCCGCCGGCCCGGTCGATGGTCAGGATTGCCCAGTCGAGCAGGTGCGAGCGGACCGCGTTGAGCCTGCCGGCGCCCTCCGGCTCGCTGTCGGGGCGGACATGCTCGATGCCGTGCGGGTCACTGCGGAACCGTTCCAGGCAGATGATGGCCAGCGTTGCGTCGGTTTCGATCACCAGCGCGCGCAGCAGTCGGTGCGCGAAGGGAATGACGCGCGAGCCACCTAAAACAACGCTCCCGTCGATGATCTCGACGGGAGCGCGCAGGTCGGAAAAATGGATCTCGGCCGTCAGCACGGGCGATCGGCCAGCATCGCGGGGGTCAGCCCTCGGTGCCGCGTCCGGTGGTGAAGACCACGTCATAAGGCGCATAGGGAGTCTTGCGCGCCACTGTATTGCTTTCCTTCACCGGCCCATGGGTGATTGCCTTGTCCAGTGCTTCCAGTTGATTCTGCAAGATTTTCGAGTCGACCGTCTGCATTGTCTCTCTCCTGGTTAGATGGGGTGAGGCTATGGTTCGGCTGAGCCATGGACAACGTATGTTAGCTCCACTCCGGTAGCATCACGACGAACCGGCCAGCCGGCGCGGCGAACCGCGATTTGTCCGGCGATCGGGCTCCGTTGCTCGCTCCATCCGCCAGATGTGGACGCTCATCCGTGCATTGCGCCGGGAGATGGTAGCGGTTGCTATCGAAATCATCGGCTGGCAGAATGCTGAACCAAGGGTGGAACCGGCCGCAGAGTCGGGAGCATCCTGACAAACCAATTGCCGAGTTGAGGCGGCGTTGAGAGGGTGGGATGAACTGGCTGGTGTTCGCGGGGTCGTTGGCCGCCGTTCTGGCGATGACGCTGGTCGCGCGCCTGCTTGGCCTGGGCGCCGCGCCGCGCATTGCCGATGCCGATCATGCCCGCCGGCTCGCGGATGAGGCCTGGTGCGGGTTTCGCGCGACGGCGGTCGCGGTCGATCGTGACGGGCGCGCCGCGCTGCTGCGTAATGCCGCGAACCGGCACATGGTGATCCGCGCGCATGGCAATCATTTCGTCTCGCGCTTCATCGATCCGCCTTTCCACGCCTCGCTCGACCGGCAATCGCTGACCGTATCACTGGGCGAAGCCATGTTCGGCACGGTCACGCTCGATCTTGGCGATGAGGCGACGGCCTGGGCGACGGAACTGGTCAGCACCGGCCAAACAGGAGGGAGACGCGATGCCCAATCTGCCTAACCCGATCAGCTATGCCATCCCGGTGTTCGTGTTGATGGTCATGCTCGACATGGTCCTGGCGCGCTTTCGCGATCGCTCGCGTTATCATGTGAAGGACACGCTGACCTCGCTGCTGCTCGGGCTGGGCAGCACCGTTGCCGGCGTGATCACCGGCGGTGCGGTGGTGGTGATGGGGCTCGCGCTGCAGCGCTATGCGCCGTTCCAGATCCCTTACACCTGGTGGGCCTGGCTGCTCGCCTTCATCCTCTATGATTTGTGCTTCTATGTCGCACACCGGGCGTCGCACCGGATCCGCTGGATGTGGGCGAGCCATGTCATCCATCATTCGAGCCAGCATTATAATCTGTCGACCGCGCTGCGGCAGACCTGGACCAATTTCATCAGCCTCGGCTTCATCTTCTTTCTGCCGCTGTTCCTGCTCGGTTTCCCGATTCCGATGCTGGTGTTCGTCGGCGCGCTCAACACAATCTACCAGTTCTGGATTCACACCGAGACGATCGGGCGCTTGCCGCGCTGGGTTGAGGCCGTGATGAACACGCCATCGCACCACCGCGTCCATCATGCGACCAATCCGCGCTATCTCGACAAGAATTATGCCGGCGTGTTCATCGTCTGGGACAAGATGTTCGGCACGTTCGAGCCCGAGCTGGACGCGGACCGGCCGCGTTATGGCATTGTCAGGAATCTCGGTAGCTTCAACCTGCTTTGGGCCGCATTCCATGAATGGATCGGCATCGCCAAGGATGTGTGGCGCACGCCGGGGTGGACGAACAAGCTGGGCTATATGGTCGCGCCGCCAGGCTGGAGCCATGACGGATCGCGCGAGACGAGCGAGACGATCAAGGCGCGGTGGCGGGCGCAGACCGGTGAGACGGAGGTGGGAAGCGGTGCGGCCGTTGACGAAGACTCAAGAGGTGACGCGGTTATCGGGCCCGGAGCGACATTGGTTTGAGTGAAATTGCCTTCCGTTGCATAGCTGACGGGATATTTGGCGTGGGACTTTACAGTTCTTCAACGAGCTCTGGCTAAGAAACTCTCAAATTGAGGCGGAGGTCATTTGTATGTTTGGCCGTAAAGGCTTGACGGCAGCGGCAGGCACATCGCCAGCGGGGGAATTGCCGGAAGCGTCCAATCAGCTCGCGGCTCAAATCAAGGTCGAGTCCGCTACCTGTCACCCTCTTGTATTTGCTGCAAAAATGGTGGGGTTCTTCAGTCCTCCGTCCACTCCAGGCGCGGCTGAACACATCACTGTTGAAGACATTGACCATCCAACTATTTGTGAAACTCAAAGCAACGGGGCCATCGCGGAAGGTCTGTCGTTCAAGTTTGTAGGTCAAAGGGGAGAAAGCGGCGTCATCTATATGTTCGAGGGTTTTGCCGCCATTTGGCCCAATGGCGAAACGAGCCCTCGTGCAAGGATTTCCATCGATACCATCGGAAAATATGTCGGGAATTATTCCGGGTGCGTGCGCGATGTGACGCTGCGTATCAGGCCGCAGCCGCACCGGGAGAGCGAGCAGGAGCGTCGCATCAGGGGGCGGCTCCCTGATTTTCTGGATCAACCGTCTCGATAGCGCTGCTTTTCAAGAAACATGGCCAATCGGGCTCGGCAAAACGGCGTTGCCGCTCGCTGCACGCCCTATCCGTCGCGCAAACCGACCCCGATGCTCGCGCGTGCCTGATCCGCTTCGTTCGACACCACCGGATAGGCGCAATAATCCGCGGCATAATAGGCGCTGGGGCGATGATTGCCCGACCAGCCGATGCCGCCGAACGGCGCGCTTGAACTGGCGCCGTTGGTCGGCTTGTTCCAGTTGACGATCCCGGCGCGGGCATTGGCCCAGAACCGGTCGTAGAGCGCGGGGTTCTGGCTGATCAGCGACGCCGACAGGCCGTAGCGCGTGTTGTTGGCCTCGGCGATCGCCTCGTCGAAAGTCTTGGCGCGGATCACTTGCAGGATCGGGCCGAACAGCTCGATATCGGGGCGGTCCTTCAACTCGGTCGTGTCGATCAGGCCGGGGGTGAGGAACGGGCGACCCTCGACCAGCCGTTCGGGGTGACGGATCGGCCGGCCGCCGCGCATCATCAGCTCGAGAAAGCTCTCGGTCAGCTGGTCGGCGGATTCATTGTCGATGACGCAACCCATGAACGGGGCAGGGGTGGCATGCGGTTCACCGACGATCAGCTTGCCGGTCAGCTTGTTCACCTGCTCGATCACCTGGTCATAGACGCGGTCGTCGACGATCAGGCGGCGCGCGGCGGTGCAGCGCTGGCCCGCGGTGGTGAAGGCGGACTGGACGATCAGCGCCGCGGTCGAGTGGAGATCGGGCGATTCCCACACGATGATCGGGTTGTTGCCGCCCATTTCCAGCGCCAGGATCTTTTCCGGCCGGTTGGCGAACGAGCGGTTGAGCAACAGGCCGGTGCGCGCCGAGCCAGTGAAGAGCAGCCCGTCGATATCGGGATGCTCGGCCAGCGCCTTGCCCTCGGTCGGGCCGCCGATCAGCACGCGGATACAGCCCTCCGGCACGCCGGCGGCGTGGAAGCATTCGACCAGGAACACGCCCGACGCCGGGGTCTTTTCCGACGGCTTGAAGATCACCGCATTCCCCGCGAGCAGAGCGGGCACGATATGGCCATTGGGCAGATGCGCAGGGAAATTATACGGGCCGAGCACCGCGAGCACGCCGTGCGGCTTGTGCCGCACCGCCATGCGGCTGCCCATCGGCGCGTCGATGCGGCGCTGCGCGGTGCGTTCGGCATAGGCGCCGACCGAGATATCGACCTTGGCGATGACGGATTCGACTTCGGTGCGCGCTTCCCAGAGCGGCTTGCCGGTCTCACGCGCGATCAGGTCGGTAAAGGCGTCGGCGCGGGCACGCACGACATTGCCGAAGCGGCGCAGCGCCTCGATCCGGAAGGCGAGCGGCTGTGCTGCCCAGGCGGCCCAGCTGGCGCGGGCGAGCGCGACTTCGGCATCGACATCGCCGATCTCGCGCCGCCACAATATCGCGCCGGTCGCCGGTTCGGTTGAGATGATTTCAGTGCCCGCCATCGTGGAAAGCTTTGCCTTAGTTTCTCAGGGGAATCCACTAGTGGCGTTCAACCTCCGCGTGCCAGGAAGGGTCAGCGGAGCGCGTCACCCATTTCGCGGATCGCTCTGACCTTCGCTTCCAGCGGCGCCCAGTCATCGCGCTGATCGATCGCCGTCCAGATCGCCTCCACCTCATCGATCAACATCGAACAGGGCGCATCACCCTGCCAATAGCCATGCGAACGATCGGCACGCGGTTGATACGCCGCCAGCACCGCGCGCGCCTCGTCGAACGCGGCGCTATAACTCTCCGGCACCTGCCCGCCGAAACTGTCGAAGAAGAAATGGTCGATCGACGCGCCCTCGCCGCGCAAGCCGCGCTCGACCGCCTGGACCACGGCGCGGTCGCTTTCCGTATCGCGCGGCCGCAGGCCGAGCCGCCACAGCACTGCATCGGACACTGCCGGCTGATAGCGCTCCCCGAACGTGTCGAGCGCTGCGATCAGCGGTTCCGCCTCGCTCACCGCGCGCAATGCCACGGCAAGTTGCATCGCATCCCAATGGATCGCCTCGGGCTGGCGGCCAAAGGCGTAGAGCCCGGCATGGTCGAAATAGGCCGCGGTAAAGCCCGGGTCCCAGTTCGGCGCGAACCGCCACGGGCCGTAATCGAAGCTTTCCGCGGTCACGTTGATATTGTCGCTGTTGAGCACGCCGTGCACGAAGCCGGCGGCCATATAGCTTGCCGCGAGTTTCGCGGTGCCGCGCACGACATGGTCGAGCAGCCGCACCGCCCCGTCGTCGCCCGCTTCCTCATTGAAATAGTGCCGCAGCACATAAGCGATCAGCCGCTGCATGGCGTCGGCGTCACGGACGTAAGCGAGCCGCTGGAACGTGCCGATGCGGATATGGCCATGGCTGAGCCGCACCATCACGGCCGAGCGGGTCGGGGAGGGCTCGTCGCCGCGCTCCAGCGCTTCGCCGGTCTCGATCAGCGAGAAGGTGCGCGAGGTCTGAACGCCAAGCGCTTCGAGCATTTCGGTGGCGAGGATCTCGCGCACGCCGCCCTTGAGCGTCAGGCGCCCGTCGCCGAAACGGCTCCACGGCGTCTGGCCGCTGCCCTTGGTGCCGAGATCCATCAGCCGGCCGCGATTGTCGCGCAGCTGCGCGAACAGGAAGCCGCGGCCATCGCCGATATCGGGATTGTACACGCGGAACTGATGGCCGTGATAGCGCAGTGCCAGCGGCTGATCGAGGCTGCCGGGCAAGGGCTGGAAACGGCCGAAATGCGCCAGCCACTCCGCCTCACTCAACGTCTCGAGCCCGACCTCGGCGGCCGCACGGTCATTGCGGAAGCGCAGCCGGGTTTCGGGAAAGTCCGCCGCCGCCACGGGATCGTAGAACGCCTCCCCCAGCTCGAGAATCGCGCGTTCGGGTCGATATGCTTGCGGGGATGCTGCCATGCAGCGATATGGTGGTTTCGAACCGCAGGACGCAACCATGGCCGCTTATGAAAATCGATATTGGTGGTCGAATGACGGCATCCGGCTGCATTATCGCGATTACCCTGCGCTTGAGGGGCCAGGCCGCGACGACCGCCCGCCGATCCTGTGCCTGCCCGGCCTGACGCGCAACGCGCGCGATTACAGCGTGCTGGCTGAGCGGCTGGCGGGCGAGTGGCGCGTCATCACCATCGACCTGCGCGGGCGCGGCGAGAGCGGTTATGCCAAGGATCCGATGAGCTATGTGCCGCTGACCTATGTGCAGGATATCGAGGCCTTGCTCGGCGAACTCGGCGTCGACCGCTATGTCGCGTTCGGCACCTCGCTTGGCGGGATCGTGACGATGTTGCTGGCGGGCACCGCGCGGGAGAAGATCGCCGGCGTGCTGCTCAATGATGTCGGGCCGGAGATCGACCCGGTCGGCCTGTCGCGGATCCGTTCCTATGTCGGCAAGTCGCAGGCCTGGCCAACCTGGATGCACGCCGCGCGCGCGGTCGCCGAGGGCAATGACGGTGTCTATCCCGATTATGACATCGAGGACTGGCTGGCGATGGCGAAGCGGCTCTACCGCCTTAACAGCGCCGGGCGGATCGTGCTCGATTACGACATGAAGATCGCCGAGCCATTCCGCGTGCCCGGCAATGAGGCCGGGCCGGACATGTGGCGCGCGCTGGATCAGCTGCAGGGCGTGCCGGCACTGATCGTGCGCGGCGAACGATCCGACGTGTTTGCGGCCAAGACCGCCGCTCGCATGACGGCGACGCTTGACGGCTCGGAACTGGTCACTGTGCCGGGGATCGGCCATGCGCCGACGCTCGATGAGGCACCGGTTCGCGCCGCGATCGGGCGTTTACTCGACAAAGTGACGATGGAACCGGCGCGAGTCTGAACGCTTGTCCTCCCGACACCCCTCGGGAGATTTGCATGACCGACCTTAAAGACGCCCATACCGCCGTCACCTCGCTGAACGGCAAGCGCGTCATCATTACCGGCGGCACCACCGGGATCGGCCGGGCGATCGCCGTGCTGCTCGCCTCGGAGGGCGCGCGGGTGCATATCTGTGGCCGTACGCCGGAGCATCTCGAGGATGCGCTGAAGCGGATCAACGAAGTGGGTGAGGGATCGGGCACGGCGATCGACCTGGCCGAGCCGGACAATGTCACGCGCTATTTCGCCGATGCGGTGAGCTGGCTTGGCGGGCTCGACGTCGCGGTGATCAACGCCGCCGTTCCCGCCAATGCTCTGTCCGAGACGAGCGTGCAGGATCTCCGCTACCAGATCGCGACTGACTTCACCGCCTATCTGCTCAGCGCGCATGCCGCGATCGACCGCTTCGCCGGGGCGGGCGATATCGTGCTGACCGGGTCGATGTCGGCGCATGTGCTTGGGCCGGGATCGACCATTTATGCCGGGATGAAGGCGGGCATTGCCGGCTTTGCCGAGGCGCTGCGCCGTGAACTGGGCGACAAGGATGTGCGCGTCGCGCTGATCGAGCCCGGCAAGACCCAGGCCGATTTCCACTATCCCGATATCGACGCCGAAGAGCAGAAGCAGAAAGTGAAGGACGAAACCATGCTCCGTTCCGAGGATATCGCGGTCGCGGTGCATTTCGCCCTGACTCAGCCGCGCCGCACCGTGGTGCAGCAAATGACCGTGGTGCCGCGGCGGAGCGAGGGTGAATGAGCGTGCCGGCACCGTTATTCGACGCATTGCTGTTCGATCCGCGCGATGTCGACCTGTCGCGCTCGCCGCTTGCGGGCAAGGTCGATGCCGAAACCTATGTCCTCGGCGCGTTCAACCCGGGCCTGACGCGGCTGCCGGGTGGCAATCTGCTGCTGATGGTGCGCGTGGCGGAGGCGCTGCGCACGCCGATCCGCGACGGGCATATCCATGCGATCCGCTGGGACGATGGCGCTTACCGGCTGGATGAATGGCCGCTCGATTTTGTCGATACCTCCGATCCGCGCAAATTCATGATGCGCGGCGGCGGGTGGAAGGTGATGGCGCTGACGTCGCTCTCCTGGCTGCTCCCGGTCGAACTCTCGGCGGATGGCCGGCGGGTCGAGGCGGTGCATTACGACCGTGCGGTCGAACCGCGCGCGCCCTATCAATGCTATGGCGTGGAGGATGCGCGGATCAGCAAGGTCGGCGATCGCTGGCTGATGACCACCTGCTCGGTCAGCCCGGAACGCCATTCGACCACGCTCTATACCTCCGACAATGCGCTCGACTGGCAGCTTGAGGGGATCGTGCTCGATCACCAGAACAAGGACATGCTGGTGTTCGAAGGGCTGGTCGGCGGCAAATACTGGGCGCAGACCCGGCCGCTCGGCGATCTCTATTTCGCCTATCCGCCGGGCAGCGATTGGCGCGCGGGTCCATCGATCAACCTCGCCAGCTCACCCGATGCGCTGCACTGGAAACCCTATGACAAGCCCGGCATCCGCCCGCACGCCGCGACCATGGCGACCGCGCGGATGGGCGGCGGCGCACCGCCGATCCTGACCGACAAGGGCTGGCTGACCTTGTGGCACGGGGTCGAGCCGCTTGGCGTGGTCGGCATCTACCGCACCTATTGGTCGCTGCTCGACCGTGACGATCCGGGCGTGGTGCTGCACACCAGCCACGACCCGCTGATCGAGCCGCGCGCCGCGCTGACCGATCCGCTCAAAGAGCTGATGTATCTCGACAATGTCGTGTTCACGACCGGGATCGCCGATGCCGGCGACCATTATGTCGTGGCCAGCGGCGAGGCCGATCTGGCCTGCCGCATCACGCATCTGGACAAGCGCGTGTTCGGGACATAGCGCACCGCGCTCACTGATAGCGCAGCGTCTTCTCGAACCCCTCATTTGTTTTGGTCATCCTGGCCAGTTTCCTGAGCTGGCCGCGAACATGTCGCTCGAACCGCACATCGTCATGGATGCCGGTCGCCCGATAGTCGTCCTGGCCGATCAGGTCCTTGAGGCGCTTGGCGAACATCGCCTGCTCGTTTGTGCAATCCGAGGCTGTCAATGCACGGCAGACCCATTCCTCGGCCGCCGCCTTGTCATACTCGTCCTGCGCCTCATATCCGCGCCTGTCCGCTGCCGCCTGATCCAGCTTTGACGCCTCGAACCGGCGCGCCAGCCATTTGCGAACCAGTTCGCCATCCCATGCCTTTGATGGATTGCTCATCATTCTCTCCAAACCTGGTTCGCCATTGCCCCAATAGAGGGAAGGAGGGCAGAAGCCAGCTCCGCCAGAGCGGCGGTTGCCGCCGGACAGCGATGCGCTCCCTTTCGTCGTTCGGATCTGTTGCTGACTCGCCCTGATGCGGTCATTGTCCAATCGGCTGCGGAGCGTCCGCCGTCACCTTGCGTTCATGGCCAATGGCCATTGTCGGATGACATCGTCTGGGAGATCTGGGCCTTGGAGATTGAGTGCCGAATGCGTGAACTGGTCCATGCTTGGTTTCGGACGACCGTCCGATCGACAGTCATTCCGGCCGCTCTCGTCACGGGACTGTTCACGAATGCTTCTGCCGCCGCCCAGGACTATGCCCTGCGCGATGTCGCTGGTTGGACGGTGGCGGCAAGCAAGGATAAAAGCGGCTGCTTCCTGACCAGGACGTATGAAGGAGCCGGGGGGACGACCCTCTTCCTCGGCCTCGATATCGATGGCAGCAATCGTCTCTCGGTCCTGAATGACAATTGGTCGATCAAGGAAATGGACCGGCTGAACCTGAACTTTCGGCTCTCCAGTGGCGGCTATTCCAAGCAGCTGGTCGTCGGCATGGCGTCCGAAGGAAAAAAGGGCTTCGTCACGAATTTCGAGGAAAAATTCCCCTCCTATTTCGCCGCATCCCGGGCCCTCCACATCTATCGCGGCGACGTGCCGGTCGAGCAGCTAAGCCTGGATGGGAGTGGCGCGGCGGTTGCCGAGCTGCGCCGCTGTGTCGACATGTACAAGGCGAAGCCCGTGGCTGGTGCGCGGGAGAAGGGGCGGTCGGACCGGATACCCAAAGACCCGTTTGCCCCTGACCCCAAGCGATGATCGGAGGATCCAGCGGTGGCGGCAGCTGCCGCGTTGCTTACCAAAGCACCGAGAGCGGGTAGAGCAGGATCAGCCAGATCAGGCACGCCATGACGACGCGCCGTTTGTTGACGACGATCGCGATCAGGATGACGGGGAAGAAGGACAAGGTCACCACGGCTGACCGCAGATTGACGACGGGCAGGCCGCCAAGCGCCACCGCAGTCGTCAGCAGGGCCGCATTGCACAGCAATATGCCGATCAGCACCTTGCGGCTGTGCTTGTCGAAATGGCCGTCGAGATTGCCCCACTCCTCGGGATCGTCCGGAAAGATCAGCGACGTCGACACATAATAAATGCCGGTGACGACGAAGCCTCCGAACATAACAGGCCAGTTGAGCGGGAGCAGGTCACGGAGCGACCAGCCATACATCCAGAAGGTGACCACGTCGCATGAGACGAAGATGCCGAGCAGCGCCGTCGCATAGCCGATGCGGACCTTGTGGCTCGCCTTGATCGATCGGGACAGGCCACCCAGCCCCTCGGCAAGCGCCAGTCCCAGCAATAGCCCGAACAGCGAGAAGATGAATTCAAACCCGCTCATCCGCCAATGCACCCCCATGACACGTCATCGACACGCCGTTCTGGCGTTCCGCCCCACCGATGCGATAAAGCGGCGCAGCTTGTCAGTCCAGCCGGCGGAATCGGCTGTGGTCGCTAGAGGATGTTGCCGCTAGGATGGACGAGATAGCACCAGCCCCGAAGGCGCGGGGCCTTACAAGAAGCGGGAGGCGGTAGCATGAGCAGCCTTTGGTGGATTATTCCGGTTGGCGCTCTGATACTCTGGTGCGTTGTCCAGCTATTCAGGGGCGGCGGGCCGCCATCGGGTAGGAATGAGGACAGCACATCAGGGTATGATGTCAGCGGCTAAATTCAAACTGAGACACTCCGATCGGACGTGTCGGGAAAGGATCCGCTTTCGGGGCTGTCGTCGGGGTGAGATCAAGCCGGAACATAGCTCAGGCGGATCACGTCCTCGCCGATCCGGTCATGAGTCATCAGGCGGAGCGGCGGCCGGGGTCCGGCGAAATAGGGCGTGCCGTGACCCAGCACGACCGGGTGCAGATAGATGCGATATTCGTCGATCAGGCCAAGTTCGGTGAGGCTGTGCGCCAGGTCCGGGCCGGCCACTTCGATTTCCCCGTCGCGCGCGGCCTTTAGCGCGCGGATCGCCGCTTCAAGGTCATCGCCGATCAGCGTGGCGTTGGGGCCAACCGACGCCAATGAACGCGAGACGACCCATTTCGGCTGGTTTCGCCACGCCGCTGCGAAGGCATGTCGCGCTGTATCCCATTCAGGATGGTCGTCGTCCCAGTAGCGCATGATCTCATACATCTGGCGGCCATAGATGCTGCCCGCCTGCCCCTCGGCCTCCGCGATAAAGTGGCGGAAAAGCGTGGGGCTTGGCCCGAACGCCATATGGTCGACATAGCCGTCCAGCGACTGGTTCATGCCGAACACGAGCCTGGCCATACCACCTCCTGCCTTCACGCGGCATATCCGGTCGGTTCCGGCGCGCGATTCTGATTGCATTATGCAATCGGTTTCAAGCTAGGGCGACTGATCTTGTATCGCAATCGTTTTTTTGGCGTGCTTACCGGCAGCTGGCGTTACTTCCGCGAGTTGCTGACCCGCTTGATCGCCTGCCGTTTATCGATGGAGAATTCGCGTCCCCTGGCCGCGCATTCGGCAATAAGGCTATTCGCCCATTGCCTCGTGATCAGATAGGAACTGCCCGCCGCCAGCCTTGGATCATCTGGCGCGACGACATCCTTGTCCAGCCGCAGATAGCGTTTCGCCGCTGTCAGGTCCTGAATGCCAGAGCGTGTCGGCTCCCAGAGAATGATCGCCTTGCCGTCGCGCCAATGCACCCATGCCCTCTGGCTTCCATCATCAAGCGTGTCGCCGATCACGCAGAGATGATTGGCATTCGTCCTGGCCTTGCGCGCGATGAGCCTGTCGAGGGTCAGTTCGACCGGAGCGAATGCGCTGTTCTCCGTCACGTTGAAAGGTCGCGCCACGACCGCCTCGGCTCGTGCCGTGCCAATGGAAAACGCAGTAAATATAATGAGAAGGGCGGGATTCATGGCGCGGGATCTCGTCATTCTCAGGCCCTTCGAAAAGATCGTTCCGGGGCCACCATAGGCGGTGACCCCGGCTCGATCGACCGACTTCAGTCGAACAGCTCGGACAGGAACGAACGACGCTTGCCGCCGTCCCGTCGGTAATGGTCGTCCCGGTGACGATCGTCATCATCACCGTCGCGCTCATAGGGCCGTGTCCGGCCGAACGCGTCGCGCTCGTCGCGCGGCCGGTATTCGGCCGAGCGTTCGACGATCTTGTCCAGCTCGCCGCGATCGAGCCACACACCGCGGCAGGTCGGGCAGCTGTCGATTTCGATCCCCTGGCGCTCGCTCGGCATGAGCTCGCTGCGGCAGACCGGGCAGGGCAGGATGTTGCGCGTGCTGTTCATGCGCTCACTCCTCACGCTGGCCGAGCAGGCCAAGCAGCAGCTGGAACAGGTTGATCAGGTTGAGATAGAGCGACAGCGCGCCCATCACTGCGAGCTTGTCGGCGCGTTCGGTGCCGGCATGGGCCGCATACTCGCTCTTCAGCCGCTGCGTGTCCCACGCGGTCAGGCCGGTAAAGACCAGCACGCCGGCGACCGAGATCACCAGCTGCAGCGTGCCCGACCCGATGAACAGGTTGAACAGGCTCGCGCCGACCACGCCGATCAGGCCGACGAACAGGAAGGTCGAATAGCGCGTCAGGTCCTGCTTGGTCGTATGGCCCCACAGGCTCATGCCGGCGAACACCGCGGCGGCGGTAAAGAACGCCTGGGCGATGCTGGTCTCGGTGAACACCAGGAAGATGCTCGCCATCGACACGCCCATCACGCCGGCAAAGGCGAAGAAGGCGGCGCGCGCACCGGCCAGGCTCATCCGCTCGATGCGGAACGACAGGAACATGACAAAAGCGAGCGGCGCGAGCATCGCCACCCATTTGAGTGGCGTGCCGAAGATCAGCGCGCTGAGCGCCGGCGTCGCGGCAATCGCCAGCGCGACCAGTCCGGTGAGCGCCAGGCCGAGCGCCATGTTGCGATAAATGCCGAGCATGTAGCGGCGCAGGCCTTGGTCAAAGGCCGCGCCCTGACGGGCGCCGGCGCCAAAGGCGGGGAAACGGGTGTCCATGATATAATCCTTGAGCTGAATGAGGGGTCAGATCGCCGCGGGCGAGCGGCCGCGCGTGGCGCGGCGGGCGGCGGCGAGCTGCCGGTGCAGATTATCCTTGATCGCGAGCCGCCGCTTCTTGAGCGTGGCGAGCCGGAACCCGTCGGGCATCCGGCGCGCGACTTCGCGCGCAATCTCCTGATTGAGTGCGCGGTGGGCTGCGATGAGCCGCGTAACGATGACAGTCATAAAACCTCCAATCGACGTTGATCGATCGGGCCTGCGTCGCTGCGGGAGGGAGGAGTGGCGGGGTAACCAGGCCGTTCCTGCACCGAGCAAGCTCGATGCGGTCCGACATCACGAGGGCTTTGGTAAGCCCTCGCCAGAGGGGCCCGGTACCGCCCAACTGATTTATGGCGGACGGCGGAGAATTCAAGGGCGGCCATGGCCGCGCTGGGACGCGCTCATGCCGTGGAACTGGCGCCCAGACTTCCAGACGATCGCCGAAGCCGAATAGGCAATGTCGCAATTCGCCCAGTTGCTGCCGTTCGTGCGCGGTCGTACCGCGCCGGAAAGCAGACGCTGGAGAGACCATCTTGACCGGCATCCGCATCTACGGGACGAAGACCGTTCAACGGCTTCTCACCAGAAGGGTTGCTCGTAGATCCTGTCAGTTCGTTCGATTGTAGAACCGCTTATAGACAATCGGCGTAGAGAATAGTGGACTGATGATGGTGGTATTTTCCACCAAATCCTGGCCGACACTACGATAGGTTGTGGTCCGATCGCTGTCGTCGCCATGGAATGCTAGAGAGATGGCTTCACCATCAGCTTTTGCCGACACATCGAAAACAAGCGCTTCAATGAGCTTCCACTTGATCGGCTCTTCGCCTATCCAAACGACGATAGGTGTTTTGGCATCATAGGCGATCCCGACTCGATCTCCTGCGATGGAGATTCTAATTCTATCTACCGCAATGGACTTGCGGAGCCTCATGCGAGCGAGAGGGCGCTTGGCGTTGGAAAGGTCGGCGCTAGCGCGGTCGATCGCTTGAAAGGCGTTGTCACTACGCGCCTCGTCCAGAACATAGATGCCTGAAACCACACCTTGCACCGGGCTCGCGGAGCTTGAGGTAGAGCTCAAGATGGCAACTCCGATCGCCGCCGACAAAGTCCAATGACGCATCGCACGCTCCTCAAATTCCGCTGCTCGCCGGTACGGGTGTAGCGACGATCCGGATTAGCGCATAGGTGATGCCTTGGTTGTCGGATCGAGGGACTTCCTCCCGTTTGTAGACGCACGGACTGGCGGAGGGCTGGCCGTATCAGAGGGCCCAGCCTCGCGGCCGCTAACTCGATCTGCAAACTCGAAAGCGGACCAGCCGCTCTCCACCAGTTATCACCGTTCCGCGGTCTTCAGACCACGCTTTTTGTTCGCCCGGTGAGCGGCAGCTCAGGCGGGTCGCCTGGGGCTCGATGGGGCAGGGTCCGGGGTCGGCGTGCAGCGCGGCTCTTGCTGGTTCCATTCCGGGATGATCCTCAGCCGGCGCTTACCCCAATAGCTCAAATCCATCGATATCCGGACCGGTGATCCCTTGCGTGTATAGATAATCTGGTCCCCCCGGCGACCCTCGCCGGTTTGACAGTAGCTCCAGCCGGCCCGCTCCAGCGCGTCTGTTATCTGGTACACCGCGTAATTGTCCCGGTCGTGCCAGAGTGTCACCTGATCGAAACCGCCCCTGCCGTCGCCGCCCACCAGATCGACGGCGGCTTCATAGGGCCCGCTCTTCGCGATCATGACCGCGCGCCGGCGACAGCGCATTCGGATCGCGTCGGTATTGAAACAGCTGGTGAAACCGGCGCGCTGCGCATCGATCAATTTACCGCTGACCGGCAGGCCGCCAAAAAACATCGCTGGCGGCGGATCGCGTACCGGTTGGCATCCGGCACACAGCCCGGCACACAACATTGCCGCGGCTAACGCGCCACCGGGAAAGAGCGCATGGATTGCGCGCCCCGGCGATAACCGCGCGCTGACGCCATGGGTCAGCCCGGACCGCAAACCCAGAGATAGCGAGGCCCATTGGACAAGAAGTGCAGGCTCAGGGAGTGCAGGCTCCGCGCGGCTTCCAGCGGAGTTGGATTGCCAGGACAGCTCTAAAATCCCTTTTTGCTGCGCGAACTCTTTGCCAGTTTCTCAACCAGTTCATCAGTGATGGGTTTGCTCACCGAGAATGTAACGCCGGTCTTGGTCGCCTTGAGTTTCAAAGAAGCGATCTCGTCGGCATGGGCAGAAATTGCACCTGGATCAACATAGAGGCCGCATTGCTTACTAAAGGCGGCATAACCGGCGATGATCGTGTCTTCGATCTGAAATCCGGGCATGTCGTACTTGATGACTTCTTCGGCATCGGGCAGCGCCCGCGATAGCTGTGCACGCAGTTGAGCCAGCATGGCGCGAAACTGCGCCGGCGCGGCGGCTATATAGGCGTCGTGGCTATCCTTCTTCGTCATGCCGGCACTATGCCTTTCAGCTTGTTCAAAGGCAATAAATGGGGCGCTGAAGCTCTTGATGCCGCTATATCTCGGCACTCCTGAGCCAACCCGCCTATCCGACCAGCTTGCGCTCTTTCGCGAACGGGCTGAGCCCGAGCCAGCGCTGCATATCGGCGGCAATGCGGTCGTCGCCGGTCAGCATCAGGCGCTGGTCGCCGATCGCGCCGGTGACGCTGTCCAGCCCCATCCAGATCGCGGTCATGGTGCGCAGGTCGGACGACACATAGAGGTCGACGTCGAAGCCGGGGTCGAGCGAGCAGAGATCGACATCCGACCCGGGTTCGACCAGCATCCACCACGACCGCCGCTCCGCCGGCAATTCGGGATAGCGGAACTGGATGACATTGCGCCGCGCCGGCAGTGGTTTCGGGTCGAGATGGCGGCGCATGTCCCACATCAGCAACTGGGCATCGAGCCGCTGCAGCGACAGGTCGCTATCGACCCAGCGCTGCCCCCAGATGCCGAACCCCTCGACCAATGGCCCAAGCTCGCGCCCCGCCTCGGTCAGGCGATATTCGAACACCCCCGGTTCGCGCGCTGATGCCACGCGCTCGAGAATGCCGGCCGCTTCCAGCTCCTTCAGCCGCTGCGACAACAAGGCGGGCGACATGCGCGGCAAGCCGCGGCGCAGATCGTTGAAGCGCGTCGATCCCGCCGCCAGTTCGCGCAGCAGCACGATCGTCCAGCGGGTACATAGAATCTCGGCCGCCATCGCGACCGGGCAGAATTGCCCATAGCTGCCATGCGCCATGATGATCTCCCTGAAACCCACAATATCTCGCGTCGGCGGGCGACCAGTTCAGTTTCTGTACCGGGTCGATTCAGTTGCTGAACTAGCGCCCCATCCGCGTCACCTTCATGATGCTCTTTAGTAACTTGAATGAACCAGGGTGAGAATGATGATTGCGACGATTGAAGCGGAGCCCCAGGCCAGCACGGAGGACTGGCTGGCGATCGGTGAGCGTATCGCTGGCGAGATTGCACGGGATGCGGCGCGGCACGATGCGGACGCCACATTCGTCTCCGCCGGTTATAACACGCTCAAACAGGCCGGGCTGTTCAAGGCGCTGGTGCCGGTCGAGCTCGGCGGCGGCGGGGCCGATTACCGGCAGATCTGCCAGGTCATCCAGCGGCTCGGCGCGGCGTGCGGATCGACCGCGCTGGCTTTTTCGATGCACAGCCATCTGGTCGCGGCGGCCGCATGGCGCCGCCAGCACCACAATGCACCGACCGAAGGGCTGCTGAAGCGCGTGGCGGGCGAGGATCTCGTGCTCGTGTCGAGCGGCGGGTCCGACTGGCTCGACAGCGGCGGGACGGCGACGCCGGTCGAGGGCGGCTATCGCATCAATGGGCGCAAGGTCTTTTCCAGCGGCTGCCCGGCGGGCGATCTGCTGGTCACCAGCGCCGTGCTTGACGATCCGGAAAGCGGCCCGACCGTGCTGCATTTCGCGGTACCGATGCAGGCGGCGGGGGTGACCATCCTCGACACCTGGCATGTGATGGGCATGCGCGGCACGGGATCGCACGATATCGAGCTGAGCGATGTGTTCGTGCCCGACGCCGCGATCAGCGGCCGGCGCCCGCGCGGCCCCTGGCATCCGCTGTTCCACATCATCAGCATGATCGCTTTCCCGCTGATCTATTCGGCTTATGTCGGCGTGGCGCGCGGCGCGCGTGACCGGGCGATCGCGATGGCCAGGGGAAAGCCCGCGGCCGGCGCCGCGCTGAGCCACCGCCTGCATCTGGTCGGCGCGATGGACAATGCGCTGACCAGCGCGACGCTGGCGCTCGACGCGATGATCGCGATCGCCGAAACCGCGCAGCCGGGCGTCGAGACCACCAGCCGCACCATGACCGCGCGCACGCTGGCCGGCCAGGCCGCGATCGCCACGGTCGAGCGCGCAATGGAGGTCGCGGGCGGCGCGTCATTCTACCAGGCTATCGGCCTGGAACGCGCCTTTCGCGACGTGCAGGGCGCGCGCTTCCATCCGCTGCAGGAACAGGCACAGCTCGATTTCAGCGGCCGTGTCGCGCTCGGGCTGGATGTCGATGGGTGAGCCTGACGGTGACATGGCGTTCCCCGCCATGTCACCGTCGGCAATTCGGTCAGGGGCCAACGACGAGTTGGGCTCCGAGAGTCTGGAGTGACAAAGAATAAGTACAAACACCTGCTCCCGTAGTGGGGAGCGTCGCCACTCCCGAAAAATTATTATAGGATAACGTTATGTTGGTCCTGAGGCACGGGCCACCAAGACTGATGAATTCCAGACGATCAATCCGGACCTGACTTGTATTGATTGTCCTGAGGGTGACGGGAAAGGTCAATGTCGGGCAAAAACTATGCCCTGTTACACTGCCGCTGGTAAAAGTTACGATACCGGGAGTTGCAGGCGACCCAGTTCCCACGCTCGTCACCGTTCCTGCCAATGAAACAGTGCAGACTATGGGGGACGAGACACCGAAGCTTATCGGCATGCTCCCGGTTGCGTTGACTGGCACACCCAACGCCGGTGACGCGATCGGGTTGGCCATGGCGGGTGTCGCCAGGCCGAGACAGGCAAGAGCGAGAATAGCTTTGTTATACATATCCAGTTCCTCTCCTGGTTGATGCGCTCGCACGCCCTTGCCGCCGGTGATCCTTGAGTCTCCGGCCGGAATGAATGGAAAGGCTTGCAGCGCGGGAAGGCTATAGCATAGCTTTCGCTATCTTTGAAGCTTGGTTCAAAGTTAATGCCCAGTTGCCGGCCGGGAATCCGGAATATTTTTGCACCAAAATGGCAGTTTATTGCGGGTGCCTCAAGTAGATGTCGTGATATCAACTGGATGATCATGCGATAGCGGATAATCAGACTCCGGGCCGTTGGCGCGGAATCGAGGCATTTTCGCGCGCCGGCAAAGGCTGAATCGTGCCGCCGGCGTCACTTCAAGGCTAGGTTTTGAACAGAATCCATCTTGTTCATGCCGTTCTGTTTCCTGTAATTCTCCTTCGACGCGATCCTGTTCGCTGCATGAAGAGTGGTTGCAGATCGCCCGGAGGAGAACCGCCCTGGAGGAGAACGGTGATGCGACATTCTGTTTTGGTTCTGGCCGGAATCGTCGGCGTGACCCTTGCTCCCGCGGCAAGGGCGCAATGCGTCGAATGCGCACAGCAAATGTTTCAGGCAACGCTGACGTCCAATGCATGGTACAATATCAACCAGGACACTATCGATCAGACCCGGTCGCGCGATGCCGGAAACGGTATCTGCTATGATGCCAATCGGCATGTCGGACGCTGTTCCGACAGGTCGAATGCCGCCCGGCCCAATGCTGTTTCTTCCGCGATTGCCAGCCAGACCGAAACCGCGGTGCTGGCGGTGCTCGATGGCGAATATCAGCGCCGCGTCCAGGCCTATGGCAGCGGCAACGCCAGCCAATGGCTCAACAAGGCGGCGGGGGATGTGGGCCGGCAAGTCGGCGGACTGAGCGGGGAATATCGCCGCCGTCTCGCGGCGAGCGGCGGTGCCGGTGCCGACACATGGTATATCGACAGCGCGCGCCAGGTCGCCGCGCGCTACGTCAAGGATGGCGGCGCGAGCAGTGGCGGTGCGCTGGCCGGTGGCGTGCCGCCTGCGACACTGAAAAAGGTCGAGGACGCGGCCTTCGCGGTGCTGGGGCCGGAGATCAACCGGCGCAGCAAAGTCGATGGCCGGGCAAGAGCCGCCGAATGGGCTCGATCCCTCGGGTCGGCGGTCGGCGCCGGCGTCCGAAATCTCGCCCCTGAATACTGGTTGCGCGCCAGGTCCGATGGCCCGGCCAGCGCCGAAGCCTGGCTTGTCGAGCAATCGCGGGGTCTTGCCCGGCGGCAGATCCGGGGCGGGCAATAAGCGGCGGCGCAACTGCTGATCAGGAGTTAATATCCTGAATTAAGTATCTAATGTATATAGATAAATTCTTGTAATTCTCTTGCTTCGGCAAGGGCTGAGATATGACACTACCGGTGTCCCATATCTCCCGTTGAGAGCTCTGAGATATGACACGACCGGTGTCCCATATCTCGCCGGCGAGGCTCATGCTCCTGCCGCGCGACATGCCGCCGGCGGCGATTCAACCATCGCGCGGAATCGGGCAGATCATCGCTTGCCGAACCAATCCCGGCGCGCTCTTTCTCAGTGTCGGCGATAGCATGGCTAAAGCGTCACCAGCGGATGGTTCCGCCTCGACTGCTCTTGCCTTCGTCAAACGGATCGGCATTGACGGGCGCTAGTCCGGGCGAGTGGAGAGGGTGCGACGCGCGCATCGATCCGCTGACCCGGCCAGGAGGTGGAAGCGATGCTTGATGATGCGGCTGACGATGTGGTGCGCCTGATCCCGGCGCAGGACGGCGATGTGCCCGCGATCGTCGCGCTGATGAACCTGGCGTATCGCGGCGACGAGGCGGGCTGGAATACCGAGGCCGGCTATATCGATGGCGACCGGACCAGCGAGCCGTTCCTGCGCGATGAGATCGCCACCAAGCCTCATGCGACTCTGCTGATCTGGCGCGACGAGGCCGATGATCGCTTGCGCGGCTGTGTCTGGCTCGAGCCGCTGGATGAGGGGCACTGGTATCTCGGCTCGCTCACCGTCGATCCGCGGCTCCAGAATGCCGGTGCCGGCCGCCGGCTTCTCGCCGCGTCGGAAGCCTGGGTGCGGGCGCGGGGCGGTGCCGAAATCAGCATGAGCGTCGTCAATGTCCGCGACGGCCTGATCGCCTGGTATGCGCGCCGCGGCTATGAGCCGACCGGCGACATAAGGCCATTCCCCTATGGCGATGACCGTTTCGGCATCCCCCGGCGCGACGATCTGCATTTCGTCATCTTGCGGCGCGCTTTGACCTGATGGTCATACCGGTCGCCGCGCCCTGATCGGCGACCAGCCCAGCGTCGTCGCCGCGGCGGCGAGCAGGATCGCGGCGCCGCCCACGACCTGCAGAAAATACAGCTTGTGCCCGAACGCGGCCACATCGACGATGATCGCGACCAGCGGATAGATGAACGACAGCGCACCGACCCGGTGGGTCGGCAGCTTCTGGATCGCACCGTAGAGCAGGATGAAGGCCAGCCCGGTGTGGATCACACCAAGCGAGGCGAGCATCGCCCAGGTCGATGCGCCGACGGGCGGGGTCGCGACATGGCTGAGCGGCGCGAGCAGCACGATCCCGACGAACACCTGGATCAGCACGATCAGCATCGGCGGCACGCCGGTCAGCTTCTTCGCGGCGATCGCGGCAAGCGCGTAGAAGAATGCCGAGGCCAGCGCCATGGCGATACCGAGCAGATAGTCCGACCCGGTCTGACCCG
>NZ_JBOHHW010000034.1:0-57731 GCF_050725575.1 Sphingomonas sp. | reverse complement strand
CCGTGGTTTCCCTACCGATTTGCCCATGGTAGGACTGTATCGAGCAGCGCTCCCCGCCTGTGTCTGCCGTGGTTTCCCTACCGATTTGCCCATGGTAGGACGCGGCCAACCGTACTTGGGCACACAAACATGCCGTGGTTTCCCTACCGATTTGCCCATGGTAGGACTGGCGCACGGCGCGACGGGCGATAACTCGAGCCGTGGTTTCCCTACCGATTTGCCCATGGTAGGACTGGTCGGTCGAGCGATGCTCACGCTGCCTTGGCCGTGGTTTCCCTACCGATTTGCCCATGGTAGGACCTGACTTTCGCGCCCTCGCCCACTTCACCGGCCGTGGTTTCCCTACCGATTTGCCCATGGTAGGACACGATGGTCATCGACAAGGCTACCGAGGAAGCCGTGGTTTCCCTACCGATTTGCCCATGGTAGGACCGTGTTGGCGAGGGTCAGCGTAACGTCGCCGCCGTGGTTTCCCTACCGATTTGCCCATGGTAGGACCATAACTATTGACCCTCTCGTCAATGATAGGCCGTGGTTTCCCTACCGATTTGCCCATGGTAGGACAGCTCTGCGGTAACGGATTGGAAATGCTGTGATTTTCGTGGTTTGAACACCGCCGAAATCACAGCAAGACCATCTGGGATGGTCCGATCTCTTCAATTTTTGGCGCTATTCCCAGCATCAATTCCATCCTGCCATACTGTTTGTCGGTAACCTGTAGCGTTCTCACGCTGCCTTCCTTGGGCAGACTCGTTCGCACCCGACGGATATGCTTATCCACAGCATCTTGCCCGCGGCAGACCCGGGCGTAAACCGAAAGTTGAAGCATGATATAGCCATCCTTTTTGAGGAACTGGCGAAATCGGCTGGCCTTACTGCGCTGTGGTTTGGTCTTCACGGGGAGATCAAAAAATACCATCAACCACATGAAGCGAACCTCTTCGGCTTCCATGATCAGTTACGTCGCGCCAGCGGCAATGCGGGCGTGCTCAGGAAGGCGGCATTGCTGCCGTCGATGGCCCTCACTAGGCTAGCTGCGACGACCTCGGTTGCAGCCAACATCGTCAAACGCTCCTCACCTATAGAGATATTCTCGCTCAGGATTTTGGCCATGTGACGCCGGTCCTCAACGTCTAGTTCGTCTCGCTCCTCGCTGATTGCCCGAGCGCGGGCCATTCGATCGACGACTGGCCGAAAAGGCTCGATAAGATCATCGACTAGGTTGAACGGGTTTGTTCGAGATCGGTGATGAATGCCAAAGGCTGGGAGCAAGCCGGATGCTGCACAGGCTCGGGCGAGAGCAGCTCGGACCACGGCATAGCCGTAATTTAGCAGGCCATTGCGTCGGTCCTCATCATGGCGCCGAAAGCCTTCAAACAATCGTTGCCAATAGGCGCGGGCCGCTTGGGCTTCCAGATTGTCTGGGTCGCCCGAGCTTACCCGACCCGCCATGGCCGAAAGAGCGGTAGCATAGTCGCTGCCGACGCTGCGAAGAACGGCGGCCTGGTTCTCGATCTTCGCACAAACGAGCTTCTGCCAAAGCCGCTTCTTCAACGGCTGGCTCATGCCGATCTGAGAATGGGCAATGGCCGACTGTGCATGATGCTGGTGAAACGACATGAGCATTCCTGCCGGATGGTGCTTTGCATCCGGCACCACCATCGCGACGCCATTTTCAGCGAGAGCGCTGAGCAGCGATCCGCTGACGGACACTTGCGGCGTGTCGAGAATGATCCAAGCAATATCCTCGACCGGAAAAGTCAGTGCCTCGCCGTCATTTTCAGGATCGACGACAATCTGGCGACTGCGGTGGGTCAGCCGGGCTGGATTAGAGATGTGTAGACCACGCCATGCCATGTGCGGACCTCAGATTTCACCTCGGAACGTGCGCCGAAGCGGTCCACGTTGTACTTCTTCATGGTTAATAAGGTCTTTGCGCCAAGGCCTCTGAATGAATTCTTTGTGTTGTTGTGCGCAAGAAGGGTTACTGCCCCTGTGCTACGATCCATTCCACCGAAATACCCTTCAAACACCTCGCCGGTGGATTTGACCACCTCAACAAAATTTCGAGGGTAGAGGCTAAACCTGAACGCAAAGCTGCCATCAATTAGCGTCCACTCCTCCTCATCTTTATAAGCAACCACGGCGCGCATTGGCGGTCCCGGCCATTCGCGCTTGTTCATGACATGATGGGGATAAATCGGAACAAGAAAGAATTCGTTCTTGCCGCGCTTGTTGGGCTTGGCGAACACATCGACCCGGACGATTTCGCCGCGATCGGCAGAGCCACCGCGCACCTGAACCGCTGGTTTACCTTTTGCGCGCAGCCTAACCTTGCGGATTTCGTCGCCAGCTGGTGAGCGCGGCAATCTGTCAACAGGCCGCCCATCCGCGATCCATTGTCGGATGGCTTGGATCACGCTGTGGTTGCGTTCGGGGTCCTTGATGTCCTCCAGCCGTTTCTCCGAAATGTCACCAATTGCCTTGCGCTCATAGACAACCAGCGCGCCATCGCGCTCTTTTACCTGCCGGATCGTAGCGGCGTGGCCTTCGCCGCGCGCGCGCCTGCGCTCCGGGCGCGCTACGAAAATATTATCGTAAGCCTGCTGAACTTCCCGACGAAAGCTAGCCGGATCGCCCCAAGGCGGATCGACCTGCCGCAATGGCCGGGCAAGGCCTTGCTGTTCCCATTCTTGATAGGAGCGAGTGAGGCGTTGCACCTCCCATTCGCTGATCGCGGCCACGACCAGTGCATCGAGTGCGTGATGGCGGGCATCTTCGACGCGCTTGCCATCGATCTTTTTCAGCGACTCCACACCCCAAGCATGACGTAACGCGGCCGTGAGCCCACCGGGGCGTGTGAACACGCGGCGGCTGCCGCCCTTTTCCTGCCGCTCGCCTTCTGGGTAGAATAGCTTCACAGCCTCAGCGAGAAGCCGCGCTGCATATCGGGTGTCGTTGAGATTACGAGCACGAAAGCGCTCTTCTGCTTCCTTGACATTCTTGAGGACATAGTTTCGCTTCTTGGCACCGCGAAACGCAGAGTTGCCCTCAATCCTGGCTACGAACGTAGCCCAACCATTTTCGCCTTGTGATGCGATGATCCATTCGCAGGGAGTCTGCCCCTTTTTGCGTTGGTTCGCTTCTGCCGTGCAGAAAACCTTGTTCGAATAGCTGTCATCACCAAACCGCGACCACGGCAGGATATGATCGACCTGATGGCTGTTGTCGGTTGCGATGATCGCGGTCGGAGGAATCGCTTTATCGGTATATGGACAACGTCCTGCCTGCTCTTTCCAAAGCCGATAGCGCAACAGGGTGTCCCCGTTGATGTCCTCAATGTTGAGCAGTTCGCGCACTTCGCTGCGCTGACGTTCGCGCTCTGCCGTGTTCTTGTCGATCCCGCGCTTGATCTCGTTGCGCTTCTCAAGGCTGTTTCCGACATCGCGCGCCATCTCAATATGCACAGCGTCGGGCAGGCCCCATCGGTTGCGCATGGCCCATAGCTGTTTCAGCCCTTCGGTGAGTGACTTACGGGCGACGGGGTTGGCGATCTCCTTACCCATGTCTTCCACCAGGCGGTTGAACGCCTGCTTGTCCGCCACCTGCTCGCGCCTTGACCAGCGCGAGGCAGCATGATCATAACCCACCGCCTCGCAGGCCTGATCGTAACGCAAGCCGCCTTCCAAATGCGGTATCAGTAAACGCGCCGCCAACGCCGAGATATGCCCCGCCCCTTTGAAGCGGGAAAACGCGCCCAAATCCGCCAGCAGCGCATCGACCGCTCCATTGGGCAGATCCAGCTTGCGCAACTCGGCACCGATCGTGTCGGCGGTCTCGAAGAAGCTGATGATGTGGGCGATCCGGTCCAATTGTTCGGGCTGTCCTTGCAGTTCAGCCCACAATGTGTCGCCCAAGGCGTCGCGCAGTTTCTTGGAGCCATGCATGGCCTCGCCGGTACGGGCGGCAATGTCCTGCGCTTCATCCTCGGGTTTGATTGACGTGAAGCGCAGGTCCTCGGGCAGGCCGATCCGCTTGCGGACGACCTTGACGGTCAGCTTTGCCGTTGCGCCAAGATCGGCTGTGGCCAGAGCGATTTCCGCAGGCGTTAGAGGACGCTCGCCTTCAGGCGTGGTGATGCGCAGATGCACCAACTTACTTAACAGCCGAAATTTTTCAAAAGAGGGCGCAAATTTAGCGGCGCGCTTCTCCTTCGGCTCGAACTGGCAACTGCCGACCAGTTTCTCGCTGTCTTGCATCTCCAACTGGCGGAAGGCGACGGCTGCGAAAGCATCTTCCAGTTCAGCTGTGGCTGCATCGTTGCCCAGGCGGCGCTGTGCCTTGAAAAGTTCGCTCACTTCATGGGTCAGGTCGCCGCGACTTTGGGTGCGATCGAAAAGTCCGTCTCGATTTCGCTTGCGACCGCCGAAATCTGGATCCCGCCCGAACGTCTCCCCAACGGTGCGATAGCGCCCGAGTCGCTCGCGCGTTGCCTCAAGCGCCTTAAGCATCTTCTGGTCATCACCGGCCGTATTAGCTTCCTTGCCCTTTTTGGCCGACTTGAAGCCGCGCCGTTTGGCGATGTGGCCCAAGGCGACAGCGAATTCGGTAGGTGACAGCAGTTTGTCGAGTCCTCGCGCGCGCAGTTCCCATGGATCAAGACCTGCCCGCTTCAGCGCATCGGGCTCCTGTCCGGCCAACAAGCTGTGGTTATGGAAAAGTCGGCGCACTTCGGCCATGCGCTGAGCGCGGCGGCGGATCACGCGACGCAGCAGGCGGTTGCTGCGTCGAATCTGGTTGGTCGGTGTGCGCTCCTTGTCGGTTTCTGGAACATCGAACATCCAGGAACCCATCGCCAGGATTTCACCGGTTGGATCGTTCGGCGTTGGATGCCGCAGCACAGCCCAACCACAGGACGCGATGCCTTGGTCGATGCCGAAAACGAGACCGCTCATTACTTTCCCCCCTTCTTCCGAAAGAAGCGCCTTGACCGCGCAAGGTCAATCGGCAATCGTAAATTTGGCAAATCGGTAGGGAAGCCACGGTAACAGAGCTTCACTGTGAAGGATCATCCCTCGCGGGAAATTCCTTATTGAAGCATTGTTACAGAGGTTTCTCTGTAACAAGACCCCTGTCGGGAAACCGGCGGGGGTTTTGGTTTTATGTAGTTGTAGCGCCCGGCAGGATGTCGAGGCCCGGGAACCCCAGACGATCTTCATCGTTTCCAAGCTTACCGTGATCATGCGTTGGAACAGGAGAAGCGGATAGGCCGGGTCACGGTACAGCCGCAGCAGCTTCTTGTGGTTCATGACCAGCCCCTCGCGCGCTAGCATGTCCCCAACCGCCGGTAGCCGAACCGGCGACGCTCAAGCGCGATCTCCCGAAGACGCGACCGCAGGTCGTCATCATCACCACGCCGATGCGCATAGCGCATCGACGATCGATCCACGCCAAGGATGGCACAGGCCCGACGCTCGCTGATGCCGAAGGTCTGTCGAACATCCTCGACAGCCCTTCGGCGAGCGGCAGGCCTCACCAGTTTTTTTGAGGCAACCTCCTTCAGCACCGCATTGTCGAGCATCGCATCGGCCAGCAGACGCTTCGGCCGCGCGTTCTCGTCCTCCAGCACCTTCAGCTTGCGCGCCTGTGACACATCCATGCCGCCATAGGTCGCCTTCCACTTGTAGAACGTCGCACTGCTCACCGTGCTTGCGACACACGTCCGCCGTCGATGATTCAGCTTCCTGCTCACGCAGGATCGCTATGACCTGCTCCTCGGTAAACCTGCTGCGCTTCATCGTCGTCCTCCTCAATGAAGGACTCTAGCTCAAACTGGAGGAGTTTCAGGGGAGCACGTCACCGGAAACGATGGAGATCACGACCCGATGACTGCTAGATATCTCATCATTACCGCGTGCATGTTTGTGCAACTCGCGCGTTCCCTCGCATCATCTGGGCGTTTAGGTGCTCGCCGACCAGCAAGCACTTCAACTGTCCCGATTCCCAAGTTCAGGCGGTCCAAGCCGCACTGCAGGTTCTGGGTCGCGAGCGGCGGCTTTTGAATCACTGAAACTGGGCGCATAGCTGCCGTAACGGCGGGCTGAACGAATGGCAGTAAAAGTTAGCTCCACAATCCAAAGCAGCCGTTCCGCTTTCCACCAATGTCGTTCACCCCGTTCTGGACAAACGGCGGCTTTCGGGATCAGCTTTGGAGCGCCCCAATGGCCGGAATTAGGGCGCATAGCCGTCACAAGTCGTGCCGCATCGCTCCAGAAAATCTCACGTGTAGTGTGGGGAAAAATGTGGGGTAGAGGATAGCGGTCTTAGCAATTTATTTGTTAGATCAAATAGTTAGAGTAGAATCTGGCATTCCTCCCGCTTCGCCACTTCTCCTTGAAATCATCGATCGTGTGGACCTGTTGAATTACCGAGGATGCTGCGGAAGTGCGCCGATTCCCGGAAGCTCGGCAAATGCATTGGCAAAGGCCATCTCGTCCACTTCGATCTAAATCGAAATAAACGCTCATTCGCCTGTCGGGTGATTATGTGGCATATTTGTTCTGCCGAAAGACGATGATAAAAGTCACGAATATCTTCAGAAACGTTGAGCGAGACTGGAGTCTGTCGGGGGGGCTTTGAATTGATAGAGAAGGAAGAGGTTCCATGAAGGATTTGACCGAGCATCACCTGTATCTGGAGATTTCGCGTGATGAAGGGGATGGTTATCGCCATGTGGCGCCGATTTTAGTTGGCGTTGGACTAGCAGTTGTCATGGTAATAATACAGGGTCTTGGCCTTCAAGGACCAGACATGTTCAATGGGTTCATAATCGGAGAGCTGCTACTGTGTGCGGCACTGGTTGCCTTGTATCTACGGACTCGAAGGAGGATGAACGAAATCGACCGCAGCTATGCCATCCGCCATTTGTGTGTTGTAGGCCGGAAGCCCGCGAAGCCGCTCAAGAGACGAATCCTCAAATAGGCCTGACTGCGGACAGCGATCAGCCCGGCTGAACTCAAGGCGCTAATAGCTGCCGCATGACCCGGCAATTCTTCGCTGTCATTGCCGTGAAGCAATTCCGCGACCGGCGACTTTTGAACACGCGGGAATCCATCGCCGCAGATCTGAACGTATCTGGACGCTGCTGCATGTGAGCAATGCAGGATCGAGTGACGTGATCGACGCGGCAGTATCGCGCTGACAGCACTTATTGTCGCTTTACCGCCAAACACAGGAAGTTGCCCACGTGGTTCGACGGCGTTTGCCCTAAGGCAACTGCTATTCCAGATCGTTTTCACTGATGATGATCATGGCCGGGTCGCTGTTGCGTGCCAGCGCGACCAGACCGGCTTCGGCGATCGCGTCGCTGAAGCGATTGAACATATCGACCGCATCGTCTTCGGGAGCATCGCCGCTCAGCGCTTCAAGCACGGCATATTGGACGCCGAACTCATAGTCGTCGCCATCTACTTCAGCGCTGAACTCGACCAGTTCCTCATGAACATTGTCGAGCACGGTGGACATGTCGACATCCATTTTGTCGGCGGCCATTTGGCAATTCCTCCCCTGGCGCCAATCGCGCGTTGCCTATGCGCATTGAATAACAACCGAGATAGGTCAAGTCGGGTGCGGTCCTCGATAACGGATTGTTGTTCGCTCGCGCAGTCTGTTACGGGGGCTCATGACAGTGATCGAGACCTATCGTGCCAATGCGGCAGCCCAGCGCGACGCGGCGGAAAAGACCAATCTGCCCAATCGTCGTGCGATGCACGAGCGTTCGGCAATGACATGGGAAACGATGGCAATCAGTGCCGAGGCCACAGCCGGCCGGGCATTGGTCAATCAGGCAGCGAAGGTCGAGCGCTGCTAAGCGGGTAGCCTGGCTGACCCGGGCGGGAAGAACTGGCCTGCAATACCACCATCGTCGATGGTGATCGCTTCGGGAGATCCGAGCTGAATGTACCGGATCGCTTCGCTTCGGGCCATGATCGCGCGCGCTTTGCGACGAACAACGCCTTCCTCCAACGCCGTCACCTCCTGCACATTGGTTAGCAATTTGGCGTACCAGTCCGGATCGCCGCTATTGATGTCCATATTGGCCCGACGCTTGATCTCGGCAGACGCGGCCGGGTCAGCGACGATCCCATCCGTCGTTTCGGAGGCAAGCACCATCCGCAGCATCCCCGCCACGACCTCGCACCAATCGACCGATCGCAGGCGCGCACTCATGAACGCGGGCAGGAACACCGCTAGACGATAAAGCAGCCGCGCGATGAACACGGCGCCGTCCACGCCTCCGACCGGCAGCATCGTCGCGAGCACCGTCACTGCCCCGGCGGCGATGAAGCCGTTGCCGACCGTCGCATGGTTAGGGGCGTCGAGCCCCTGTGTGTCGCAGGCGCTCAGGATCACGATCGGCGGAATCCTTGCCTCACCGCGCAGTTCCCACACATTGACCTGTTCCTTGCCGACAATGATGCCGCCAATGCCGTCATTGCCGCCGGCGACGCCGTGCCCATCGAAGATCAGGATCGTCGCCTCGGAGGCATTCAGCGCCGCGACCAGCTCGCCTCGGCTGCGCGCACGGATGAAAACATGCTCCACCCGTCCGACCAGATCCGGAGCGATCGTCTCCAGTGCGCGCGCCATCAGGTTGCGTAATCTGTCATTCTCGGCAAACCCGCTGATCACCAGCACTTTGCACAGCTCGGCGGGCGACAGCGTGGCTGACATGCGCCCGACCAGCTCGCCCATCATGAGGTTGCCTGGCGTCGCATTGATACGCGATGTGTCATGGCGCATTGCCAGTGGCAGGTCGCCAATCGGTAGCAGTTCGATCGGTGCGTCGGCAACGATCTTGATTGCGCCGCGATAGCCCATGATCAACTCGATGCGCGCTGCACCGACCGCCGCCGCCAGTTCGCGCTGCAGATCGTCGAACAGGCGCGGCGTCTTGAGCCGCGCGACCTGTCCCCTTGGCTCACCGACGGCCCGGATGTTGCGCGCGTAGCGCGATAGGGTTGGAAAGACGTGATTGACCGCTGGACGCAGCCGCATTACCGCCGAGCAGGTCTGCGCCGCCATCAGGCCAACGCCGTAGGTCTGGATGGCCAGTTCCTCCTGCCGCGCGCCGAGCAGCATCCCTGCCTTGGGATCCTCCATAAGCGCCGTGATCTGCGCACTCTCGATCGTGTTCCAGAGGCCCTTTTGTTGTTGCAGCCGTCGCAGCGTATCAAGCATCGGCTTGGTGGTGATTTCCCTGTCGCCGCGCGTCCGGGCATACGCGGGCCTGTAAAATGCTGGCTCGGTTAGGATGAGCCCCGGCCGCGGGAGATATAGCCGATTGAAATCCCGGAAGCCGATCTCGTCGCGCAGGTCGAGCACCGCCTGGACGCTCTCCACGACGAACTCGTCATATTCTTCTTCAGATGACCCGACAAACCGCTCCTCCGTCTCGATCAGCCGGTCGGCGCGTTCAAAGACCATCTCATTCGGGGTCGACAGATTATGATAACCAAACGATACCGCCAATGGAACACGCTCGCGCCTCATCCATTGTTCGAGGCCCACCATCGCCGCCGCGCGTCGGGGCTCGGAAAGTTCCGCGCCATGCGCTTCGAGGACCGCCGAAATATGTTCGCGCAGCGCGATATCGCAAAAGGCAATCGCCGCATCCTCATCGGCGATCTCGCCATGGCGCACGTGCAACACCGGTCGCGGTTGGGCCGCGCACCAGGCATCGACGCGCTTTGCAATCGCGTCGGACCCGCTGAGCACGACGGTCACGAATCCTAGCTCGTCGAGCGCCAGCTGCTCGAGCGCGCTCACCATCAGCGGTAGCCAAGCGAGGCTGTTCGCCCCTCCCATGCGTTGCGCAATGAGCCCGTCCAGCGGCCATGAACGCTCCAGGATCGATGCCGGCGCGACTGCCAGAAGCCGTAGAGCCCACAGCGTCGAACCCCAGCTTCGGCCAAACCCCTGAAAAGGCGACATGTCGTCGAGCCGATCTTCGCCCTGCGCGATGATATAGGTGATTTTCAGCGGGTCGGGATTGCGCACATTGGGCTCCAGGACGATTGGCCTGCCTCCGTTGTCCGACACTCGGCTCAAAGAGATGATATTGGCCGAGCGTGAGCGCAAGTTTGGCCAGACGCCGTTGAGTATGCGCTCTGATGTCACTTCATCCGATCTTCGCGAGTCTTCCAAGGCACCGGGCGCATAGTGCCTAGAGCGCGGGCCGCAGGCAACGCCCATCTGGCCCAATTTACTTTCGTATCTAATCCGACCTCCTGTTACTCTTCGCCTGATATGAGCAAAAGATTCAAGGGCAAGACGTGCGTCTATTGTGGGATACCGGGCACTGCACAAACCGGCGATCACGTATTTGCGCGGGAATTCTTCTCCAAAGATCGCCGCGCCGACTTGCCCAAGGTTCCCGCCTGTGAACCGTGCAATCGACAAAAATCCGAACTGGAGCACTACCTGACGACCGTGCTGCCATTCGCAAGCCAGCATTCCGAGGCGAGCGAATTGTTTGTCAGCAAAACCCCGGAGCGGTTGGCGCGCAACGTCAAACTCCACCGCGAACTGGCTGCGGGTCAGGGCCGGGTTATGATACGCGAGCGCGGTGCGAGCAGCTCGCGCATGACCATTCCGTTCGAGGGCGAGAGATTGGCTGCACTGTTTCGGATGGTGTTGCGTGGCCTTGTCGCTCACCACTGGAATGTCCTGGTTCCTCAGGATCATTTTGTGGGAGCTGGCTTTCTGGCGAAGACCGGCGATACGTTTATGCGCCATCTATTCCTTATGAACACCAATCAGCAGATTAGGCGCACGCTCGGCGATGGGCTTGTCCTCTATGAGGGCGTCCAGGCAATAGACGATCCCGCTTTCACGATATGGCGATTTCAATTGTATGGCGGCACCTTAGTCGTGGGCGACCCTGACGTGCCAGAGGCTGTTTCCGACATTTGGGCCATGAGCGCAGGCACGCCGGTGCCCGGCCTCTTTGATGCTAAATAATTGAATGCAGTCGTGGCAATGCGGTACCAGTATTTGTCGCAACGTAAGGATTTACGGGCTTCCATGTTCGATGTATGTTCTGCGTAGCAGAGGAAATGATTCATTGACGCCGACAAATATGCGCGATCGATCGCAATGATCTGCCCAACTTGCGGGCATAAAGATTTTGAGCATGGCGATGACGGCGGACCGTTGCGTTGCGTGTCCTGCGACCGCACCTTCACCCGTGACGAGCTAATCCGCGAAAATGGCGAGGTCATCGAGGCGGAGGTTGCTGAGGTGAAAGCCGAGATGCTGAAGGACGTTAAAAGCGAGTTGCAGGGTATGCTTCGCAATGCCTTCAAAGGCTCGAAGCATATCAAATTCAAATGACGGGATTTACGGTAACAGCATCGGATGTGGCAGCGTTCCTCGCGCTGGTGGTCGCCATCTGGTCAGCTTTTCAGACGGGCCGCTTCAACCGGCGGCAAAATGATTTTGCTGAAACGGCTGAGCGCCTGAACCAATTGCTGATCGCCAAAGAGGCGGCAGAGACCGAGCAGCAGCGTCAAGCTGATCTAGGCGCGAATTTCGTAAAGCTCGGAAAGAGCAATTACCGACTCAAGGTATTCAACCGAGGCGCAGGCGCTGCCCGCAATGTGCGGCTCGAAATGCTGGTAGGCTCCGAATTGATCGCGGGGCGCGAGTTGGCCGAGAAATTCCCCGTCCCGCTTTTAGAACGACAGCAAGGCACGGAGTTGATCTGCTTTATTTCGATGTCAGCACCCCGTCGCGCCCATATCAAACTGACATGGGATGATGACATAGCGATAGATCGCAGTAAGGAGCTGTGGGCTGACGTTTTCTAGGCAAGCATGGGGGCACGTCCAGTTACCAAGATTGTCTGATCAGATCGGGTAAAACCTCGCCGCAATATCGCGAGCCTTTGTTTCGATCATCGCATCGTGAAGGAATTTTTTCTTTGCTACGCGGTAGACACATTCAAGCTTGTTGATCCCATATCTTTGGAGTTGCAGAAGCCATTCATCGCCGAAATCAATATAAACTGGACACTCCGCATCAAGCCACGTCTTGCGTGATCTTACCCAGCTATACTGCTGATGCCCGCGATATGTTGCGATGAGATGCTGGACCCTATGCTGGCCGTATACCTGAACCATGCCGCCAATTCCGTGATCCGGATTTTCGGAAAGCCGCCAGAAAACCCCACCGTTCGCTCCATCCGTCCCACGAGCAGTCTTGTACCAGACAAGATCCTTGGCTTCCTCATTGTCTGGGTCGGGCAAAAGATGGTGCAGATCAAATTGATTCTTAAAGCTCCTGCCATCCACGATCCAAACAAGATTCTGATAGAATGCTTCACGCGATTGGCGTTCCGCGTCGGTCATAGCCGAGTGCTGGACCTCGATAACGATGCCAGTCGGAGTGATAATGTCAGCGCGGTGAATTTCGCCATCAGATGCAATTCGCGTTTGCTCTCGGCACTCTTCGGGAAATAGGTTTTTCCAATCCCGATGCCATTGAGTTTCGTTTTCCCACCAGGGATCGCAGTCGCGGCGGGACGCGTGAGCCCAATGGTGCATGATGCGTGGACCGCATTTTGCAACCATCGCCGATCCGCAGGTGGAGCATGTGCCTGCTACACCGGCTAGCGCCACGCACCGCTGATTATCAACCAGCGCGTATTGCATGGTTTATCCGTGTCATATCATTAGCAGGGGTGTGGCATTTGAGATCGGTCCAGCATTTTACCTCCGCTGCAATTTCTGCTGCGATTCTTACTTTTGAAGATTTCTCGATCTGCCGAAAATGTGACGCATTGGTTGACTCCAGCTCTTACGGTATCGTTTTTCGATAAAATTGTTGACTCTGGTTGGATTGCTGCTGATTGAATATCGATAAGTGAGGAAACATGCTGCAGCAAAGGACATCTGTCACAGAATGCAGCAAAGATAGCCCGCGTCGGTCGCGTAGCGAGCGAGCTATTCTTTGGCATCGCCATGTCGGGCTTGCCAGCACATGGGCGTTTCCAGGCATTTATCCCGATCCGCCAGTCAGGGTCGACCTGGCGGCAGACCGGGATACGCGGGCGGATAGCCCGCTAGCCTGATGGTGTTTGTGCTCCCCCGCGCCACCGCTGTCGGATCGGTCGTGAGTGACTATCTGTCGGTCGCCGTCTGACGATGCCGATCACGGTTCATCTGGATGACATGCTGGCGCTGCGACGCATGTCCCTCACCGACCTTTCGCACGCGGTCGACATCACGTTGGCCAACCTGTCGAACCTGAAGACAGGTAAGGCGAAGGCTGTCCGTTTCTCCACCCTCGAAGCAATCTGCGCGGTGCTGGACTGTCAACCCGGCGACATACTCTCCTTCAAGCCTAAAAATACGACCTGACTCGCGCCTTCTTACCCCGCTGATAGCTGGCCTCGGTCTGATCGCTTGGATAAGTCGCATGATGATCGCTGCATTGGCGGTGGCACACGAGAGAGGCGGGGCAGCCGATCTCCTTGATCGCTGACTAGCGCGAGATGACGTCTCGTTGGCCCAGCTGGTGATCCACTTCCGCGTTCGAGGCACGCTCGGTCAGCGCCTGCTCAAAGTGCTGCGCTGGCGGCTGCCCTTGCCAGCAATTGGCCCAAGCTGGTTCGGTATCGCAGTTTCTTTGGGTCGGGACGTACTGGATTTCCTCTCTACCCATCATGCCCACCCGCGAACAGTTCCGAAGACCCCAACAAGTAGTGACCAATAGAGCCATAGCCGCATCTCTTAAAACATCCGAATTGGTTCAATCAATCTTCGCCGCCGATAGGGAAGTCGCTTTGACTCACGCTATACCTATGCCATCTTTCTCGCCGTCGGCACATTTGTCGACAACAGTGAGGAGACAAGAGATGAATTGGACGAAGTCGACCACGGCGAGCAACGGCCTCACTGCCTTTGCTGAACTCGAAACACCCGTCGGCAAATCTGGTGCGAACGAATCCGCTCTCCTGATCGCCATTTTGTGGGCTATTGCGATCGCGGCCAGCTAATGGCGGGGCGGTAGATTTCGGTCTACCGCCCTTTTTTGGGAGTCAACTGTGCAATGCATAGCAGTTTCGATGCAGCAGCAGCGGAGTTCGATGATCGCATCAAAAAGAAGGATATCGATCCCGATTCGTTCTTTTCCGCAGAACCCATCTTTCAACAAATTATAGATCAACGCCTCTACGTTGATCGGATGAACGCGGTTCTGCGATCTGTGTTTGATCGAGCAACGCGAACAAACGCGCTTCTGACCGCCGGTACTTTCATGACTCTTCATAGTTCTGAATATAGCACCTGGGTGATAATGGAGCACAAGCGCAAGTCTCAATTCCTCTACATGACTCCCGTTCATTCATTCCAATCACCAATATCTGGATCTGGTTATGCAATTGATCGCTACTCCTTGATCGGTGAAACCCTCACCAATCAAATAAGCAGTAATACGAAGGTTGAGCTCGCCCAGCGGGAGCAAGTTAAAACAAACTCGGTTTTTAAAAAATCAGCTGTTGGAGAGATCGTCGATACAATAGTCGAAGATTTAGAGGTTAGGTCACTTTCATTGAGGGTCAGTTCCAAACCTTTAAGTGATTTCCAAATAAATTTTGATAGGGAAAATTTGAGTGTATTTGGAATAACGCCCGTCAACCCAATGTTAAGTAATTTAACGACTATTTTTGACTTGCTGGCTGATGTAGCGGATGCGCCGTCTGCTGATTACCTTGAGCCATTTATTAATCATGAACAACATTTCATCAGATGGCATGCCATGAAGTCGATTTACGCGATCGATAAGGAGGCAGGACTCAAGTTGATAGATCGAGCCCGCGACGACCCTCACGATCACGTGCGCGCAGCAGCCCTCGAAACGCTGTCTCGCGTTTCTGCCTAGTGGAGCTTTTCTATGCTGTTAATCTCTGATTTGGACGAAACACGCTCCATCGATCCCGAGGAATGCCTTGCGTTGGCCAACGAGTATATCCGTGAGAATAGCGTTGATGCGATATGGGAAAATTCTTGGATACTTCGGGCGCTGGCTAATAATCGAACGTTCCTTTTAGAACGATACCATGAACGGCTCAAATCATATTGGTCCGGTGATGAGAAGGATAAGTTTCAACCGCAATCATTGGAACTGGCGCGTGGTAATCAATTTTACATTAGATCGAATATCTGGATGCCGCTTGACGCAGCGTCAAGAACCCTGGAGTTCGAGCAAAAGCTTTTTGCTTATAATATTCCTCACGATCACAATTTCCAACTTCTGACCGTTGGCTATTACGGGCCTGGCTATCCAACCGAAATCTACGAGTATGATTCAGATTGCGTCACTGGGGAAATTGGCGAAAAGGTAGATTTGTCTGATAAGGTTGATACCATACTTACGCCTGGCCGTATGATTTTCTACAGGCAAAATAAGGATATTCATATCCAACACACACCCCCGGAAATGTCTGTCTCATTAAACCTGAGTGTTGCTGACACCAATACCGATCTCCTGCCGCAGTATATATTCGACGTGGACGAACACGCAATCGTGGGCGGAGCCGGGGATTTGCATTCAAATCGCCTCTTTTTGCTGGATCTTTTTCGTACAATTAATGATGCCAACACGGTCGAAATTTTGTCGGACTTCGTGCGGCACTTTGACTGCACGCGCACGCGCGTTACAGCGTTCCAAGTCCTCCAAGACATTGAACCTGACGCTTGCATTCCATTGCTTGCGAAAACCGACATTGGAAGCATACCGTATTTGAGTAAGCAATTGGCGCGCGGCAATACGGCGAGGGAGTATTCAAGATTTTAGGAGATAGTAAGATTTTGCAGAAAACCATGGATCATGGCCTGCCCTTTAAATTTAGGACCTGGCATTTTCTAATAGCGGTCTTTGGAACGTTGTGGGCCTTTCGTACCTATGGCCTACGGCTTCCGCGAAACTGCGTAGACGTGGCCTTGTTGGGCACTTGGATTTTGATATCATCTGTGCTGTTTGCTAGAGCAACTTTGAGGATTTCCGCCTTTCCAAGGACTCACTTATTTACGAGATCGTCGACTGGATCGGCATTACTCATTGTCATTTCTAGCGGAATGTTAACGTCAGCAGGAACTGCCGCCAGATACTCGATGATATTCACTGTCGGACTTAGCTTTATCTCTTTAATGATTTCTGGCCTGCATTTTATTTTAAAAAACCAGTCTGCAGCTATTAAGCCTAGAATATCTTGGTCTCTATATCAATATTTAGACGTTTTTTTGCCTATTGGCTTCGGTGCAATTGTCTTGCGGGAATTGCGCATAATCATGTATGCATTTCGGCCAGGGCGCGATAATGCGCAGCAGCTTAAAATGGCCACTTCGGTTTTTTCTAACCATTTTGTGGCGCGTCCGGTTCTTATATCTCTATTTTGCTTAGCACTCGTTGAACTAGTGATAGGGAATTTGCTGGTTCGTCTGCTTCCGCCTTGGGTGGCTGTGCTGCATGCTGGTATTGGATTATTTTTTCTCATTTACGTTATGGGCCTCATTCGCTCATTCACCAGCCTTCCGACGATGATCGTGGGAGGGGCGCTCCACATGCGAATGACCGTATTATTCGATGCTGTTACTCCCGTTGGCAATGTACGAGCCGTCTCGTTGATTCATTCAATGCCAGTTGCTCCGAATATTGCAAACGGAGCTATTATCGTAGCTCCGAATGTCTTGGTGGAGTTTCACTACCCAATATCGGTAAATCGCATGTTTAAGCCTCAGAGTTTCGCTGAGGCGATTGCGATATATGTCGATAAGCCTGCTACTTTTATGGCAACGCTAAAACCGCTTGTGTCGAGTGAGGTTGAATCGCCTCTGTCAATTTAGCTGTTTGGCATTGGCTTCCCGAGACAATCTCAGTCGCTCATTGCTGCGGTCATCCAAGCAGCCGAATGAACAGCGGATACCAAATTCAATCTGCGTGAGAAGCCGTGGAAATTCAGAGTGTGAGATGCAAGAACTGACTTTCGCACATCGCTGCAATCCGGGAGTGCTAATGGGCGACGAGTCGAACACGCGGATAGAGTTGCTGCGGTCGCTTGCGATCAAGCGCGATAACGGGCCGCAGGTACGACGGAACTGGCGTAGTGTCGCCTTCGTGGCGCTCGCTGGCGGCCTGTTGGCCGCCGCTGTCGTGACAGTCGGCCGGGGCGGCCGGATACCTGCCGCGCCCACACCTGTCAGCAGCAAAGTAGCTGCGCCCGCGTCGGATAGCGCTGTGCAAGGTTCACAGAACCCTGGCTTAGTTGCGTCGGGCTACGTCGTCGCTCGCCGTCAGGCCACGGTCGCCGCCGAAATCACCGGTCGGATCATTGATCTGCCGATTGAAGAGGGACAGCACGTCGCAAAGGGTCAGGTACTTGCCGTACTAGACAGAACGGTTGTCGCCGCCGATCAGGCCGCAGCCGTGGCGCAGATCCGGGCGGCGGAGGCGGCGGCAGATGCGTTGCGCGCTGAATTGAAGGACGCGCGGCTCATCGCTAACCGCAGCGCAGAACTCGGCGGTCGGGGGTTTGCCACCAATGCCGATCTGACGCGTAATCGCGCCCGCGTCGAAACGTTAGAAGCGCAACTGGAACGCGCCCGAGCCGACATTATGGTCGCCCGCGCAGCGCGCGAGCGGGTTAATCAACAGGCCGAGCGTTTTTGGATTCGCGCGCCATTTGCCGGTATTGTGATCGACAAGAACGCGCAGACGGGCGAAATCATCTCGCCCGTCTCGGCCGGCGGTGGCTTCACTCGCACCGGCATCTGCACGCTGGTTGACATGAGCAGCCTTGAAATCGAGGTGGACGTAAGCGAGCAGTTCATCGCTCGCGTACATGAGGGGCAGGATGTGGTCGCAGTGATGGACGCGTATACAAGCGACAAACTGCCAGCATATGTCATCGCAATAATTCCTGCGGTCGATCGAGGCCGCTCGACCGTAAGAATACGGATCGGCTTACGCAAACTAGACTCACGCTTACTACCGAACATGGCCGTGAAGGTCAGGTTGATCGACTCTGATTTACGCTGAACAGGGAGGAGATGATGGAGCATGATTTCGAGCTGCGCGACATAACAAAGAGCTATACACGAGGCAAAGAGCGTCTACCCATCTTTACCGATTTATGTCTCGATGTCTCAAATGGTGATTTTATCGCATTGATGGGGCCATCGGGCTCTGGCAAGACGACGTTGCTGAACATGCTTGGGGGAATCGACCGACCGAGCGCGGGTACGATCCGCTTTCGCGATCAGCGGCTGGACGGTTGCTCCGAGGCGCAGCTCACCCGCTGGCGTGCGAAGAATGTCGGCTTCGTCTTTCAGTTCTACAATCTGATGCCGATGCTGAATGCAGCGCAGAACGTCGAGTTGCCGTTGCTGCTCACCAGGCTTGATGCTCGCACCCGGCAACGCAACGTCGCAACGACGTTGGAGATCGTCGGCCTGGCGGATCGGAGCCTCCACTATCCTCGCGAACTGTCGGGCGGCCAGCAGCAACGCGTGGCTATTGCTCGGGCGATGGTTGCCGATCCGGCTGTACTACTCTGCGACGAGCCGACCGGCGATCTTGACCGCGAAACCGCCGACGAGATCATGACCATGTTGCAAATGCTGAATAAGGAGTTGGGAAAAACAATTATCATGGTTACCCATGACGCTGCTGCGGCGCGCTATGCCATGCGCACGCTGCATCTTGATAAGGGCCGCTTCTTCGAGCGGACACTGGCTGATGCGTGAGCTGACGCTGGTCATCCGAAACCTCGCGCACCGCAAACTGCGGGCCGGGTTGCTGCTCGGATCAATCGTGATCGCCTTTCTGCTATATGGATTGTTGATTAGCTTCCATCTGAGCGCAACCGGGTCAACCGGAGTCGGTGCCGACCGCCTCATTGTAGCCAACAAGATTAACTTCACCCAATCACTCCCAGTCAGCTATGTTGACCGTATCCGCACCATTCCCGGCGTTCGCGCTACTACCTTCAGCAGCTGGTTCGGCGGTTACTATCGAGAACCCCGCAACTTCGTTGTATCGCTGGCAGTCGACTTCGATACATATTTCGCCGTCTTTCCAGAAATAGCCATGCCGCAGGAGCAGGTTCGCGCCTGCCAGCAAAACCGAAACGGGCTTGCGGTCGGCAAGCCGATTGCCGACATGTATGGATGGAAGCTTGGCCAAACGCTTGGACTCCAGAGCAGCGTTTTTCAGCGCGCCGATGGCGCACGCACCTGGGAATTCGTGGTTTGCGGTATCTTCACCGACGCCGCGCAGCGTGGCGGCGACAACGGCGTTTATCTCGGCTGGAAATATCTCAACGAAACCCGCTCCTTCGATCGCGACACAGTAGGGTTGGTTTCGGTAATGGTCAAAGGATCGCAGGAAAGCGCCGGCGTTAGCGAGGCAATCGATCACCAGTTCACCAACTCTGCTGCCGAGACGGAAACCGTTACCGAGCAACAGTTCGCTGCCGCCCTGGCTCGTCAGTTCGGTGACATTAAGTTGATCGTGACTCTTGTTGTGGGCTCAGCCTTCGTTACTATCCTCCTAATCGTGGGCACGACGATGGCGACGGCGGTACGCGAACGGTCGCGCGACATCGGCGTGCTCAAGGTTCTCGGCTTCTCAAAAGGGCGCGTGCTTCGGCTTGTGATTAGCGAAACAATGCTGCTCGCAACCTTTGGTAGCATCGTCGGCCTCGCGCTTGCGCATCTGCTCCTCCTCCTCGCCGCTCGCTATCCAAGCTTAGGCGGACTCCACATGGGGATGGAAGTTTGGGCGACTGGCCTGCTTTGGGCAGCCCTACTGGGCTTGCTAACCTCGCTTGTACCGGCTTTGCAGGCGCTACACCTCAACATTGTCGCCGCATTGGGGAGGAGATGATCATGACGCCGGTGCTGCGCCAGATATTGGCCGTCTCCAAGATCAACCTGCTCTCACTGCCGCAGCGGCTGTGGACGTCGCTGTCGGCGATGATTTCGGTAGCTCTTGTCGTCTTCGTCCTGCTCGGCGCGCTCGCTCTCAACAACGGCTTTCAGAATACGCTGAATAGCAGCGGGGCGGAAACGGTTGCAATCGTGCTGCGCGACGGCGCAGGCACCGAGATCAACAGCGCACTGACTCAGGATCAACAGAACCTCTTGGAAGAGGCACCTGGCATCGCCCGGCGTGACGGCCAGCCTCTCGTTTCTCGGGAAATGTTGGTGGTCGTCGATGGGCGCAAGAAGTCTACCGGCACGCGAGTAAATCTCCCGCTTCGCGGACTCGACCCCGCAGGCCTCAAAGTACGCGAGGGTTTCCGAATCACCGAGGGGCGAATGTTCGCGCCGGGATCAGGCGAGATCGTTGTCGGACGAGCAGCACTTGGCACCTTCGACGGCTTGGCGCTGGGACGAGAAGCACGCATGGGCGCGAACAGCTGGAAAATTGTTGGCATTTTTGAAAGCGGCGGCAGCGTTTTCGAGTCGGAGTTGTGGGCAGATCGACGAGTGGTACAGAGCCTGTTTTCGCGCGGCAGCACGGTCCAGAGCCTGCGCGTACGTCTCACAGGGCCTGGCGCGCTGGCTTCCCTGCAGCGATACAATGCCGCCGATCCCAGACTGAAGACGGACATCCGAACTGAGCGCTCCTATTTCGCGGCGCAAAGCCGACGGACTAGCGACCTGATCACCCACATCGGCAAGCCGATTACGCTGTTAATGGCGCTTGGTGCGCTCGGCGGCGCTATCAATGCGATGTACGCGTCAGTAGCCAACCGTGCAGGAGAGATCGCAACGTTGCGCACACTCGGCTTTGGCCGACTCGCGACCTTCATTGGCACAATGGTCGAGGCGCTACTGCTCGCGATGAGCGGCGGCGTGATCGGAATGGCCGCCGCCTTCTTGATATTCAACGGCCTCTCTGTTTCCACAATTGGCGCCAATTTCGCGCAAACGGTTTTTGAGTTGCAACTATCGACAGGACAAGTGCTGGAAGGCACGTTCTGGGCGGCAACGCTCGGGCTGCTTGGCGGGTTCTTGCCAGCTTGGCGGGCAGCGCGCCGGCCGATCACGCAATTACTCGATTAAGCCTAGAGATTGTGAGGATTCAAGGTATTCTCTGAATTTCAGGGGGCATCCACCCCATCAGTTCAGACCTTGTCCTGGGGGCTCGGTTGGCCGATCTCGCTGAAGCTGGAATATTGGAATGGCGGGGAGATCTAGAGTCGTTTTCAGTTAGGCTGAAGCGTATCCGGAGTTTCTGAGATAGTTGGCGCACTCATGAGGTGGGAAGGCGTCGAGGAGTGATCCGATGCGGCGCCAAGTGGCATCGACGGATCGCTCGGCGGCTTTTCGGAGCAGCAGCTTGAGCTTTGCGAAGACCTGCTCGATCGGGTTCAGATCTGGCGAGTAGGGCGGCAGGAACAGCAGCTTTGCGCCTGCGGCCCGGATCGCTTTCCTGACGGCGGCACCCTTGTGGCTGCCGAGATTGTCCATGATGACGACATCGCCCGGCGAGAGTGTCGGCACGAGGAACTGCTCGACCCAGGCCGTGAAGCTTTCACCGTTGATCGGTCCATCAAGGACGCAGGGCGCGTCGATCCGGTCATGGCGGAGCGCTGCGAGGAAGGTCAGCGTGCGCCATTTGCCGAACGGCGCACGAGCGACCAGCTTTGCCCCTCGCGGCGCCCAGCCGCGGATCGGCGTCATGTTCGTCTTCGCCCAGGTTTCATCGATGAAGACGAGGCGCCGGGGATCAAGTCGTCCCTGATACTTCTTCCACTGCGCCCGCCGCCTTGCGATCAGCGGCCGTTCCTGCTCGATGGCGAACAGCGTTTTTTTTGAAGCGCAGCCCTTCCGAGCGCACCAGCCGCCACACCGACACCGGGCTGGTCGCGATACCTTGCTCGGCCAACTCCGCGACCAGTACCTTAAGCGTAATGTCAGGCGCCGCTTTCAGACGCCCGATGATCAGCGCACTGTGCGGCTCGAGCAACCGCTTGCGGTGGCCGCCCATCGGCCGCGACGCCGCCGTCCCCGTCGCCCGGCGGCGCTGCGACCATTTGACCACGCTGGCAACGCTCACCTCGAATAACGACGCGACCTCACGACAGCTGCGACCCGACAAAACCGCCGCTGCCACGCGCTCGCGTAAATCGTTCGAATAGGGTCTCGCCATACCTGCTGGCCTCCATCTCCAGCCCGCAGGTTGAATCAGAAACAACTAACCTTGGGAATCCCCAAAACGATTCAATCAATCTGAAAACCACTCTAGGACATATGGCGGGCTGCGAAATGCGGCTACCTGCATGAGGACGGGCAAGCCTAACAAGAGCTCCAGTTCCAAGGCAGCAGTTCGTCGATCCTAGTGATGGGATGCCCTTTGCCAATCCTGTCGAGTAACGCTTAGCGTCCGAAGTGGGGCGCAAAGCGGGCGAATCAGATTCGTCGAGCTGTTGAATGATCCTGAAAATGGCTATTTGGCTCGCCATTCAACCCACACCGTCCAAGAATGTTTTCCGTACGTTTTCCGTACGGAGCTCGATGATCCTAGGTAAGTCATTGAAAAGCTGGCGCACCCGAGAGGATTCGAACCTCTGGCCTCTGCCTTCGGAGGGCAGCGCTCTATCCAGCTGAGCTACGGGTGCCTGGAATGTCGAGCGACTAGCAAAGCCTGTGGCGGTGCGCCAGCCGTTTCGACAGACTCCATCCGAAAGGCGCCGAGTGCCGGGATCAGGGCGTTACCGGGGCAGGAGGCGCTGCCACCGACCACACGACCTCCTCGCCGGGTTTCAGGCCTGAGAGAATTTCAGCGCCAGTGGGCGAGACAAGGCCGAGCCCCACCGTTCTCGGGGTCGTCTTTCCTGTCTTGGAATCTCGCACCATGATCGTCGCCGTGGGTGCCGCACCCTGCACGGCTTCGGGGGGAACGACGATCGCATTCGGATTGCTGTAAGCGATCACGATCACCATCGCGGTCATCCCGATCTTCACACGCCGGGCCTGTTCAGGGGTAAGTGCATTGAGGCGGGCTGTCGCGGTGAAGCTGGCTTTCCCGGTGCCCGTCGCCGAATCCTTTCCGGCCTCACCGGCAACGCTGGAAATTTGTCCGGCAAGCGAAAGGTCGTTGAAGCCGGGCCCGGTGACCGTCACCGCCATGCCGGTCTTGATCCGGTTGATATCGGCCTCGTCCAGCCGGAAAGACACGCCGAGCCCACCGGCCCGTGCGATCGTGCCGATCAGCTGGCCCTTGGATACCCTGGACCCGACATGCAGGGGATCGTTGCTTGCGCTCTCGCCCTGGCCGGCGGGCGGGCGCACGACAATCCCGTCATCGGGCGCGCGCAGGATCGCGCCCCCGAACTGTCCCGCCAGTTTGCCCAGGCGTATTTGACTATTCTTCAGGTCGAGTTCGGCCATGCGGCGGTTCGGCCCCTGGCCGCGGCGCGCGGCCGTGTCCATATCTTCCTGGGCGGCCTCAAGCGAGGCCTTCCGCGATCGCTCCTGCTGAACCATGGTTTCATATTCGGACCGTGGAACAAGGCCGCGATCGAGCAGCGCCTTGGTCTCGCGCAGCTTGTTTTCGGCATCTTTCAAATCGTATATCGCCGCGGTCACGGCACGCCGGGCGCGAGACATTTCGGGGCCGCTGCTCCAGGACATCATATCTTCGGATGCCTGCGCCGCTTTCAGATAAGCACTTTCCGCCTCATTGCGGCTCTGCTCCAGTTCGGAAAGGTCGAGTTCGGCCAGCGCCTGGCCCTGGGTGACCAGATCGCCATAGGCGAAGCGGATCGACTTGATAGTGCCGTCGAACGGCGCAGTGATGTCGATACCGTTGCCAGGTCCGATCGTTCCCATCACGTTGATGGTCGAGCTGAAGGGCTCGCGTTTCACTACCTGGCTTTTCTCGATCAGCGCGCCGGCAGCAGGCGTGCCGGGGCTCGACCGGAACCACCAGATTGCCAGAACGCCGCACAGCAGCACCAGCGCCACGGCAATCCTGCCGCGGCGCGTTTTCGGAATGAACCGCGTCAGTCGTTGAGGTCGATCTTCCATGTATCGAGCGTACTTCCGATTTGCTGGTCGAGTGTGGTCAATTGATTGAGATAGTTGATCCGGGCCGACAATTCCTGTGCGTCGGCGGCGCGCAGGTCGGCCTCGAACGACAATACCTCAAAGTTGGAGGCGCGTCCGAATTTGAGTTTCTCGCGCTGCAGGTCCAGCGCGCGCGCTGCCAATGCCCGGGCGCGGCGCGCAGCCTCGAGCTGGAGCCAACTCGCCTCGACACTTTGCACCGCGTCGCGGATCTGCGATTCAGCCGCCTGGCTGGTGTCCTGATAATTGAGCTCAGCCTGTCGCAGCCCGATTGTCGCGCCGATCTCGGCCTGCTTTGCGCCGTAATCTCCCCAGATCGGAATACTGAGCGACAGCCCGACCTGGCTGTTGATCTTGCCGTCCAAAGGCGATTGCAGTGCGCTGTTGCCCTGGAAGCGCGACACGTTGCCCTTTACCGACAGGTCCCACAGGCGATTATTTTTTGCTTCGCTCAGCGAAATCCGGCTCTGCTCCACCGCCAGTTCGGACGACAGCACATCCATTCGCGCCGCCCGGCCGAGTTCGAGCGCCTTGTCGAGGTCGATCGCAACATGATCGGTATCGATGCCATCGCCGGCGACGATGTTCGTACGAGGATCGAGCGCCAGCAACTGGAGCAGTGCCAGCTGGGCCGAGGCTTTTGCCTGAATCGCCTGCAGGACAGTCACTTCCTGATTCGCGACCCCGGATTCGGTCTGCACGATGTCGGCGGCCGCCATGCGCCCGGCCTCGATCATGGCGCGGTTGGTCGCGAGCAGATCCTTGGTGCGTTGCAGCGCCAGTTCGGCCAAGCGAATCTGCTCCTGTGCCTGGATCAGTGCGCGATAAGCAAAGACAATGCTGCTCACGACATTGGAGACGGTATTCTGCAGACCAAGCTGGTTGATCCGCTCCTGCAGGCGCGCGCGCCTGATCGGGGCGAGGTTGATCGCACCCGCGCCCCGCAACAGGGGTTGGGTAAGGGTGAGTGTGCCGGTCTCCCCGATATAGCGCTTGCCACCCTGAAAACGGTCGTTCCGTGTCCAGGAAAAGCTCCCGAACGCGCCAGTCGGCGCGAGTATTGACACTTCCGGGCTGACGTTCGAGTTCGTGCTGAACGCGCCGCCGGCGCGCCCTGTGGTGACATCGGCGGCAATGCTGATGCGTGGCCGGAAGCGGGTACCGGCGACGAACAGATCGAATTTCTGGGTGATACGCGAGAGATAGGCCGATTTGATCGTGCGATTGTCGCGCAAGCCGAGTGCCACCGCTTCGGTCAGGCCGATGGTGATGGGCGTGCCGCCCGGCACCGGTTGCGATGGCGGCGGCGGGATTGGCGAGGAATAGGGGGAAGGCAGAGGCTGCACCATTTGCGCCCCGACCGGCACGGCGTTACCCAAGGCCAGAACACAGCTCGCCGTAATGGTGCGCTTCAGGAGCCGATGGACATGATCAAAACCGGTGTGGTCGCCGCCGCGTTTCTGGTGTTGCTTGCCGGATGCGCCACGCCGAAAATACTCGAGCGCCCGGCAGCCCAGCCCACCCTGGCCGAGCCGGTCCCGGTGCCCGATATAAAGCCCTATCAGGCGCCTACTCCGCACGCAGCGCCTCGATCGGATCGACCCGCGACGCCGTGATCGCCGGATACAGGCCGAATATCATGCCGACGATGCCGGCGACGCCAGGGCCCAGCGGCAGCACATAAAGGGCAACCGCGAAGCTCCAGCTCATCGCCCGCGCCATGAAATAGGAAGCGCCGATGCCCAGCGCCACGCCGACAATGCCCCCCACCAGGGCGAGCAAGGCGGCTTCGATCAGGAACATGAGCTGCAGGTCGCGCGGTGTCGCGCCAATTGCCGCGCGCAGGCCGATTTCGCGCCGGCGCTCCATCACGCTCATCAGCATGACGTTCATGACGCCGATTCCGCCGACGAGCAGCGAAATGCCACCGATCGCCGCCAGCAGGCGAGTATAGACCCCCATCTGTGCCTTCATCATCGTCACCAGCGCGCGCGCATCGACGATGGTCAGCATGGTGCCAGCAGTGGTGAGGCGTGCCTTCACCCGTTCGCCGACCGCCACTGAATCGGTGTCGGGCTTGAGCTGGATCAGCGCCGTATTGGGGTCACCGCCGGGCATGACGCGGCGGCTGCACCCGAACGGAATGAACACCGCATCATTATAGTCGGCGGGATTCATCGCTTCAGCTGGCGTCGGTGCCAATATGCCGATCACCGTATAGGCGTAACTGCCGACTGCGATCTTCGCGCCGGGCAGAAGCGCAGCGCCGGGCCCGGATAATTTCGTTGTCGCGCCGTCGCCTACCACAGCCACCAGCCCGCATTCGTCGGCTCCGCTGATCAGGCGTCCGGTGCGCAGCGGCAATTTCGCGAGCGTCGCAAAGCCCGGCGACATGGTGATCGTCGCCAAGTCTGCGGTCTTTCCGCCGGCTGCGACAGTTTGGCGACCAATCGACAAGGGCATCGCCGACACGATGTCCGGATCGCTGCCCGGCAACGTATCGACCAGGCGCCGATCGAAGCCGGCCGCGCTGCTGCTGCCGTTCGGCGCGGCGCGGATCTGCAGCATATCGACCCCCATATTCTTGAAGCTCTTGAGCGCTTCGATCTGTCCCATATTGCCGATGCTGAGCATGGCAATGATCGATGCCGTGCCGATCGTGATGCCCAGCAATGCCAGCACCGAGCGAATGCCCTGGCTGTATAGATTAGCAAAAGCTTCGGCGAATATCTCCCCGGCCGGTGCGCCTGATGCGATGACGGCGACGGCCATCACGCGTCTACCGGGCGCGGTGTTGCGGGCGATACGCGGTCGGCAATGATCCGGCCGTCGAGGAACTCGATCTGACGATCGCATTGCGCCGCCAGGTCGCGGTCGTGCGTCACCATCAGGATGGTGACATCCAGGCTTCGGTTCAGGTGCCGCAATAAAGCCATGACCTCGACCGCGGTGACGCTGTCGAGGCTGCCGGTCGGCTCGTCGGCGAGAATCAGGCTCGGCTCCCCAATCAGCGCCCGGGCCAGCGCCACGCGCTGCCGCTGCCCGCCGGAAAGCTCGGTCGGACGGTGGTGGCTGCGATCGGCAAGCCCGACGCGCTCCAGCATGCTCAGCGCTGCCGTCTTGCGCTGTTCGCGCGGAACGCCGCGATAGAGCAGCGGCAGCGCGACATTCTGCCAGGCGGGTAGCCGCGGCAGCAACTGGAAGGACTGAAACACGAAGCCGAGCATGGCATTGCGAAGTCGCGCTGCCTCATAAGCGGACCCATAGTCCACCGCGATGCCGTCAAGCACGACCTGGCCGCTATCGGGCTTGTCGAGCAGGCCGACGATATTAAGCAACGTGCTCTTGCCCGAACCCGAAGGACCAAGGACCGCGCAGAATGCGCCGCGCGGAATCGAAAACGAGACATCCTTCAGCACCGGGATGGGTTGTGTCGGCGGCCCATAGGCTTTTCCGACATTGGTCACTTCCAGCATCTATTTTTCCCACGTGCCGGAAGAGAAGAGCCCCGAATATGCATGACTGTCAATATCGGGTTCGTACTGCCTGATCATGTCGAAACCCGCGCCCCTAAGGGCCGACAATGAATGAGCCGCACGCTTCGATCCAGAACTATCTGCGCCAACGAGGCGCTATCCGGCAATTCCGAGATTCCAGATGGATCAGGTGGATGGCTGGAACCCGTCGACGATTGGGTTCAGAAAATTTCCAGCGAACTGGGCGCCGTCAACTGCCCGTTGATTGTGCAGCCCCCCGGCAGAGTCGCATTGAGAGTCAGTATTTTGGAGGAATTGTTCCATGCTCCGGTGACCGTACCGCTGCATGATCCGATGACGACGCCGCTCATGGATATTGTTGCATTTGCGACGTTATAAGTGACGGCGTAGGGGGTGCTGGTAAAGGTAAAGTTAGGACAGAATATAGCGCCCGGCTGGAGCTGCGGGACCGCGGACCCCGTGCTTGAGGGAGTCGCTGCCACGGTGAGCGTGACGTTCAATGTGCAGGGCATGTTAATACCGCCCTTGGACACTGTAACCGGACCGGTGATCAAATAGGTTCCTGCTGGCGTGAAGGTTTGTGCGATGGCGGAATGAGTGCCGAATAATATTGTGATTAGGCTCAGTGAAATAAACTTATTCATCATCACACTCCCATAAATTTCTGATTTTTCTTCATAATGCGACGGAGATTATTATCATATCTCGGGAAGATACAAGTCGTGATCAATCAGGGAATGATGCTGATGGCGCCCGAGATCAGATTGAGCGTCGCGCGGACGTTGCAGACGATTGCCCCGCCGCCAAGTGACTGAGTCACGGTGAGCGTCTTGGCGATATCGTCCCAGATACCGCCGATATCACCGGAGCAGTTTCCTGCGACCGTGTTGAGCGTGACGCCAGTGATCGAAAGATTGCCGCCGTTATAGCTCACTGCATAAGGGGCGCCGACGAAGGTGGCCGAAGCGCAAAGGGAGCTGCTCGGCGGGCCCAGGACCGGAACCGCAGTCGCGCTATGGCCGTGCGAGGCGCTGCCATGAACATCGGGCGCCGCATCGGGCACGGTAATGGTGACGGTCAGCGTGCACAGCCCCGTCCCTTGCAGCACGAAGGTTCCGGCGGGCGTGTAGGTCGTCGCGTCAGCAGGCCGCATGCCGACAAGCGTCAACGCCATGGCGGAAATGGCGGTGATGATCTTCATCTCACTCTCCTGGATGCGATTGGCGAGACGCCCACCAATCAGGGATTGGCAATGCTGAGCGGCGCGCCTGAAATCTGGGTGAGGGTGCCCACGATCGTGCAGGAGGGTGGTGTTGAGCCGGCCAGCGACGCGTTTACCGAGATTGTCCGAGGGGTAGCCGTGTTGCCGCCCCAGGCGCCGGTGATCGACCCGCTGCAGCTGCCCGGGCTGAAGAAGGTCATGAGAACATTCTGGAGCGATATGTTTGTTCCGTCGAACGTCACGGGATATGGTGTGCCGTTGAAAACCGTTGCGAGGCATACGCCGCCCAATACCGGGGTCGCGGTGGCAACATGGCCATGTGATGCCGTGCCATGGGCGTCCGGTGCTGCGTTGGGAACGACAATCGTGATTTTGAGCGGGCACGTAATGGGCGGGCCTTTGGTCAAGACCGTTGTCCCCTGGAACACGAAGGTGCCCGCCGGGGTATAAGTGGTTGCCTGCGCGGTGCTTGTCGTCGCCAATGCCAGTGTGGAGGCGCAGAGTGCCGAAATCAGTTTCATCTCAATTCTCCTGTTTCGGACTGCGATTTGTTCCCGTTGACCTTTAGCGGCTGAGAACAATGAGTAATTCACTTCGGAGGAGCTCGGGCGGGCCATGTCTCGCCTCCCGGGGATTTGCTAAGGGCCCGGGCGCGTCATCGCACCCGGGTAGAGGCGTGTTAATATTCCACCGTCCGATCAGGGATTGGTGATGCTGATCGTGCCCGAGACCAGGCTGAGAACCCCGACAATCGTGCAGGGCGGGGGGCCGCTGCTGGGTATAGACGCGTTGAGGGTCAGCTTTTTGGTCATGTTGTTCCAGACACCGCTGAGGGGGCCGGCGCAGCCGGTGCCCGAGAATGTGGTGTTCACTATAACGCCGGAAAGAGTCAGGTTGGTTCCGTCATAGCTGACTGGATAGGGGGTGGAAGAGAAGGTCACCGTGGGGCAAAAGGGACTTGCGGGGGTGAGCATCTGAGGGACCGCGGACGCGCTATGACCATGGGACGCGGCACCATGAGCATCGGGCGCGGCTTCTGGCACGGTGAAGGTGATCTTGAACGTGCAATTCAGGGTGATGCCCTTGCTGAAGACCACCGGTCCTTGCAGAACGAACGTCCCCGCGGGAGTATAAGTTGTCGCGTTGGCGGTGCCTGTGCCGGCCAGTGCCAGCGTTGATGCGCAGATTGCCGAAATCAGTTTCATCTCAACTCTCCTGTTGTCGCATTCGCGATTCAAAACTGGTGATCTGAGTGCCGTATCGGAAAAAAATGCCTGGGCGCGGAGGAGCGCGCCCAGGCAAGTCGGGAGAAATCTCCGTCAGCCGTTCTCCGGCTAATCAGGGATAATAGGTGATGTTCAGCGGTGCCGGGCCGGAAACCTGGCTGAGGGTACCGTTGATCTCGCAAGGAGCCGAGGTCCCGCCACCGGGCAAGGTGGTGTTCACGGCGATGGTCCGTGGCGTGGTGCCGCCGCCCCACACCGCGCTGATCGAGCCTGAGCAGCCGCCGGGGGTGATGGTGTTCACGACAACGCCGGTGAGCGTCAGGTTCGTGCCATTGTAGGTTGCCGGATACGGCGTGCTGGAGAAGGTCACCGTGGGGCACAGGATGTTGGACGGAGCCGACAACTGCGGGGTCACCGTTGCGGTGTGGCCATGCGAAGCGGGGCCTGCTGGAACCGGCGGGGTATGAGTGTCCGGCATCGCTTCCGGGATGACGACGGTGAGCTTGAGCGTGCAGTTCAGGGTCAAGCCCTTCTTCACGACCACCGGCCCCTGGAACACATAGGTCCCCGCTGGCGCGTAGATCGTCGTTGCAGCATTGGCAGTACCTGCGCCGGCCAACGCCAGTGCAGATGCGCAAATCGCGGAAAACACTTTCATCTCTACTCTCCTGGTTTTCGACTCGTGTTTCGCACTCATTGAACTGGGTGCCTTTTTATAATCATCAGTTTCGACATTGATGTCAATGTTACTGTGAATTTAATGTTCCAATTTGGATATATAATAATAACAACAAATGATCACCAATCCAGTAATAAAAAATTACTGGTTATCCCGTTATAATTACTATGAATTAAACTATTATGCTATCCAATATTCATCATTAATTGCAAATCTCCGCAAAAAATGTTGCGAGGAACAGTGGTATTTAGTGCCGTTTTGGCTCATCTAGAACTTTTTGCTAACGCTGAAGCCATAGATGCGCGGATCGAGCGTGAAGACATTGGTGGACAGGCCAGTGTCATCGCTGTTGGTGAAGAAGTCGGAGATCGGTGCATTGTTGAAGACGTTCTTCACATAAAGCTGGAAAGTCAGGTCCGATTCAGGCCGGGCGAAAGTAACCGCCAAATTGGTGTTGTCCCAGGGTTTCAGCCGATCATATGCAGTGTTGTAGACCCGGCCCCAGCTCGCCGACTGGCGATAATAATCGCCACGGAAGGTCAGGTCCCAATCGTCGATGAAGAAGGTGTATTGCGCACCGACGTTGAAGGTCAGGCGCGGCGCGTTGGGCAGCTCGTTGCCCTCCAGATCGGCATAGAAGCCACGGCCGCCATTGGGGGCTTCGGTCAGTGGATTGTAGGTGAAGCCAAGGAACTGGTCGAAATGCAAATTCGTCGCAACGTCGGGGTTGAAGCTCCCGAACGCGCTTGAGCCGTTGCACAGTGCCGCCAGCATGAAAAGGTCTAGGCCAGTGCCGACAAAGCCCGATTGAAGAATGGTTTCGACGTGCTTCCGCGGTGCGATGCAATTCGACGGTACCTGAATCCAGGGACGAAGCACGACCCAGTCCAAATTACCCTGGGTACGATTCATCACGTCGATCGATTGCGCGCCCTTTTTGAGCCGCGTCCTGAGATAGCCGAGATTGGCATCGACCCGAAACGCGCGCGAGGGGCGCCATGCGGCTTCAAGCTCCAGACCCCAGCTTTGCGCGTCGAAATTCTCGTTGAGCGAGATGCGATCGACGATCTGTGAAACCTGATAATCCTTATAGTCATAGAAAAAAGCCGTTGCGTTCAGACTCAGCTTGCCGCCGGCGAAGCTGTTTTTGGTGCCGATTTCGAGCGCGTTGACATATTCGGGTTTGAAGGTCGTTGCGAGCGGCTGATACTGGACCACGCGCGTGTTGAGATCTGCGCGCGGCGGGTTGGCGCCACCGCCCTTGTAGCCGTGCGAGACTGAGGCGTAGATCAGCGTGTCGTCAGTGAAAGCCAGGTCGGGTTTCCAGTCAACCACCAGCCGTCCGGTGAACTTGCCCCATTTCTGGTTGATGTCGGGAAGCGGCGGATAGCCACTGTTGACGAAGCCGCCGCTGTTGCCCAGATCGCCGCCGCCGCCGAGCAGCAACTGGCTGGGAACCGGCGTCGCTGTCTTGCGATCATTGGTGTAGCGAAGGCCGGCGGTGATCTTCAAATTGTCGGTGGCATTCCAATAGCTTTCCCCGAAAATCGCCCAGGACTTGGTCTTGACGATGTTGCGGCTGAGAAAATAATTGTGCCCGAGATCGTTCAGTGAGCCAATTGGATTGGGGTCGATGTAGATACATTCCCTGTTCGTCGTTCCGGGCGGGCAGGGGACATGAGCGCCCTGGCCTGGGTCGTTGGCGTTATTATAAAAATTCTCGGCCGCATAAGTGAACAGGTTGTTGAAGACGTAATAATCGTCCTGAGATTTGAAATGAAGGTAATTGGCGCCGAAGCTGAAATTGAACGGCCCGGTGAAGGATGATTGCAGGCGAAGTTCCTGCGTCCACTGGTCGTTGCGCGAACGGCTCAAATCCGCTGACAGGATGCGATTGGACGCGCCCAATTGCGGATCGACATAGATACCGCCCGGGGTAGCTCCCGGGCCGGGAAGCGGATTGCCGAAATAATCGAGCAATCCCGACGTGTCGGGAAAGATCGGTTTGGAAACGAAGCGATTATAATCCTGCGAGGAATAATAGCGATCACGGGCATAGGCGGTCTGCGAAACCAGCTTGAGTGAATCGCTGAACTTGAATTCCAGGTTGAGCTGAAAAACATCGTTCCTGGCGCGAAAGATCGGGTCATAGCTGGTTGCGACCTCGCGCAGATTGCGCGATTGCACCACGCCCGCATAGGGATCGCCGGGCAGGATGCCAGGGACCACGCCAAAAGTCTGCGGATCCACACCTGCAGCAATGACATAGGTGGGAAGAACGACATAGCCGAGGCTGCTGCCGTTGGGCGCGCCGAACGAACTGTCGTCATAGAGTGATACGGCTTTACAGCCCTGGCTCAGGCGCGCGCGCAGCGCTTCCGGCACCACAACCCATTGACTTTCCGGTATGGTGGGGTCCGGGTTCTTGAGCTTTTCCGGCCCGGGATCGCGTGCGCAAAGCTGTTTGCCGGTACGCGAGCGATTATCCTTTTCTTCGAAATGCTGCCAGATGGCATTCACCTTGAACCAGTCGCTCGGTTCCCATTGCGCTGAGGCGCGGGTCGACCAGAGGTCGCGGTCGTTGACGCGCTTTTGCGTGAAGGTGTTGTAGTCGAACCCGTCGCGCTGAGTCATCGACCCGGCGACGCGAACACCGAGCGTGTCGGTGAGCGGCACGTTGAGCATGCCGCTCAGTCGCCGCGTGGAATAGTTGCCGACTTCTGCTTTTGCATCGCCTTCGAATTTATCGCTCGGCAGTGCGGGAATGATGTTGACCACACCGCCGGTAGCGTTGCGGCCATAGAGCGTACCCTGCGGCCCGCGCAGCACCTCGACGCGCTGTAGATCGAAGAATTCTGATTCGAACAGGCGATTGCGGATCAGCGGCGTGTTGTTAAAACTGACTGCCACCGCCGGATCGCTCGATGCCGAAATCGCCTTGGTCCCGATCCCGCGGATCGAGAAGTTATACATGCTGAAATTGCCCTTGGAGAAGTTCACATTGGGCACGGCGCGCAGCAATTCAGATCCGCTTTCGATCTTGTGATCGTCGAGCGATTGTTTGGAAAAGGCGGTGATGGCGATCGGCACATCCTTTAGCGATTCTTCCTTCTTCTGTGCCGTCACGATGATATCGCTGGTGTCTTCCTGCACGGCTGCGGCGGCGCCGACTGCGTTATCGCCCGATGCGGGACGCGTTTGAATCGGTTCGACCGCTGATACCGCGGGCCGGACGATCAGGACGCCGGAGCGCCCGGTCTGAACCGTCAGGCCTGAATTGGCGAGCAGGCGCGACAGCGCCTCATCCTTGCTGAAGCTGCCGACCAGTGCCGGGCTGGTCTTGCCGTTCACTGCGGCGGCATCGAAGATGATCTGCTGCCGCGAGGTTTCGCCGAATGCCTTTAACGCGTTACCCAAAGCCTGCGCCGGAATATTGAACCGGTATGTCTGAGTGCGCGCGGCGGCCACCGAGGGCTGCGCCATGATCGCGATCACTGCGGTTGCAGAGTAAAGATAACCGCGCAAGGAATCCCGCATTTCGTAACACCTCCCCTATGTCGCCGCCGCTCGTTTATGAACGGTCGATCAGGGGGTAATACGCACATCGATGTCCATCACTCACTTGCCTCGAGGCTTTTTTTACGCCGTGGCAGCGGCAAAAAAATGCCCGGAACGCAAACCGATGCGCTCCGGGCAGGCGGGGACCTCGTCGGATCGCTCGGCGGATCAGGGGTTGGTGATGCTGAGTGCCGTACCTGAAACCTGATTGAGGTTACCTATGAATCGACATGGTGCCGTACCGCCGTCGCCCGGCAGGCTGGTGTTGAATGTGATGGTCCTGGGTGTGGCGATGTTGCCGTTCCATTGGCCGCTGAGTGTCCCGGTGCAGTCGCCTGGACCGAAGGCTCGGTAGCCGACGCCATTGAGCGATATGGTGGCTCCGTCGAACGACACGGGATACGGCGCGCCACTGAACATCTGCACGGGACATAGGGCATTGCCCGCGCTCAGGATCGGGGTCGCGGTGGCGTTGTGGCCGTGGGATGCCGTGCCATCGGCATCCGGTGCGCTCTCGGGAACAGTGATGGTGACGGTGAGGATACAGGTGAGTGTGAAACCCTTGACCGTATTCACCAAGCCCTGGAACACGTAGGTGCCCGCGGGCGTATAGGTGGTGGCGCTTGCCGCCTGTATATTGGCCATTGCCAACGCTGTGGCGCAAATGGCGGGCAATAGTTTCATCTCTTCTCTCTCCCAGTTCTGACCTGCGCACCATCGATTTCGGCGCTTGAAGCGATGAATCGTTTGTCGTTCTTCAGACCGCCCGATAGGATAGGATGATCCGCCCGTCCTCACGCCTGGCCTGCACCGGGTGCAGTGCGCACACACCCTCGACAAAGGCATCGGCGTCGGCACCCAGAAAGACGCCGTTGACGACATAAGTCCCGATGCGCGGATCGGCGATGACCAGCTTTTCGCGGGCGTCGCGGTTCATCCGGTCGACCGCGACGGCGAGTGGTTCGCCGTCAAAGGTGAGCTGGCCGCTTTCCCAGGACAGTGACCGCGAGACGTCGGTCGGCGCAATGCTGGTCGTGGCGGCGCTGGTCGAGGCGATCAGTTCGGTGCCCGGCACGAGCGTCGGTCCCGGCTGGCCCGCCACGGGCAGAATGGTGTGCCGCGTGCCGTCCTTCGCCTGAGCCATCACTTCGACCCGGCCTTCATACAGCACGACACGCATCTGTTCGGCGAGCAACTCAACGCTGAACGACGTGCCCGTCGCCAGGGTCAGCCGGTTGCGCGCCAGCACGCTGAGCGGCCGCATCGCGTCATGCGCGACATCAAATTTGGCGCGGCCCGAGACCAGTTCGAGACGCCGGCTGTTGCGGTCCATCCGGACATTGACCCGCGTCGCTGCGTCAAGCGTCACGCGCGTGCCGTCGTCCAGCATGACGACCCGGCGCTCACCTGTCCCGGTCGAGTAGGATGTCATCGGATCGTGCAGCAGATAGACCATCGCAACCAGCAGCACCGCGGCGAAGGCTGCAGCGGTTCTGCCCCATCCGCCCATCGCCCAATGCGTCCGCGCCCAGCGGCGTGCATTGGCACGACGCAGCGATTCTACAGCCTCAGCGCGGTAGCGGATCATCTCGGGCGTGTCGGCGACGTCCTCCACCCCGTGCCAGATCGCGACCGCTTCCTCGAACGCCATGGCATGCGCGTCGTCGGTGGCGATCCATGCGTCGAACTCGTAACGCTCATCGGCGTTGAGGCGCCCTTCGCTGAGGCGCAGGCACCACAAGGCCGCCTGTTCGTCGATCTGGCTATGATCCTGATGTACGGGAGCGGTCATGTTGAAATTTCCCGGGCTCGCGCCATCAGATGCATGGTGGCGCGCGCCACATGTTTTTCGACCGCGCTCGGCGAAATGCCGAAGCTTTCCGCAATGACGCGCTTGTCGATGGTTTCGATGCGATAAAGGATGAAGATCGTCCGAGTCCGTTCGGGCAGGTCGCGGAGCGAGCGCATGATCTGCGCGACGAGGCTGCGACCGGCGGCGATCTTCTCCGGATCGATCCAGTCGACGCCCTGGCCGTAGAGCAGGCACACCGTATCATATTGCTCGGTCCGCACGCGCGAGCGGCGCGAGCGGTCGCGCAGCAGATTGGCCGCGACCTTGAAGATATAGCCGGCATGGAGGCCGGTTTCAGCGCCCGACCCACCGAATACCCGGGCGAAGGTTTCCTGAGTCAGATCCTCTGCCTCGGCGTGATTGTGCACGCGCTTGAGGAAGAACGACATCAGCGCCGGCCGCCAGTGGCGGATATGGGCGGCCATGTCGGATTGCTGATCAGTTAACAGCGCATTTTCCTCGGAATCCGGGGTCATCGACAGCTAATACGCACCACATCGCAAACACCACAGTATTTTACTGTCATACCTTAAGATGCCGATGCGATGATTTCGGGGGGATTTTTGGCAGGCGATGGCCGCAGGTCTCTCTTCTGACGCGTCTTGGAACATGGATTTCCGTACCTTGCCTGGTTGCCGGCAATGCGTGAGGTCGGCATTGGACCCGTCCACTATACGAAAATTGGATGTTTCGTGATCCGCGATGTCTGCTCTCTATAACAAATATGATGCAAACCCTCATTCCTGGATGCCAGCCATGATCGATCGCCGCCAGTTCATCGGCGCCAGCGCCGCGATGATACTTGCGTCGCCGTTGCTGGCGGCGGCGCCCGGTCTGGACATTGCGCTGGTCAATGCCCGGGTGTGGACGGGGCGGCGCGAGCGCGCAGCGGTCACCGCGGTCGGGATTATCGGCGAACGCATCGCGGCGGTCGGTGCCGGCCCGGTTCGCGCTGCAACGACCAAAGCGACGCGGGTGATCGATCTGGACGGCGCGTTTCTGTCGCCCGCCTTTATCGACAACCATACGCATTTCCTGCGCGGCGCGGCGATGCTGCGCCAGCCGAGCCTGCGCGATGCGAAGACGCCGGCGGCATTTGCCGAACGTGTCGGCGCCGCCGCACGGCTGCTCAAGCCCGGCCAATGGGTCGAGGGCGGCTATTGGGACGAACAGCTCTGGGGCGGCGAATTGCCGACCCGGGCCTGGATCGATGCGGTTACGCCGGATCATCCGGTGGCGGTGTCGCGGCTCGATCTGCACATGATTCTGCTCAATTCGGCTGCGCTGAAGATCGCGGGGATCGATCGCAACACGGTTGCGCCGGAAGGCGGGGTGATCGTGCGCGATGCGGCGGGCGAGCCGACCGGGATCCTCAAGGACAATGCCGCCTGGCTTGCCGAACGCGCGATCCCTAAGCTCGATGATACGGGGATCGAGGACATATTGCGCGGCGGCATTGCCGAGGGTCTGTCCAAGGGTATCGCCCAGGCTCATTCGCCCGAAATCGACTGGTCGATGTACGAGGCGCTGCGGCGGCTCGGCGCCAAGGGGCGGCCCGATATGCGCTTCTATTCCTTCGTGCCGATCGCCGATTGGGAGAAGATGGCGGCGATCGTCGTGGCCGAAGGCAGGGGCGACGACTGGATCCGCTGGGGCGGGGTCAAGGGCCTGATGGACGGATCGCTCGGATCGCGCACGGCGCTGTTCCGCGATCCTTACAGCGATGCGCCGGACACGCGCGGCGTGCGGGTGACGCCGCGCGCCGATATCGCCAAATGGGTTGCCGCGGCCGATGCGCACCGCATGCCGGTCACCGTCCATGCGATCGGCGATGAAGCGAATGACGAACTGCTCGACATCTATGCCGATGTCGCACGCGTCAACGGCAAGCGCGACCGGCGTTTCCGCATCGAACATGCCCAGCATCTCAGCCCGGCGGCGATCCCGCGCTTTGCCAAGCAGGAGGTGATCGCTTCGGTTCAGCCCTATCACGCAATCGACGATGGCCGCTGGGCAGTGAAGCGGATCGGCGAGGCGCGGCTGCACGGCACCTATGCGTTCAAGTCGCTGCTCGACGCCGGCGCTCGCGTGACCTTCGGCTCGGACTGGCCCGTCGCTCCGTTTGATCCGATCACCGGCATTCATGCCGCAGTGACTCGCGCAACGATCGACGGGCTCAATCCGAATGGCTGGCTGCCCGACCAGAAGATCACGGTCGAACAGGCGCTGACCGCCTATACCAGCGCCAATGCCTTTGCCGGGTTCCAGGACGACCGGCTCGGGCTGATCGCGCCCGGCTATCTCGCCGATCTCACCATCCTCGATGCCGATCCGCGCAGCGTGGCCGCGGCGGACATCGCCCGCATCAAGGTGCTGCGCACCTTTGTCGGCGGGACGCAGCGTTTCGGGCCGCACAGCGGCTGACCGGAAAAGGCTCAACGAAGCCAGCACGGGCAAGCGGCAATGGTCGCTGCCCGCATCATCAAAGGGGACCGACCATGACTCGAACCATATCGCGCTATCTGCCCGCCGTGTCGGCGATCGCCCTGCTGGTTGCCGGCGCCGCGCCCGCCTGGGCCCAGGCCAATGATCAGGCCGAGCCGGTTACCCAGGATGCTGCGGCAAGCGGCGGCGACATCATCGTCACCGCCAGTAAGCGTGCCGAGCGATTGAGCGATGTGGCCGGCGGTGTCTCCGCCGTGACCGGCGCGCAACTCGAAGCAATCGGCGCGCAGGACTTCAAGGACTATCTCACCCGCACCTCTGGCGTTGCGTTCAATGAGGGGCCGTCGAACAATTCCGCCGCGGTGATCCGTGGTATCGGCACCACGGCGGGACTCGATCAGGGTCAGGGCAGCACCGGCTATTTCATCAACGACATCCCGATGAATGAGCCCGGCTACACCATCGTCATTCCCGATATCGATGCGTTCGACGTATCGCGGGTCGAGGTGCTGCGCGGGCCGCAGGGGACATTGTTCGGCTCGGCGTCGCTCGGCGGGGCGATCAACTTCATCTCCAACCTCGCCGATCCGAGCGGCTTCCATGCTGCGGCCGAAGGATCGATCGGCACCACGCGCTTTTCGGCCGGCGAAGTGAATTACCGCGCCAAGGGCATGATCAACGTGCCGATCGTTGCCGACAAGCTGGCGGTGCGGCTGGTCGCGACGCAGCGGGTGGATGCGGGCTATATCGACAATATCGGCACTGGCGTCGACGGATCGAACGACGTCCACACCTTGGGTGTACGCGGATCGATTGTCTTCATGCCCGATGTCGATACCAAGATCAGCTATCTCGGCCTGTATCAGAAGACCAGGACCGACGACCCCAGTGTCAGCAATCTCGGGCTTGGTCTGCTCCAGCGTTCGAGCAATTTCGAAGTGCCGATGATCTTCAAGACGCAGCTGCACAGCTTGCGGCTCGATCATGATTTCGGCTTTGCCACCGCAACGGTGATCGGCACCTACAATCGCAAGACGGGCGATATTTTCGACGATTTCACGCCATTTTACGGCGCGCTCAACCCGGGCAATCATTATTTCCTGCAGGCCGGACAGAGCGACACCTTCTCCTACGAAGTCCGCTTCGCCTCGCCCAAGGGCGAGCGGTTCGACTGGCTGATCGGCGCGACGCATATCGACACGACCAAGGGTTTTCAGGAACATCTGTCGTCGCCCGGCTATGCCTCGGCGCATCCGGCCGAGGTCGCGGCGGGGCTGACGCGCGGCGACGAATATTATTACGGCGCATCCCACACCAAGGGTGACGAGAATGCCCTGTTCGGTGAGGCCAACTTTCATTTCGGCGCGGTCACCATCACTGGCGGCGGTCGCCTGTTCCGCACGCAGACCGACACCTATACTGATCAGTTCGGCATTTTCGCTGGCGGCACGGTGATCAACCCGCCCTACCGGGTCGAGGATTCGGGCTTCGCACCCAAGGCATCGATCAAGGTCCAGCCGAGCCCCGACCTGATGTTCTACGCACTGGCATCGAAGGGTTATCGCTTTGGATCGCCCAACACCTTGCCGCCGCTCGCCGGATCGCCGATCCCTGCCGGTACGACGTCGGACAGTTTGTGGAATTACGAAGTCGGCACGCGCTTCAGCCTGATCGACCGCAAGCTCTTCGTCAGCGTCACCGGTTTTTATATCGACTGGACCAATTTGCAGGTCCGGCTGCGTCGGATGGGCGATGGCCTGACCTATGGCGCGAATGCCGGGGCGGCCGAAATCTATGGTGCCGAGGCATCCACCACGCTCAATCTGGGCGGCCTGTCGCTGGTGTCCAACCTGACCTATCTCGATGCCAAACTGACCGAGGATATTCCGACCGCGGTGCCGCCTTTGGCATCGGGCAAGCGGCTGCCCTCGGCGGCGAAGTGGCGCATTTCCAATACCGCCTCCTATAATTTCGGCGGTGCAGGGGAGCCCACGGTGACCCTGCTGCACCGCTATGTGTCGCGCTCGCCGGGGTTCCTCAATGAAAACACGACCTTCGCGCCCTATCATATCTTCGATGCGCGAGTGTCGGCGAAGGTCGGCGATTTCACCATCGCCGCGTTTGCCGAGAATATCGGCGACAAGCGCGCCATCACCTTCGGCTATCAGGACTTCGGATCGGGCGCGAGCCGGTTCATCGTCAAGCCGCGCACCTTTGGCGTGCAGGCCAACTGGGCGATGTGATCCGCCGGCGGGGCGGCCGGCGAACCGGCTGCCCCGCGCCATCTGGATGGGAATGACATGATCGACCGGCGACATCTTTGCGTATCGATGCTGGCCCTGGCTGCCGGTGCCGCCGCCCGTCCGGGCCTGGCGCTGGCGGCCAGGCCGCGCTGGCCGGTGCCGCCGCAACCCGCGCGCGTGCCGACGATCGTGGGCAAGTTCGGCCATCAACGTAACGACGATTATGCCTGGATGCGGCCCAAGGATTGGCATGCGGTATTGCGCGATCCCGCCACGCTCGATGCGCCGATCGCCGCCGCGGTGAAGGCGGAGAACGATTATACCGATGCAATGCTCGCGCCCTCGAAACCGCTGCAAGCAGCGTTGCTCGCGCGCACTCATGCGGTCGAGGCGGGCGCGGCCGCACCGATCGAGGTCGAGGATGGCGGCTTTCTCTATTATCAGCGTCAGCCGGCCGGCAGCCAGTATCCGGTCTTCGCACGCCGCCCGGTCGGCGGCGGGGTGGAGCAGGTGCTGCTTGATGTCGGGGCGGAAGCGGCGGGCAAGCCGTTCTTCGCGCTGCACTGGGGCGGCACCTTCCACAGCCCCGACCAGAAGCTGTTCGGCTGGTCGCAGGACCTGACCGGCTCGGGCATTTTCGGCATCCGCGTGCGCGACATTGCGACCGGCAGGATGGTCGTGACCGACATCAATGAAAGCCATGGCAGCTTCGCATTCGACGCCGGCGGCCGCTATCTCTTCTGGGTCGGCCGCGACAGCAATGGCCATCCCAACTCGGTATGGCGGCGCGATATGCAAAGCGGCAAGGATGTGCAGATCCATGCCGAAAGCGACCCGGCCTTCTTCATCGAGCTGAAGACCACCGCCTCGGGCGGCTTCGTCGTGATCCGCATGGCCAACAGCGCCCAGACCGAAGCGTGGCTGGTTCCGGCGAGCGACCCGACGGCGAAACCTGTCCTGGTCGAGAAGCGCGCGCCCGGCCTGCGCTATGACGTCGATCACTGGAACGACCGGCTGGTGATCCTGACCGATGTCGACGGTGCGATCGACATGAAGATCATGACCGCGCCGGTCGCCACGCCGGACCGCGCGCACTGGCAGGAGTGGGTGCCGCACGAGGCGGGGCGCTTCATTGCCGCTATCCACCCGTTCAGGGATGTGATGGTGCGCGAGGAATGGCGCGACGCGCTGCCCCGGCTGGTGCTGATGGGCAAGGACGGCACCGAGCGTCAGGTCGCGTTCGACGAGCCGGCCTATGCCCTGTCGGTGCCGCACGGCCAGGGCTGGGCGGCCTCGGCATTGTCCTTTACGTATCAGTCGCCGCGCCTGGCGCCGCGCCCCTATCGCCTGACCCTGAAGGACGGCACATCGGCCCCGGCAGCACCGGCGGCTGTCAACCCGGCCTATGATCCGGCCAATTATGATCTCGAGCGGATCGAGGCGCAGACCGATGACGGCGTGCGCGTGCCGATCACCATCCTGCGTCGCAAGGGTATGCCCAAGGACGGCAAGGCGCCCTTGTTCCTCTACGGCTATGGCTCGTACGGCGCGACGGTCGATGCCGCGTTCGAGGCGGGCAAGATCGCCTTGGTCGACCAGGGCTGGACCTATGCCATCGCGCATGTTCGCGGCGGGGCGGAGCGCGGCAATGACTGGTGGCGGTCGGTGCTCAAGACCGGCAAGAAGAAGAGCTTCACTGACTTCATTGCCTGTGCCGAGCATCTGATTGCCGGGGGCTATGCCGCAAAGGGCCGGATCGTGGCGCATGGCTATTCGGCCGGCGGATTGCTGATGGGTGCGGTCTATACCATGCGGGCAGATCTCTGGGCTGGCGTGATCGCGCAGGTGCCGTTCGTCGATCCGCTCAACACGATGGACTATTTCGAGAGCCATCCGCTTGGCCTGACCGCGCTGCCGATCTGGGGCGATCCGCGCGTGCCGGTGGAATATGCCTATATCGCCAGCTACTCGCCCTATGACCAATTGAAGCCGGCGGCCTACCCCGCCTTGCTCGCGACCGGCAGCGTGGCCGATGAACGCGTCGCCTTCTACGAGCCGCTCAAATTCGCGGTGCGGGCACGGGCGCTGACCATCGCGGGCAATCCGGTGATGGCGCGCATCGCCACCACGGGCGGGCATATGGGCGCATCGGGCGCATCGGCGGCGCTGGCGCAGGAGGCGCTGTTCCACGCCTTTGCGATCTGGGCAGCGGACCGCAAATGGGGCGTCGTGCCGCAGCGATGACGGGCACATTCTCACCCGGTTCGCCGGCCGATGTGGCTGCGTTCGTGCGCGCGCAGATGCTGGCGCTGGTCGTGTCGCATGGCCCGGGCGGCTATGCGACGACGCCGTTGCCGCTGCTGCCCGAAACCGATGACGCGGGCGAAGTGATCGAGTTCTTCGGCCATTTCGCCCGCGCCAATCCGCAAGTGGCGATGGTGCGCGATCGGCCGCGTGCGCTGATCCTGTTCCAGGGACCGCAGGCCTATATCCCGCCCGCCTGGGTTTCGACGCCGGGTTGGGCGCCGACCTGGAACTATGCAGTCGCGCAGTTCGAGGTCGATATCCAGTTGCGGCCGCAGGAGAATGATCGCGCGATCGCCGAGCTGGTGAACGTGCTGGAAGGCCGGGAGCCGGATGGCTGGACGATAGAGGCGATGGGAGATCGTTATGCCAGGATGCTCCCGCATATCGTCGCGTTCCGCGCGACGGTGGTTCGTGCCCAGGCCAAGTTCAAGCTGGGCCAGGACGAGTCAGACACAGCGTTCGATGAGATCGTCACCGCGCTCGGCGATACCCCGCTGTCGCAGATGATGCGCGCGGCGCGGCAGCCGTGAAGCGTTGAGCCGACACTTGCCGCCCGGGGTGTGCCGGCCCATGAAGTGGCCTGAATTGGAGAGGTGATCGGGGTCCAATGCTGCGACCATGGAAGGTGATGCTGTCCGAGCGGATCAGCGCCGCGCGGTCGATGCCGCTCTACCTCCAGATCGTCCATGCGCTGATCCACGAGATCCAGCGCGGCCGCCTCACGCCGGGCACCTATCTGCCGAGCAGCCGCGAGCTTGCCGCGACGCTTGAGGTCAACCGCAAGACGATCGTGCTCGCCTATGACGATCTGACCGCGCAGGGCTGGCTCGAATCCAGGGGAACGCGCGGCACGATGGTTGCCGCCAATTTGCCCGAACAGCCGCTCGAGCCACACGGCGTGAGCGCACCGTCCGATACCGCCGAATTCCCCTTCGCGATGACCGAGAGCGCGCCGTTCGTGCTGTCGGGCAGCGACTGGCTGACCTTTGACGAAGGTACGCCCGATTGCCGGCTGTTCCCGACCGAGTTGCTCGCTCGCGCCTATCGCGACGCGATCGGCCGGGCGCGGCGCGGCAACCGGTTGCGCTATGGCGATCCGCGCGGCTCGGCGGTGCTGCGCCGGTGCATTGCCGACATGCTCAATGCGCAGCGCGGGCTGGTGGCGGGGATCGACAATATCTGCATCACGCGCGGCAGCCAGATGGGCGTGTCGCTGGCGGCGCGGATCCTGCTTGCGCCGGGCGACACGGTGCTGATGGAATCGCTGAGCTATGCACCCGCCGCGACGGCGTTCCAGGCAATGGGCGCTACCGTGGTCGGGGTGCCGCTCGACCGCGACGGGATCGATGTCGAGACGGTCGAGCGGATGTGCCGGTTGCACCGCGTCCGCGCGATTTTCCTGACGCCGCATCATCAATTTCCCACCACTGTCGCGCTGCGCCCCGAGCGGCGCTTGCGGTTGCTCGAACTCGCGCGGCAATTCGCCTTTGCGATCATCGAGGATGATTACGACCATGAGTTTCATTTTGAATCGCAGCCGCTGCTGCCGCTTGCCAGCTACGCGCCGGGGCGGATCATCTATATCGGTTCGTTGTCGAAGCTGACGCTGCCGAGCCTGCGCATCGGCTATATCGTCGCGCCGACGCGCGTGATCGACGCGATCGCGCACCAGGTCATGTCGCTTGACCGCCAGGGCAACACGCTGACTGAGGATGCGGTCGCCGAGCTGATCGATGCCGGCGAACTTCGCCGTCATGCGCGGAAAATGAACCTGATCTACGCTGCGCGGCGCGATGCCTTCGCCACGGCGCTCGACCACCATCTTGGCGGGCTGGCCGAATTCGACGTGCCGGATGGCGGACTGGCCTTCTGGCTGCGCTTCAACGACCCCGCGCTGCTCGACCGGATCGACCGCAACGGCGCGGCGGTCGGGTTGCGCTTTGCGCCCTCCACCTCCTATGCGACCGCACCGTCGGTCGAGCGCGGCCTGCGGCTCGGTTTTGCCAGCCTTGACGAGGCGGAAGCGAATGGCGCGTTGCGCCGCCTGCGCGGGGCAGCGGATCTCAGCTGATCACCGCTTCGCCTTTTTCGCCAGGGTCACCGGCTGGAACTGGCCCAGGCCGCAGCTGGCGCCGCGGATCGTCGGCGGCGATTGCAGCACGGTGATGATGTCGACCGAACAAAGCTGGCTGAGCGAGGTCTTGTAGCTGAAGCTCTCCTCGAACCCCAGGCCAGGGCAGCTTTGCGGCAGCGTGTTGCGATAGACCTTGCCGCCCTGCATCTCGAAGTCGATCACCTGGTCGCTGCGCACATGGCTCTGGCGGATGCGGTTGAGTTGGATGCAGCTTTCGGGCTTGCCGGCGGGTGTCGCCTCCGGAATCTGGTTGCGGTCGCGGGCTGCGCCCGGTGCGGCCATCGCCGCGACGGCAAGTGCGATGAGCAAGGTGCGCATACCTAAATCTCCTGCTGCGCCGCGCCTTTGGGGGCGGGCGTCTTGGGCTTGAACGCACACAGGTCGCGAACGATGCAGCGCCAGCATTCGGGCGTGCGCGCCTTGCAGGTGTATCGGCCGTGCAGGATTAACCAGTGATGAGCATGGAGCCGGAAGGGCTGCGGTGTCACCTTGTCGAGCACCAGTTCGACCGCCAGCGGGGTCTTGCCGCGCGCCAGACCCGTGCGGTTGCCGACGCGGAAGATGTGCGTGTCGACCGCGAAGGTCTCATGCCCGAACGCGGTGTTGAGCACGACATTGGCGGTCTTGCGCCCGACCCCGGGCAGCTTTTCCAGCGCATCGCGGTCGTCCGGCACTTCGCCGCCATGGTCGCGGATCAATGCCTCGGACAAGGCGATGACGTTCTTCGCCTTGGTGTTGAACAGGCCGATCGTCTTGATGTGCTGCTTGAGCGCGGCCTCGCCCAGCGCGACCATCTTCGCCGGCGTGTCGACCTCGGCGAACAGCAGCCGGGTCGCCTTGTTGACCCCGACATCGGTCGACTGGGCGGAAAGGGCGACGGCGACGAGCAGCTGATAGGCATTGCCGTACGCCAGCTCGGTTTCGGGGTGCGGATTGCCGGCGGCGAGGCGGGCGTAGAATTCGATGACATCGGTGCGCTTCATGCCGCACCGGCCACGGCTTTGTCCCGGCGCCGCAGCGCCACACCCTGGACGACCAAAGTGGCCAGTGCGACGACCTGCCACAACGCCCAGAGCGAGAGCCACAATATCGCGATGCCGCCGACACGGTGCATATATCCCACGCCTTCGCGTGTCGTGGCGTTCAGCAGTATCAGATCGAGCACCACGGCAAGAATGATGATGGCGACGCTCATGTCGAACCGGCCGCGATCGGCGCGAGCCAGACGGACGGCGACGAGCGGGAACAGGACCGGGCACGCCAGGGAGAAGAAGAACGGCGTGATCCAGCCATGACCTGCGCCCGTCATCACCAGCGCGACGTACAGGCTGAACAGGCCGATCAGCAAGCCGATGGCGCCGGCGAAGATCGCCTTCACCTCACAGCCCCAACACGTCGCTCATGCCGTAGCGACCCGCCGGCTGGCCCGCGAGCCATAGCGCGGCGGTGATCGCGCCGCGCGCGAAGATCTCGCGGTTCTCGGCGCGGTGACCGATCTCGATCCGCTCGCCTTCGCCGGCGAAGACCACGAGATGGTCGCCGGCGGCCGATCCGCCGCGCAAGCTGGCAAAGCCGATCGTGCCTTCGCTCCGCGCGCCGGTCAGGCCGGCGCGGTCAGCGACCTTGGCTTCGGCCAACGTAATGCCGCGCCCCTCGGCGGCGGCCTCACCGAGCAACAGCGCGGTACCGGATGGCGCGTCGACCTTGTGGCGGTGATGCATCTCGACGATCTCCACATCCCAGTCGGGGCCGAGCCGCGCGGCGGCGTCGCGCACCAGCGTTGCCAGCAAAGTGACGCCGAGCGAGACATTGCCGGTCTGCAGCACGGCGATCTCGGCTGCCGCCGCGTCGATCAGCGCATGGTGGTGGGGGCCAAGGCCAGTGGTGCCGATCAGGATTGGGGTGCCCGATGCGCGCGCTGCGTCGAGTGTCGTCTCCAGCGCGCCGGGGACGGAGAAGTCGATCAGCACATCGGCATCGCGCGTCAGCACCGCCGGGTCGCCGCCCGCGTCGATCCCGCCGACCAGAGTTGCGCCGAGATCGGGGATCGCGGCGGCAAGCGCCTGGCCCATGCGTCCGGCGCTGCCGATGATGCCGATAGAAGTCATGATGTGGTCGTCCAGGGTCTGAGAGTATGGCGCGATACGGAGCCATGTGCTGCCATAACAGGGGGTGCGGGGAACAGGCTTATCTTCACGGGCTCGGTGTTTGAATCAGGCGGGCGCGGCCGGCTGCGCCTCGCTCTTCGGGACGATCTCGACCAGCAGGTCGCCGGACTGGAGCTTGCCGACCTCGGGCTGCCAGAAGCCGTAGCATTCGGTGCCGCGATAGATGCGCAGGCCAAGCCCGGTCAGGATCGCGGCGAGCGGCTTGCCGACCTCCTCCGGGGTGACGCGGCGCTCGTGCAGGGCGACCCGGCCATCGGCGGCGGCGAGATCGGCCATGTAATCGGCGATGTGCGGCCCATGCGTCGATCCGGCGAGCAGCAGCCCGGCAAAGCTGGCCGGATTGATCACGGTGGTGGCACCCGCTTGCCGCGCGAGCGCCTCATTGTCCTCTGACCGGATGATCACGCTGATCGGCACATCGGGGGCGAGACGGCGCGCGGTCAGCACGATCAGGATCGAGGTGTCGTCGCGCCCCGCCGCGACGATCAGCGCGCGGGCATGGCCGACCTGTACCGCGTCGAGCGTCGCGTTGCGTGTGGCGTCGGCGTTGATGATCGTCGCGCCGATATCCTCGGCCGCCTCGATCGCGGCGGGCCGCTCGTCGATCACCACGATGGTCGATGCGTCGGTGCCGCGGCGGATCAGCTCACTGACCGCCTCCGACCCGCTGGTGCCATAGCCGACCACCACGACATGGTCCTGCAGCTTGCGCTGGATCACTTTCATCCGCCATCTCTCCCACACGCCCTTGAGCAGGAAATCATATGCCGTGCCAAGGAAGATCAGCCATACGAACAGCCGGATCGGCGTGACCAGGAAGCTGTCGAACATGCGCGCCTGGTCCGACACCGGCACGATATCGCCATAACCGACCGACGTGATGGTGATGATGGTGAAATAGACCACGTCGGTGAAGCTGATCGCGCCGTCGGCATTATCGCGCAGCCCATCGCGGTCGAACCAGAAGATCGCCAGCGCGACCCCGATCAGCGCAAAGGCCAGCGCCACGCGGAACAACAGGGACAGCCAGGGCGGCGTCGCACCCTTGCGGCGCAGCGCCAGGCGGCGGTCACGGATCGGCAGCAGGCGGCGCATCATGCCGCTTTGTAGCGCGGTTGGCGGCGGTGTCGAAGCGTTTGGCGCGGAGGTGGCATGGGCCTGCTGCAAGCGCGGCGATCCGGTCGGTGTCGCTGCTCCGCTCGGTGTCTTGCCCGGGCCGCCCTCTCAACCGTTCGTGCTGAGCCTGTCGAAGCACCGCTCTTCCTTTCGACAGCCGTTAAGAAGAGCGACCTTTCGACAAGCTCAAGGCGAACGGAAGGGAGTGGACCAACTCAACTCGGAATCGCTGCAATGTCCGTCGCTACGGGAATTTGCGGGAAAATCTGCGGGAATTTCTCGGCGCTTGCGGAACCATCGGGACAGGGCCGGGGCGAATGTCAGGCTTTCGGCTGTCCGTGCGGGGAACTGTCGTTCAACTCGTCGCGGGCGGCCCCTGCGTCTCGCGCGCCGCCTTGCGCGTTGCGGCATCCGCCTTCCGCGCCTGGCCGGCGGCGGTACCGGTGCCGCCATCGACGCCCTCGCCGGGCCAGCGATAGGCAGTGATATCCGCTCTGGCCGCATCGAACGGCCGCCCGCTGAGTGCGGCGTCGACATGTTCGATGACGGCGTTGCGATGCCTCTTGGTCAGGGCCGCGGCCGCGCCGTCACCGGCGCCGCTCCCGCCGCAGGTAACGAAGACATGAGTCTGTCCGGCATCCCCGGGCAGGGCCGCGAGCTTCAGGTCGCAGCGATAGGTGGCCAGGTCGCCCTTCTCGGTCCAGATGACCTTGTCGACGCCGTTGCCGCTGATCTCATTCGTCACATGGGGTGCCGTTGCGCCGTCGCCCGGCGGTTCGAACTTGATGGTGCTGAGCGTTTCATACGCCGTCGCCACCGGGACGGGATAGACGTCCGCCGGATGCTGCCGGAGGAAAAGATACGCCGCCCCGGCCGCCAGGATCACGCCACCCGCCAACAAACGCATGACAAGCTCCTTTGGGAAAATTGCCGGGGGCTGTTGTAGCGGGTGGGGCTTACCAATTCTTTACAGGGGACGGGGTGCAGCCCCGGCGCTGCTTTTACTGTTTTGAGGCGGCAATTTTCCCGATGCGGTTAAGTTGGATTTTGGGCCAGAATTATCAGTGGGTTTTCAGTGGCTTGCAGACGAAAATGCTGTTATTGAATAACAGCATGGGAAAAGCAGCATAACAGCACGGGACAGCAGCGGATTGGATGCTGTTCCGCGCCGGCGCGGCAGATGGAAATCGTCCAGAGTTTATCGGTCATGTCAAAGAGCGGGGATGGCTTTGAGCGAGCCGGTCCAGGCGCGGTGGTGGCATGGGCATGGCGGGGTTTGAATCAAATTGGAGTTTTCAACGAGTCTCGATGGCAGCGTTGGCTGATCCCTGCCAGTCAGATTCAGGCCGGACCCGGGGAAAGCGGACCGCGCACCAGTTCGGCGCGCATTTTGGCCGCATAAGTTCGCCCGATGCGTACTTCGCTACCGCCGACAAGTTCTGCGATCAGCGCCGAAAACGGCGCACTCTTCAAGCGGACGATGGCGTCTCTGCGGATGATCGCGCTGCGATGAACGCGAATAAAGACATTGCGCGGCAGACGCTGTTCCAGCGATGCCAGGCTTTCCTGATGCAGATGGCTTTCCCCATCGCTGAAGATGCGGACATAGTCACGTTCGGCGACGATATGGGTGACGTTCCGCAACGAAAGGCGTCTGTAATCTCCGCGCGACCTCACCCAGAAATCCGGCCCGGCGCTATCGCTCTGTTGCAGTGCGCGCCGAAGCGAGCCGACCATTTCCTGAAGCTCGCGGACGCGTTCCTCGTTCGAACTCGCCCGCAGCCGGGCGCAGGCGCGCGCCACCGCCACCTGTAAACGGGCCGGTTCGAGCGGCTTGGTGACATAGTCGATGGCATGAGCATCGAAGGCGCGCTGGGCCTGATGATCGAAGGCGGTGACGAATATCGTTGCCGGCGCCACCGGGCCGAGCCGTTCGAGCAGGTCGAAGCCGGTTCCGCCCGGCAACTGGATGTCGAGCGTCAGGATATCCGGACGCAATCGGTCGATCAGGATTTCCGCTTCATCGACATTCGCCGCCTCTCCCACGATATGGATGCCCTCCATCGCCCCGAGGGCGCGCCGGATGCGGCCACGGGCCAGCGGCTCGTCATCGACGATCAGGACCGAAAAGCCGATCATTCGTAGCGCAGCGGCATTTCGATCACCGCCTCCCACGCTCCTTTACCATCATAGCCGGCCGTGCATCGTCCGCGATCGCCGAACCGCGCAGAGAGCCTTTCACTGACATTGGCGAGCCCGATTCCGGTGGAGGGAGAGTCCGTCATGTCGCGATCCGGTGTAACATCATTGGTTACCGTCAGGATGAGCCTTTGTGCCGCCGCCCGGGCATGGACCCGAACCACGATGGGCGTGCGGGCCTGCCCCACGCCGTGCTTGATCGCATTTTCAACGAGCGGCTGCAGGATCAGACTGGGCACGAGCGCGCGGTTCAATTCGGCGGGAATTTCGAATGCGACGTTCAGCCGGTCGGAAAACCGTTCGCGTTCAATCGCCAGATAATCCTGCTGCAGCGCGATTTCCCGGTCGAGGCGAACATCGCTGAACGGATCCAGGGTCAACGTGGTGCGCAGGAATTCCGACAGGACGACGACCATGCGCTTGGCGTCGTTCGGCATGCCTTCCTCGATCAGCGCTGCGACCGAGTTGAAGGTGTTGAACAGGAAATGCGGATTGATCTGATAGCGAAGCGCCCGCATCTGAGCGGCCAGCGCCTCTTCCCGGATCGCGGCAAGCCGTTGCTCCTGCTGACGCACCTCATGACTGTAGAGCATCGCGACATAGAGGCAGGCCCAGCCGAAGAAGAACGAGCTGTTCTCGATCAGGCTGTAGGCAAAATCGCGCGGCGCGAACGCAGGCTTTTGCGGCCACATGAACCAGGACGCGAGAAGGAAATCGATGCTCGCGGAAAAAGGCGAGCAGAGCAATGTGAGGGCGAAGCAAAGCAGCGCCTTGTGCAGGAAGGATATATTGCGCCAGCGCAGCAGCAGCGCCGAAATGGCGAAGGTGATGGCAACGCTCGCTGCGATCCAGATGAGCTTTGCCGGCGCCGACGTCCAGGCGTCGACGCCGACGAAATGCCACAAAAGGCTGGTGATCAGGAAGACGGAAAACCAGTAGACTGCCCCCAGCTGCCGGGTCATCCGGCGCAGTTCGATCCGCGAATCCGCATCGTCGCGCAACGCGCTGGGGCCGTCGGCATGCATTGCATGGGTTATTTGCATCTTGCCCTGCCAAGTCGAGTGCCGTTCAGGGCGATTTCAAGCCGTTCGCAGATTTTCCGCGCCGCCCGGGGGCCGAATGCAGCGGATCGCCGAAATCCGCTTCGCCCTGCTTCGTGCCGCTGCGAAGCGCGGAAGAATGGATAATGGCGAACCATGTCAACCATATGCGAGGGCTTGTATGACGCGTTTCCTCGATCTGCACCGACTGGCGCGAGTGCTCCTGATCGGACTCGCCTGGTGCCTGTGGCCGGTACAGGCGCAAGGGCAGGCCTATCCCTGCAATGGTGCCGGGCCGGGCGAGCGGGTGGTCGGCATGTCTCCGGCAGCGCCCGGCGTGGCGTCCTTTCCGCTGTGCGTGCGCGACGAGAGCAGCAACGCCCCCGCCGAGCCGGCCGCGCCGCATAACAGCTATGCGGCGATCGCCTGGCATCCCGATGCCGCCGACATCTGGGTCGACGGCAATTACAGCGGCGGCGACAATATCGCCCAGCGCGAGGTGCTGGCGGCGTGCAACAGGGCGATGGGCGGCGGCTGTTCGCTGGCCGGCGACTGGGGGAATTCGTCGATGGCCATCATCCGCGATCGCAACGGATCCTTCTACCGGGGCTGGGCCGGCGAAGGCGGGGCTGAGCGTCGGCAGGTGCTTGCCGACTGTTCGGCCAAGCAACTGCTGCCATGCGAGATCTTTGCCACCATTCGTTCAAGCACCAACCGCCGTTCGCCCGGCGCATCCGCGCGCAAATTCTATGCGGCGTCGGCCTGGGTCGTTGGCCTCGACGGATATGATCACAAGCTTTACATCGCGAGTGGCCAGCGCAGCGCCGATGCCGCGACCGGGGCGGCCATCAAGGCATGCCGCGATGCGACATCGCGTCCCTGCGAAAGCACCGCACTGACCGGCAACGGGTTTATCCAGGCCTATCGCATGAATGGCAATAGCGACAGCGCGACCGTCGAAACCTCGGCCAAGCGCGCGCAGCAAGCGGCCCGGGTGAACTGCAAGAAACAGAGGGGCACGTCGTGCGAACTACAGGCGCTGTTCGATAGCCGCAAACCGGGACTGTTTGTGCACGAATTCGCTAAAACAAAAACGCCGTAGCACCGGCGAAGGGCTCCCCGTCCGTGATCGGGATGCATTGCAACATCGTCAAGCATCGGCCCGGCACATTTCCCGGGATATGGTTTCCCGGTATGTGCCGGCATCGTCTACTATGGTCGATCGTATGAACGCCCAAGGCATGACGAAGACATGAATGACGAAAACTGGGGGGAATTCTCTCGATGATCCGGAATCTCTTGTCCCTGACCGCAATCATGTTGACCGGCTTTGCCGACCCGCAAGAGCCGCCCTCGGAATCCCGGTCTGCCGCAACGCCTGACCGAATTTCCTATACCGCCACCGGCAATGGCTGGACCGGCGGGCGTACCGAGTGGTGGATCGATCATTCGGGGCGCGGCATGTATCGCACGACGGTTCGGCACCAGGCCGGCGGCGAGTTCAACGCCGGGCCAGCCGGCTTCGCACGCATTCGCGCGATATTGCAGCCGCTCGAGGAGGTGCGCGAATTGCCGTGTGACGGGGCCGTCACAGACCAGGGCATGGGCACGCTCAGCTGGCGTCGCAGCCATGGTGAAACCTCGCTGCGCTTCGATTTTGGCTGCAACTTTCGCCAGCCGGATGCTGCCCGGGCGCAACTGGGTCAAGCAAGCGAACTCGTGCAGAAATGGGCATTGGCGCGCTAGCCGACGCGTTCCGTATTGGCTCGACCGGCGCCGACGGCCTGTCGTGTGGTCGCCCACACATTGACCGAGGATAACGGTTAGGCCCTCACCGGACCCGCGGGTTATTCCGACCAGGCTTCCGCATAGATCGTGCCGGCGGGAAATTCGGTGACAGTGCACCAATTCCGATTGCATGGGTCTTGCCGGCGAAAGCATTATGTTAATTAGCGCACCGTCACGGAATTATTGCACTGTCACCGAATTAGGTCCTTGGAGCATTTTAAACGGCCGGTCTCGCCGAATGGTGGTTGTGAGATGCCATTCGGTATAGACAGGAATCATGATGCCCCCCGCGCCACTCGCTATGCAGTTTCGGACGGAGTGGTCACGTCAATATCCGGCCCTCCTGCCCATTGGCTGGCTGCTGCGCAAAGACCCAGTCCGGCCGTGGGTACGCTTCCATGCTCTTCCGGAATCCAAGCGATATGCGGACGACGACACGGAACGGCAGATCATCCTTTACCGCGCGAACGCGCTTGGTGACCGACTACTCGGTTCCGGAACTCCGTGTTGGATCGTTGAGGCACGAACAGATGAATGCGAGGGCTCGGGTGAACTCGCGATGGTGTCGGCTGAGGACGACGATCCGGACAGCATGGTGTGGCGCTTCTACGTCCGTCTCGAAGAGTGGCAATCGGGGAGGTATGACGACAGGTTTCTCAGCATCGCTGACGATCAGCCCAACCGCGCCATCTGGCTGAGCCGAGATAGCGGATCGGTGTTCGCCCCGTATGATGGCGGATTCGATCTATTCCCGCCCACTTGGCGGGAGGTGAACGCGCTGAAGAAAGAAAGGCACGATTGGCTCTCCGATCATCCGGCAGGGCTTTAAGCGCGTGCGATCGAGCGTCCGCTCCCCGGTCGTGAGTGGTCCGGCTGCGTTGGGATCGTGAATTGGGGATAGCCGACGCGTTCGACATTGGCTCTGTCGTCACCTGCAGGTTCGCCTACACTTCTCGACAACGGACTTGACCGGGCAGCCCTTGGCGATTGAATGGCGTGCATGACCGAAGAGAAAATCAAGGGCCCTGCCTCCTACTTCCCATCCATCGAGAAGAAGTACGGTCGCTCCATCGACGAATGGAAAGCGTTCCTGCGCGCGCGGTACCCCGCCAAGCACATGGAACTCGTCGCGATGCTCAAGGACGAGCACGGCATGGGTCATGGGTACGCAAATGCTCTGGTCGCCCACACATTGGCCGAGGATAACGGTTAGGCGCTCACCGGACCCCGAACTATTCCGACCAGGCTTCCGCATAGATGGTGCGGGCGGGATCGTCCGGATCCGGGTGTAGCCAGATCCCGCCCAGCTCGCCGGTCCCGACATAGATGCCGTGATGCTCCGCATCCGCGCTGACCACGCACCAGCCGCCGGGGACTGTTTCGGTCAACTTCCAATCGGCCAGGCATTGCCGGCGGATATGGGCGGACAGTGTATCGACGACCGCGTCATAGCGGGTTTTCAGGACATATTCGGTTTCGCCATGCGCCCATGATTCGGAGCTGTGCAGCTCGATCACGGTTATTCCCTGCAACACTGCGGTGCCCGGCTTCAGCACCGCGACCGCCGAGACGCTCGCGTCGGGTTCGCCGTCGATTCCCGGCATCGGATCGCATTTGACCGAAATGCGCGCCACCCGGCTGCGCCATGGTGGCTTCAACTCGTCGAGCCGCAGGGCGCGCACCGGCGCACAGCCCTTTCCCGAGGTCTGGTCCCCGCCATGCGCCAGGACCGGGCCCTTGACGTCGAGCACATCGACCGGCGCAGCGGAGGCGCTGGCCAGGGCAAGCACAGCGGGCCAGATCAGCCAGGTCATGCGGGATGCGCTCCGGGCCTGCGACTCTTCATGAACCGGTTATACATGACGGCACTGAAAATGGAGGCATTTCCGTCGCGGTGCCGATCGCGCATGGGCCTGGTTCGGGCAGCAGGAACGACAGGCCCGGTTCAGCCGGTTTGGGCGACGCTCACATCCTGTCCGCTGGTCTGCGCATACGCCGTCAAAATAGCCAGAACCAGCCCCGGAAAGCGCGCATCCACCTCCCCACAACGCGACGTGTTGCGCATTTCCACCCCGTGCCGTTCGGACCGGATCAGCCCGGCTTCGCGCAGGATCTTGAAATGCTGCGACAGCGAGGATTTGGGAATGACCCGGTCGCCAAAGCTGGCAAAGGCCGAGCATTTCTCGACACAGCCGGCGCCGGCGATCCCGGCGAAGATCGCCGCGCGCTCCGGATCCGACAAGGCGTGAAGCACCGCTTCCGGCCGGATGTCGTCGATCGAAGGATGCAGCAACGGTCTCATATTTTTTTAGATAGCGGGGCTTGACCGTAAGTTCAATAGTTCCAACATTCCGAACAACGGGACTAAGGCCTGCCATGTCGGCGACCGGTCTATCGTCAAAAGGAATGAATCATGTCGAAACTGGCAGGCAAGGTCGCAGTGGTTACCGGCGCATCAAAGGGTATCGGCGCGGGCATCGCCAAGGCGCTGGCGGCGGAGGGCGCCGCGGTGGTGGTCAATTATGCCTCGAGCAAGGCGGGCGCGGATGCGGTGGTCCAGGCGATCACCGCTGCCGGCGGCAAGGCGGTCGCGGTGCAGGGCGACGTGACCAAGGCTGGCGACGCGCAAAGCGTGATCGACGCGGCGGTGAGCAATTTCGGGCGGCTCGACGTGCTGGTCAACAATTCGGGCGTCTATGAATTCGCGCCGATCGAGGCGGTGACGGAAGAGCTGTACCGCCGCATGTTCGACGTCAATGTGCTTGGCGTACTGCTGACCACGCAGGCGGCGTCGAAGCATCTCGGCGAAGGCGGCAGCGTGATCAACATCTCGTCGGCGGTGACCAGCCTGTTCCCGCCGGACTCGACCGTCTATACCGGCACCAAGGGCGCGGTCGACGCGATCACTGGCGTGCTGGCGGTCGAATTCGGTCCGCGCAAGATCCGCGTCAATGCGATCAACCCGGGCGCGGTCGAGACTGAGGGCGTGCATAGCGCGGGCTTTATCGGGTCGGATTTCATCAACGCTATCGTGGCGCAGACGCCGCTTGGCCGGATCGGCCAGCCGGACGACATCGCGACCATCGCGGTGTTCCTGGCCTCCGACGATTCACGCTGGCTGACGGGTGAGAAGCTTATCGCCAGTGGCGGGCTGCGCTGATCCGCTAATTGGGCAAAAGAGGCATGCGTGCTCCCCATAGGCGGGGAGCATGCATGCCAGTGGCCTGGACCGATATGGCTAGGCCTGTCCGATGTGGGATTCTGTGCCCGCCAGGAGCCGCCGGATATTGGCCTTGTGGCGCACAATGACGAACAGCGCACCGGCGATCGCCATGAGCAGGAAAGCCAGGGGCTGATGAAACATTACCATCAGGACGACGGCCGTCACTGCCGCCAGTATCGAACTGAGCGACACGATCCGGGACACGGCCAGGACGATAGCGAAGCTGATCGCAACGCCCAGTCCCACTTGCCAGGATAGCGCCAGCAACACGCCCAATCCCGTGGCTGCCGATTTGCCGCCAGTGAACCGGATCCAGATCGATCGGCTGTGTCCGACAATCGCTATCAGTGCGATGGTCGCGATTTCCCAGGGCAACCAGGCCTGGAAGCCGGCCGGTGCGACGGCGATCACCGCCGGCAGCGAAAAGAGCCAATAGGCAAAGGCGACGGCGGCGGCGCCCTTGAGCAAATCGATCAGCAGTACCGCCAAAGCGGGCACTTTGCCCAATGTGCGCAAGACATTCGTGGCGCCGGTAGATCCGGAACCATGCTCACGAATATCTATGTCTTTCAATAACTTGCCTAGCCAATATCCAGTCGGGATTGCGCCGCACAAATAGGCGACTGCCCCCGCCAGCACGCTATAGCCAATCCAGGCCATCATTCAGAAATCCTCTCTCTCTCGCGGCCTTCATGACATGCGTCGCGTGCCGCAGATATGCGACTATGGGTGTCCCATATCTATGCGAACCCGCCATGGCACCACGTGGGTCGATTCATCGCTGGTCGGGCGCATACCGGGCTGCGCATCCGTTTCCGATCGCCCGTTTCCATTTGCGGTGGCGTGAGTCATACTCGCGGTCGATACGATCCTCAAAAGGAGGAAGGCGGATGC